>CAZFIB010000008.1:0-73358 GCA_964518865.1 uncultured Thermodesulfobacteriota bacterium
CTCCGGTGGCTTGCAAATAGTGCGCCTGTGAAATGAGGCGGTGGATTTTGGAAGGCCGAAGCGCTTGATATAGTGTCGCAGGATTCCCGAGCCTATCTCGATGTTGCGGTAGGGGTCGATCAGAATTTCCTTGTTGTACTTCCAGATATGGGGCATCACCTGCGTGAGACCGAGGGCACCCTTCCGGCTGACGGCACGGACATCCGCGCTGGACTCGACAACGATCAGGGCCGTCAGTATGTTCATGGAAACAATGTCGTCGCTGCATTCGTAAATCTTGCCGGCATACGCCAAAGCGGTAGAGTAGGCAAGCCGGGGATTATACTTCTGTAAGAGCTTTGCCGATTTTTTAAGCTGCGGGAACAGTTCCTGGCGCAGCTGTATTTCAACCTCCAGCGCACGTTTCAGTTCCTGTACCTCGCACTGAAGCAGCTCAAGTGCTTCCCGGTCGCTGCGGATCTGTACGCTGAGCGTGCAGGTCATTATGGTATTGACGGTCAGCAAAACGGTTATAACGCCATAAAGTATATAGACTGTCCTGGGCCGCAGATTGCTTGATTCCATAATTCCGATCCGTATACGTTAGTACTGCTTCGGTTCATGCTGCAAATACATATCACTACCTAAAACCATATCCGACAACGCCGGCACTTCTATGAGCTCTCTTGTGCTGCAGTGGATTATCATCTGAATGAAATGTGAATTGAAGATAGTATCAAGAATAACAAAAAAGTACCGAAAAGTCAATCGGCAGTAAAAGCAAAAAACAATAAATTACATAAAATTATAATAAATTAATGCTTTATTTATCGATAATTAACGAAAGGGGGATTATCCGGTTACTGCGTGGAAGGATATCGAAACTGCAGCAGCTACTGCACGTGCAGTTCCTCGTTGTCGATTTCGTCTTTGGGGCTGGGAAGCGCGCCCCGCTCTTCGGTTATCATCTGGCATTTACCTTCGAACAGAACACCCTCGGCGATAATAAGGCTCCCTGTTTTTATATCGCCTCTCAGTTTTCCGCTCGTAGTGATCTCGAGCTTTGTTTTCGCCACAATATTACCGTTGACCTCGCCGCCGAGCAAAACCGTATCGGCAAGAATATCGGCATCTACCCTGCCCTTTTCGCCGATGATGACGCTGCCGTCACAAACTATTTTGCCGCGGACCGTACCTTCGACGCAGATGCTTTCCTTGGAGGTCAGCGCCCCTTCAAAAATAGTACCGTGCCCTATGAGGGTATCGAGCCTGTTCATGTCACCTTCTTTTTTAAATAGGGCCATAGTCGAACACCTCCATCTTGTCTGTGCGCTGAAAATGCTGCGCACCCCGGCGGGTGCGGTAAAACTGTCTGTTCAACGATGCCGGGCGATTAATAAAAAATAAATGTACTTGCAGCACCGGCAAAAATCAAGGTTTTTCTTTGTTATCATTCATACTCTCAAGCCCCAGCAGTTTGCGGATAGCGACCTCATCGCGTTTGATATCGGTAACGGTACGCATTACAGCTTCAAGCTGCTCTTTTTCCGCTTCCAGAAGCATGCACTCCTTTTGAAGAGCGGCATTTTCCCGGTATTTCCATGCTCCGTATATGCCGCCGCCTAAAAGGGCCAGGGCGAGAACAATGATGCACAGTAAAAGATTTTTACTGACTGAAAAACGGCGCTGCTTGCCGCTTTTGGATGCTATGATAAGAAAAGTTATCCTGTTTTTCATGATAAAAAAAATATTGCAATCAGATTATTATAATGAATAGTATGGGGTTTTATATGTTAACCGGCGTATTGTCAAGAATATATTGGTCTGTAATAAAACAGGAGGAGGAGTATGAAAGCGGGGATCGTATTTTCGGGATGCGGCGTAATGGACGGCACCGAAATCCACGAAGCTGTCCTGACAATGCTCTGTCTTGACCGTGCAGGAGCCGAAGTTGTCTGCATGGCCCCTGACGCGGAGCAGATGCATGTTGTCAACCACCTGACAAACGAACCGGAGGCAGCGGAGCACCGCAGCATGCTGCTGGAAGGTGCCAGAATTGCTCGCGGCAGCATACGGGACATGGCCGCTGTCGGTGCTGCGGATATCGATGTTCTGCTGTTTCCCGGCGGTTTCGGTGCTGCAAAAAACCTCTGTACATTCGCCGTTGACGGCGCCGATTGCCGGGTGAACGGACAGGCGCAGCGTCTCATCAGCGAGATGCTCGATGCGGGCAAGCCGCTCGGCGCCCTGTGCATCGCGCCGGTCCTGATCGCCCGCGTTGCCGGTGCGCTCGGCCGCGCGGTGCAGGTTACGGTCGGGAACGACGCCGAGGTAGCCGATGCCGTCAACCGCATGGGAGCCGTGCACGTTTCCTGCACTGTAGACAATGCGGTTGTCGATACCGCACACCGCGTTGCAACGTCTCCGGCCTACATGCTGGCATCCGGCATCGCCGAGGTAGCGCTGAGCGCCGAAGCCGTGGTAGCCGCCGTCATGGACCTCGCCCGGTGATGGACCCGATACCGCGGCTGCTGTTTGCCGACGACAACGGCACCATCTATGACCATCCGTACCTGGAAATGGCCGGATGCAGCGGTAGCCGTCTTGTGCGCCCCGACCCGGATACACTGGTGGAAACACCTCCCATGAGCAGACTGTACTATCATCCGGGCTGCCCCCCCTACGGCTATGACCGCAGGAATGACCGTTTCGTGCTGCTGACCGAAACAAAACTCGGTTCCGAAACCGTACGCTGCAGCGCTGTCTCCACGTTTATACAACAGGGCTGGGTCCGGCTGCTGCTGCCCGCCATGGACTACAGCGAAAAAAACTATACGCTGCCCATGTGGGCCTACAGCGCCGTCGGATTTTACGGCAATGCCTGGTATGCTCCCGCATTCGAAATCGACGACAACTTCCGCTGGAACCCCGAAAATTTCGACGACCGCCTGATGCTGCCGGAACTCGACCGTCGCCTGCGGGAGAACCCCGCCAACAGGCTGGTAGCACACCTGAAGCGCTGTGCGACGGAATACCACTGCTTTGCCGCCAAGAACTTCTTTTTCCGCAGGTGGGAGGCTCCCATTCCGACCAGCCCCGCATGCAACGCGGCCTGCCTCGGATGCATTTCGTTTCAGCCCGGCGGCCCCTGTGCCTCACCCCAGGACCGCATCGGCTTCGTACCCGATACGGAAGAAATCGTCGAACCCTTCACGCAGCATCTTGCGGAAGCACCCGACCCCATTATCAGCTTCGGACAGGGCTGCGAAGGAGAGCCGATCCTGCAGGGGGAACTGATCGGAAGGTCCATCGGACAGATCAGAAAAAAAACCGCGCGGGGCACGATCAACCTTAACACAAACGGCAGTTTGCCGGAACGGGTGGCCGCGGTGTGCGACAGCGGGCTCGACAGCATCCGCATCAGCATCAACAGCGCCCGGAAAAACCTGTATGACCGCTACTATCTTCCCAAAGGCTATACCTTCGAAGATGTCGTCCACTCGATTACAACCGCAGTGCGCCGGGGCGTATTTACCATGATCAACTACCTTGTGTTTCCGGGCATCACGGACCAGCCAGAAGAGCTCGATGCCCTGCGGCATCTGATAGATACTGCGCAGCCGCATCTCATTCATTTCAAAAACCTGAATATCGATCCCGAACTGTATCTCGATGCTCTTGAAGCCCCGGAAACGCCGGGCATGGGATTCGATGCCATGCTGCACGACCTGCAGGATGCATATCCGCAGCTGCGCTTCGGGTATTTCAATCTCACGAAGGAAAGCTTCTGAAAAGCTAGACAAGCGCTTTGCCGTCCATATCGTCCGGTACCGGTACGCGCAGCAGGTGCAGAACGGTGGGTGCGACATCCTCTATGCGGGGCCTGCGCTGCAGGCCCTGCAGGCCGCGCATGTAAAAAAACGCATCACTGTAGGTGTGCATACCCCGGCGGTTTTCAAACCCCTGAACACCATCGCTTGAAAGCATGCCCTTCAAGGAATACCCGGGGGCCCCCCAGAGAACAAGATCGGGGCTCTTTTCCAGCAGGGGACCGCCGTAGATATCCTGCCGGCGGAACACGCTGCTTATGACCGGCTCACCGGTCGATTCGTTTTTCAGGCTGAAAAAAGCAGAGTTCAGCTCTTTTATCAGCTGCTCGTACTCCTCGCCCGGCTCCACACACCCCTGCGGCATCGTCCCCTTGAGGTTCACGTAGACGCGCCCCGGATCGAGCACAAACGCTTTCGTGTTGCGGCCGTCGATATTTTCAAACGACGGCTCCGCGCCCTCCATGAAAGCGAGCAGGCCGTGCTGCAGCAGCCATTCATTCAGATACACCTCATGGCGCAACCTCCCGAAGCCGTGGTCGGAAACCATCAGCAGGGCAACGTCGTCGCCGAACTTACCGGTCATTTCTCCGACGGCATCGTCAAGCGACCTGAAGTACTCCATAACGGCTTTGTGCCGCACGGATGAAGTGTCTTCGATATCTCTCCAGAAATACTGCATCAGGCGCTCAGGGCCGGTAAAAACCACCATAAACAAATCCCAGTCCGTCCTGTTCATAAGATAGCTGCATGTTTCACGACGTTTGTTGAGGGAAAAGGTGAGATCCTTGAAAAACACAGCCGGATCTGCCGGTGCATGCTGCACGTCGACATCGACGCGGTAGTCGATTCTGCGCAAAGCATCCACAAGCTGACGCGGATACACGGCGCTCTCAAGATCGAGCGCGGCAAAACCGGAAATAAGAATTCCGTTTGTCTCGCGGGCCGGATAGGTGTGCGGAATGTTGACCGCAACCGTCTTGAGCCCCTTATCCGACAGGATATCCCACAGGGTGGGCGCCTTGACATGGGAGGCGTTGGGGAAATAGATGCCGTAGGATTCGCGGCGACGCTCCATAAAGCCGAAGATGCCGTGCCCGGCCGGATTGACGCCGGTGGTACAGGTCGTCCAGGCTGTGGAGGACACCGGCGGCATCGTTGAGGTCATCTCGCAGCCGAATCCCTCGTTGAGCAGTGCGGCGACATTGGGCATGACACCCCAGCAGGCGAGCTCGGACAGCAGATCGAATGAAACGCCGTCAAAGCCAAGCACAGCCACTCTGCGTCGTGCAAGCGGGGTCTTTTTAAGAATTTCTATCGGTGACATAGCCGGAAAACCGGTGTGGTTTGTCCTGGTCGCCCGCATGCGGGCCGGGCGGCTCGTATCGTCTGCAGAAGCACCTCAGCGAATTCCGATCCTGCCCCGGACATCGCTCATGACCTGCCCGGCGATCTCTCTGCAGCGGGCGGCCCCGTTCTCGAGGGCGGCAATGACGGCGTCCGGGTCGGCTTCGAGTTCTGCGGCCCGCTGCCTCACGGGCTCAAGATGCCGCATCATGTTTTCGTACAACAGCTTTTTGCATGCAACACACCCGATGTCCGCCGTGCGGCACTGGCTGTCGATGCGTTCCAGGTCTGAAACCTCTGAAAAGGCCCGGTGCATACTGTACAGGTTGCAGATGTCCGGATCGCCGGGATCCGTCTTTCGCTTGCGGTTCTCATCGGTCACCGCGGTTCGAAGCTTCTCCCAGACCGAGTCCGGATCCTCGAGTATGCCGATATAGTTACCGAGTGATTTCGACATCTTCGTTTTGCCGTCAAGACCCATGATCTTGGGCGTGTCGGTCAGCAGCCAGTCCGGCTCCGGAAACGTCTCGCCGAACCTCGTGTTGAACCTGCGCGCCGTGCGCCGGGTCAGCTCGATATGCTGCACCTGATCCTCCCCGACCGGCACCACCTGAGCCTTATACAGCAGTATATCCGCCGCCTGCAGCAGCGGATAGGTCAAAAGCCCGGCGTTTATATTTTCCCGGTGCTGCTGCGATTTATCCTTGAACTGCGTCATGCGCTCGAGGTCGCCGATCGGCGTCACGCAGTTGAAAATCCATGCGAGCTCGGCATGCTCCTGCACATGCGATTGTACGAACAGCGTGCAGCGCGCTGGATCGATGCCGCAGGCCATCAGGGTTCGGGCGGCAGTCAGCATGTTTTCTTTGAACGATCGAGCCTCATGCTCGATCGTAATCGCATGATAATCGACAACGCAAAAAATACAGTCATACTCTTCGATAAGGCTGACCCAGTTCTTGATGGCACCGATATAATTGCCGATATGAATTATGCCGGTCGGTTGGATGCCGCTGAATATTCTCTTTTTCGTCATGTCATAACCGCTTTCATGTCCGCAAACCCTGTCGAATCGCACTCCCGTTATCATGCAACAGTTTTTAAATTTACTATTAGTAGCATCTTAACTATCAGGGGTCAAGTTCATAGATTGACCGGGCCGCACCCTGCGGCGCACGCCGGCACCCGCGTATAAGGCTTGCGTTCGAAAGGCGGTTCTTCATATAATTGGGACAGCAGCAGCCGACGGCGGGCCGGGTAAAGGTGTCTATTCTCTGGCGCAGCCGTGATCCGCTGTGGCGGAAGCTGCGCACTTCGGACTGGCAAAGCGCCGAAGGCTTTCAAACCCGGAATGATTGCATCACGGTAGAAAGAAGATTTCGCACCTATGGTAAAAAACGGCATATGCGCTGAGCGAATCCCCTTTTTTGCAGCTTCCGTGGCCGCCCACCTGATTATTCTGCTGACCCTTTCGCTTCTGCCCGGACCCGGACCCGTCAACCGGAACGAACTTTTCACGGTTGAATTCATACCCGTGCCGTACCGCCACGATCGGCCAAAACAGCGCCGTGCCAAGCGCGACACGAAAAAACCGGAATCAAAGCAGCCGGCCCGTGAAAAAAGCAATGTCGGCAAAAAAAATGAAAGCGCCGCTCTGCAGCCGGATTTCAAGGAAGCAACGATATCTCTTGACGCCCCGGCCATGCACAACAGCGCCTATGCCGACTACCTCTCACATGTTCGGGGAAAGATCGATTCCTGCTGGCAGTACCCGCCGTTTGCGCAGGACAAGGGTATCGAGGGGGCGCTGACCCTGCGGTTCTCCATCGATGCCCGGGGCCGCATCACTGCGGTGCAGGTACTCCAGCCCTCCGAGCACCCTATTCTGGACAGGGAATCGGTCCGCACGGTGAGGGCGGCCGGCCCGTTCATGCCCCTGCCGCAAAAGTTCAACCTTGACCGGCTGAACATCCTGGCCTCGTTCGTCTACAGCTATGCCGGCCGTCAGTAGGGATAAAAAACAAAGAACAGCAGCGAAATCCCGCCGAGAATCCACAGACCGGGCGGCACTTCACGGGCTCGTCCCGACAGAACTTTCATAAAGGGGTACAGGACAAAACCCGCCGTCATACCGACCCCCATGTTGTAGGTGAAGCTCATGAGCGTAATGACACCGAATATCGGCACCGATTCGGTCATGTCGTCCAGCGGGGCGGCGGTAATGGCGGGAAGCATGAGGAGTCCGACTATAATGAGGGCGGGCCCGTAGGCGCAGGGCGGTATGATGCTCAGAAACGGCGCAAAGAAAAGTCCGCTCAGAAAAAGAACCGCGGTAACCACGGCCGTCAGTCCCGACCTGCCGCCGGCCTCGATGCCGGCCGCAGATTCGATAAAGGTTCCGGTTGTGGTGGTGCCCAGCAGAGACCCGAGAATCGTCGCCAGCGAGTCGCACAGCATCGGCTTTTCGATCTCGGGCAGGTTGCCCGCCTGGTCGAGCAGTCGCGCCTTGTAGGACACCCCGATCAGGGTGCCCATGGTGTCGACAAAATCCATGATAAAGACCGTAAGGATCACCGAGAAAAAGCTCCACTGCAGGCAGCCGGCAATGTCAAGCTGCAGAAAGACAGGTGCGATGGAGGGCGGCGCATCGACGAGCCGCTCGGGCAGTTCGATCACGCCGGCGATATTGGCCAGCAGGGTGGTCAGCAGAATGCCCAGCAGGATGGCCCCGCGCACCTTGCGTATCATGAAAAACGCGATGCAGAGAAATCCGAACACCGAAAGCAGCACGCTGACGTCGCGCAGGTTGCCCACATGCACCGGCGCGCCCGGCGTGCCGACAACCACGATGCCGGCGTCGTTCAGCCCGATAAAGGTGAGGAAAAAACCTATGCCCACGGCAAAGCTGATTTTGAGCCCCTCGGGTATCTGGTTCGTCAGCCAGCTGCGGATTTTCAGCACCGTGAGCAGCGTAAAAAGAACCCCGCCGATAAAAATGGCGCCGAGTGCGGTCTGCCAGCTGTAGCCAAGCACCTTGCACACGGTATAGGCGATAAAAGCGTTTTCGCCCATATAGGGCGCTATGGCAAAGGGCCGTTTCGCATACAGGCCCATGGCAAGGGTGCCGAAAAAAGCGCTCATCACGGTTGCCACCATTGAAGGGCCGAAGGGAATGCCTGCGGCTTCCAGAATCTTCGGGTTGACGACGATGATGTAGGCCATCGTAACAAAGGTCGTCGCACCGGCCACGATCTCCTGCCGCACATTTGTACCGAGCTCCCGAAGTCTGAAGTATCGCTGTATCATGCCTGTACTATAACCTCCCGTCATCTGCTTAACGCTTCATGGTCGAATATTTTTTTAATCTTCCTTTCCCGTTTCATTGCCTCGCCCCTTTCAGGGGAAAAAGGTCATGGTGAGGGGGTGCCATACTGCAGCCCCGGCATTCATCCACGGACTTACGCCCAGGGTCTTCTGCCTGGTAGTGATACAATGTGTTCCCTCGCTCTGCCGCGACTGCGCTCGGCATGCAGAACAGAAGTTTTACAGGGCATTATGCGCCCAGTTCACCGCATCGAAAAAGCACTGCGGCAAGCCCTCCTCCTTGATATTGAGCTCCCGTGCAATTGAGGATGCCAGCTCCCAGTCTCCCGTTTCATAGGCTTGTACCAGTGAAAAAACGGAGTGCAGCGTGTTCTGTCCCCCAAGCAGGGCCTGCTTGATATCTTCGAGTAGCGGCAGGTCTGCAAGTATCCGCTCCATGGGCTGATCGATGATGCCGTCGATGACGGAAAAAAGCCCCATCAGGAAAAAATCAGCGTCCCGGCTTTTCATGCCGACCCGTGCCGCCAGGTGTTCACAGAAACGGGCACGTATGAGCGCCACGAACAGCAGCTCTTCGGGCTTGTCGTAGCCCATGCCGCTGAGTGCGACGATATTGACCCAGCGCTTGATTTCCTTGACGCCGAGCATAACCAGGGCGTGCCTGATCGACTCCACCTTGACGCTGAAATTAAAATACGCCGAATTTATGAAGCGCAGCAGTTTGTAGGTCAGAGCGATGTCGTGCTTGATGCTCGACTCGAGCGACTCGAAGTCGATTTCCGGGCGGTTGACTTCATTGACCACCTTTAAATAGTTCAGCTTGTTGTTTGGAATGTCCCTGCCCTTGACGATATCGGGCTCGCTGAAAAAATACCCCTGAAAATATGTGTACCCCGCTTCAAGCGCCTCTCTGAACTCGTCGAAAGTCTCGACCTTTTCGGCAAGAAACTGCACCGACGTATTCCGGCACTCTTCCACCACGTAGCGCCGCTCCACACCCGTAGTAATGCGGAAATCGACCTTTATTATGTCTGCCAGATCCACCAGCGGCAGATATTTTGCTTCAAACACAAAATCATCCAGAGCAATGGTATACCCTTTGTCTTTCAGGCTGCGGCAGGCCTCGACGACCTGCCCGTCCGGCTCCACGCTTTCAAGCACCTCGACCGTCAGCATGGAACTGGGAATGTTTGCCGGAGCGCCCCGCAAAAGCAGGTTGCGTGTAAAATTGATAAACGCCGGCTTGCCCTTGGTCAGCGTATCCATGCCGATCACCAGCATGCTGTTGGCGATTACCCGGGACGTCGACGTATCACCGTCCTGTGATTCATCGTAAAAGTTTTCTATGCCGGTTCTGAACAGCAGCTCGTAGGCAACTACTTTTTTATGTCCATTAAAAATCGGCTGTCGAGCTACAAAAACATTCATCTCGATAAACTGTGGGGTGGTTGGCTCTTCGTTCAGGCAACCTCACACCCGGCAGGCACAGCGGTCACCTGTGTTCCGGGACGTCGAACGGTTGCCCGGACCATCTCTGCTTTTCGGTCGATCACGGATCAGACTTTACAAAACATTAATGCAGATTGCCTCCCGATACAAGAATTATCGATGCCGTATGTATCCGCTGTCGCCAGGCGCTTCACATGCCGGGGCCCGGGCATTGAAACACATAAAAAGAAATCAGATAATAAATTATTCTAAATAATCATAGAGCGCAATAAATCGGATAAAAAAATATAATGCAGCCATGCCCACCAAACACTGCTCAAGTGCTGTAACATCTTAAAAACACTTTATTTACCTTGACAAAACCGGCCGGTTACAGTAAGTGTATGTAATTATTTTAAAATCATGTCCTCAGGGCATATGTGCTGCAGTGATCGATCGAAAGGAGTAACCATGGACACCCAGAAGTGCGTTCCCAACAAACTCCCCGCTGATGTGTATAAAGCTCTTGAAGATATCGTAGGGCCTGAGTGGATTTCTCAGGACCGGGCCGTCGTGGAATGCTACAGTAAATTTTCAGTCGATTCAGGCGGTACGCTTAAAAAGCACATGAAAGATCCCAGCAATATTCCGGCCTGCATTATTCTGCCTGAAACGACCGAGCACGTGCAGGCAATCGTGCGGGTCTGTAACCGGTACAAAACTAAGTTCATCCCGTTCACAAACGGCATGATCACCTTCAACGGCCCGCCGACGCCGGAGCCCACCGTGTGTATCCATGTCAGCCGCATGAACAAAGTGCTTGAGATCGACGAGGACACCATGACCGCCCGGCTGCAGGCCTTTGCCGACTATGCCCAGCTGCAGGCCGATGCCATGAAAAAGGGGCTGTGGAACGGCGGCACACCGCTGGCGACCACCCTGTGCAAGCTCTCATCGCAGTGCGCGTTTGCCGGCGTGTGGCAGACCGACCATAAATACGGCACGCTTTCCCGCAACATCGTCAGCATCAAGCTGGTTACTGCCACGGGTGACATTCTTGTTACCGGATCGGATACGGTTGGGGGGGTGGATACCTTCTGGGAATACGGCCCCGGGCCCGACCTGTTCTCCCTGATCCGCGGCAGCGGCGGCACGACCGGTATTATAACCGAGATCGTCGTCAAGCTGCACGCCTGGCCCGGCGGCGAGGAGCTGCCCGAGCCCCCGGCAGGCCGACCGTGCATTCACACCTATACCGACGACAAATACGACACCGCCGGCTATCCGAAGCGCTACAAGCTGCTGTGGATCGAATTTCCGGACTTTGAAAGCGAGCTGGCCGCCCTGCGCGAAATCGGCCATGCCTGTATCGGCCAGGGGCTCAACGCCACGGGAGTTTACAATGCCTACTACTGCTCGCAGACACAGGACATGACTCTCGATCGGGTCGAGAACAAGTTCTTCCCGCCCTACAACTGCTATGTCATCATCGGCGGCATTGTTTCGGAGAAACAGATCGAGCACGAGGAAAACGTGGTTCGCGATATCGTCGCCGAGGTCGGCGGAACGTTTCTCTCCGAGGAGTACAAGCCCGATGTGCTGCATGCGCTCGCGCCCTGGAACCTCGACTGCATCCGGCATGTCACCGGCTACCGCATGAACCGCCATGCCTACTGCGGTTCCAACATTCTCGGCGGGCCGGTGGACACCGTAGCCCGCAAAACCCGGCAGGTGTGGTCCAAGGCCGTTGAAACGTTCGGGGAGACCTATGTGACCGACCGCGGCGGTATGGACGACACCCCGTTTCTGTATTCAAGCAATCACAGCGGCCGCTACTGGCTGACCGAGGCCGATGTCTACCCCGACATGACCAATCCCGAGCTGTTGCAGAGAGGATCAGCCCTTGTGGCCTGCGGAATCGTAAATACCATCGCCGACAGGTTCGGCCCCGGCGCCAACGGTCTGGGCGTGTCCATAGAGCCGATAACCTCGTTCATGCCTGAAGTCGGCCCGAATGCGCATCTGCTCTTCCGCCCGATTCGTGAAATATTCGACCCCAACGGCCTGTGCGCCACCGGCCGTCAGATATTTACAAAAGAAGAATACGAGCAGTTCCCGGAAGAGGCTGCTGCCGGACTCAACAAGCTGCGGCAGATGCACGGCCTCGACTCCATAAACCGCTAAGTCCCGGTGACCGTCAACCAGTTACGAGAGGAAAGCTACCATGGCAGTTCAGAAAAGCGACCTTGAAAAAATAGTCGGCAGTGACAGTGTTCTCAGCGATGCCGATACCCTGGCTGCATACTCGCGCGACCAGAGCTTTGTGCAGCCGCGGCGGCCGGATCATGTCGTTTTTGTCGAAACCACCGAGCAGGTACAGGATATCGTGCGGCTTGCGAACCGGACAAAAACCCCCGTAACACCCTACAGCTCGGGAATGAACCTGCACGGTGCCGCTGTGCCCGATCAGGGCGGCATTATTCTCAACATGAGCAGAATGAACGGCATACTGCAGATTGACGAAAAAAACTGGTATGTCATCATAGAGCCGGGTGTCACCTACCGGCAGCTGCAGGATATGCTCACCGAAAAGGGTTTTCGCATCATGGTTCCGTTCGGCGTGCCGCCGCAGCGCTCCGTTATGACGAGCTATCTGGAACGCGATCCTGTTTTGACCGCACCGAGCTTTGAGCACGGCAACTATCTTATAATGGACACCGAGCTGGTGCTGCCCAACGGCGAGCTGTTCCGCACCGGCAACTGGACCTCGGGCGGCGACCCCGGCGCACCCAGCGGCCCCATCCGCAACACTATCTTCCGGCTCTGGACCGGCGCCCAGGGTACCCTGGGAATCATGACGAAAATGGTCCTGCAGATCGAGCCGGTTCAGCTGCTCCAAAAGATTTTTTTTATCGCCTTCGATTCGCTTGCCGATGCGGTTTCCCCCCTGAAACGCATACAGCTCAGGGAAATCGGCGGCGAGTGCTTCCTGCTGAACAACTTCAGCCTGGCCGCAATGCTCAACGATGCCTGGGACAGACCTGATGCATTTCCGGCCGAACCGTCCGACGTGAAGGAATTCGAGCAGGTCCGCAAACTGCTGCCGCCGTGGCTGCTGGCCGTCTGTATCAACGGATATTTCCGCCGGCCCCAGGAAAAAATCGACTATGAGACGGAGGCCCTCAGGGAGGTCTGCGACAGTGAGAATGTGCGCCTGATCGATGTACTGCCCAACGTTCCCGGCGTTGAAACCGTATTCAAGAGCCAAATGCTGCGCCCCTGGAGCATTCTCAAAAAATTCCGTTTCAGGGGATGCGTTCACGACCTGACATTCAAGGCACCCCTGAAAAAAGCACCGGACCTGGCCCGGCAGGTCGAAGATCTTGCCCGCGCGAAGGGCTATCCCGCTGGGGACATCGGCATGTTCGTGCTTCCCCTCGAGCGGGGCCGCGCTGTTCACTGTGAGTTCGACCTGCACTGCCCGGCGGAGGAGTGCCCCGAACGTGAGGCGGTCAGAATTCTGTGGAACGAAGCCTCATCCGCACTCATCAACAGCGGCGCCTACTTCGACAGGCCCTACGGGCCCTGGGCTGGTATGATGTACAGCCGGGCGGCAGGCTACACACAGAAACTGAGACAGCTCAAGGCTGAAATCGACCCTCACAATATACTGAACCCGGGAAAGCTGTGTTTTTCATAAGTACCAGTTTATCGACAGGAGGTTGTACCGGATATGGCGGATTATGATGTAATAGTTGTCGGATGCGGTCCGGCCGGGCTTATGGCCTGCGGAGAACTTGCCCGCCGGGGCGTCAAAGTGTTAGGCGTCGACAAAAACCCCGATCCCGGCAGAAACACACGAACGGCGTCTGGATACTGCTTTCTCGACCAGCCGTTCAACAACTGCGTTATTCGCTCAGAGGAAAAACCCGAAGAGAACAGAACCTATCTGCATTTCGACGAAATCGGTTTTACAACCTGCTATTCCGGCATAATGCAGGGCGTCTATCATTCATATATGTTCTCCGATACCGGCAAATGGTGGCGGGCCTCGACCACCAAAAAGCCGTTTTATCAGCTGTTCGATCCCGGCCGTTGCAAGGCCGACCGGTACGAGTGGGCGCTTGCCAAGGGAGCCGAGTTCATGCCTGAAACCCTTGCGCTGCATGTCGATCAGAGTGATACGGACGTGCGCCTGACCGTTCGCAGCACGGGCAGGAACAAAACGCTGACCTGCAAAAAAATGATAGCGTCCGACGGCCTCTCCTCGCGCATGGCCAAGGAGTCCGGCGCCAACAGGGCCCGGACGTTCTTCGGCAAAGGCCCGACCATCGAATATGAAATGGTCGGTGTCGATGTTCCCTACGACCGCGGCGACATGTTCTTTTTCGGCGCCGACAACTTCGGCGGCATGGCGGGCGGCATCATCATGGTGCCCAGCCCCATAGCCGAGGATGCCTACCGCCTGGAAACCATATCGGTGCTGCCTGCATCGACCGCTGAAAAGCTGATCGAGTATTTTGTTTACAAGGGCCCGTATGCCGGGTGGTTCAAAAAGGCAGAGATTGTCGACAAGAGCGGTGCACTGGTTGAAATGCTCACCCCCATGCTGAAGCCGCACCTTGGCAACATTCTCTTCGTCGGCGACTCGGCGGCCTGGCTCGAGTGCCTGTACCAGAGCGCCACAATGGCCGGCTACATGGGCGGCCTATGCGTTCAGGAAGAGCTCGAGGGCAAAAACGGCTTCGATCATTACACCAGGTTCTGGGAGGACCACTTCGAGTGGGTCAAAAACCCCGTCAGAATGGCCGACTATATGAAGCGGGTCATGTTTCCCCGTTTTTTCACCGTCAAGGAGCTCGACTTCCTGTTCGACCTTTCACAGAAGCATCCTATCGTCATGGAGGAGGCTGAAGCAACGCCCTATGACTTCACCACCATGGTCATGGAAAATTTCATCGCCATGGACGAGGTGCCCGAAGAGCTCAAAGAGCGCATGCGCATGGTCATCAATGCCGATATGTCGGTCCTCTCACAGCTCATCGGCAAGGTGCAGAAATCGTAATATAGGGGTCACAACAATAGAACAATAGGGGTCAAATCTGCTCTTGACTCATTGGCAGTTCGGTTTCAATATTCTTCACACGTCTCAGAATCTGTTCGTCCGTCTCGAGCCGTGCCCGCATACGCACAAGGACACTGCTGACCGTGCTGTATGATCGAATTGCATACAGGCGCCCGATATCTTCGAGTTTTAATCCGGCATGTTTCCGCGCCAGATATATAGCCACATTGCGGGCATCGTTAGCCATGCCGCGCCGGCTGCAGACAAGTTCCTTCGGGTCTGTCCTGAATTCGGCACACACCGCTTCCTGTATCCGGGAGATGTCCGGGGACAGGCTTCTGGACTGCGGTATCTCTGTATCTTTTTTGAGTGCATAGTACGTTTCCTTTATGCGTGCGAGAAATGTATCACTGCCCAGAACAGCCTTCAGCCTCTTGGCTTTAAAAACCTTTTGCATCGACTCGGAATCCGGCTGGCATACAAAGTGACGGTATGCCCGGGTTTGCCGGGCAGCATTATTCTCCAGCATACTCAGCACGGGCTGTTTGCATATCCATCCCCAGCCGGATGCATTACTGACATATCCCCTATGGCTGCTCCACTGATACTGTTCAATACTTTCAGCCACTCCGGCCCGGACGGGATTGCGATGAATATAGCGCATGACTTCCAGCAGATAGCTGTCCGCTTCTACCAGAATTGATTTGAACCGTCCGCGGAACAACTGGCCGTCTTTGCGGTATTTCCGGTTGTAGTACTGGGTGTAGATGCCGTTTATGTGACGCATGCAGCGCGACAGATTCGCCCGCGGTGTCATTACCAGCAGGTGGTAGTGATTGGACATCAGGCAGTATGCGGCAACGCGAAGATCAAACATCCCGGTGGTTTCCTGCACGATATCCAGAAAACGCCGATAGTCATCTGCGCTGCGATATACTTTCTGCCCCTGTCTGCCACGGTTCATTACATGATACCAGGCATTTTCAAATTCTATGCGTAACGGGCGGGTCATAATCTGACAATATATACTTCATGCCAGCAAGAATCAAGAGCAGATTTGACCTATTTTTCTTTCAAGAGTCAAGAGCAGATTTGACCCCATTTTTTTCTTTTTTTTCAAAAAAGAGTTTGCACAGGTAAATAATATATGTACAATGTACATATGAATGATATTCGTTTTGAGTGGGACGAGCATAAAAATCGTGAAAACAGGCGAAAGCACAAAGTCTCTTTCGAAGAAGCTCAGACGGTTTTTCTCGATGAAAATGCTATCCGATATTTTGACCCTGACCATTCCAACGAGGAGGACCGGTTTATCATGCTCGGCATGAGCTTCATGCTTCGTGTGCTCATTGTGTGCCACTGCTACCAGGAGGATGATTCGGTAATCCGGATTATCTCCGCCCGCAAAGCAGACAAACGTGAACAATCCGTCTACTGGAGTTGAACTATGAGAAAACATTACGACTTCAGCAAAATGAAGGGACAGAAAAATCCGTATACCAAGCGGCTGAAACAACCTGTTACCATGCGACTGGACAAACAAACGATTGCGTATTTCAAGAACCTTGCCGAAGAGCTGGGCATGCCCTATCAAAGCCTGATCAACCTCTACCTGAGAGACTGTGCCCTGCACCACAGAAAGCTGGAAATCAAGTGGGCGTCATGAGTTTGAAAATCAAAAATACACCCCTATCGCCAGCGAGTAATACTGTCCGCTGAGGTCGATATCCATCCGGCGGGACGCCCGCAGGTCGACGTTAACCGGCACACCGCCCAGTTTCAGCCCGTCGGTAAAGTGGGTGACCGCATTACCTTTAAGGCGGTTCCATACCTGAAATGCAGAAACGGTTATCAGCCACTTTTCAAGACGGGGGTTTATTTTACCGAGGTTCAGGTTGAAGCCGACCATCAGCTTGCAGCCCCACTCGGAGTCGTTCCAGTTGACCCGCACCCTGTCATACAGGAGGTTCTGCTTGCGAAGCTTGAAAACCGACTCGCTCCTGAAATAGGTATATCCCAGCCCTGCGGCAACAAAGGGCTCGAGCAGCAGGCCGGAGCGGTACTCGTCGCGGCAATTGGTCGTCAGCGGATAAAAATACAGGTTTGTCCACATGGCCAGGGCTGAATAGCGCTGCCGCATGCGTATGCCGACCGCCATCGGCATTCCGCGGAAGCCTGTGCTGGAAGAAAGCAGCGAGCCGCTGGAATAGGCAACCGCGAAATCCGTTTTGAAATATTTCGAGAGGTCCTTCCACAAAACAATGTCGATCGATTCGACCCAGATCGTGTCCCAGTCCCGCAGGCTGCTGCCGGTCATGGTATTGATGTCCCTGATCATGTGGTTTGCGTTTGTCAGCTTGGGATAGATATTGGTGGTCTGCAGCTTGATCCCGTCAAAAAAGGGAATCCGTATGCGGGTTGTCGATGCAGACGGCTCTTCCCCGCCGCCGGCATGCACACATACCGTCCATGCCCATATAAAAAAAAACAGCCCGAAGGCCATACTGTGCTTGTGCGCCTGTCTTATCATATGGTTTGATGTTCAGTCACGGGATCAGTTGCGCTGATCTATAACCTTGCGGATTGTCGCTGCAAGCTCACTCATGACGAGCGGCTTGGCGATCAAGTCCCGGAAACCGACCGTGCGGGCCCGCTCGATTTCCGACTGGTCATTGAATCCGGAACACAGAATTATCGGTATGTCCGGCTGAATCTGGAAAAATTCCCTGGCAAGATCGAACCCGGACATGTGCGGCATGCTTTTGTCGGTGATGACAAGGTCAAACGCCTGCGGTTTGTTCTTAAAAGCCGACAGTGCATCCAGCGGATCCGTATAAGCCGATACGGTGTAGCCGAACTCCTGCAGCATTTCCGTACCGACATCCACCATTGCCTGCTCATCATCGATCAGCAGAATTCGTTCAGTGCCGCTGGGCACAGCAGCAGACTGACCGGCCGCTTCGATGCTGCGCCTGTCCATGCACGGCAGTATAACCCGGAAGCAGGATCCCCTGCCGGGCTCCGTTTCTACCCTGATGGTGCCGCCGCAGCTTTTTACAATACCGTGAACAACCGACAGGCCCATACCGGTGCCCTCCCCTTTTGCCTTTGTGCTGAAAAAGGGATCGAAAATACGTTCAGCCGTGAGCGGGTCCATCCCCGTACCGGTATCGCGCACGCTGAATTCGATATGCGGCACTGCGCCGTTGCCGTTGTTCCTGCCGGAAGCCTCCCTCAGGGCCACCTCCAGCAGTCCGCCTTTTTCCTTCATTGCATGGGCGGCGTTGGTACAGAGGTTTATGACGATTTGATGCATCTGGGTGGGATCGGCCAGCACAACATCATCCTCGGTAGCAAGAGTGGTTTTGATCGCTATTTCCTTGGGAAGCGTCGCTGAAATCAGCTTCATGGCCTCCTGGACGATGCCGCCCACCCGCACCGGGACCTTCTGCTGCTCCTGCTGGCGGCTGAAGGTCAGTATCTGCCTTATAAGATCTTTGGCCCGGTTGCCCGCCTGAAAAATCTGCTGAAAGCTGTAGCTGATTTTCTGCTCACCGAGATTCTTTTTATAGATACCCAGTTCCGCATAGCCAATAATGGCCGTGAGAATATTGTTGAAATCATGAGCGATCCCCCCTGCCAGGGTCCCGATCGCCTCCATCTTCTGGGACTGCACGAGAACGGTTTCAGCCCGTTTGCGCTCCTCCATCTCCTGGTGCAGGTCCCGGTTGGCCTGCACCAGCTGAGCGGTTCGCTCTTCAACACGCTGCTCGAGCTCGCGGTTGGCTTCGGCGACTTTCTCCCGTTCCTGCTCAAGCAGTCGGGCAAGGTAGAAATCCCGGCGGGCATAATACTCGATCGAATAGCAGGAAAACATGCCGATTATATTGCCGCTGAAGAGGAAAAAATTATTGCGCGTCATGACATCTACCGGCATGTCTGTCATAAACACGGCTGCTGCCTCGTAGAGGGCGACGATAAGCCATCCTGCGACGGCAGCCCAGACGAATCGTATGCGGATGAAGGTGTATCCGTACATCAAAACGAGAAGCAGACCGGCATAGTATGTATAGCTTATCGGCGGCGGTGCCAGAACGACCATCGCGATAATGCCGAGTCCGGTCAGAACCATTACGCCCATCAGCGTCGGCTGCATGAAATCCTTAAACCGCGGCATGTATGAAAACAGCACCAGGGCAAGCAGACCCGGACATATATAGCCGTAACGAACAGTCCAGAGCTTTACAATGTCACCCGGAAAAATGAACAGGTCCAGTATGCCGAACATGGCGAAAAAGACTATTGCAAGCGATACGTAAAACCTGAGCTGGCTGAGTGATTTTTTGAAATAATATTCGAGGAACGATTCCTCAAGGTCATCAGGAAACGAAAGGGTGAAAAAATTCAGCCCCATGTCTCTGAAGCGGGATGAAATAAACGAACGGGTAGCACTTTCCCCGCTGTTTCGTGCAAACAGGAAACTCATACACAGCCTCTTAACAAAACAGCATGTGGACAACCCTGAAAAACATCAGAACAGTCTACAGCAGATTATTATTATCGGAAATACATGAAAAAACTTGAAATATTTAGTTGGTGGCAGGTAGCTGCAAAAAATCAGGGCATGTAAAGCTTTCAATAAAAACGATTAAAAAGGTGGGCAATATATCAATATTTTATATAAATTAAAGTCTTGACTAAATTTAAATTAACAAATATTTACGTTCAGCGCACTTTTGTAATATCCGCAAAAAAGATAATACCGGTTTTCTCACGGGTGATGCAAATTTCGATATTCTCTTTGCCCATGGATGCATACACAAGGTCAAGCAGTTCCTTTTGGTTGCGCGGTACGAAGTTCCAGTCACCGTACCAGTTGAACGGCAGCGGCTTGTTGCGCTCCCGGTCTTTATAGGCAATAACGAGTCTGCCGCCTGTTTTGAGCTTGCGGTATGCATCACTGAAAATTTTACGGAGCATGCGGTCCTGGAGGTAGTCGGCTATACCGATGCTGTAAATCATATCCAGGCTGCTGTCGGGCCCGATATCCAGCTCCTCGAGCTTGAGGATATTGCCCTGAATGAACTTGATCGTCATTGGGCCTGAATCGAATTCGGAAAGCCTTTCCTGCGAATAGCTGATGGCCTCATCATCAAGATCAATGCAGGTCAGCTCCACCCGCGCCGGGCAGCGCAGCGGCGATGCCAGCAGTTCGCGTATTTCACGGCACGGCCCCGATGCAAGGTTAAGTATGCGCAGGTCGCTGCATGTACGGCTGCCGATATAGGAGCGCAGGATATCATGCATCATGTCCTTGCGCAGTCTGATGGCTTCTGAATAGGGCAGGTCCAGACCGTAGCGGTCAAGCAGGCCTCCGATACCGCTTGATACCACACGGTTGTTGTAGGCCATTTCCAGCATGTCGTAATCGCCGGGATACCCGCGCGGCTTTTCAAAGGCCCGCCTGAATACCCGCGACTGGTACAGGAAATGCCCCAGAAGGCTTCTGACTCTGGCCTTAATCTGTTTAATAACCGCCTGGTCCTGCAGCGCTGTGTCAAGCCGGTCACCGGCTTCGGCAAGCTCGTCAAGTGCCTGCGAGCAGTGGTCCTGGATTTCCTCAGGCCCCGCAGTACGTGCAAGAGCGGTATCGCCGTCGATCAGGCGCTCAAGAGCGATGCGGATATCGATAATAAAAAAAGACTGTATATCGCGCTGCAGGTCCCTGTCAGCGACTTTTGCTGCGATTTCATCGGCAAATGACAGTAAAATATTTTGATCCAGCAATATACGCTTGCGCAGCAGAGCTCTGTCCTCATTGCTGAGGCCGACAAACCGCACACCGCAGCTTACAATACCGTTGCCGTTGAGGCGGTTCTGCCAGGCTGTCTCGCAAACAATGGCTTCGCTGCGCAGCACCGGTATGCCGATTTCAAAAAATTCAAGTTTTTCATTTTCAGGCATCGAAACACTGATACAGGCGCCGCTGTCGCTTATATTCTCAAGCCGTCCGTCGAGCATCATACCGTCACCGGTGAGAAAAGCCATCGAACCGAAACCGGCACGGTAGGAACGCCGTCGATCGAAATTTTTACGCTTGCGGGAGCGAATATAGGGATTTGATCTCCGGTCACTCAGCAACGATACGATCTGTCGATTTTCAGCCTGTTGGAGCATGTCTCGACCCCTCTCATTGATAATTAACCTTCAGCGACTGATTTCGATGAAAATTCCTGCAACATAACATTTTTTGCAAACTCCGTACCTGATTGCGTATTGAAAAAAAATCATAACAACCATCTGAATAACGCTATTATGTTTGGAAATAATCATGTTTATTTAGGTCTTATTTATCTTTTATATACGATTTATCATCAATAAAAGTTAGCTGAACAACGCTTAAAATAGTGAGAAAGGATGGATCGAAGAGTCAGAATTTTGACGGGGGTGATACGTAGTGAGCCTCGTGCAAGGGGCGAGGCCTCAGGATGGTCCCCGGCGGGGCCATAAAGGTCTTTGATACCCATTTTGACCGTGCCGAGGCTGAAACATATGCTGCGGAGAAAAGGCCGAACTGTCTGAGCTATGCCCAAGGATGACCGGGCAGGATGTCTTTTCTGTGGCTCTACATTGATCCGCCCTGGCGGAAACTGCGCCCCTGGACCCGCAAAGCACCGATGCTACATATCCTGCCAGCCGTCGCTGCCATCGCTTCGTGCAAGCAGTGCATCTTCACGCTGCCGCACATACTCACCGATACGGTCTCGGTCGTCTGCCGAAAGACCGCGGAACTCGGTGCCCACACAACACCGGTATGCTGTGCCGCCGATATCTTCGGGTGTATCGAAAACAGAAACCCATTTTATGACGATATCGACGTTCAGGCTGCTGCAGCCGGGAATGGCAAGCGTGGCTTCAAGACAGGCGCCCTGCAGAAGCACGGCGTCATCGAGGCTGCTGTAAAAACCGATGCCGCCCTCGCTTATGTTGACGACATGCTGAGTATGGCTGCCCGACGCCGACAAAACCGTCATTGCAATCGGCTTTTCAGGAGGCACGACCACCCGGTTATAGCGCCGTTTCTCTGAAAACGAGATTCTGATAACCCGTTTGCCGTGCCAGTGCTCCCTGCCGATAAACGATGACCGGAACGAATAGGCTGCGGACTCACTTCCCCGTTTGCCTCCGGGAAAACTGAACGAGATTTCCATGAGGCGCTTAACCGAAACAAGGCGATTTCCATCGTCAGGATCGAGGGGGGAAATAAGCAGGTTCAGGTGACCGCCATGCAGTTCATCCACTGCGACGAGCGATGAAAAAAAGTGGGCTTCATGGCCCCTGAAACTGACCGTTACCGCAGCGTTTTGCATTTCCGGACGTTTGACAACAGATTTTATATCATTGGCCATCACCGTTTTCCCTTGAATGAGACCGGCAAAAATTATCGCGTATTGCCTCGCTGCAGGTTGACAACATTGCAGCTTACGATCCTTATTAAGCATACTTTGCAGTCTTTGTAAATAGAGCATATTCCCGGTGCCGCGGCGCACCCGGTAGTATCTTGTACCGGAAACCGCTTTTCAGTCTGATAATGAAAGGCATATCGCGTTCATTCCGATTCGCTTTCAAGCGCCAGGACGATGTCGCGGATACGTTTGATGCGCTCGGGGGCTGCTTCCCAGTAGCCCCGTCGTTCTGATTCGATCAGCACTTCAGCCATGCGCTGCGTCGCATAGGGATTGTTGTGCTGCAGTCTGCTGCGCATGGCATCGTCGAACAGCAGCGTGTCGGCGACCTGATCGAACACCCAGGAGGACACCGCACCGGTGGTTGCCGCAAAGCCCATAAGATATTCGACGCGATCCTTTATTTTTGCTGCGCCGTGAAAATCATGACGAAGCATTCCGTCGAGCCACCGCGGATTGAGCGTTCGCGTTCTGGTGGCCCGCTCGACCGCATATCCGACTTCAGCGACCTCCGTTTCCTCGTCAGCCTGATCCACCACCATAACAGCGGGCTTTTCCTTTTTTCCGCCCATTTGTGCGGCGGCATTGGAAAAGCCTCCCAGAAATTCGTAATAGTGGTCGAGATCGGTTACTTCGTATTCAAGGCTGTCGCGCTCCTGTGCCACGATCTGCACCGAACCGAGCAGAGAGGCAAGCGCCTGTTTGCTCTCCCGGGCGACACCGCCCAGATAGGAATAGCTCATGGCGTCGGCGAATGCGGCGCCGAGCTGCTCTTCGCGGTCCCAGGCGCCGGTCTCGATCAGTGAAGGCAGGTCTGTGGCATACTGATCGGCTGCCGGGCCGAACAGGCGCAGGGGATGACCCTCCGGGCAGGTCTCCGGCATGGCCCGGCAGTGCTTCCTGATAAAGTTCTTCTCCGGCGGCTCATCGAGATCGGCGGCTGCCTTGAAAGCACGGTTGAGCAGATCGATATGTGTGCCGAACGTGTCTCTGAAAATGCCGCACATGGTAACCACCACATCGATCCGGGGCCGCTGCAGCTCCTCGAGCGGGATAACCTCTAGTTCCTTGAGCCACAGGCTTGCGCGGTGGCGGATGCGCATGCCCATAAGATGCAGTATCATGGCGATCGTGTCACCACCGGTTTTCATGGTTTCGAATCCCCAGAGTACGATTCCCATGCTCTCGGGATAGCTGCCGTTTCTTTCCGCATAGGCATCCAGCAGCTTCCCGGCGGCCGCCCTGCCGCGCTGCCCGGCGGAAACGGTCGGTATCAGGCGCGGATCGAAGGCATACATGGCCCGGCCGGAGGGATAGATATCGATATCACGCACGGGGTCACCCCCCCGTGCGGGCAGTACATAACGCCCTTCGAGCGCCCGTAGGAGTCCCTCGCTTTCCCTGCCCGCACGCAATCGCTCCGCGCAGGCAAGTACGTAATGACGATACACTTCATCACACCAGGCGGTGGGGCTTCCCTGCAGGATATTCATAAGACCGGAACGCACATCCTCGATAACGCCTTCCGCATCTTTTCCGTCTCTGATCTTTTCCCAGTCCACGCCCCGGCTTTCGGCGGCTTTGCGGTACGCGGAGGGCTGTTCGCGGTCATGGCGCAGGGCCGCGGCAAGATAATCGACCACGTCATCCTCGGAATAGTCCGTGTCCATGACATGCAGACCGGAAGGAATCAGCCGCCGCTTCAGCCGGTACAGCTCGCGTCGAAGCTCTGCCGGTTCGCCCGTCAGGTGAAGTTCCTCGGCAGTCTGCCTGATACGTTCCAGCGTTGCAGGCGAGGGATCCTGCTCATACTGATCCAGCAGATCTCCCAGATCGATATAGCGGTCATACAGGCCGGAAGCATTCATGCGGGGTGATGCATGGGATATGCACAGCGCATAGGAGCGGCGTTTGGCAATGGTCGCCTCCGATGGGTTGCCGATCCAGTAGTAGTACAGGTGCGGCATGTCGCCGATCAGAATATCCGGAAAGCATTCCCCGGACAGCGCCGTTTCCTTGCCGGGCATGAACTCGAGCGTGCCGTGCATGCCGAAATGGATCACCGCATCGGCATCATACACACAGCTCAGGTAGTAATAATAGGCCAGATACTGATGGTGGGGCGGCAGGGCTTTGTCGTGGTAGAGCGCTTCATCGTCCTCGTGAAGACCCCGGCTCGGCTGGACACCGAGAAAAACGTTGCCGAGGTGTTCACCCGGCAGCACGATATCACCGTTATCGATCATGATAGTTCCCGGCGGCGGGCCCCAGCGGGCCGTCACCGCCTCCTGCACCGGCACAGGAAGCGTTTCAAACCAGCGCTTATAATCCGCTGCCCGGACCCTGATGCCGTTTTTGCTCTGATAGACCGGGCTGTTGACAATGCCGCTGGACAGAAAAAAATCCTTCGCTGCCGCAGGCGGATCGACACGGTAGCCGCACTGCCGCAGTTTTTTCAGAAACACATCGAGGCTTGAAAACACGTCGAGATACCCGGCGCTGCCCAGCCCGTCTTCGCCGGGAGGATAGCTGTAGGCAAGAAGAGCTATTTTTTTGTCCGCATTGTTTTTTTTCCGCAGCCCGATCCACTTCAAAACCCGGTTACCGAACCTTGCGATGCGGTCGGTAACCGCCGCCGGGCGCTTGACCGTCCCGATTGCCGTGCCGGGTTCCGTTTCAAGCCCGGCAAGAAAAAACGGCTCCACGGCACCGTCCAGCTCCGGCAGGGTTATCCCCAGCACCGTCTCGATCGGCGTCAGTCCCCTGTTCTGCGCGCGCCAGACGGCAAGCTCCGTTTCAAAAGCCCGCAGGCCGATGAGCAGCGGTACATCCGCGTCCTGCAGAAATGCATAAATAACGGCCGGATCACCGCCGTACGGCCCGCCCCAGAGGCGGAAATACTGCATGGTGATAAGCAGATCGATATCGCGGCACCAGGTTCGCAGGGCTTCCATATTGTGTTCGATATTCGAAAAGACCGTCAGGACATTCACCCCCGGTGAAAGACGGGCATACAAACGTTCGACCACCTCCCGCGTATCGCTGAAGTGCATGCCGCCGTGCGTCAGGATTGCGACGGTTGGCCGGCCGGCGTCGTACCCGGCTGCACGGCGGTAGTCCTCGAGATCGGTGTATATGCCGCCGCCGGGTGCGTACAGACCGCAGGGAGGCATTACACTGACCGGCTTTATGTTTTTTATGTGCTTCTGTCCGCCGTAGTGCTTCAGCAGCAGCAGCAGCATGTTTTCGAGGTTGTCCACGCCGCCTTCGCTGTAATACTGCTGCGCCTTCATCCAGCGCCGCATGTCGCCCAGCATACCGAAGGGCAGCATGGCGGTGAGCCGCTCGGTGAGCTCGCTGTAGCGCCTGGCTTTTATAAAGGAGTCGATGGTAAATGTTTTTTCCCTGCCGGGCTTGAACAGCCGCGATCCCCTGAATGATCCCATCCTTGTCAGGGCGAATATGTCGTTTCCTACCCCGATCAGCACAACGACGGTTCCGGTGAAGTCCGCCAGCAGCCTGGGCAGAGCGCGGCCCAGGCGTGTATCGGCCCGTATGTCGACGAGAAGGATGTCGGCATTTCGGATCGACGCGCGGACGCCGTCGAAGGATGCGTCGGGCGCTTCGAAATCTTTGAGATACAGCTTTTCGATGCGGGCTACCGGCCCGTAACGGACATGAATACGATCGGCCGCCTCTTTCAGTTCTGATGAGTTGTTGAGCGTGGTAATGGCCAGTATGCGGGTCACACAAGCTCCTCCAGGTAGAAGTGCAGTGCGTTCAGCGAGCGCGACATGTCTTCCAGCATACCAATGCTGCGGTGGCGGTTTTCCGCATTGACGATAATGAGAGCGGTATCGCCTTTGCGCGGCGGCAGCAGCTCCAGATCGCCCTCAAAATTCCCCGTCATGAATCTGTTGGCTTTGCCGTCGGACAGCAGGATGACCGTCACGGGAACGTTTTTTTCTTTTCCCGCCATATCGAATGCCTGCACCAGCGCATGCGTCAGCGGCGTTTTCCCGCCGGTGGGAAGTCGGTCAAGGGCCGTATCGATTGCGCCGTGATCGCGTGTGGGCTCCACCAGCACCTGTGCGGCATCCCCGCGGAACGCTATGAGGGCTGCGCGGGCCTTTTTTTCATAGGACTGCTGCAACAGCTGCCAGGAGAGTGTCTTTGCCAGGCGTACTTTTTTTTCCATCCGCATGGAGGAGGAGGCATCCAGAACAAAGATGTACAGGGCCTCGCCGGGCGAGCGCCGCACTTTTTCCATGACATGTTCGGGCAGAACCGTCAGGGTGCCGCTCTCGCGGACGGCCCGCCGGACCGTTGCATCAAGGGCTATACTTGCCGGGGAATCTGATGTGCGGGCGCTGATATACCGGCCGCGGTTCCGGTTGCCGGCCGTCGGCTCACGCCCGTGCCTGTCGCTGCCGCCGCTCAGATCGAGCAGTTTTTTTTTTACCTCTCCCGTGCGCTCCAGCGGGGCAGGCTCATCCGCCGGCGGCTCCTGCTGCAGAATCTGCTCGAGGCGCTGCCGGTCGACTGCTGCAGGCTTTTCAAAGGGAAGCTGCCGCATGCGGTGCGGCAGGGCCAGCAGTGCCGCCTCAATGATGTCCGCTTCGGCGACACTGCGCCGGCCGGCCAGTGCGGCGATGACGCAGGCGGTTTTTTCCATGACGATGTCGGCCCGGTGCGTGCGGATGCCGAGGCTGCTGGTTATCTCGACGATTTTTTCCAGCATGTCGCTGCCGACGGCAATATCGGGCAGAAGCGCCTGCGCCTTGAGGATATCGTGCTGCAGGGATTTTTGATCTGCTGCAAAGCGCTCTTCGAACAGCCAGCAGTCGCTGTCGAATTCCTTTCTGCGGGTGATAATTTCAAGGCGGTCATTCTTTTCCATAAGGGCGTTCACTTCCACGCACAGGCCGAATCGGTCGAGAATCTGAGGACGCAGGTTGCCCTCTTCCGGATTCATGGTACCCACCAGCATGAATCGCGCGGGGTGATACAGCGAAATGCCCTCGCGTTCCACGATATTGACGCCCATCGCGGCCGCATCGAGCAGTACGTTTATCAGGTGGTCGTCCAGAAGGTTGACCTCATCGATATACAGAATATTGCGGTTCGCCCTGGCCAGAATGCCCGGCTCGAGCGCCTTGATGCCGTCTTTCAACACACGCTTGATATCGATCGCCCCTACGACCATGTCTTCGGTGGCGGAAAGAGGCATGTCAACGATTTCCATGGTCTGGTCTACCCAGGGGAGCGCCTCACCCGCCTCGAAGCGGTGCTGGCACGACTTGCACATGAGCCGCAGGTTTTCCGGATGGCAGTTGAACGGGCAGTCCTCCACAATGCGAATTCTGGGGAGCGTGTGCGCAAGCGCCCGAACCGCGGTCGATTTTCCCGTACCCTTGTCGCCCTTGATAACGACTCCGCCCACGGTCGGGTCGATGGCATTGATAAGCAGGGCCTTTTTCATGGTTTCCTGCCCGACAAGGGCCGTAAACGGAAAGATGACGAATTTATGGTGCACGGTCAAACTCTGAAAGGTTTCTGCCTACTATTGATTCTTTTGTAACCGAAACCGAGTAATATGTCAATTTATAAATAATCGTGTTACAGTTGTCCTGCTTGAATTAATTTTTATCAATTTAATTCATATAAATATCTTGACGTACAGTCTCAATAGTGTTACTTATTTTAAATTAGTAATACTATGCTGCTGAAGTGCCGGCGCTGCGGGCATGATTTTTATTTGCTTTGATCTGAAACGGCGGGGCGACGGCAGCATGATAACAGCCTGACGGCGCACGTGCAGAATCACCATGACATTACCGAATTTCGTCCGGCGCAGATGTTCCACGGGAAATGAGCCTTTCAGCTCCCGCAGAAAATTTATAAAACTCTCGGGGACTGCTGCAGCAGGCGCAATCGCATCATGCGCACTATCGCCGCTGGTAACGGAACGCCTTTATTTTCCGGTAAAGGATGTGTGCTACGGATTTTCGCCCGACAGTGAACTTTTCTGGCGGGCGGCAGGACAGCTGTTTTGCCTTGATCCCGGCATTACCTATTTGAATACGGGTACGGAAGGGTCCATGCCGAAATGCGTGGTGAACAGCCTGTATGCCTACCTGAAAGAATTCGCCGGCAGCCCCATGGAATGCTCGTTTTACAGTGAAGAGTTCGGGTATGTACAGGAAAACAACATCGACCGGGTCGCTGATTTTTTAGGCGTGCGCGCAAATGAAATCGTATTGACGGCAAATACGACACAGGGCATGAACCTTGTCCTTCAGGGGCTGGATTTCGGGGAGGGTGCCGAGGTTGTGACGACCACCCACGAACATGGTGCCGCCCTGTCTCCGCTGCACCTTCTGCGGGACAGAAGGGACCTTATCATAAAAAAACTGCCCCTTCCGCTGCAGGTGACGGACAAAAACGAGATACTATCGCTGTTTTTTGATGCCGTTACGGAAAACACCAGGGCACTGTGCTTCAGTCATATCAACTATACGACCGGTCTGCGTATGCCGGTTAAAGAAATCTGCGAAATGGCCCGCCGCAATAATCTGATTTCCATCGTTGACGGAGCCCATGCCCTCGGCATGCTCAATGTAAACCTTGATGACCTGGGGTGTGACTTCTATGCGGCATCGGGCCACAAATGGCTTAACGGCCCGCCCGGCACGGGGATACTGTACATCCGCGACGGTGAAACCAACCCCCACGATATGTGGCCCTGTAACACGGAGATATATGATATCGACTATCCGGCACCGATCACATCGATGCTGCAGATGTGCGGCCAGCAAAACACACCGGCCTTGCGGGCCATGACCGACGCCATGTCATTGCAAACAAAGCTGGGAAGACAAAACATAGAATCCCGCATACTCGAGCTTGCCCACTATCTCAAGGAACGCATTACTGCTCTATGGGGAGACGAGATCCTCATATCGCCGGTCGGCACTGATGAGCTCTGCAGCGGACTTGTCTCCTTTATTCCTTTCCGAAACCATGAAGACCGTTATGACCTGTCTCTTTTCAGTGACGTTACGCAACCCCTGCGGGAGCACTACAATATTTATATACGCTGGGTCGATTTCCCCGACTCGCAAAACGGCGACAAAACAACTTATGCCCTGAGGGTGTCTACCCACATATTCAATACGTTCAGGGATATCGATAGGCTTCTTGAAAAAATACAGTTTATCATGAACAGCTAACAACGGCTATTATCATGAAACGATTGGTGAAGACAGCGGCAGGTACGTTTATTATGTTTTTATGCGTCGCACAAAATGCTTGTGCGGCTGCCGACTGCAGCATATGGGCGGGAATCTGGGATATTACCTACGATAACGGAACAAAGGCTGTCTGGACCATAGATGCCTATGATAACGACCCCGACAGTGAGGTGCTGCTTTGTACCGCTGCCGGCACCGGACAGCTCGATTCCGGAGAAACCCTCCCGATTTACATCATGTATCTCAAATTCACCAAGAGTTATTATTTTGCCTATTCGGCTGAAAAACCCTCGCGGGATACCCCTGCATTCGACCTCCTGTATGACAACGATCTGTTCGTATCGGAGGAAGCCTGTTTGACCGGAACGAAGCGGCCGGGCACAGGGGCCGACGATGAAACTCCAGACGATACGCAGTGCATCGCCGTGCAGCTTAGCGGCACAAACAGCTACGAGGCCGCCGTCCTGCGGCGGTTCCGTGAGCGGGTCCTGGATAACAGTGCCGCCGGGAAACAGCTGACCCGGTTCTACTACACGCACAGTGATCGTATTGCCGTTATGCTCGATAGACATCCGGCGGCATGCCGCATTGCGCGAAAAATCATTGAGCTCTCAACACCCGTACTGGAAACCATGCTGGACAATGAGTAGTTTGTAAAATGAAAAACGGCTCAACGCTTTTCATATACGGTTCCGCAGAATACCGCGGTGTAAACGTAATCTGTTATCGCCCGCCGCCGTCCTGCAGTCCTGATATGCCCGTCTGAAGGCAATGGTACAAAATATGTTTTCAAACAATGAACTCCTGCGCACCAAAGAGGTCATGATGCACGTAAAGCGAATTGCACCGACACTTGTCGCCCTGATGCTGTTTTCGGTACCGAACGCTTTTTCTCAGCCCGCCGATAATGGCACCCGACAAAATACGTACCATCTCGGCGATATCACCGTTACAGCGACCCGCTATGAAAAAGATGTTTATGAAACCGCTGTGCCGACTTCGGTTATTGACCGTGAAGCAATAGAGGATCGTGCGCCCCGCTCAATGGGGGATCTGCTGAGCAGCATACCGGGCGTTTACGCCGCCGAGGACGGCGCCCTCAGCACGGGCAAACCCGTCATTCGCGGCTTCTACGGCAGCCGGGTACAGGTACTGATCGACGGGCAGCGCCTGCAAAGTTCTCTGGGGGGCATCTGGGGCGGTCCCGAAGTGTCGCTGGTCGATCCGGATTTGCTTGAACGCGTGGAAGTCGTGTACGGCCCGGCGTCATCCCTCTACGGTTCGGATGCTATCGGGGGGACGATCAATCTCATAACCCGCCGGGCGCAGCTGTCCGATACCCCGTATCGTTCATGCTCTCTCTCCACCTATTATACGAGCAACGGCAAGGGAAACCGCGAAACCCTCCGAGCGGAAACCGGTTCCCGAACGTGGGCTGTCGGCCTCAGCGCAACCAACCGCCAAAGCAATGATTACCATGCTCCCGATGGAAAAATGCAAAACAGCGGCATGAAGATGCGAAGCGGCGGGCTGGATATAACCCTGATGCCGGCAAAAAACCATACCCTCGTGATTACCGCACAGGCAAACCGTAATCGCGATCTCGAGCGGCCTCCCTCGGTATCACCGGTTGCCGTAACCGAGATCGAAACAAGCGATTATAACCGCAGAAAACTGGGAATCGACTACACATGGTCCGATATAACACGGCATATTTCCGCACTGACCCTCAAAGCCTATTACCAGAAAGACGATGCCGATTTCACGTTTCACGGAGACATCCGTCCCGTGCTGTTTCTTGCCGTCGACACGTTCAGCCGCGGCGACAGCGAGCTTGAAACATTCGGTCTGCAGGGCCAGGTGAACGCCGGCCTGCATAGTGCGATCCGTACCGTGGCCGGGTTCGACTACTACTATAACAGTTCCGGCCCCAACCGAACCGACAGCAGAACCCTTACACGCATTTTCGACATGGCACGTCCCGCCGAGTACTCCACCGATATCGCCGAAGACGGCAAAGCCGACAGCCTCGGTATCTTTATGCACAACGAGTTCTTCATTTCATTACGCTTAGCCGTCACATTCGGCATACGCTACGACTGGTACCGGTCGAGAATTTCATATCACGGCGATGACCCCTCTGCGGGCAAACGCTCGGGTTCGGACAGTGCCCTTACCGGTTCGCTGGCGATATCATATGAATTTTTCAAAGGCCTGCGGTGGTATGCCAACCTGGCCCGCGGATTTCGTGCCCCGACCCTGCGGGATTTATACTACCGCGGACCGGTTCCCGGAGGTCTGCTCTCAAAGGGTAACCCCGCACTCGATCCGGAAACATGCCTTACGGTCACGACCGGATTCAAGGTCAAATCAAAACGTATTACCGGCGCGCTGAACATCTTCAGAAGCGATGTCGACGATCTCATTCTCAGCGTCAACCAGCACGAGGCCGGCGATCCGGCCGGGGGCAGCGTAAGCAAGGACAATCTCGGCGAGGCACGGCTTTGGGGGGTCGAGGTGTGGTTCAGCAGCATGGTCTCCGAAAGCTTGACGTACGACCTGGCCTTTACCTACACACAGGGCAAAGATATGACGAACAGGTGGCCGCTGCAGGCGATTCCCCCGGCCCGGCTGAAGCAGTCACTGCGCTGGCAGCGTGAAGGCATACTGTTCGCGGGCAAGCCGCTGTGGGGGGAAATAGTCTGCACCTACCGTTTTCATCAGAACCGCATCGCCCGTGACTGGGATACCCAACGCATGAAAACACCGGGCCATGCCCGGTGGGATTTCCGCTGCGGTGCACATCTCCCCTCTCTTTTCGCCGACGAAACACTTGAACTCTACCTGGCCCTCACGAATATCACCGATAAGCGCTATACCGAATTTCCGCTTTATGATGGCTACGATCTTTTGACGATGCCCGGCATAGGCGCCACCATGGGTCTCAGGATACGCTTCTGACCTTCCATTTGACAGAGCACCCGCGAACTGCTATTTTTTTTCTATTAACCGAATTAACCGAACAGCATAGTGCGGAAAGACAGCACACCCGCAGACAGGGTGTGCCTCCATAATAACTCTTATGCGGCGGGGCATGAACGTATGTCGACCACCATCCGTTTCGGGGTATCGCTCGACAAAGCTCTGCTTGAAAAATTCGACAAGCTTATCAGTGAACGGGGATATACCAATCGCTCGGAAGCGCTGCGCGACCTTATTCGCGACGAACTGGTGAGAAGGGAATGGCTGTCGGGTGACGACGTGGCCGGCACCATTACCCTTGTGTATGACCACCATACCCGGGAGCTTACGACGAAGCTTACCGACATTCAGCATCATCATCATGATGTCATTATCTCTACGCAGCATATCCATCTCGACCATCGCAATTGTCTTGAAATCATCGCGGCCAGGGGCCTGCCGCGGAAAATCGAGAAGCTTGCCGCTCAGCTCAAAGCGACCCGCGGGGTAAAACACAGTTCGCTCTGCATGGCGACGACCGGTAAAAATCTGTAATGACAGGGGCCGCGTGTCAATCGGTCAATTTGTATCTGGTAAGGTAATATAGTAATATAGAGTAATATAGAGTAATATAGGAGTAATATAGGGACACTTCCCGTATTACCTTTTTTGTTTTGGACGGCCCGCTTTTCCGGGCATGAGCGTGCGCGAAACGGCGCGCTCGATCCTCTTTATGAACCGGTCATCACCCAAAGGCCTCCCGGTCGATGTCGCTCGTCTGATCAATCGTTCCGTACCATCATCTGTCTGCTGTAAAAACCGTTTATACTCTTTGCGTTCTGCATCGCCAAGCCACTGATAACTGTGCACCAGGTCATCACCCCTGTTGGTGATAGTAGCCCTGCAGCTGGACCATACATAGTCTTCGGCTCGCGCGACAAGACGTGCCTTGACGGGATTTGTCTCGATATAGCGAGCCACCGCCATGACATACCGCTCGGTTTCGACCACGGTTGAAAAAAATCGGTTCTGCCATAATCTGCCGCTGCGCTGGTATTTTTTATTGATGTGCTGCGTATACAGCAGATTGGTCCTGCCGATACTCACTGCAAGAGACTCGGCTTTCACGGGTACGGCAAGAAGATGAACGTGATTGTTCATAAGGCAATAGGCCCAAATCGCCACCCCGTTTTTCAAACAGTAGGTTTTGAGTATCTGAAGATAGCAACGCCGGTCTTCGTCATCAAAGAAAACATCCGCGCGGTTATTGCCACGCTGGGTTATGTGGTGCGGATACTTCGGTACGACGACACGGGCTATTCGCGGCATACACCCTTTCTACTTCGACATCAGACATCTGTCAACAAATTAATGAGGGAAGTGTCCCTGAATTTCCCAAACAGTAGGTTTTGAGTATCTGAAGATAGCAACGCCGGTCTTCGTCATCAAAGAAAACATCCGCGCGGTTATTGCCACGCTGGGTTATGTGGTGCGGATACTTCGGTACGACGACACGGGCTATTCGCGGCATACACCCTTTCTACTTCGACATCAGACATCTGTCAACAAATTAATGAGGGAAGTGTCCCTGCATTTCCGACATCAGACATCTGTCAACAAATTAATGAGGGAAGTGTCCCTGCATTTCCTGCATTTCCTTTATTTTTCTTCCGTGTGCAAGGCATGGTTCGGCATGATCAATTTCTTGATCTTGACTCTTTTATTGCATTAAGAATGTCTTTGGTAGTTGCTCGCGTAGTAATGCCTGGAACATCGAAAGGGGATTTGGGACTTTTCTTAAATATGATAGAAAATGATTCCCCACCTCTCCGTTTTATAACGACTTCTTCAGTGCGTGCGATGTTGAGCACTTCAGAAAAGCGTTGTCTTGCTTCGGAATATGTATAAACTTTCATAGTGTCTACTCCAAGACTAAAATACCCATTTCCTGAGCGATTTTTTGCATGCCATGGTCTAGGGTAATTAACGGGCATTTTAAGCTGCCCGCACATTCTAGAAAATATGCATCATATGCATAAATGTTAAAAGTCGCCGCTATGTTTAATGCGGATTTAATATCAATGTGCCTCAATTCCACAGGTATATGTTGAATAATCTCCCACGATGTTTGAATTTCATCTGAGTTCAATGTGCCTTTTTTCATCATTGCAGTCAGCGCATTACCAATTTCAAACGGTAATACATCAGGTGCCACTAAATCACAGCCTTCGGTAAGTTGAATAATCTTGTTTTTTTCCGGCTCATTAAGAGCAACCGCAATAAATGTATTTGTATCAGCTGTTATTTTCATGCGTACAATTGTACCTTATTTGATAATGTTGTCAAGCCAAACAGCCAAACGCTAAAAATATAGCGTTTCATTAAACAGGTGACTGTCCCGATTTTGTCCAAAGCAAGAAATGTTTTCCCGCCGGACGAGGTCACTGTCTTGCGGCTGCATTTTTGTTGACACCCACTCCCCTTGTGCCTATACTTTTTGCATCCCAAAGCACATTCCTAGCAATGCAAATCAATGGATATAACCATCCTTCCCGTACTGTCGGATAATTACTGCTACCTTCTGCGCAACGGAGATCAGGCAGCTGCGGTCGACCCCGGGGAGGCAGGGCCCGTTCTGAAGGCACTTCAGAAAATAAACGCCCGCTTGCGGTTCGTACTGCTGACCCATCATCATGCCGACCATTGCGGCGGAGCCCGGGACCTTCACACGGCAACCGGCTGCGATATACTCGGCTCCGATGCCGGGCGCATGCCTCTGACCGTATCCGTTACCGACGGCACCGAACTGTCTCTTGAATCCTCAACGTTCCGCGTCATTGCCACACCGGGGCACACACTCGATCACGTTTGTTATTACCTCACCGGGACCGATGAGCAGGCGCCGTCCGCCTTTACCGGGGATACGCTGTTTTCAGGCGGCTGCGGCCGCTTTTTCGAAGGAACACCCGAAATGATGCTCGAATCGCTTAAAAAAATTACCGCGCTTCCCCCCGAGACCCTCGTATACTGCGGACACGAATACACGGTGGGAAACTATTCTTTTGCCGTTTCGGTCGAGCCCGACAACAAGGCCCCCGGCAGGCGGCTCGAAGCAGCGAAGTCTGCCCGGGCACAGGGACGGCCGACGGTTCCTGCCGTGCTCGGCGATGAACTGCACTGCAACCCGTTTCTGAGAACCGCCGACACAGTGCTCAGGTCTGCACTCGGCATGGTGCAGGATTCCGATGCAGCGGTTCTGGCGGAACTGCGCAAGCGTAAAAATGCATACTGAAAGGAGCACACCTCTATGAAACAGGCGCCTTTTACAACAGAACCGGCCGTGCTGGTGCTCATAATATTCCTGTGCCTTCAGGCCTGCTCTGAAAAAGCCGATCCGCCCGGCCCGCAGGACTTCCAGCTTAACCTCAACCGGCCGGAAATATACGAGCATGAGGTCAGCGTCAACGGCGGGGTGGTCGTCCCGGTTGATACAATCCGGTGGGACTGGGGAGACGGTACGGTCAGCAAACACCAGTTTTTTCCGGCATCGCACGTCTATGAACAGCCCGGAACCTATACCATTACGGTCACTGTTTTCGACCGGTACGGTACGACAGCCCGAAAAACCGTTACTGCCGTCGTGCCGCCCGTCGCCCCTGAGTCAGATGAAGGCCCGCACGAGCAGCCCGATGTTGGCAAGCACGAGAAAGGCAAAGCCGACAAGATTGATACCGTACAGTAAAAACGAGGCAAACGTTAAAACGACCATTATAAAAACAAAAATCGATATGAGCGTTTTGATGAATTTTTTCCGCCTGAGCTGTTCATTCTGCCGTTTTGTGCGTTCTTTCATTTCCTGCTCCATGCGCTCTTTCAGCTCGGCTTTCATGCGCTCCTCTTCCTCTGAACGCCTGCGCTCCTCTTCGATTTTTGTTTTCAGCTCATCCTCATCCTGTTCGCGCTTCTCATTCTGACGCTTTTTCTGCTGTGAGTTCCGGTCAAGTTCGGCCTTACGCGCGGCATCATCGATGAGCACAAGCGCATTCATGCACTGTTCTGCATCACCCCCGTCGAGCACGTCTTTGGCTGCTGCGATCCGGTCGTCGGCAAGCATACGCATGGCATCGCTGAAGGGCTCATCCCCCTGCAGAAGCTTCTCGAGTCCACTGACATCCTTTTTTAAAATCTCGTAAAAAACCGGTCGCAGATCGTCCTGAAACACATGAAAGTCCTTGTCGTCCTTCAGTCTGTGGCAGTATCCGACCCCGCCCTGCTCCAGCAAATGACGCAGGTGCGCAGACGCATCATCCGAACTTCCCACCAGCGCGTGAAGCTTCATAAGACAGTAATGCGCTTCTGCAAAACCGGGCTCTTTTTCAAGCGCTCGCTTGATCCAGGTGATCGACTCCTGCAGGTTTCCGAAAACCGCAGCGGAAAGCCAGCCGGAGTAAAAACAGCCGCGTGCGGCAATGGGTGCCAGTGCGGCATCGTCCGCAGAGGATGTGTAGCACAAGTTGTAATTGTCCCAGGCTTTGGTAAAATCACGATATTTCGGCTGGTAGTGCAGAACGTGACCGATGTGCAGATAGACGATCGGATTCTGCCTGTGCAAATCGATTGCCTTGGTCAGGAGCCGCAGCGATTCTTTGCACGCATCGGTCTGATCGGTCCCTTTCCACGCAGCAGCGTACACTTCCAGCGCCTTTGCCATATGCGTAACGGCATCGTTTTTTTTGAGTTTTTTCAAAACGGTTATGATGTTCTGCAAACCATTGTGAAATTCGCGCCGGTTCATCTCGAATATCAGCAGCACACCGCCCATAGCGACAGCATAATCATGCCGAAGGCCGGACATCCCCTCGGCGAGGATTGACGGATCATACCACACGACGGACTCATCCTTTTTGAGTTCTCCGGTCATGTGCCAGGTTCCGTCTGTCAAGTGCTCGCCGAAGGCTTCGCGCAGCCTGTCATTGACAAGCAGCATACCGTCCTGCGTGCTGCCTATATATCTGAAGTTGTCAAGATACGAGTCATAGGTGTTGTGTAAATCATGCAGAAAAGGATAGGTTGTATATGTCATAGGGGCGAATTCCCAGAGAATTGGCCGCATAACGTATCGTGCGTGCATTTTTTCACATCTGTCTGTCGGCGTCCAGTATTATTTTACCTGGCGGGTATACGGCTTTAGTGAATACAGAGCATATACTGCTTTTTGGCGTTGACACCCGCCGGCACCTTGGTCTATAGTCCACTGAGAGCAACGCAACGGAACCGGTGCGATGAAAAACAGAACAGCCTTCAAAACCGTGCGATCCTGTTGTGCTTCCCGGCGTGCGCAAACCAGGTTGCTTCCCCCCTCCGGCGCATGTCAACCAGTCTCTCTTCAGACACACAAAACGAAAACACACTCGAGGCGTCTTTGAGACATGGCTCAGCTGAGCGGCTACAAGCTGATCGGAAAAATCGGTGAGGGAGGAATGGCCACCGTATTCAAGGGCGTACAGGTATCCCTCAACCGGCCGGTGGCCATCAAGGTGCTTTCAAAAAAAATGCTCGACCACTCCGAGGTCAGGGAGCGGTTCGAGCGTGAGTCCGTCATTATCGCCCGCATCAATCATCCCAACATAATCCATGTCATCGACCGCGGCATTACCCCCAAGAACATGCCGTATTTTGTCATGGAATATGTGGAGGGTATCGACCTCGCTTCGGTTATTCAGGAAAACAGGCTTGATTTCAACAGAAAGCTCGAGCTCTCGGTTCAAATATGCAAAGCACTTTCATATGCCCACAAAAACGGCGTGATCCATCGGGACCTCAAGCCCGGCAACATCCTGATCGATGAAGAAGAAAATATTCGCATGCTCGACTTCGGAATCGCCCAGTTTTATGATGACGATGACAACGGCGGTGAAAAAACACGGCCCGGAATCGTTATGGGGACCCTGCCGTACATGTCTCCCGAACAGCAGGTGTCATCGGACTCGGTAACCGCGCTGAGCGATATTTTTTCGCTGGGCGTTGTCATGTATGAATTGTTTACGTTCCAAAAGCCTGTCGGGCGATTCAAGGACCCCTCGGTCCTGGACCCCCAAATACCCTCTGCTCTTGAAAAAATCATCCTGCAGTGCCTTGAACAGGAGCCCGAAAACAGACCGGTCTCCGCCGATGTTATCAAAGACGAGCTTCTCAAGCTGCTGCGCGGCGCTCATCTCGCCGAAGCCCAGAAAGAGCGCGCCAGCATGGGCATTACCAAAATACAGGATAAATTTTCTCTGCTCGACGTCATAAAAGACGACGATTACGGATCAGTGTATTTGTTCGAAGAAAAAACAGCCCACAACCTCCTCGTCATTCGAAAGCTGCTCAGCTTGAGTTCGGGATTCAAGGAAGCAAAGCTGCTAACCTCATTAAAACATAAAAACATCGTCGACATACTCGGTGTCTCAAAAAATGCAGAAGTTTTTATTATCGTCATGGAGTACCTGAGCGGCGGCAGCCTGAAAGACAGGCTCGTCAAACCGTATACGCTTCCCGCATTCCTGAAAACCGCCCGTGAAATATGCGAGGGCCTGTCGTTTGCTCATAAAAACCGCGTCGTCCACGGCAACCTGCGCCCCAGCAACATACTGTTCAGCCAGTCCGGTCATGCAAAAATCGCCGATTTCGGCCTCAGCGAGCATTACAGCGCATCGCAGGACGGCACAAACTGGTATAATGCCTACAATGAACCCCCGTCCGCAGCTGCGGACATTTTTGCCGCCGGTGTTATATTGTATCAGATGCTGACCTGCGCCCTGCCGCCCTGCATTACACAGGCAAAAGAGCACCCGGGACAGTTCGAGGCGCATGCGATTGAGCTGCAGGCAATGATCCTGAAGATGATCGCCCGCAGCCCTGATGCGCGCTACCGGCACTTTGACGAAATACTGCTCGAACTCGATTCCGTCACATCCGCCGCGCTCGAGGCGGTGGCGCTCGAGGATCAAACGCTGCTGGGACCGACAAAGCTGCTCGAGATAGATCAGGATGCCGAGGATGTGCCGTCCGGCAAAAAAAAATCGAGCTGGCAGAAAGCACGCCCGCTTCTTCTTCTGTTCATACTGGCGGCAACCGCACTGAATTACCTTATCTATACGGGAGAGCTTCAGACGTATCTCGACAGGCTGGCAGATTTCTGGCGAGAGGCAGTTGAGCCCTGCTTACGCGAAACCATACTTCCGGTCTGGGAGCGTTTCTGCGAAAAAGCAGGCGAATACAATGACACCACCCTGCAGCCGGCCCTGGAAAAAATGGCCCGCGGTCTTCGCCGGCTGCTCAATCGATAGCCGGTCGTACCGGTATCAGGGAAGGAAACGGATCACTATGAGCAAACTTTTTAAATGCATCATCATGGTACTTATCTCAGGAGGAATCATGGCTGCCGACAACAACGAGCGTGTCATCTTTGATTTTACCGACCCGTCGGAAGTCCGGCAATGGATTCCGGTTAACGACGTCGTTATGGGGGGCGTTTCACAAAGTACGTTTATTCAGGGAGAACCCTCAACAGCTGTTTTCAGCGGAACCGTTTCTCTTGAAAATTACGGCGGCTTCTGCTCGGTAGGCACCCGCTCCTCCCGCCCCGACAACCTGAGCAGATACCGCGGTATCGCAGTCAGGCTAAAAACAGACGGCAAGCGTTACAAGCTCACCATGAAAAACGACTCCTCCTTTTCCGGCTACTCCTACCAGTACCCTTTTACGGCCAAAGCGGATGTCTGGACCGTTATCAGGGCACCGTTTGATTCATTCACCGCAAGCTTCAGGGGCCGCATGCTGCCGGACGCCGAGCCGCTGGACAGCGCATCGATTGCTGCCTTCGGGCTGCTGGTTTCCGACAAGCAGGCAGGCCCGTTCAAAATCATAATCGACTGGATTAAAGCATACTGATTAGCGGGGGGTTAGGTTATGCGTGCACTAAAGGCGGACATGCCCGATATAGGCGGTCAGGCTTCTCGGAAAATCACCCTGGGCATAAGTACGTGCCTGCTCGGCCGGGATGTCAGGTACAACGGCGGTCACCAGCTTGACCGGTTCCTGACCGACACTCTCGGCCGCTATGTAACCTATGTGCCGGTATGCCCGGAGGTGGAGTGCGGCATGAGCGTTCCGCGCGAAGCTCTGCGCCAGGTCGGCAGCCCGGAGGCCCCGCGGCTTGTAACCGTCAAATCGGGACGCGACTTTACCGACCAGATGACAACATGGGCGAAAAAGCGTGTGTGTGAGCTTGAGTCGGAAGGCCTGTGCGGCTTCATCTTCAAAAGCAAATCACCGAGCAGCGGCATGCAGCGCGTCAAGGTTTACAATCCCGATACCGGCATTCCTGCACATACCGGCGTCGGCATGTTCGCCCGTATTTTCATGCAGCACTTTCCCCTGCTGCCGGTCGAGGAAGACGGCCGCCTGCACGACCCTGCGTTGCGAGAAAATTTTATCGAGCGCATTTTCGTCTTCATGCGATGGCGGCACATGCGTGCCCTGCCGCAGCGTCCTGCCCGCTTGATAGATTTTCACACCCATCACAAGCTTCTCATTCTCTCACACAGCCCGAAGCATTACCGCGAGATGGGAAAACTGACGGCGCACGTCAGGGAACTCGGCGTTCGCGCTGCCTGCAGCCGGTACGAGCAGCTTCTTATGGAAGCGCTGCAGCTGAAAGCCACCCAGAAAAAACATATCAATGTTTTGCAGCATATGATGGGTTATTTCAAGAAAGATCTCAGCAGGGATGAAAAGCAGGAGCTGCTCGAGGTTATTGACAGTTACCGCAGCGGATATGTTCCGCTGGTTGTTCCGCTTACACTTATCAAACACTATGTTCGCAAATACGATCAGCCCTACCTCATGTCCCAGGTGTATCTGTCGCCGCACCCGATGGAGCTCAAGCTGCGCAACCATGTTTGAAACACTATTCTGAGAAGGAACCGTTACTATGCAAGACAGCATCGAAGTACGGACAATCATTCGGCAGCTGCTTGAAAGCCAGAAGCTTGCCACCCTTGCTACTCAATCGGCTGAGTCGCCCTACTGCAATATTGTTGCGTTCTCCCACAGCGGCGACCTGAAAACGCTGTACTTTGCAACGCCCCGGACGACGAAAAAATACGGCAACCTCCAGCACAACCCCAATGTATCGGTTTTAATCGACAACCGGGAATCCCTTGGCGGCGACTTCACGACAGGCCTGGCAGTGACCGCCATCGGCCGCGTAACCGAGCTTTTTCCGCCCGCAGACGCCGACTGTCGGCGGCTGCATGCCGACAGGCACACAAGCATAGCCGATTTTATCCTCTCACCCGATTGCGCCCTCATGCAGATTGTGATCGAGCAGTATATTGTCGTGCGGAATATCAGTGAGACTGCGGTGTATGAAACGTCTTCACGCCCCGGCGCTTAGCGTTTACGACATGACAATCGACCAAAATCCTTGGTGCAAGCCGGCATGAATACGCTGGTGCATAAGTACACACAGACCAGAAAGTACTTTCGTACCCGCGGGATATGTCCGGCGGTTTGATTGCAGATCACGTGCTGGACACGCGCGGGTTGTCCCGACAGCATTGTCGAGGTTTTGTCCGGCCCACAGTACGTTTCAGCATCAGGTCCGTGTCCGGCTTTTTGAACCCTTTTGTTTGTGAAGCTGCAATGAGGCACACGATAAAAATCATTAACCGGAAAAAGTGCCGGATTGTATGTCAAACAGCTCTACCATGCTCATGCAGAAAACTGCATATGCGTGCAGGCGGCGCTTGCGACTCTGCGCAAGTGATGGATTGAATCTCCATTTTTTACGCATATACTATACGTAATAAAGCATTGCCAGAAAGGGAACCCTTATGAAAACCGCAACAGTCGGTGAAATCCATAAAAACTTTGCAGGAATACTGCGAAAGATCAAGGCTGGAGAAGAGATCCAGATTACCAAACGCGGCAGACCTGTCCCGAAGCTGACGACACTTGATCCTAAAAAAAAATTGATTGGCCTGATTTTCACAAAGATGCCCTGCGCTTGAACGGCACCTCGGTAACCGATCTGGTTATCGAGTCCAGGCAGGACAGGTTCTAATAATGATTTATGTCGATACCAGCGTTATTATCAAGCTGTATATACAGAAAAAATATACTCTGGAGGCATCTAGTGGCTGAAAAAAAATAACGAACCTATACCATTATCGCGTTTTCATGATCTTGAATTCTGCAATGCACTCCACCTCAAAAAGTTCAGAGGGGAAATATCACGTGAAGATAGCAAGCTGATTTTAATGAAATATAATAGCCATGAAAGCAGCGGTGTTTTCTACCGACCCCGAATCAGCTGGGCGGGACACCTTTGATTATGCAATCGATATATCAGAACAACAGACTGAAAAAACCGGTGCCCGTTCACTGAACATAGTGCATGTCGCCTCTGCGCTGGCAATCAAGGCTGACCGGTTTTTAACAGCCGATGCGCGACAGTCAAAAATCGCAACCCGTGCAGCCTTAAAAACAGTAAAATGGATATCCGGATACTGACAGGACAACGTACCGGCTAGTATTCATCCGCACCGATATCGTATCCGCCGCCGCGCGGGCGCTCTTCACAGTCATAATCCATCACAACATCAGTCAGCGCGGCTCCCCGGTCGACAATATCGCCGGCAGGCTCTGCAAGATGCAGATCCCCGGACTGAGCATCGACAAACAGCGTCGCCGTTGCCCCGGTACAGTTGTTTGCAAGCTCCGCGGATGCGCCGTCACGCTCGGCTATAGCCATGCTGGTAAGATTATTGACAATCGATATGCCGGTGCTGCCGCTGAAGCGGTATTCTATGGAATTGCCGTAGTTTTCAGTAAAAACCGTATTGTTGTATACCGAAGCATCGCGTGCATTCTCAAGCGCTATGCCCGCATCACGTGTGGTGCAAACCATATTGTTTCTGATCATGCCCCCGATATGCCCCCTGTCTCCCAGCCCGAACCCGATACCCCGGTCGCAGTCGACAATACGGTTGTTCTCGACGGCGGTGCCCTCGGCATCGGACCAGAAATGAATTGCAAACTCGGCAAGGTCTTCTTCAGGACTGCGGATACCCCGGAAGGTGCAGCTGCGCACTATCCAGTCCCGGCACCGGTGACAGTCGACACCGCCGATATAATACTGCGGGCCCATGCCGGCCGAATATTCAAATGTGCAGCACGCGACAATGCCTCCATCGGAACGAATCGCAGATCCCGGCGCATAGGATATTTTCAGCATCTGCTCATTCGTGTCGACGAAGCGCAGGTTATATAAATAGGGGTTGTCGGCATCTTCTTCGCCGTGTATCTGGACGGCATGATTGGCAACCCATCCCAGGGTCATATCCGCTGCGGTAAACCGATCACCGGCAACATTAAAGATATATCCGACAGTGCCGTCCATGCCCTGCCCTCGGATGATAACTGCATCGCACTCACCGGAAGCGCTTCGAACGGTTACGTCATCGCCGCTGATCCAGAGCATTTCGTTCAGTGTGTAGGTGCCGTCCTGCAGCAGGACCGTCAGGCCGCCAGCGGCATTGGCCTGTTCGACTGCAGCGCGAAGCTCCTCGACCGTACCGACGGTAACGACAGGACCTTCGGCGGGCGGCAGGGGATCGCATCCGCAGCCGGCGGCGGCGATAACGGCTGTCGTTGTCGTCGTGCCGTTGTCATCCGGCTCGCCGCTGTCGCATCCCAGCGAAAAACAAAACATACAGATAACGGCAATTATCATTACAGGTGTTCTGGAACGGCGCTTCATACATATACCTCGTTGTGCATGCTGAGCTGTCTGTTTTTTTGTGAAGCCCTCTGTGAACGAAACCGGGCGGCCCTTCGATCTTTTTTATTCCGCAGCTGCTTGCAGCATTTCCATAATATCACGGCGGTGATACTGCTCGGCGTACATATACGCGCCTGCCGTATCGGTTGCGCCGGCATTCAGCAGAAGAAGGACCGTGTCTGCATGCCCGCCGGCGGCTGCAGCACTGAGAGCGGAGAGATGCAAGCTGTTTTCTTTCACATTCACGTCCGCCCCCTTACTGATTAAATAGTTCACCACATCGGCATGCCCGCCGGTTGCTGCATGAATGAGGGGTGTGCTTCCGCTGAGGTCCTTTTTGTTGACATCGAGTCCTTTCTCTACGAGGTTCTTTACTTGTGCAAAATCTCCTATTGATGCGGCTCCCCAGAGCTCCAGATACAGGGCATCATTGTTTCCGCAGGCCGCAAGGCAGAAAAGTATCGTGAGCACAATGAGAAACAGCCCTGTTTTATTTGGCCGCACTCCAAAACCGCTGACGCAAGTGTTCAGAATAACTTGTTTTTTACGAAAATTCATATGAGATTCTCCCTTTGTTCATGAGTCTCAATTCAATCAGGGCGCACAGTCCCATGCCCATCAAAAAAGCACTGCCGTAATAGATGAGAAAACATTTCAAAACAGAGCTGACTATGTGCGGCAGACCGCCTCCGGCGCCGATCACATAGGTGCCGAAATCATCTGACGACCACTTTTGAGCAATCAGACAGGCAACGGGCGCCCACACGAGAATCGCTCGAAGGGTAAAGCTCATAAAAGAGGTGTGCGAATCGCTGAAAACTCCTTTCAGAGAAGCTTTTATGCCGGAGAGCCCGAAAAAAATCATTGCTGCATACAGCATAATCATGCTCCAGTTTCTCCAGGCATTGCCGGCAGCCACGAGCTGTATTGACAGTAAGGCGGCAAGAAAAAAACCGCCGATTCCGGATAACAGTTTTATAAAGGTGTTGTTTTCATATGTTTTCCCCAAGTGGTTTGCCGAAGCGATTAACGCACCCGCAACGATCACGATGAGCATCAGAAAGCCTCCGGCAGCGGTGGGCGGAACAAAAATCAGGCCCAGTATTTCAGCTTCCCTGATATATATGACCATGAGCAAAACCAGCATCGCTGCACCGGTCGCCAGCATGCAGACCAGCCTGAGCGTAAGGTTATGCTGCCGTGCGTTAATCAAAGTAATGCCTCCCGACACAAGGGGGAGAAGGCCCCATAAAATCGACTTTCCGTTTGAAACCGTGGCCGCAGCTGCAACAGTTGCCGGTTCATGTAATCCGAATCCCATAATCTGCCAGGGCCACATAATCACAGAAGAGCCGAAAAGCATGCTCGGCTTCAACAGGGGCACACAAAAACCGGCAAGCAGCATCGTGGAAAACAGGTATGCTCCTTGCCGGGTCCATCTGTCCAATTCTGCAGGATTTTTCCCGGAAATATTCTCCACTTGAAGCTCTGTTTTCATCGACAGATTATACCGTTATCGAACAGATAGTTATCCATCTGCTGGTTCTCATAAAATTGACAAGTTCGTGAGGGTTAATACTGCTGCACAATAGTCGTCCATTCCTTACCCTCAGTATCATGCATGCCTTCTTTTGACCGAATTGCATTATCCTCACTTACATAGAAAGAGCGTGTGCCGCTTTCCCTGCTTAACGGAACGGCATAGCATTCCCATCCGCTTTCCGTTTGTGCATATTCGTATCTGAACGTGTGCACTTCAGGCAGAACGCTGCCGGAAACCCCCAGAGCTTCCCTCATTGATTCAATCGTTTCGGGATATGCATGATTCTTTTCCCTATAGGTTTTCACTTGAGCGCGAATACCCATTAATTCGCTGACTGCGTAGGATTCATTTACTGACTGCTGCGGGTCGGCGGTTTCTTTTTTATTGCACCCGCACATGAAAACAGCCAGAAAAACAATAAACAGAAAGGTATATTTTTCATTGTACATGGTCCATACTCCTTGTGATATCTATCTTTCAGCAATATATCTGCTCACGTAATAAAGAGAATCAGAAATCCGGGAGAAAAACCTCTCCGGCATCCCCTCACCTGAAGAAGCTGCGGGCATGCCGTTAAAAAAAACAAAAAGCAGCATGAAATCCTTTCATGATTTTTGCCCCGGCCCCAACTGCAGTGCATGTTTTTACTATAGTATATATAGCATGCAGAAAACAAGGCGCGATATTTTTGTCGGACAATCCTTCACCTTCTGAGACCATGTATGCACGTACCTGTCATGACCCTGCACGCGAGAGATATGCTGCGTATGCCGCCAGGGTAATCTGCAGGCTGTTCCCACATCCCTATTGAAAGCCTGCTCGAAAAGTCCTTCGACCGGCATCTGCCACCGGCAATTCCCGGGCTGTTTGAAGGTATCATCGGGATCCGGGCTGCCATTCGCTCAGCATCCGGTGCGTCAGCGAAAGGTCAGCCGGATGCTCATACATGTCTCCGTCCGGTGTCATCCCCCGGATTCTGCCGTCGTGCAGAAAACGGCTCAGTAGAATCTGTCCCTTTTCCATCCGCCCCTCATGGCGTGCAGCATCCATGCAGACGTACGGCTGCGGAGCCGGCATCGGTATATGTTTGTTTTCGAGCTCCTTTGCGAAATTGATAATACGGCTCAGCCGCAGCAGTGTTGCCGCCTGCATGCGGGTGTTGGTATGACTTATCGGCAGTGCGCTCGAGCGCATCAGGGAAAGCTTCGGCGGCTGCATGCCGACAGGCACACAAGCATAGCCGATTTTATCCTCTCACCCGATTGCGCCCTCATGCAGATTGTGATCGAGCAGTATATTGTCGTGCGGAATATCAGTGAGACTGCGGTGTATGAAACGTCTTCACGCCCCGGCGGGCAGCCGTTGCGGGATTGAAATCAAAAAAACTTACAGACCGCCGGGTGCGTCGTACGCACAGGTCAGCTATTCTTTCGTGTAGGTAAACCACTGCATTGAGTTGCATTCCGGGCACTTCCCGAGTGTCTTTTTCCCGGTCCTGGTTGCCTTGTACCGGATGCCGCCGGCATCCCAGACAGATATTTTCCAGCCGCACGGGCACAGCAGGAACCACGTCCTGGATTCTGCTTCGATGCGGGAGAACAGACTCTTGGGAATCAGCGTTTTAACGAATCGTTGCAGGCGGCTCATCAACTCCCTGTCTCTTCGATGCTCTGTATAGCCGGCAGGATGCCTCAGTGACAGCGTATCGCACCGATCAGCTCAAAAAGAATGGATTCCCGCCTTCGCGGGAATGATCGTGCTTTTATCTTCAAGCTTTTTTGAAAAATTGTCCGAACTTTTCAATTCAGGAGTATTTTAAGAATAATAAATACGGGTCTTGGGAAGTTAAGCTTTCTATGCTAAGCTTAACTTTCCAAGACCCTTCACTATTTTAAGCACTACAAAACAGCACGCACTTTACGATGAAAAGGCTGGCAAGTACATATCAATCAGCCTGATGCAGCTGTCGGTAATGGAAAGCACTGCCTTTCGTACGCCCGGATGCCGCTGAATGAAGCGAAGCATCTGTTCGCTTTCGCCTGCATATGCGGCGGCGATACGCCTTCCGGCTGCTGAGCGCACCAGCACCCGGTCTCTGAACCGCCTGAGCAGGGCGATTTTTTCAGGGCTGTCCCGGTAAAGCTCCTGCAGAACACACGGGCCGCCGGTTGTGCCGGACCCCTGCAGCGTTGCTACCTTCGGCAGCGAGGTGTTCGCTTCGGCATCGATTGCATAGGCTGCAATATGATACGTGCCGTTGTCGGTGCACCCCGCGTAGCTTCCCGCATAGGTGCCGGTATCTTTCTTCTGCAATACAACAGCCGGAACGTCGAGCACGGGATTGTCGAGTGAGGCTGCAGTGCCTGCGCCCCTGATAAGCGCCCAGACCATGACGACCGCGGCTGTTGCGGTTACCTCATCGGCCGTGATAATCACCTCTTCCCCTGCCCTCCTGACCGACAGGCTGCCGATCGCCGGGATATCGGCGCCGCTGACAATGCCGCTGCCGATGCTGAAAGACTGCGCAAGCGCGCCGTCTTCTTTTTCATTGCCGATGCCGTTGCCGCTGTCGTCCAGCAGCGGGTTCTGGTAGCCGGGCGACTGCATGGCGTTTTTTGCAAGCGTAAAGGAGTCATACACATTCATGCCGTTGAACACATTGCCCCAGAAGTATCGTGAAAACGATACGGTGCCCTCGGTGAGAAAGTAAGCCGGCTCGTCGGCATCCGAGCTTGCAATGAGGATGCGGTCCATGCCTGCAGGCGGTGCAAGGTCGGGCAGAAAGCTGCCGGAGCGGCAGGCGTCGTATATCACCAGCACCGTACCCGGCACCGACTCCTGAAGCTCGTCGATCCAGGCGCCGAGTTCCGAGGCAAACAGCACCTCTGTTTCCCCCATGCGAAAGGTACCGCTGCCGCCGTGATCGGTCAGGTAGACAATGACATTGTCGGCATCCTGCGCCCAGGTTGTGAGTGCGTACTCGAGATCGTCGTTCGATGCACCGGCGTCGCGGTCCACAGTACCGTCGGGCTCGACATCCACAAGCTCATCGGCGGTCAGATAATATATGTCTTCGGCGGAGAAGCCCTGAACGGTCAGGGTCTTGTAGGCGTAATTGGCAAGCGCCCCGGTCGCATCCCACAGAGCGTTCCCCTCGAACGGGCCGCCCCCGGCGACAATGACGGCTTTGCTGCCCGAGGCTGTTGCGGGGATCGTTGTTGTGGTCGACGGCTCAATGGAGGTTGTCGTTGTTGTTTCCGGCACGTCATCAGGCTGATAGTGCAGGATGGTGCCACTGTAGCCGACCGCCCACACTTCACCGGCAGGGTTTCCCGTGATGCCTCGAAGACCCAGGTCGCTCCTTTCCCGGGAGATCTCCCAGCCGGTGCCGTCAAAGTGCAGTATCTCACCTGCACCGTCAATGGTGTAGATATTTTTGGAACTGCTTCCCCAGATGCCGGTATAGGTGGTCAAGATGGTGCCGGTGTCGATCTCGGTCCATGCTGACCCGTCGTAATGATGAACGCCCGGGTATCCGACGGTGTAGACATCCTGCCGGCCGAAGCCATGCACGTCAAAAAAACCTCTCTCTGCCGTGTATATCTCTTTCCAGTCGCTGCCGTCGAAGTGAAGAACAAATCCGCCGAGATCCTCCTGATGTTTACCGACAGCGTATATATCATCAGACGCACTCCCCCAAAAATCACGTATGAGTACGTTCTGGTCTTCATATACCGTACTCCATCGGCTGCCGTCGAAATGCACGATAACACCGACACCGCCGGCATAGACATCATCGACGCTGAATCCGTATATGCCGAACAGATCTTCGGTCGTGGAACTCTCCTGAATCGACCAGCCGCCGCCGTCGTAGAGCATAATGAGCCCGCCCCGGCCGACCGTAAAAACATAGGTTCGCACCTCACCAGCATGCCCCCAGACAGCCTGGGGATCGGTTGTCGCCTCATGGGACATGTGCTGCCAGGTGCTGCCGTCATAGCTGAGAATGGCGCGATCCGACCCTGCGTACCCGACCGCGTACACCTCGTCCGATGACGCTGCCCAGACATCGAGCAGAAGACTTGTGGTACCGCTGTTCATAGCTGTCCACTCGCCTGCAGAAGCTCCGCATACGTCAATGCCGATAAACAGAACAAAAAGCGGTAGTACGTTTTGAAAACATTTCATGATTTTTGCCCCCCGGCGAACTGTCGTGTGTATATTTTTCACTATACTATATACCATTGAGAAAACAAGACGTGATATTCGGGGGGTGGGTGCCGCGGCAGCCAGGGGTCGCATCCTCACCTCGTGCAGTAAACAAGATCGATACAATCCCTGCTGCAAAAGGGCGGATGCGCCGTTATCCGGAAATGACGGCGCTGTTCAGCTGACAGGCAAACACCGCGCCGTAGAAAGCTTTTACTCAATGAGCACGTAAAAAACCGGTGAGTATGCCGACTGTCCCGCGCAGTCGGTCACCGACACCCGCAGCTCGAACAATCCGTACCCCATGGCATTGAGCGGCACGTTGAAAAAAACATAAAAATAACCCGTGCCCGGAACATTCGTGATCCACTCTGATTCTCCTGCCGGGCGGTACTCCCATGTATGCGTGCAGGGCCCGCTGCACGTGGCGCGGTCATCGGAAAACGTCCAGATAAGACGCGCATTCTCCGGCAGAACCGTCGGGTTTTCAGGGTCGGCCGACAGCAGCGTGTAGGGCCCTACCAGGTAGGGGCCAGCGGATGTGATCTCGGGCGGCGCATCGATATACACATAGAAAACCGGTGAGTATGCTGTCTGTCCCGCGCAGTCGGTCGCCGACACCCGCAGCTCGAACAATCCGTACCCCATGATATCGAGCGGCACGTTGAAAAAAACATAAAAATAACCCGTGCCCGGAACATTCGTGATCCACTCTGATTCTCCTGCCGGGCGGTACTCCCATGTATGCGTGCAGGGCCCGCTGCACGTGGCGCGGTCATCGGAAAACGTCCAGATAAGACGCGCATTCTCCGGCAGAACCGTCGGGTTTTCAGGGTCGGTCGACAGCAGCGTGTAGGGCCCTACCAGGTAGGGGCCCGAGGTGATCGACGGCGGTGCATCCACCGTATCGCTGTCGCAGGCATCGCCGGCACCGTCGGCGTCTTCCTGCCCGGGGTTGTATGCGTCCGGACAGTTGTCCAGCGAATCGGCGATTCCGTCGGCATCGGAATCTTCATCAACCATGACATCGATGCTGAAAGCGTTCCATCCGAAAAACCCTTCGGACCTGGCCTGAACCTTTCCTGAAGAATCGACGGCACGTGCGCTCAGCTTATATGTTCCCGTAGCGGGCGGTGTCCACGTATACTGCCAGTGCTTCCACGCATTTGGCACAAATGAGCTCAGTATATCTGCCGGCGCCCAGGTCATGCCGTCATCGGTGCTGACTTCGACCGACAGGACTTCCTTTGCTTCTCCTACCAGGGCCATGCCGTATAGCGTGTAGGGCTCAGCGGTGATGATAGCGGCATCAAGAGGATCGAATATCTGACAGTGCAAGGGTATCGGAGCAAGGCCGGGTTCGGTGGATGTTGATGAGAATTCTATCCTGTCAACCCATTGTATCCAGATTACCCCCAGGCTGCCCGGCAGCACAAGGCGCAGGGGGTATCCCTGCTCGGGCGGAAGCGTTTCGCCGTTCATGTCGTAGGCAAGAAGTATGTCGTCATGCGATGCCAGTTCCTCCAGCGTAAAACGAGATTCATAGCCGTCGAGCGCGGTAAAAACGACGGACCGCGCATCCTCAGTCGGTGAAACAGCCTTAAAAAGATCGTTCAGAGCAACACCGGTCCATACGGCATTGCCGATCAGATCGCGAACGGTAAAAGCAAATGGATTGCCGTAACACTCAAGCGTCGCCATATGCGTCACCGCAGGATAGGCACGGATATCATCCATTGTGAAACAGGCAGAATTTTGAACCTGCCCGACAATGGATAAACACCAGTCAGGCGGAGCTGTTTGTACTCCGCTTCCGTTATTCTCGATAAAAAATTCATCTACCGGCGTTACGGGTGGCGGTTCAAGTGAAAAAGCTTGAGAGGGTGTAATTACAATAAAATAAAACAGTGCAATAATTAGTGTTTTTTTATATAATTCTGCAAATGCATAATACATGGATGACTCCCTTTAATGTAAATTATTATTTAGTATATATTATCTTTAGATAACATTTATTATATGATCTGTAAAGATATCCGGGTTACGCTGCCGGGGTCCGGCGGAAAAATCATGAGGGGGATTTGACGGTATGCTGCAGGCTCTGCTGCAGCCGGTATTTGTCACCGGTTGCATGGCCGCCGCTCTTGTTATCTCGTCCGGGCAGACTGATTGGCCTGCGGCATGGATCTACATCTGTCTTTCGCTGTGTGCTGCAGGCAGCGCCACGGTCATACTTGCCCTGAAAAACCCTCCTCTGCTGCGCGAGCGCTCAAATCCCGACCGCTGCGCAGCAAAAGCCTTGGACCGGCTGCTCGCCGGCATTATCGCTTTTTTCGGACCGCTTTCGATTCTCGTTACCGCGGGTCTTGACAGGCGCTTTGACTGGTCACCGCCCTTCGGCCGAGAATGCCCCTATATCGCTCTGGCTGTCATGCTGACAGGGGCAGCGATAACCGTCTGGGCAATGACGGTCAACCGGTTTTTCTATGCGTTTGTAGAGATAAGGAAGGATGCAGGGCATACGGTGATAACGGAAGGGCCGTACCGGTACGTGCGTCACCCGGGATATTCCGGCATGATTCTCTTTACCCTTGCGACACCGCTGCTGCTGGGCTCGACCTGGGCACTGCTGCCTGCTTTTGCAACGGTTTCTGCGCTGCTGGTGCGGACCCGGTTCGAGGACAGGACCCTGCACCGCGAACTTGCGGGATACGGGGAATATGCCGCCAGGGTTCCCTGCAGGCTGTTCCCGGAACTCTACTGACAGCCTGCAGGTATATTTCTAGTGATAAATTCCCTCCACCGACTTTTTCTTGGCGTGCTCGAGACGGTTGAGCGCATTGACATAGGCAAGCACGCTCGCCATGATGATGTCCATGTGGGCGCCCTGCCCGACAACCACGATGCCGTTCTCTTCAAGACGCACGATAACTTCGCCCTGGGCGTCGGTACCGCCGGTGATTGAGTTGACGATATATTTCAGAAGTTTGCTTTTTGTTTTCGTGAGCTTTGCAATCGCTTTGAACGCCGCATCGACCGGGCCGTCTCCTGAGCAGATTTCCTTGACCTTCTCGCCGTTGACTTCCATTTCTACGGTGGCCGCCGGTATGGCGATAGAGCCGCTCATAACCGCCATATTCAGAAACCGGTAGACATCCGGTGCGCGCAGCACCTCCTCGGCGATCAGCGCTTCGATATCCTCGTCGAACACCTCTTTTTTCTTGTCGGCGAGGTCCTTGAAACGCTTCAGGGTCTTCTGCAGTTCTTCATCGCTCAGGTTGAAGCCCAGCTCTTCGACGCGCGCGCGAAAGGCATGGCTTCCCGAGTGCTTGCCCAGCACGAGGCTGCTTTTGGTCATGCCTACGGATTCGGGTGTCATAATTTCATAGGTGATTTTTTCCTTCAGCAGGCCGTCCTGGTGAATACCCGACTCGTGCGCAAAGGCGTTTGCCCCGACAATGGCTTTGTTGGGCTGCACCGCAACGCCGGTGATGGAGGTAATCAGGCGGCTTGACGGGTAAATCTTTTCAGAGCTGATGCGGGTGTCGGGCCCGTAGAGGTCCCGGCGCGTCCTGAGGATCATCACGATTTCTTCCAGCGAGGCGTTGCCGGCACGCTCCCCGATGCCGTTCAGGGTGCACTCGACCTGCCGGGCGCCGTTTTCTACCGCTGCAAGGGAGTTGGCCACCGCAAGACCAAGGTCGTTGTGGCAGTGAACGCTGATGACGGCCTGATCGATATTGGGCACATGCTCAACAATATACCGGATCAGGTCGCCGAACTCCCGGGGCACCGTGTAACCGACCGTGTCGGGTACGTTGATCGTGGTTGCGCCGGCATCGATAACCTCGGCAAAAACCCTGCACAGGTACTCGCGGTTGCTGCGGGTGGCGTCCATAGCGGAAAATTCGACATTGGGCGTATAGCTCCTGGCGCGCCTGACAGATTCGACCGCTATTTTCAGAACCTCGTCTTCGGTTTTTTTCAGCTGATAGGTAAGGTGAATCTCGGAGGTCGAAATGAATGTGTGTATGCGCGGGTGGCGTGCCTCTTTTATCGCCTCCCAGGCCCGGTCGATGTCCTTGCCGTTTGCGCGGCAAAGACCCGCGACTTCACTGTCCGTAACGGTAGCGGCGATCCGCCTGACCGCCTCGAAGTCGCCGTCGGAGGCGATCGGAAAGCCGGCTTCGATAATATCCACGCCCAGTATCTCGAGCTGACGTGCTACACGCAGCTTCTCCTGAATATTCATGGTGTTGCCGGGAGACTGCTCACCGTCCCGTAGCGTGGTATCGAATATTCTGACGAATTCAGTTGCCTGGTCTGTTGCTTTCATTGCTCTCCTCGATGTGTGTTGCCGACGAAACAACTCGTTTTTTCTTTCTCAACAGGTAAAGCACATAACTCACCGGCCCGGAGAATACATACAGTGCCGCCATAAAGCACAGAATGATCTGGGGCTCGGAAGCTACGATACAGATAAGCAGAATAACGATCATAACCGCATTAAACGGCTTTCTGCCGAGATAGTCAAGATTCTTGAAGCTTTCATAGCGAAGCGTGCTTACCATTAAAAATGCCATGGCATACAGAATGAACAGCATAAACGCGCTCACTACGTAAACGTTCTCTATGCCGAGGTGCAGGCACAGCAGCACAGTCGTTGCAACCATGCCTGCGGCCGCCGGAATGGGCAGACCGAGAAAATACCTGCTCGATGCGGATCCCGCCTGAACATTGAATCGCGCAAGCCGCATGGCGCCGCAGGCCACAAACAGAAAGGCCGCCAGCCACCCCCAGCGCCCGTACTGGTTGAGCACCCAGCCGTAGGCCAGCACCCCGGGAGCCACACCGAAGGCCGTAAGATCGGCCAGCGAATCATATTCAACGCCGAACCGTGAGGTCGAGTGCGTAAGACGTGCGATTCTGCCGTCGAGTCCGTCAAAAACCGCGGATATGATAACAGCCCAGGCAGCCCTGCTGAATTCACCCTGCATTGTGGCAATGATAGAGTAAAACCCGCAGAACAGACTGAGTGATGTCAGGAAGTTGGGAAGTATGTACACCCCTTTTCTGAGCGCATCTATCCGCTCCTGTTTCCTGCGGTAAAAACGTTTGTTTCCGGTGCGTGCCATATGACCCTACCTGTTCTTGGCGGCGCGTGCCAGCGCAGCCTTGCCCGTGCGGACTATTTCCCTGATCCCAAGGGGACGAAACAGTTCTATAATCGCGTTTATCTTGTCCTCATCGCCGGTGACCTCAACCGTGTAATGCGACCTGCCGACATCGATTACCTTGCAGCGGAATATATCGATAATGCTCAGGATTTCCGAGCGCCTGCTTTCGTCCACATTCACCCTGACCAGTGCCAGCTCCCGTTCGATGTAGTCTGCCGCAGATCCGCTCTGATAGTCGGTCACCTTGATACTATCCACCAGCTTGTTGAGCTGTTTATTGATCTGTTCCAGAATGCGGTCATCGCCGCGTGTCACGATCGTCATCTGCGACATTGTCGGATCGAGGGTCTCGTTGACCGAAAGCGATTCTATATTAAATCCCCTGCCGCTGAACAGCCCCGCTATACGGGCCAGCACGCCCGGCTTGTTGTCGACCAGAACTGATATCGTATGACGCATGCAGACGGTCCTCCCGTTGTGAAACCCTACAGCAGCATCATGTTGCTGATGGGTGCGCCCGCCGGAACCATGGGGTATACACACTCGTTGCCATCGACGATAAATTCCATTATGACCGGACGATCGACCGCCAGGGCCTCCCGGATGACCGGCTCCACCTCGTCCGGACGGGAGGCCCGCAGACCGACCGCACCGTATGCCTCGGCAAGCTTGACGAAATCAGGGTGCATTTCGAATATCGATTGCGAGTACCGCTTGTCATAAAAAAGATGCTGCCACTGCCTGACCATGCCCAGGCAGTGATTGTTGAGAATGGCAACTTTGACGGGCAGATTGTACTGCACGGCCGTGGCCAGTTCCTGGATGTTCATCTGTATGCTGCCGTCGCCGGCGATATCGATGACCGTCTGCCCCGGAGCGCCGACCTGGGCTCCGATAGCCGCCGGAAAGCCGTAGCCCATTGTTCCGAGGCCGCCCGAAGACAGCCACCTTCGCGGCTTGTCGAACAGAAAATACTGCGCGGCCCACATCTGGTTCTGGCCGACCTCGGTTGAAATAATACAGTCGCCGCCGGTGATGTCGTAAATTTTTTCGATAACGTACTGGGGCTTGATGGTCTCGTCCATGGCGTAGGCCAGGGTATGCTGTTCACGCCAGTCATCGATTTCAGAAATCCACCGGGCCCGTTCTTTTTTTGTTTTGCGTCGCGTGCCGAGCACATCCAGCATATCCTTCAGTATCGCCCGCACATCCCCCACAATGGGGGTATCGACCTTGATATTCTTGCTGATGGATGTCGGGTCGATATCTATGTGTATTATCTTTGCCGAGGCTGCAAACGATTTCACGTCGCCGGTGACCCGGTCGTCAAAACGCGCACCGACGGCGATCAGCATATCGCAGTTTGATACGGCCATATTGGCGCGATAGGTGCCGTGCATGCCGATCATGCCCAGCCACAGCGGGTCGGTGCCGGGGAATGCGCCCAACCCCATAAGGGTCATGGTTACGGGTATGCGGAGCCTGCGGACGAAGGTTTGCAGCTCTTTGGCGGCGTTTGACAGAACAACACCGCCGCCCGCATAAACAACGGGTTTTTCGGCCTGCATGATTTCATCGAGTGCGCGTGAAATCTGACGCCGGTTGCCCGTTATCGTCGGTTTGTAGCCGCGCACGTCGACCGTTGCGGGATACGAAAAATCCATCTCCTGCTTGAAAACATCCTTGGGCACATCAACCAGAACCGGTCCCGGCCTGCCGGTGCGGGCGACATAAAACGCTTCCTTGACGATCCGGGGCAGCTCTTTGATGTTCTTCACGAGATAGTTATGCTTTGTACACGGCCGCGTGATACCGACGATGTCGGCCTCCTGAAACGCATCGTTCCCGATAAGCGCAGTGGGAACCTGCCCGGTAAAAACAACAATGGGGATCGAATCCATATACGCCGTTGCAAGTCCGGTGACGGTGTTGGTAGCGCCGGGACCCGATGTGACCAGGCATACGCCGACCTCGCCGGTTACGCGCGCATAGCCGTCCGCTGCATGCACCGCACCCTGCTCGTGGCGCACAAGAATATGATTGATGCGCCCCTCGTACAGGGCTTCATACACATCGAGAACCGACCCGCCGGGATAGCCGAAAATCGTCTTTACCTTCTCCCGGTGCAGGCATTCAAGAAGAATATGCGCTCCCGTGGCCTTCACAATAATCTCCGCACATACTGTCGTCTGTGATTACGAGCTTTCCTGCTTCCTGTAGTTTGCAAGAATCCGTTCGATTTCGTCGCGACCCTGCAGTTTCAGCTTCTTTATCTTTTTTTCTTCAAGCTCTTCTTCCGGTGACAGGTGCACCCTCTCACTGAACCGATTGAGGATTTCCTCATAGCGCTTGTGCTCTTCCACGTAGGCTCTCAGCTCATCATCGTCGTCGATATGTTTATCGATGAGCTCCAGATCACTTTTTTCCATAGCCTCCCACCTGCTTAAAACGATTTGTTGGTATAATTTTTCAGCATATGTTCTATATTATAACCTACACAGATAAAAAGTGATACCCTATTTACCGTGTGCATACCGCCCTTTTTTGATCCCCGGCCTGCCGTCCCCCCGATGACAGCGAAATCTACAGCAGCCAACATGCACAGCACCTCCATAACATGGCATTGGGGATGCCAGCTCATGAGCATGCCGTTGATGAGCATCTAAGAATCCGGGCTGCCGTCAGGCGGCAGCGGATCCGCTGCCGGCTTTGCATCCGGGGGTCGCACATAGCGCGGCACGGCATTGCTGAGCATACCGTTGGGGCTGCGCTGCAGGCGCTGCCATACCAGCATGGCGCAGCTTGACGCCCGCGGCACATGAGCGTTTTCCGGAGCGATGTAAAAACCGGGCACCCCGAGCTCGTCTATCATAGCCCGGTATCGCCCGGCTCCGCTGCCGATAAAAACCACCTGTCCGGAAAGATTCTTAAGCCACTCCACGGGGCTGACGACGGTCTCCTCACCTGCTCGTTCAAGCCCCGATTCATGCCCCGCCGAATACAGGCAGGTATAAACCTGCTGCTTGCGGGCATCGATCATGGGGCAGACATACCCCTGGGTGGCGGAAGACTGAAATGCAAGAACATCGAGACTTGAAACACCTGCACACGGTTTGCCCAGTGCGAACGCAAGCCCCTGTGCCGTGCTGATACCGGTACGCAGGCCGGTAAACGATCCCGGCCCGGTAGAAACGGCAAAAATATCGATGTCCCGGATAGTGGTCCCGCTCAAGTCGCACAGTGTGTGTATGGCATGAAGAAGTGTCTCGGTGTGATTCTCGGGTTTACTGAGACACAGCTCGCCGGCAAGAGCGCCGTCGGACAGTATGGCTGTGCTGCAGGACGGCGTCGCGGTATCAAGGCCGAGAATAGTGCAGCGGCTGTCGGTCATGCTAACCGGGGTAAAATCTCGTTATATCGTTGTAAAAAACAAGCGCCATAATCAGCAGCAAAACCGCCAGGCCGATTTGCTGGGCGATTTCCATTTTTTTCATGCTGACCGGGCTTCCCTTGATCGCTTCGATTATAAGGAAGAATATATGGCCGCCGTCAAGAATCGGGATAGGCAGCAGATTCAGAACACCGAGGTTGACGCTGATCATCGCCATGAGCATCACAAAGCTCAGCAGGCCCACTTTTGCAAAATCCCCTGCAAGCTTGCCGATGAGGATGGGGCCGCCGATGTCTTTCCTGCGCTCAACCGGGCTTTTGGCCATAATGCCGAGCCCCATAAGCGTCAGCTTCGACCATTTGACCGTGTCGGCGAAACCTTTCCACAGTGCGATATGCGGGGGGTAGCGCACGGTAATAACGGCGTCCTCTGATGCGGAGCTCATGACGCCGATTTTGAATGATTTGACGTCCTCGCCGAAAATGTTTTTATCATCGCTTATTTCCGGTATCAGCGATGTTGATAAAACAGACCCGTTTCTGCTTATTTCAATAAGCAGCTCTCCTCCCTTGCTCGATTTGACATGCCGGGAGAGATCGTCCCACAGCTCGACGGGCGCGCCGTTTATCGCGGTAATGAGATCGCCCTCCCTGATACCGGCCTTGTCTGCCGGCGAGCCCTCAACAACCGAGCCCACCCGTGCCGTCAGGCCGGGGATGCCGATCATATAGACAAAGGTGAAAATCAGTGCTGCAAATAAAATATTAAAAAACGATCCGGCTGCAAGTACGGCGAACCTGCGGGGAATGCTTTGATGGTTCAGGGAAAACGGCTTGTCCTCTTCGGAAACAGGTTCTTCCGGTGATTCCCCCAGGGGCTTCACATAGCCCCCAAGCGGTAAAAGGGATATAACGTATTCGGTCTCACCCATTTTTTTCCCGATAAGCGTGGGGCCGAATCCCAGGGAAAATTTCAGAACACGGATACCGCACAGCTTGGCCACGATGAAATGACCCAGCTCGTGCACAAAAATCAAAATACCCAGCAGCACGGTCGCCGGCACAGCATAGCTGATTATACCCTGAATAAACTGTTCCACAGCATCGATTCTCCGGATAGATTCATGTCGTCAGTAAACGTATTTCACGGCTCTGCGTGTTTTACACGGCAGCTCTCAATTCTCGTGCCGTACTGCGTGCCCATGTATCGATGTCGATAATATGCTCGATACTTTCAGCCTCGGTCGTCTCGAAACGTTCCATGACCCGTTCGATAAGAAGGGGTATTGACTGAAAGCCTATCCGGCCATTGAGAAACTCCTCGACGGCAATCTCATTGGCACCGTTCATAGCAACCGGCATAAGGCCGCCCTCGCGAAGGGCCTCATAGGCAAGTTCCAGACAGGGGAATCGCTTCGTATCGGGTGCTTCAAACGTCAGCTTCGACGAGTCGGCAAAGCTGAGCGGCTCCATAATATTTTCAAGCCGCTCCGGTACGGACAGCGCATAGGCGATAGGCCCCTTCATGTCGGGAACTGAAAGCTGTGCAAAAATGCTTCCGTCAAGAAACTCGACCATTGAGTGAATGATGCTTTGCGGATGAACCACCACCCGGATTCTGTCGGGTGTCAGGCCGAACAGCCAGTGGGCCTCTATAATTTCAAGCCCCTTGTTCATCAGGGTTGCCGAGTCGATGGTTACTTTCCGGCCCATGTCCCAGCGCGGGTGCCGAAGTGCCTGCGCCGGTGACACATTGTGCAGTTCTTCGGCCGGTGTGTTTAAAAAAGGACCGCCCGAGGCCGTTAAAATAATACTGCGTACCTCTTTCTGGTCATGCCCCTGCATCAGCTGGTAAATGGCGCTGTGCTCGCTGTCAACCGGAACAATGCGGGAGCCGTTCTCTCCGGCAATCCGGTTTATCAGGGCGCCTGCCATAACCAGAGACTCCTTGTTGGCAAGCGCGATATCCTTGCCCGCACATACCGCATCATAGGTCGGCCGCAGCCCGGCAGAACCCGATATGGCGGCAACCACGATATCGGCGGCCTCAAGGGTTGCTACGCATGAGGCACCTTCAGCCCCCGAACAGACAGCGGCCCGGGTGCCGATCCGCTTTTGCAGCTCATCGGCTGCCTGCCCATCGGCAAGGCTTACCGTATGCGGTCGAAAGGCCTCCGCCTGTGCGGCCATGCGTTCAACGTCCGACCCGGCGGCAAGCCCTACCACACTGTACCGGTCCGGAAACCGTCCGACCACCTCCAGCGTACTGCGTCCGATGGATCCGGTCGATCCAAGCAGTGAAATCCTTACGGTCACGGCAAAAACACCTCGGCGTAATAAAAAACAAACGGTGCGGCAAACACCAGGCTGTCGATTCTATCGAGCACGCCGCCGTGTCCCGGCACCAGCGTGCCCGAATCCTTGACATGATATGAACGCTTGATGAGCGACTCGATGAGGTCGCCGATCTGATTGAAAATGTTTATGCCGAGCGCCAGATACAGGCACTTGACGGCACCGAGCTCCTGAAAAAAAAGACTTCGGTACAAAAGACCTGCTGCAATACCCGTCAGCAGACCGCCGCAGGCTCCCTCTACGGTCTTGCGCGGGCTTATGTGCTGACACAGGGGTAGCCTGCCCAGCCAGGTACCGATGAAATAGGCTCCCGAATCACCGGCCCAGGTGATAAAAAGCAGCAGAAAAAGCAGGTCGACGCCGTCCGTTCTGTAGCGGACGGCTATCATATAGGACAAAAGCACCGGGATATAACCGATGCCCAGAAAGGTCACACCGATACGAATTCCGGCATGCTCGGTACGCGAGCCGAAAAACAACTGGCAGAGAAAAAGCGTGAAGATACTCACGACCAATGCGATCTGCAGTGCCCCGATCGCACCGGTTTCGCCCTGGATGAACGCCGAACCGGCGACACCGCAGCCGAGCACCACAGTCAGTATGCGCTCCCATCGCCGGCCGTCGGATACGGTCATCACAAGATATTCGTTCAGGGCGGCGGCCGCCAGCAGAACAAGCAGCAGTGAAAAAAAACCGGGGCTGCTGAAGCGGACCGCGCAGATGATTACAGGAATACCGATAGCGGCTGTTACGATTCTTTGCAGCATGCACCGTCACCTTTTGGCACAATGGTGTGATTGTGTATTACACGCTTGCAGTGTGCACGGCAACAGCCGTCCCCAACCACACTGAGGACACCGGCTATCCCGCATTGATCTGCTCGTCGGTTTTTCCGAAGCGCCGTCGACGACGCTGATAGTCGGCAAGGGCATTCATGAAATGCTCCCTGGAAAAATCAGGCCACAGCACATCCGTTACGAATATTTCCGTATATGCTATCTGCCATAACAGAAAGTTGCTCACCCTGAGCTCGCCGCTCGTTCGGATAAGCAGATCGGGGTCCGGCTGTGCACCGGTATCAAGATGCCCTGCAAGCGTCTCTTCGCTGATACTTTCAGGCGCCAGGTCCCCCGCCTTGACCTTCAGGGCAATACGGCGGACCGCTCTGACGAGATCGTCACGGCCGCTGTAGCTCAATGCAACATTCAAAACCATGCCGGTGTTGCTGCGGGTGAGCGCCATACCGTCTTCAACAAGATCGAGCACATCCTGCGGCAGCTGGCCGATATCGCCGATTGCCTGTACCCTGACATTTTTTTTATGCAGCTCCCCGATTTCCGACCTGATAAAACTCTTGAGCAGGCTCATCAGCGCTTTGATCTCTTTTTTGGGCCTTCGCCAGTTTTCCGTCGAAAAAGCATACAGTGTCAGCACCTGGATGCCGAGATCGCGGGAGGTCTTTACGACCATACGAACGGACTCCATGCCTTTTCGATGACCCATAATGCGTTCAAGTGCACGCTTTTTGGCCCATCTCCCGTTGCCATCCATAATGATGGCGATATGCTGCGGAAGTCTTTCCTTGTCAAGAAATAGAGAGTCCATTCGCTGCGCCTACGCCTGCTGCAATCAAAGCGTCTATGAAAATAGCAAAAAAAAACAGCTGCCTCAAGGCAAATATGCTGTTCCTGCACACGGTACGTCCCCTGAAATACCGCCCGCAGCCTCTTTTCATCCCGGTTGCAAAAATCCTACTCCTGCGTTTCCGCCCGGATTCCGGCGTGATGCAAGCAACCACCCCCTGCTGTTTCTGCAAAATACGGGGTATGCATGAATCGGAACGCGGCCGGTCGGCATGCAGACGGCATCACCCGTACCGCTGTCCCGGAAGGATACTGTAGGGAAAAACAGAGTGCTGGAGGGCTGCAGGTCTTCACAGGCTCTGCAGTAGCTTCATGATTCCTCAACAATTGCCTCGGCAGGGCAGACATCGGCGCAGGTGCCGCACTCGGTGCATGTATCCTGATTGATGTGATAGGTGCCGTCGGCTTCGCTGATCGCCTCAACAGGGCATTCCTCTGCACACGTGCCGCACGAAACGCACTCCGATGTTATTCTGTAAGCCATGGGGACAGCCTCCCGGATTAAAACTCAAGAATTTCCTGCTCTTTCGTCTTGGTCAGGGTATCGCACTGTGCAATATAGTCATCAGTCACTTTTTGAACCTCGTCCTGAGCACGAAACATATCGTCTTCCGAAAACTCGCTTTTCTTATCGTTCTTCATGTCTTTGAGGTCGTCATTGGTCTTGCGACGATGATTTCTGATGGAAATTTTGCAGTTCTCCGACATTTTTTTTACAAGCTTTACAAGCTCCTGTCTGCGTTCCTCGGTAAGCGGGGGTATTGCAACACGGATGATTTTTCCATCATTGCCCGGCGTAAGCCCCAGGTCGGCTTTGAGAATTGCTTTTTCGATTTCTTTAAGCACCTGTGCATCCCACGGCTGTATCGTAATCAGCCGGGCTTCGGGTATGGACAGGGTTGCAAGCTGATTCAGCGGTGTGGGCGTACCGTAATAATCGACGCGAATGCCGTCAAGCAGCGATATGGAAGCCCTGCCGGTACGCACCTTGCTGAATTCTTTTTCCAGAGCCTGAATGGTTTTATCCATCTCCGACTTCAGTGAATCGATATATTCTTTTTCCATGATTACCCTCGTATGTATGTTCCTTTAGAGTCCCCGACTGCCGCTTTATAAATATTACCCTGCGTATTTATATCGAATACGATAATCGGCAGCGCATTGTCCATACACAGGGTGATAGCCGTGAGATCCATAACAGCGAGACGTCGCTCAAGAACTTCTTCGTAGGTGAGGGCCTCGAACCGCCGCGCGGAACTGTTTTTTGCCGGATCGCTGTCATAGACACCGTCAACCTTGGTTGCTTTGAAAATAATTTCGGCGTTTATTTCGCTTGCCCGCAGGGCGGCCGCGGTATCGGTTGAAAAGTAGGGATTTCCCGTACCTGCCGCAAAGATAACAACCCGCTTCTTTTCAAGATGGCGGATGGCGCGCCGGCGTATGTATGGTTCTGCCACCTGGTGAATCTGAATAGCCGTCTGAACACGTGTCTGCACGCCGATTTTTTCCAGAGAATCCTGCAGAGCAATGCTGTTCATGACCGTCGCCAGCATGCCCATGTGGTCGGCGCTTGTGCGGTCCATACCGGCAGCGCTCTCAGAGAGCCCTCTGAAAATATTACCCCCGCCGATCACGATGCCGATCTCGGTTCCGAGCTCATAAACCCGTTTGATATCGGCAGCGATCGTTTGCACAATAGCCGGATCGATACCATAGCCCTGGCTGCCTTTGAAGACCTCCCCGCTCAGCTTGAGCAGAATGCGGGAGTAGCGTTTGTGTGCTCCGGTCGACATGATCAGTAATGCCCAGCAGGTTATTCGCCCAGTTTGAAACGGACAAACCGTGCTATGCTTATATTCTCTCCGAATTTGGCGATGCCGCTTTTAAGCAGATCTTTAATTTTAACCTTGTCATCCTTTACAAACGGCTGTTCGAGCAGACACACCTCGGTGTAAAATTTTTTAATGCGTCCCTGTATTATTTTTTCAACCACGTTTTCCGGCTTGTTCTCGTTCTGCGCCTGTGTTCTGTAAATAGCGCGCTCAGCCTCGAGCACATCCTCGGGCACATCCCCGGTGTCCAGAAACCGAGGGCTTGCAGCCGCTATATGCATGGCAATATCCCTGGTGAATTCGGAAAACTCGGGGCCCTTGGCTACAAAGTCGGTCTCACAGTTTATTTCAACCAGAACGCCGAGTTTGTCACCGGGGTGAATATAGGAAACGACTTTGCCGTCTTTTGTGGCGCGCCCTTCTTTTTTACTGGCAGAGGCGATGCCCTTCTCCCTGAGAAATACAATGGCTTTTTCAATATCACAGCCGCTTTTTTCAAGGGCTTCCCTGCAGTCAAGCATGGGAGCACCTGTTTTATCACGCAGCACTTTTACTGTTTTTGCATCAACTGCCATATCCTTTCAACCTCCCTGTTCGAGATTATTCAGAAGCCTCCTCCATGACCGCCTGAGCTTCCTTGGCTGCTGCAACCGCCTCCTGTTCGATACGCTCCTGACGCTTTTGGCCGCCCTCGATGCACGCGTCGGCTATGCGTGCGCTGAACAGCTTAACCGCCCTGATGGCGTCGTCGTTTGCCGGTATCAGATAATCTATATCATCCGGATCGGAATTGGTATCCACAAGCGCTACTATGGGAATATTCAGCTTTCTGGCTTCCGAAACAGCGATTTTTTCCTTTTTGGGGTCGACGACGAACAGCACATGAGGGATGTGCTTCATATCGCGTATACCGTTGAAGACATAGTTCAGCTTTTCGATTTCCCGCTCAAACCCCAGAACTTCCTTTTTCTTGAAGCTCTCGAAACTGCCGTCATCGCGCATCTGCTCGAGCGTTTTCATGCGCTCTATGCTTTTCTTGATGGTTTGAAAATTCGTCAAAAAGCCGCCCAGCCATCTGTTGGTGACATAAAACATTCCGGCCCGCTCGGCCTCCTGAGTTATGGCTTCCTGAGCCTGACGCTTGGTGCCGACAAACATCACCGTTCCACCTTCGGAAACCGTATCAACGATAAACTGATAGGCCTCCTTGAAAAGGACCACTGTTTTCTGCAGGTCGATAATGTGAATGCCGTTGCGGGCACCGAAAATAAATGATTTCATTTTCGGATTCCACTTGCTGGTCTGGTGGCCGAAGTGCACACCTGCTTCGAGCAGCTGCTTCATGGTAATTGCTGACATGACAAACCTCCTGTTCCTTTTCCGGCGGCACGGTTTATTGTGCGCTGTGTCTGCGGCACAACAGGGCCTCGATCCGAGAGCCCTTTCCCGCCCACCGCCGGGAAAAGCGTTAATAGAATAAAACTTCCTTGGTGCTGTTAGAATCCTGCCTGATATATTAAGAGGATAATAACATTTTAAGTAAATTTATTTTGTTTATCACATTAATAAATATTATGCAAGATAAAATAATCAATAAAAAGCAGTCAGCTCCGTCCAGAGGGCGTGGAGTAAGGATGGCGCCCCCGGAGGGGCATCACGTCTTTCAGCCCCGTAGTGACCGCGCCGAGCCTGTGCCCCGTGCCGCTGAAACAAGGGCCAGAAAGCCGGTCGGGATACCGTCATTCAGGCCGTCGAATGGGTTAGCGAATATGCACCTCCTGAATACGCGAGGACACATACCGCTTTATGGAGCGCTTGATCGGTTCGCGCGTGAAGGGTACCAGCAGAATGAAACCCGCGGCATCCGTCATGAGCCCCGGTGTAATAAGAAACGCGCCGGCGACGAGAATCAGGACACCGTTAAAAAGCTCATCACCCGGAAAAACGCCCTCGTTCATGTTGCGGCGAATCCGCCACAGGCACTGAATGCCCGCCGCCCTGACAAGCACGGCACCGACAAGTCCCGTTATGATGACGATCAGGATCGTATCAAAGGTTCCGATCAGGGTACCTATCTTGATCAGCAGGGCCAGCTCCAGAAAAGGCACGACCGTAAACAGCAAAAAAAATTTGAAAACCATGTGCGCTCCGATTCACAGCAAATGCTGTTTCAGAAATTCGTACACCTCTTCTTTTGCAGGCGGACAGGCGGGCAGACAGGGGCGCCGGCCGGCTGCTTCCGTGCAGCGCCCCAGGTACACTATCCTGTCCGCTGTCGTGCAGGACGATGCGGGCCCGCACACGACGACAGACTGATCATGCGGTAGCAGGCCTTCCCGGTCGAACCGGTGAAGCGCATGAAACAGCGGTATCAGACAGCCGCTGCAGGCTTTTTCAGCATAAAGTGTCAGGGCGGGAAAAGTCCTGCGGATAAAAGCCTCGGGCTGTTCGAAATTCATCGACAGCTCCTTTACATCCTCTCCCTGAATATCGATACGCGCAAGGTCCATTTCCCCGAGTCCGGCTGCATGCCCCAGCCGGACGGTTTCGATTGCCGATGGGTCCATGCCCATTAACGAGGCGGTCACCGCATCGGCTGCGACAATGTCCGTTGCGGCAAGCAGAAAGCCTGCGTTGCGGTGCAGGGGCGCGGTGCAGTCGATAATGTTGAGCGCCGGCCTGATCATGCGGTTCAGCTCGGTTACCGAACCGTGTATGCCGCTTTTTCCGCAGTAGTGGAACGAGGGCTTGTCCTCGCGCCGGATAAACCCTTTGAGGTTTTTCATGGCGATTGAAACGGTTGTCAGGTAATGCGTCTTGGGCACCGGAACGTTTATAATGCAGTCCCAGGCAAACGCATGCTCTGAAAGAGCGAAGCGCGCCGGGAGTGCCGGGGAATGGTTTGTGAACACGCGCATCGGCCCCTCGTCGAACAGTATCCACTCGACGCCCTGCCTCTCGGCTGCGCGGGCAGTGCCCGTGTCGGTAAAACACCGTCGCAGCGCCGAACGCGGCTGAAAATAGCTCGGGCCCTCGCCGACAGCTATTTTTTTCGCCCCTGCTTTTTTGCACCAGACGATGATCGCTTCGACAAGGTCGGGATTGGTGGTCTGGCCCGATGTGCAGGGCAGCGGCTCGACAAGGTTAGGTTTGATGAGGACAGATCGGCCGCTGAGCCGCACTTCGCTTTCAAACGGCTGCAGAAGTTCGTAAAGCGATTTTTCGATACTGCCCGTTATTCTGGCAATCGATACGACAGGTGCGGCAGGCATACATTAAACATAATACAGCCTGCTTCTTGTGTCCAATCTTAATCATGACTGTTTTAATTTTCCCGATGCCCGTCGGGTGAAGTGAACCTGCAGGAGCTGCTTCAGCTGTGATCTTTTTTCGCGGCCGGAGGCCGCTCCTACCGGGTGTGTGGAATATACCGGCGCTTTGCAGGAGACCGCTCTGGGTGCGAAAGGGCTCGCGGCCGGAGGCCGCTCCTGCCCGGCAACGCTCTATCTTTTGCATGCCATAACCGTATTATAATACAGTCAAATGCCCGCAATGACACGCCGGCCTTTTTAACTGCTGCGTTCAGCTTTGGGGAACATGCATGCAGAAAAGAATCGCCTCTCAGCAGGCGTAGGGTGGGTGCAGCAAAGCGTAACCCACCACTATAAGCGATGACAAAAGTCCCGTGACGGTGGGTTTCGCTACACAGATACACGCAGGCACGGCGCGATACCTTCTACCACAGACAGCGTACCGGATATTGCCGTATAAGAGGGTCGGGGGTCATGACGGCATACCCGTTCATGATCGCCTGGCAGACGAGCATGCGGTCAAAGAAATCCTTGTGCAGAGACGGAAGCCGCTCGGCATAAAGCGCGGAGTCCTCGTCAAGGGGGAGCTGCTGTATGCCGTGCCGATCCCGCTGATGCGGTATGAAACCGGCGGGGGATTCCGGCAGCGTCCGCAGGCGTAGGGTGGGTGCAGCAAAGCGTAACCCACCACTATAAGCGATGACAAAAGTCCCGTGACGGTGGGTTTCGCTGCACAAATACACGCAGGCACGGCGCGATACCTTCTACCACAGACAGCGTACCGGATATGATCCAGAGAAAGGTACAGGTATCAAGAATCAGCTTCATCGGAAATGCCGTAAAAAGAGTCAATAAGCTCTTCGGGTAACGGCTTGAAAAAATCATCAGGAACGGAAAACGTACCGTGTGCAAGTCCGATCGGCCTTTTGCCGTCAGCTGCTTTCGGCAGCGGTTTTATTTCAGCAATCGGTATATTTCTTCTGCACAGCTGTATTGTTTCCCCTTTTTCAAGATATGCAAGGTACTTTGAGAGATGTGTTTTGGCTTCATGGATGTTGATCTTAATCATGACTACTTTACAGATTAAATACGTGACTAAGTCATTGCCAGGTTGTTAAAAAAGTCATTTTTTAAGGCTGTTGAAACATGCCCGGATTGCTTGGCACGTTGAGCGAAGCGAAATCCCGCTCTGCGGGAGCGCGCGAAATCATGAGGAAGCCCCCGACTGAAGAACCCAGGATCCCGCATTAAATCATGGAAGGCATGCCTATAAAATAATATTTGACATGTATTTCGTCATTTGTCATGATATTTGACATTAAAGATACACGGCTGGTGATGCCATGTTTGTTCCCAGGATTTTGGATATCAGGGCATTGATTCAAAAAAAGTCCTGCTTTCTGTTTGGACCGCGGCAGACAGGAAAAACCTCGCTCATTGAGCATACACTCAAGGACTGTGTTGTATACAATCTGCTGGATAGCGATATTTATCTGAGTCTTAATCAGCGGCCGGCACGTCTGCGCGAAGAACTGTCTCCGCGGGACAGGATTGTGGTGATTGATGAAATCCAGAAACTGCCGGCCCTGCTCGATGAAGTTCACCTGCTGATCGAGAAACAGGGTATTCATTTCCTGCTGACCGGATCGAGCGCCAGAAAACTGCGCAGGGGCGGGGTGAATCTGCTGGGGGGCCGGGCGCGGTCGCAAACGCTGCACCCGTTTATATACCGTGAACTGCAGGACTTTGACCTTCTCAGAGCACTGAATTTCGGTCTGATCCCGTCTGTCTATTTTTCCGATTCACCGGCGGAAGACCTCAAAGCCTATGCCGGAAATTATCTGAGAGAGGAAATTGCCGCTGAAGGATTAATCCGCAATGTCCCGGCGTTCAGCCGCTTTCTCGAAGTTGCCGCACTGTGTAACGGAACCCTGATCAACTATACCCTGATAGCAAACGATGCCCAGGTTCCCAAAAGTACCGTTCAGGAATATTTTAGAATTCTGCAGGATACACTCATCGCCGAAGAACTGCCGGCCTGGCGGCAGACGGTCATCCGCAAGCCCATGGCAACATCAAAATTCTATTTTTTTGATGTCGGCGTTGTCAGGCACCTGCAGCACCGCTCGGGCCTTCAGGAGAAAGCACCCGAGTTCGGTGAAGCCTTTGAAACATATCTGTTCCATGAGCTGAAGGCCTATATTGATTATCAGTCCCGGGGCGAACTGCACTACTGGCGCTCGAAATCCAATTTTGAAGTTGATTTCATACTGAACGGCGCTACCGCCATCGAGGTCAAAGGCAAAGCCACGATCGGCAGTCGCGATTTGAAGGGGCTGCGGGCACTGCAGGAGGAGGCTCTTTTAAAAAAATATATCGTTGTCTGTCTGGAAAAACGCCCGCGCACGGTAGATTCTATCAGCATACTGCCATGGAACATGTTTCTCGACAGATTATGGACTGGTGACTTTGACTGAGGCCGCAAGGCACGGGGAGGGGGGAATGAAATCCGGGGACACCATACTGGTTTTTCACTTTTTTACGGCTGCCCGTATTTTACAGTTGTATGCAGGACCATTCGGCATGGCGAATCAATCAAAAACCGGTATGGTGTCACCGAAATACAGGAATACCCGCAAGACTGCAATGCAGTAAAAACCTATACGTTCATCCATTCAGGATCGGGGACATGTACGGTTGTCATCTCAGAACCCGGCTCAAAAGGAACCTCGGTAGCCAGCATATCTTCTGCACCGATAGCCAGAGATGCAACAAGTTCTTTTTTTGTTTTTTCCTGCGCATTTACGCCGGGCAGATCGATAAGCCATCCGATCCACCAGCCTCCCGATTTTTTTATAACCGCTCTATATTTCATTTTTTACCTCACAAAAGGAATATCAATATCTTTGCAAATTTTGCGGGCCAGCTCGTCTACAATCTCGTTATGTCGGGGGAACTTCTGTTTTTAACCGGTCTCTTTGAAAAACAGTATGACGTTTGCCTTCCCGCAAGAGATATGCGCCGTGTTCTTTCAAGTGTTTAAGAAGTTTATGTCTCTTCATAAGTTATTGCGAAATGATACCGTGCGGAGTGTGAAGAAGCAATGAAAAGTTGATGGTCCCGCAAAAAGTGTAACTGTTTAACGATAGCAAGTAAAACATGCTAACTCACGATCCGCCTGTTCTGTAAAAAAAAGGCAGCAACCCGCAAGCGGGTTCCTGCCTTCTGAATTTCACGCTCTGTGTTCCGGCGCATGTCACGGGCGCTAATAATAAACAAGCCGCGGGGTGGCGCTCACCGGCCCGTGCAGCGTGCTCACGCCGTTCAGGTCGATATCCTCAAGCCTGTAGGTGTAGGTCTTCCGGTTCCGCACATCCTCATCCACAAACTCATACACCGCGCCCTCGGTCGCCGACCCTTCAGCCGGAATAAGTTCCTCATTGATCCGCACATATTGGCCGCCTTCAGCGCGGTAGATGTTGAATCCGGCGTTATCGATTTCAGAGGCGGTGGACCAGATGAGCGCTACTATTCGATTTCCGGGGACAGCCTCAAAGCCTGAAAGGTCAATTACCGTCGGGTCACAGGCATCACCGATACCATCACCCTCTCCACCTCTGTCGCTATCCGCCTGGTCAGGATTATAGGTGTCCGGACAGTTGTCGTCGCAGAAGACCGTATTGCCGCCCGTGCAGGGATTATCCCCCGGCACGCCGCTTGCGTCCCCGTCGTCGCAGATGCCGTCAAGATCCGAATCACCAAAGTATCCACACTGTCCGGAACGCACCGCACGCACATACTTGTCGTATGCCTCATTTTGGTTGCCCACGTAGCCGTCGTGGAAATAACCGCTCCAGGCGTAGCCTGTATAGCTCGCGCCGGTAGTAGACGACCAGTAAATGGAGGCCACCGTGTCCGGGAAAAAGCTTGTGTTGATTGCCGGGCCGTAAACCTCGTAATCCACAATAGATTGCAGCTCATTGCGGCTGGGCAGGCGCCAGTCGTCATATTTCACGCCCGAGGCATTGGGCGATTCGGTCGTCCAGGCCCCGTCATTGTTGAGCACCAGGGCCTCGCAGTAGGAGAGAGCCTGCTCCCAGGTATAGGTGCCGGGGGCTGTGGCCTGCTGCCACTGCAGCCCCGTCGAGGTGTCGGTGATGGTGCCATCGCCGTTGTCTTCAAAACGATCTTCAGGATCGTTTTGTCCTGAACGCACGGCACGCACATAGTAGCTGCCCGTCTTATAGTAGTCGCCCACGTAGCCGTCGTGGAAACCCACGTACCAGGCGTTGCCTATACTGCTTGCGTTGGTAGTAGACGACCAGTAATAGGACGCCACCGTGTCCGGAAAAAAGTCCGTGTCGATCATCCGGCCGGGATAGGGGATGCTGCTGTCCACCAGGGTTGACAGCTCCTTGACGGTCGGCAGGCGCCAGTCGTTAAATCCGAGATAATTTTCACTATTGAGCAGTGCAACATAGTCCAGTGCATGCTGCCAGGTGACCCTGCCGTCGCCGGCCGTGTCGTCAGTGTCAAAATCCGGGTCGCGGCTGGCGATCAGATTGCCGTCCTGCACCCACTCAAGGCCCGTTACATTATCACGGACAATACCATTCCCCAGATCCGTATAGGAATGGGGATTGATGTCATAGTCCGAGTCCTCGCCGAAAGTTGTGGTGTAGTCCCCGGTCTGGCCCGTGTCAGGCACCGGCGCGGCAAAAGCCGGGGCGGCATACAACAGCACGGTCAACGCAACACAGAAAAGTTTCTTGAGCATGGTTTTTTCCTCCTGAAATTCATCGGTCACACTACACTGCCCCGCAGCAAACTGCGGGCTTTCCGCGAGTTCGCCGCGGCCTCCTTATGAACAAACGCTAAGCCTTTGATTTTTTTTAGCACAGACAAAAAGCCGGACACGAACCTTCTGCTGAAGCGTACCCGTAGGCCGGACAAAGCGTAAGCGTGTCCGGCAATAGTTCCAGCATGCCTGTATCCTCCCGGTTCTTAGTCCGGCCTACGATGTTTTACTTTTCCCGCTGCCCGCCGGGTGATGCGAGCATGCAGGAGCTGCTTCAGCTGCGATCTTTTTTCGCGGCCGGAGGCCGCTCCTACCGGGTATGTGGAATATACCGGCGCTTTGCAGGAGACCGCTCCGGGTGCGAAAGGGATCGCGGCCGGAGGCCGCTCCTGCCCGGCTACGCTCTATCGATACATGCCATAACCGTATTATAATACGGTCAAATGCCCGCAATGACACACCGGCCTTTTTAACTGCTGCTTTCAGCTTTGGGGAACATGCATGCAGAAAAGAATCGCCCCTCAGCCATGATCACCAAACCCACAAATAACATAAAGTGAGTTAAAGTGAGTTAAAGTGAGTTAAAGTGAGTTAAAGTGAGTTAAAGTGAGTTAAAG
>CAZFIB010000008.1:73458-80003 GCA_964518865.1 uncultured Thermodesulfobacteriota bacterium
TGAGTTAAATATATTTTATATTACTGTACCGGAAAATATTGTCAACAGAATAGTTTCGAATATATGCATTTTATCAGGTATCGCTTTCACCGACAACACCGTGGCGTGCTTCTTTTAAATGTTGACGAATCCGCCCGTTTTCGGACTTTTTACGGGTGCAGCAGTGTATATAAATAAAACGTTCCTCTTTTCTAAAGTTTCAGACATGCTTCTGTACGTCATCAATCGAAATTTCGCAATCCCTGAGAATCTGAGCAAGAAGACCCCTGCCTATGGTCTCACCGCGATGAACGGGAACGACGGTACAACGCTGATCAACCGGATGACGCAGAAAATGGTGGCTCCCTTTTATCCTGACCACTTCAAAACCATGCGCCCCTAATGCCTTGATAAGCTGTTTGCCTGTCAGGGACGAAAATCGGCTCATACTGCAACCGCTATACGCTGCACCCCAATGAATTCGTTCGTTTCCGGTTTCTCGACCTCAAGGCAAAGCTCAATAGCCTCACGTACGCGTTTCATCAAAACGTCAAGAGACTTTGCCTGAGTGTGGCAGCCGCGAAGGGCCGGAACAGTGGCTACAAAATAACCATCCTGATCTTTTTCGATAACCACATTAAATTCATACGTCATATCGTTGCTCTCCCTGATATGCCGGTTTGTTTAAAAAAGATGCTCGATATTATCTAATCATAAAATATTGATGGTCCCGTAAAAAGTCCGGAAACGGACGGATTCGTAAAAGGTTCAGATGCAAGGCGCGCAAAACCGAAGGAATGAGGCGTACTTTCTGTACGCCGCAGTGACTGAGATTGCAGCGCAACGCAGCAGATGGACTTTTTACGGATTCGTCAACATTACAGCGAAATGATACCGTGCGGAGTATGAATAAGCAACGAAAAGTTTAACTGCCAGATAACATGTAACCCAGTATATTCGCTGCCCGCCTGATGGCTCGAAAATGCAGGAGCTGCTTCCACGAAACGGGACGGATCTGTTTTTCCGTCTTCAGGGAAAAAGGCGGCCCTGCCAGAGCAGGCTGATGAAATCCTGATAGGGTAGAATCAGAATGCCGTCTTCCGTTTTCCGTTTGACCGGTTCCAGACAGACAATAATCCTCTTTGGGCAGTCAGCTTCCTTTTGCAGATGCCGCAGTCCCTTCAAATGATCCGTTTTTATTTTAGCAACGGATTTGGCCTCAATCGCAACATGGAAGTCATCAACAACAAAATCAACTTCAATGCCGCTGGCCAGCCGCCAGTAGCTTAAATCCGCAAACGATTCGGAATAGGCATTATAGGTGACCAGTTCGTGATAAACCCAGCTTTCAAATGCTTTGCCGAAAAGTTCCGAACCCGGCACCAGCACCCCCCGCTTGCACAGAAAATTGACGACACCGATATCGGAAAAATAAAACTTGGGGGCCAGGATGGTGCGCCGCTTGTGCCTTTTCCGATATGCCGGTAAGAACGTCGCCAGAAGGGTATCGACCAGAATTTCAAAATAGGCGCCCACGGTTTTGCTCGAAACACCGCAATCCCTGGCAATGGTTGAATAATTGACGATCTCCCCGTCAGACAGGGCCGCTGCTGATAGAAAATCTGCAAAGGCCGGCAGATTGCGCACAATGCCTTCGGCCGCGATTTCCTCTTTCAGATAATCGGACACATAGCTGTTGAGCAGCCGCCGGGGATTAGCGGCCAGATAATGGCGGGGCAAAAATCCATGGTTGACGATTCGCTGCAAATCGAATGCTTCTCCGAGTTCGGCGGCGCTCAGTCCATAGAGCTCGCAGCGTATGGCCCGCCCCCCCAGCAGATTGGCATGGCCCCGTTTCACCTTGCGGGCACTTGACCCGCAGAGCGCAAAATGAACCGGCGTATTTTCTATCAGCCAGTGTATTTCATCCAGCAGTTCCGGCACTTTCTGTATCTCATCAATGACCACATGCCGGATGGCGGGATCCGCCATAATCGTCTCCCGCAGGCGTTGCGGCGCCTGCATGTATTTTCTGTATTGATCCGATTTGAGCAGGTCCACCCAGAATGAATCCCGGTACAGGGATTTGAGCAGGGTCGATTTGCCGCTCTGCCGGGCTCCCCACAGAAAGAAGGATTCCCGGCTGTCTGCCGGAAGCACTATCCTGCGCTTAAACATGTTATCCCGATTATCATGATAATTTGAAGTTATAATTCATTATATTATAATTTATAGAGCATGCTTTCTGAAATTTCAAGAAATTATTATAAAGGGAATCCGGGTAGAGTAGAGAGATGAAGTCGCAGACGACAACCTTGACATCGTTTCGTCGCACGCGACTACTATGATGCCCAGGGAAGCTCTGGGTTTCAGCCCTCCCTCATCAAAACGTGACCTGGACGGTTGAATTTGATGAGCGGGCGCGTAAAGAACTGCGCAAACTGGATCGGCCGGCACAAATCAATCTACTGCATTATCTGCGAAACCGCATTGCAACGCAGGATGATCCGCGCCGCTTCGGGGATCCCCTCAGACAACATCTGACCGGGCTGTGGAAATATCGAATCGGACCGTATCGGCTCATCTGCGACATTCGCGACATGGTCGTTACGGTGAGGGTTGTTCGTGTCGGCCACAGAAAAAACTTATATGCATGAAAACAGCTTGCCGGACTCTGTTTTGTTACCCGTTTCAAGAAAACCGGGCACATCTCTTCCACAAAAGGGCGGAATTTGCGGCCTTGAAAATTCCGCGCGCCGTATAGATTTGCTTTTTACAGCGCCGTCAATATTATAAAATCTACACAGCCTTTGATAGTTTTAAAGCCGGTTTTGGCTGAAAAGATGCGAGGCGGCCTTCATATTGTTTTTGAAATTCAACAAAATGTTCATAGTATTTTTGTGGGTCATTCTGGAACGTTGACTCAAAATCACGACGCACCCTGCGTATTTCCTCAACAATGGGATCTTGTATCATATTATGTTGCCTCCATAAGCTCTTCGGGCGTACATATAACCGGAGTACGGATATTTTCCCGGCTATTAATTTCATCCAGAGTTTTTCTTATTTTTGCATTTGCTATATGAGCACAGTTCCATGAAACCAGATAATCCATACCATGCCAGGCTGCCAGAGCGAGATGATACGTGTCTGCACGGGCTTTTTCGGGGATATCCAGCTTTGAAAAATAGGTGTCGGCAAGCTTCTTAACTTCAGGCAGAATTTTCAGAATGGCAAAAGCCTCAGATTTTTTTTGTCTCACTTGAATGGCGTCTGCGTCTCCTCTTGATATTTCATCAAGCACAACAGGAGAAATAAAAGCCTGATAGTGGGGCAAAACCGTATCCCACCATTCCGCTGTTATCTGCTGATGAGCGGCGACAATTAAATCCCGACTCGGCTTTGATGCAGCATAGCTGATGACACTTGTTTCGATATAGACAGAGGGCTTCATGAGTATCATTATAATAAAATATTACAATATTAAAAGCCTTTACTGGAAAACGTGTACAGACACCATACTGGTTTTTGATTGACATGCCATGCAGCATGATACCACATGCAACAGTAAAAGACGGGCAGCCGTAAAAAAGCGAATAATAAGTATCTTTTACCAATGGGTTACGCCTTTGGACCAGTAGTGTCCGGTTAAACTGTATTATCGGCTAATAAATGCCAAAAACAGATGGAAAATCAATTGTTGGATGATCGACGAAAATTCATATCGATACCGGTCGCTAAACTTGAAATAGGCCTGTAAACATTGATTAAAATAAAGATTTGAAATATTTTAACCGGACACTATTGCCTTTGGACGGAAAAAGTGTTGACATACGGCACACATAACACCATAGGGTACATGTGAATGATTTTGACTGGAGTGATAAAAAAAACGAGTAACTGGAACATACGCGCGGCGTCTGTTTCGAGGATGTCCTTATCTGCATTCAGAACGGCGGCGTTCTCGATGTCGTACGCCACCCCAACCGCGAGCGCTACCCTGATCAGAATATCATCGTGCTTACTGCCGGCGGATATATCTGGCTTGTTCCGTATGTAAAGAAAAAAGGTGTGCGGTTTTTGAAAACAATCATTCCAGGTCGCAAAGCGACAAAGGAGTATTTAAAATGAAGACCAGGCAACAAAACTGGACACGGAAGAGCTGCAGATAGTAAAGGATTTCGAGGACGGGCAGCTTCGCAGCATCCGCAACCTTGAAGCCGAAAAGTGTGAGCTTGTGAAAGCGGCGAGCAGCACCCTGCAAAAGGACCGGCGGATCAATATCCGCATCTCATCGCGTGATCTTGAACGTATCCAGATGCGGGCTGCCAGGGAAGGCATTCCCTACCAGACCTATATTTCGAGATCGTTGCACAATCTCGTGGCCGGCCGATTAACAGGAAAGGTCTGCATGGCCGGTTTCCACACTGGCGAAAAGCGGGGACACTACCAAAAAACATCCATGAATGAAAACAGCTTGCCGGACTCTGTGCTATCCGTTTTCGAGCACCTTGATGACCTGCCCCGCATACGGCACCGGCAGATGGTCCGGGTCCCAGCCGTTCAGCAGCGCGGTTGTCTTCAGATCGTCCGCTAGTCCGCCGCTACGCTGCACGATTTTTCCCAGCGTGTCGCCCGGCCGCACCGTGTACAGGCGCAGGCGGACAGGTTTGATCGCTGCAGCCTCCTCAGCTGATAGTCGTGCAAAGCTTCGGATCGTTGTGAAAAAATCAGCCCTGACAGTACTGAACTGCTGCGGAGAGGTTCTGCCGACGATAAAAAAAACAGTGTCATCGACCATAAAAAAACCCGCCGCCGCCGAAAACGGCCCCATCCGTGCGTGACGGCCCGAGTAGATACCCGTAAAGGCATCCAGGCCGTTTATGCGCTCCGGTGAGCCGCTTATCCTGACAAGCCCCAGAGAGCGCTCCAGCGATGCGGCCGATGCATCGACAGGCCGGTGTTTTGACCGCGGCCGCGATCCGAGAAATATATGCGTGATCGTTTCGGGCCTGCGTGCGATGACCGCCTCGGGCCTGTTCTCGACCGGCCACCCTTCCGGGAACCTTACCGCAATCTTCATGTCAGGGTGCTGAAACAAGCTGCCGCGCACCACACCCTGCGACACATCATCACCGAACACGAGTCCGTCGATCTGTTCAAGGAACACCCGCCGGTTGGTTACCAGGCCCGGCGGTACCGATCCTGCAAGGCGCTCCACATCCGCAATCCGCTTTTCCGCCGGCGGGTGCGAGGCAAACAGGCTCGTGTAGCTTTCCTTTTTGTCGCGGCTCAGCCGCTGCAGCGTCGCGAGCAGGGTTTCGACGGCCCGGGGATCAAATCCCGCCCGCAGCGCATAGGTGACGGCCAGGCTGTCCGCCTCGCTTTCATACTGGCGGCTGTACCCGCTGCTGACAGCCGCGAAAACCACATCGGCGAATCGGCCGATGCTCTGAGAAATATCGGGGGCAAAAATGGAGGCTATGGATGCACCGATCTGATAGGTAGCGGCTTTGGTGTACTGGCGGACAGCGTGGCGCGCGGTTATGTGGCCGATTTCGTGGGCGAGCACGCCGGCAAGCTCTGCTTCGCTGTTGAGATAGGCAAGCAGCCCTCTGGTAATATACACATAGCCGCCCGGCAGTGCGAAAGCGTTCACCACCGGCGAGTCGAGTACGGTAAAGCGATAGACAAGACCGGCTCTGTCCGACACGGCGGCCAGGCTCCGTCCGACCGACGACACATAGCCCTGGAGCTCCGGAGAGGCATAGGTCCCGTATTCCCTGCGAATCGCCGGGTCCATCTCCCTGCCAGCCCGTATTTCCTGCTCCTCGCTCATCAGAACGAATTCGCTCTGCTTCGTCACGGGGTTGGTCGCGCAGGAGACCAGGCAAAAACAGGGAAACAAACAGATACCGATAAAAATTTTACCAAAACAAGACATATCGCGCATCCTTATACGTTTCGGCTCTATATATACTACAGCAATGCACACATTTCTACAGTCACAAAATCAAATAGTATCTTTATCAGCCAGATGATTACTCTGTCATTGCGAACACGAGACCCCGGGCGGAACCGGGGTTATTCATGTAATGAACATATGGGTGCAGGTACTATGGCAGGTATCAAAACAGGGTAGCCGGGTAGGAGCGGCCTCCGGCCGCGAAAAAAGATCGCAGCAGAAGCAGCTCCTGCATGCCCGCACCACCAGGCGGGCAGCAGAAAAATGCTCTGGAATAGTATGAAGTGCACCAAGGAATATCAAAGGCTTACCTGGTCGTTGAAAAAGTCGTCTATAATAGTTAACGTGGCCGGCGATACAACGTCTGGTGCGCTACGCTGACTCTAATGCATCCTGGGTATTTTATTGTCTTGATTTTACATTGCAAAATGATATAATAATTAAATTTTTCGTGGCGGTGTAGCTCAGGTGGTTAGAGCATGCGGCTCATATCCGCAGTGTCCGGGGTTCGAGTCCCTGCACCGCCACCATATTCCTTCCTCCCTGTTCCCAAAATCCACCGCCTAATTTTTAAACGCACCTTTTCACCAGCGGCAGTGCT
>CAZFIB010000009.1:0-79987 GCA_964518865.1 uncultured Thermodesulfobacteriota bacterium
AACTTTTCATCCCCGTTTACAAAACGGGGTATTCAAGTTTTGTTTTTCATAAATTACAGCATGTACAATTTTACGCTTTGATCTTTTTTGTACCGCCACCATGTCCTTCAACTCATCTTTGACCTCGACGTCATATCTCGACGGGTCTATATCCGCTCCCCCGCTGATTATCAGACCTTCAGGCTGTGCTGTACGGTTGCGACTCGCAGGCGTAAGTCGAACAGTTCTGCCGCCGGCTAAAAACACAGCTGCGCTGCACATGAGCCATGCCGCCAAACCGCCCTTTTCAGGTCCGGTAACAGCGATAATCGGCCTGGAATGTTTCATTGATGAATCTATCAACGTGCTCTATCCACTCACGCTTCGATCCGGTGAGCGCTCCTGGTTTGAACGTGTTGAAATCCTGCATGAGGCGAAAAAGCTGATCCGGACTGTTGGCTAACCGTTCTACCAGCAGCCAGAGGCTCCACTCCGACAGCATGCTCCACTGCTCATCGTCGATGCGGCTGTTGGGCAGTCGATAGTGGAATGCGGGCCTCGGTTTTATTTTCTGACCGCGCAACACTTCGACTACCCTGTTTTTATCTATACAACCGAAAACCGGCGTCATGTCGAGCGGCCGGTTGCGTGTCGGATTGTGTTCGAGATAATCATCGATAAGATTCCGCTGATCGGGATTATACTTCTTATCCATTACAAGAACCGCATAGGAATACGGAAAAGGATCGATAAAGGGACTGAGCCTGCGCGTGATATCGACGTCAAGCGTATGGACAAGCCAGTCATACATGAGCAGAAACGCACGCAGGTATGCGCACAGTACATCTGCCTGCAGCGACGGCACCTCGGCGTTTATCTGAAATCCGAAAGCATACAGCCATGAGGCACCTGTCCCTTCAGCCCTTGCCCGCCGAAGCATGGTGCGGCATGTCTCAAGCCGCTCCAGCGAATCGACGGTAACCGGCGGCATTGATATTTCCAGCGGGATGAATGCTGTTGCTATGCTGCCGATTATTTCCTCTATCGATTCCTTAAAGGTGCTTTCCCCGATTTTCACGTCTAAATCGGCGAAATAGTCCTGCTGCACCATTTTTTTCAGAACACCGGCATCGAGTTCAACGACAAAGGTTCCGAATTCCGTTTCTTCTACCCGGTATTCATACCGGCTGATTTTTCGTGTAGTTCCACCATAGAGGTTTTGCAGGATGCCGGCGGCATGCTTCAGATCAAGGCCGGTAAATTCAATTTCATAGCCTATCCTGCGCGGCGATCCATCATGGCTTAACTGTGGAATGCTATCGTCGGGCATTCAGTTCTTTCTGTTCGGATTGCAGAAACACTGTACGTAAACGTCATGCTGATTTCCTGTTCACTGCAGCATGGCTCACTGAACATTTTCGAGTGTAAAGCTGCCGCCGTCTGTTGTTTCTCTGAAATCTATAACCATCTTTTCCGTTACGGCTTCAGCTCTGCGATCGATTATCAGCAGTGTCCTGCCGCTGCTGTCGCACAGAATTTTGTCGTCCTTACCGGCCCTGTCAAGCATAAGCTCCAGCATATTGGGATGTTGTTCGGAAAGTGTCAGTCGTATCGCAGTTTCCGGACCGGCTTTATTTTCTTCGATCAGGTCCTTTATTTTTTCCTGTGCGCTGTCTGTTACGGTTACCATGGTACAGCTCCTTTTTCTTGTGTATATTAACCTAAAACAGCATCCAGTTTTCGATGGTCGTCCCCGACAATGACGATATTGTTGACCGCAATAACAGGAACCCCCGACGAGCCGGTCATTCTCAAAACATCGTACGCAGCCTGTTCATCCTCTTTAATATCAATTTCCCTGAAACTCAAGCCCTTTTGGATAAGATAGCGCTTTACCTCTTTGCAATGCCGGCAGTTCGGAAGTGTGTAGACGGTGATCTCATGATTCACATGGCACCCCCTTTTCTCTGTACGCACGCACTGATCGATGCCTGAGCGGTGTGAGCAACTGCTTGATACTACGGCAGCAATTCATCGGCAGGCAATGTCTCTTCATGCCTGTCATCTTCCGATGTCCGCCTATCTCCGTTCTTTACCTCATTGGAGTCGCTACGGATCTTTTTTTCCAGCAGCAGACATGCATCAGCTGCAGCCACACGGGCACGTTCACACATTTGTTCGGCTTTCACAACAGTGGTTTCTTTATGAAACACGGTCTTTTTCAGCGAAAGCAGCGCTGCACATAGTGCGGCTGCAGATACAAAGAGTGCGAAAATTTCTATTGCTGCATCCATGCCCGACACCTCTTATGCTAAGCATTCGGCTCATGCATACGTAAAAGATTTATAATGCTTTTTTCCACCTGTTTTTTTTCCTGCTGAGTCAATCCCTCTGTTGCGGCTGTAATAATATCATCGATAATCAGCTTCAGTTCGTTTTCGGACTTTTCTATGCCGACACCGGCACAATTATGTTCCTGCTGCATGGTATCCCTTCTTGTGTTCAACAACGTATATATCTCTTTCAAACCTACATTATGCAATTTGAATTCCAAAATGCGTGAATAACAGACGGAATAGGTTAAAGCGTTTAACGAAACGGACTCGAACGAATACGGGCCGTTGCTGATGGGGTATCTGAAAGCATTTGCTGCAGATTGTAATCCCGGCATCACACACAGCCTGCAAACTGGTTATGTAACCTTTTTTCACAACACAAACTGAACGGTGTGAACGAACTTCACATGAAATTTCTTTCTGTTCGCGATATAGCAGGAAGGGCAAGCGGTATCCGGAATATGTAACCGGGGGGATATCTTTTACAGGGGAATATCGTATTCTTCCAGTTTGTTGTACAGGTATCGCCTGCTTACGCCAAGCGACTTTGCTGCCTCAGACTTATTTCCCTTTTTAACCGTCAGGGTCTGCACAATATACATTTTCTCGAGATCTTTCAGTGAGAGATCGGGCGGAAGCGTAACATCTCGGCTGCGCTCCGTGTGATTGCCGATGCGTGGCGGCAGATCGTCGAGGGTCACGGTTCCGCTCTGTGCGAGCAGCATCGAGCTCTGTATGGTATTCTTGAGCTCCCGCACATTACCGGGCCAGGAGTAGTTTAAAAGGCAGTCGCGGACGTCATCAGAAAGTCTTTTGATGTTGGTTGAATCCATTTCCTTTTGGAACTGCTCAAAAAAATGATCGATCAGAACCGGGATATCCTCGGTTCGTTCACGCAGCGGCGGGATATGTATTGTAAACACTTCCAGGCGATACAGAAGGTCGCGCCGGAACCTCTTTTCCTTCACTGCAGCGCGCAGATCACTGTCATTTGCAGCAATGATCCGGGCATTGGTCTCCAGTATTTTTTTTCCGCCTACTTTGCGATACACACGATTTTCCATAATACGCAGCAGCGTTGTCTGAATACGCGGATCCATGCTGCCAATTTCATCAAGAAACAGTGTTCCGTTGTCCGCAGCTTCAAACAGGCCATCCCGCCCCTCTGATGCACCGGTGAAAGCACCTTTTACATGACCGAATATTTCACTTGTGCCAATCTCGGTCGTAATGGCACCCATGTTCACGGGAATGAACGGCCCCTGAGAGCGCTCGCTTTTATTGTGTATCAGTCTGGCGACAATCTCTTTGCCCGTGCCGCTTTCGCCCAGTATAAGAACAGTAACATCCTCCCGCGCTGCAGCATCTATTTTTGATAAAACTTCATTCATGGCAGCGCTGGCACCGATAATGCCACCGTGCCGAGCAGGGTCTGTGTTTACCTGCATCATATATGTGAATCCTTCCAGTCTACAAGAAAACTTTTAAGAATATATGGCCGAATAGACAGAGAATAATACTCAAAAGGTAAGCAGTATTAAAAATATATCTTTACAATAATCAAAATCATATGTATTTGTCAAATTGTATGTGAGTAATTGTTTTCAAAATGTATGATGTTATACCGGTTACCGAAATTTTACAAACAAAGCCCGACAGCGATTAACGCTGTCGGGCTTTTCTTCATTAAAAAATTTTACAACGTTTTTATCCTACAAATACGGCGGCACCGGCGGAGGATAATTGTACGGCGCACGATAATATGCGCCCTGGTAGAAATACTTGGGTCCCCACAGGCGGTGCAGAACCTCCAGCTTGTTCTTTACGACCTTGGCGCCCGCCTCATAGGCGTTTTCTTCAGCAGCCTGCCGTTCTCCCCATGTCTCGACATCACCCGTGAGGGTTACGGCACCGTTTCTGACTTTTACGCGTACCCGGTCCTCATCAACAAACGGGCTCCAGAAGAGCTGATCGCGCACATCTTCGATGATCTCCCAGTCGGGCTTCCATATCCAGGCCTGCTCGAAGTCGATGTTGTTATGCACAAAAACGACCCCTTTGACACCGGCGGCCACCATCGAGGCATGGGATTTTTCAAACGATGTCTGTGCCGTCCCGTTCAAAAACACGGTTCCGTTGTACACCGTCACGTCGACACCGGCTCTCTCGATATAGGGGTCCCGCCTGAATGCGTCTTTTACGCGCTTTTTAAGAACAGCATCTGATGGAATGTTTTTCGGCCGCACTTTCAGATGATTTTTTACACGCCATACACCGATGGTATTTTTTGCATCCTGCGCTGCCGCCCTTTTTGCCTTCAGGTTGTCGACAACACCGCTGAGCGTGACCGTGCCGTTTTCCACCATAACCTCCGGCACGAACGGTGAGATGCGCGGATCATACTTCAGGGCGTCTTCCACTGCCTGTTTGATGTTTTTATCGTTCATATCAGCATACATGCTTTTCCGTCTCATTTTATCGCGAGCCCACCATTCGACTTCCAGTTCGTCACTGTCGACGGAATTTACACCCTGAACCCAGGCATCGATCTCGGCCCTTCTTTTTTCAGCCATGCTACCGACCGTACCTGAAAGCATTACGTTTCCGTCGTCGACGTTCACCTCTATCAGATTGTCGTCTACAAGAATGTCGTTTTTCAGCGCTTTTATAATTTCCGGCCGTATTTCACTGTCCGGCCGCTCGGACGGATATACAACGACAATATCGTTTTTCACCTCACGCACCCCGCGGACTCCTTTTGCAATCGTACCCGAAAGGGCTTTCTCCTGCAGCGATTCGACCGTACCGGTCAGGGTCACAATGCCGTTGTTTACTGAAACCGTCACTTCATATGAGTCTGCTGCCGGGTCATACAAAAATGCATTCATGACGTCTGTTTTTATTTTTCCGTCCTTGCGAACAACCGGATCGACTTTTATGCGGTTGATAACGGATCGTACCCCGACAACCGATTCCGCTATTCTTTCCGCCCGGTTTCTTGCCAGCACGGTATCCGCGCTGCCTGATAGAGATACGATACCGTTGCGGGTCGAGATATCAACACTATTGGAATTTACGACTTCATCCATAATCAGCTCAACGTCAACTGCATTCGTTATATTTCTGTCGTCGACGTCCTTTGCGGCAGCCTCTGCCCGGTTCGCAAGCAGCAGCGCGAGAATAATCAGTGCCGCCAGAATAAATGAAACGGAAAAGCGGTTCATGAATTTTCTCCTGAGCGTACCATTAGTGCTATTCGCTGATGTTACCTTGTCGGCATCATGCATTGTACCATCCCCTTTCTTCTTGTTACCGATTTGTTACGGCTTTTCTTCATGTAACCTGTACTCGACAGAGTTTGCAAGCACTGTACCAACACCCTCACGACCCCGGGTAACCGCCGGGATTGCCTGCCCTAACAGCTCCGCGTCAGACACATTACGCAGGATGAGCGCTGATTGTATATTTCCGTGCAAGCCGACGGATATATTGTAATGATTTTTCACAGGATAAAAGACAGCCGTAAACAGTATTCACACAAAGGACGGCTTGCGTTTACGGAAAAGGGTAAAACCGTCAGATATATAACTTCGGATGAGCCTATTCGAGATGTCCCGCCATAAGGCGGGCGACCGGGCGGGTGTGTTCGATGTGTCCGAGAACGATTTTTATAACAGCGGTGATGGGAACCGCCACGAACATGCCGAGCGCGCCCCACACCATGCCCCAGAACACAAGCGACAGCAGAACGGTAATGGGATGCAGCTCGAGGCTGTCTCCCAGAACCCGCGGTTCGATAAAATTGCCGATGGTGATCTGTATGCTTCCGGGTATCAGAACCACCAGGGCAACCGGCAGAAAGCCCTCGAACTGCACAAGCGCTACGGGTATCGGAAGAAGCGTCGCGAAAATCGAGCCGATCGTGGGAATAAGGTTGAGCAGAAAGGCCAGCAGGCCGAAAACGATGGCAAGGTTCAGGCCGATCAGCCACAGCGTAAACCCTACCAGCAGTCCGGTCGCTGCTGATATGAGTATCTTAAGGGATATGTACTTTTTGACCTTGCTGTCGATCTCGCTGAAAACACCCTGCGATTTCGCCCCGGGATGCCTCCCTGATATGAGATACACGACAAAGACGATTATCAGAAAGCTGTTCGACAAAATAACGGCAAAATTCCCGAGCGTGCTCTGCAGTATGCCCGCAAACGGCAGGTTTCTGAAACGATCCCGAATGTACTGCGCGTCGATCTCGCCGGTAAGCTTCTCAAGCGGCTCTACAACGTCGGCCGCCATCTGCGCAATCTTTTGCTGATAGAGATCGAGGTTGTCGGCCAGCCCTTTGAACGAAGAAAAAACAAGCAGGCCCGTCAGGCTGAGCATGAGCAGGCCGAGCAGAATCGTTGCCAGAATGGCTGCGATGCGCGGCACCCGGGTTCGAGTCTGCAGAAAATCAGCGACCGGCGCGACAGCATAGGAAAGAAACAGCGCGACTACAAACGGAACGAGCACCGGTTTTGCAAAGTACAGGGCAAAGGCGAGCACTATTCCGGTCAGAACCATCAGGCAGACGGTCGATATGTTTTTTTCCCCTGCACTGTCCATATGATTTTATGCGCTCAGGTCAAAATCTAAAAATAAAATCAGCGTACGGGCTGCCGAGCGACCTTGATGCCTTTTTGTAGTGGTAGCTGACAGCCATGAAACTGACGCCCCAGAAAATTAGCATAAAAGCGACGATTATGGCAAGCAGCTTCGGATACACCAGGATGAGCAGCCCGCCCATGATAAATACTATTCCTAAAACCATACAGTACCTCCTTTTTTATTTTACAAACAGCGATGCATGCCTGATTTATACATTATTCTCTGTTCGTTCGGCCGGGTCTTCGCGTTTCTCCTCGTGTACGACTTTTTTCTGCTCAGCTACCGCGACGTCATGCTCATGATCGCCGGTCGCGGTTCTGCCGCGCCTGTCGATGTTCATGTGGGCTGATTCGCGTCCGTACAAAACAAGAGAATCCTCCGCCCTGATTACCGTGGTGCCCTTTGGTGCGCCGATATAGGTGCCGTCGTTACGAAGGATTCCCAGTACCATAATTCCTTCATCGCGCAGTTTCAGTTTCGCCAGGCTTTTACCGGCAAGCCAGTCCTCCGCCCGCACCTTCAGCTCTGCTATGCGGTAGTCTTTCGACAGCCTCAGCAAATCGGCATAATCGTGTATCTCCAGATGCGATGATCTTTTGATAGCCATATCGATTATTCCTGCAAGCTGGTGATCTATCCACTGGCTTGAAGCGATACTCCACAGCACGACAAGGCCGGCGACCAGCAGCACGATGCGCAGGGTCACCGGCCATGCCTCCCCCACATCGATAAATGAGAGAATCAGCGTGGACATGGCCGATATTATACCGACGTTACCGAGCAGCATCAGGACCATAAGTATGCGGCGCCTGACAGGATGTCCGACAACTTTTTCCGATTCGCTGGTTGTAAAGCCGACGCCGGTAAATGCCGATCTGGCCTGAAACCGTGCCGATTCGCGCGAGAGTCCGGTATGAGTCAGTGCTACCGTTGCAATTCTGTTGACCAGAATCGAAATTGTCAGAATCAGCAGCAGCGATATAATGGAAACCATGGGTTTATAGATATAATTTGTATATTGTTTCAAACGAGCTGAACAAATCCAGGTACTGTTCGAGAAGACGGGGCAGCAGAAAGTCGGCTCTGACCGTTTCCCTGGCCTTATCTCCCATGCTTTCGCGCAATTCGGGGTCATCCACAAGCCTGACAATACGATCGGCTGCTTCTTCGACCGAGGAAACCAGGTAGCCGTTTTCACCATCTCTTATTTGACAGGGTATACCGCCGACATTGCCGCCTATCACCGGCGTTCCCTTCCACATGGCTTCTGCGACCGTCAGGCCGAATCCTTCGCGGATCGATTTTTGCAGCACAACCGCTGCCTTTTTTTGAAGGGCATTCACAAGCGCGGTATCCTGCCTGCAGAGAATAATGATGTCGTCGTCTCGCTGGCTGACAATCGATTCGTAGACGTTACCCCCTTCGGGGTCGTCCGTTGCGATGTTGCCGAGCAGTACGAGCCTGCACCTGGTACGCTTGCGAGCGACTTTGAACGCCTCGATAACGCCTTCCGGATCTTTCCAGCGGTCAAAACGTGAGATCTGCACCACAAGCGGCAGATCCGTCGGTATATCGTAATGGCCTAACCGCTCCTGAATCTCGTTTTCATCCAGCTCACGGTTTTTTATGGAAAAGGGATCTATGGCTGGCATGAAAACAAGCTGCGGTACGGAAAGCTTTTTTTTATATTCGCTTATGCTGACGATCATCGCGTCATATTGTTCGATAAATTTCTGCAGATAACCCCATAAAGCGTTACTCGGACGGGATATATCGACATGACAGCGCCAGACCCACGGTCCGCTTTTTTTGTAATGCCTGATCATCGGCAGCGGCTGTGGGTCATGTACTATGACAAGGTCATGGTCAAGGTGATTTCGGACAGCATTTTCAAAAACTACTTCTTCATAAATCTTCTGTTTCCGCTCCGAAAGATTCAGGTCATCACCCTGAAGGGCATTGTGCATTTTTTTCGTTATACCGAAAAAATCCGGCGCTCCCTGCAGCACACGCCAGCCGGCCCTGATTCCCATGCTGTTCATCAACAGTGTCAAAGATGTCAGCAGCGAGGCTACCCCGCCGCCGTAATAGGTCGAATTCACGTTGGCAACGTGAAAACCAGACAGTTTTTCCGCTTTTCTGCTGATGCGCTCAACCGCTTCCTCTCCGATGAGGCCGGTATAGTCATCAATCCCGACAAGGTTGTTTTTTGTCATTTTCAAGCTCCAGAATCTGTTCGGATATCAAGCTAAAAATCATACACAAACCCGCGGTCGACCGTAATAATCATACAGCTGCAGTTCATACCCTTCGTTGACAGGCTCTGAAGGATCGTATTCAGGAGAATTTTTGACGGTTTCCCGCGGAAGATTCACGGCAACCTCACGGCTGCTCCAGCGCACGGTTTCTATCCACGGCGGGGCGATCAGAACCTTTCTTCCGGGAAGCCAGTCCCGCGTATCGACAACCATGAAACGAATGTCCCAGCCCGCGTCGTCAAGAATAAAATCCTCGACATGCCCGATGTCGCCGTCGGATGCCTGAATACCGTAGCCGGTCACTTCGCGCACGCTTCTCAGATGTGCATCACCGTCTTCGGGCTCATGCAACAGGCGCGCTTTATCGTTTTCCGTCATTGGGGGCCAGATCGACCCGTAGGGAACGCCGGTCGCCGGCCAGTAAGGCGCCCAGTTGAAGTAGGCATGCATCTGTATTTCATGCTGCTTTGAGACGGGCTTTTCATTATCGGCCGGGGGGCTTTTTTCGATAAAATCTTTCGATAGACCGACCGGTATCAAATGCCTCGTCCAGTCGGGCTGAGCAGCGGCAATCGGAAACAGCAGCACCTTGTGGCTCGACAGCCACGATCCGGTATCAGCCACCAGGTAACGCACGACCCATTCATCGTCATCAAAATATATATCGTGGGTTTTGCCGATATCTCCGTCTGTTGCGCGAATCGTGTATCCCAGTATTGATTTTGCACTTCTCAGCATTGTTATCTCCTCCTTTGTCCTGATATTGATGCCGTCACATAAAAAAATGTTTATTATTTTAACTGCAAGCTGAATACCAAAAACCAGCGTCCGGTTCTGCAACAAATACTGCAAGTAAAAACAGTGTATTATGATGAATAACGTATGGAAAAAGATTTAATACCCAAAATGAAGTAATGTCTGTATATGCAAATGCTGTGATGCGGATTTACAGGATAAATTACAGGTGTAAAATATGTTTACGGTAAGTATGATTTTAAATGCGGATTAGGCTCTATGCTGGATGATGGGGTCGGGTCATGCTAACTTATAGGATAATCTTAGCATTCATTCCTCTCTGGGGGGCTTCCTAATGCCTCCAGCCCTGCTGGAGGATTATTACTTATCTTAATTCATATGCTTAGCTTGGCCCGACCCCAGTTGCCCAGTTGGCTCCTTTTTTATACCGGGGTTCCCCTTAATAGCGATGCGAAACACGTCTGCTTTTAGTACCTTTCCTCACGGCTTGTCAATCAAAAACCTGTATGGTGTTTCCGGATTTTCATTCCCCGCACTCGCCCGATATCTCACAGGCTTTCTGCCGCCGCTCACGGCTCAGAGAATAATAGAGGCGCCCTGCCCGCTCCACGAAAAACTGGTACACCGTACTGCTGAGCGGCATCTCCTTGCTGTACTGCCCGATGCATTCGGGCGGTACAGCGGTTTTCAGCGTCGGATCGAGCACGACATCCACAACGATGTAGCCCTCTTGCTGACCAAGGCTGTCAAGGAGCGTACCGTCAGAGTCTGCGATCGACGACTGGCCGCGGAAAATGGAATTCTGATCAGGCAGCGGACCCGGCAGCGACGTCTGCCAGATACCGCCCTGGTTGGCAAGAATAACCGGAACACCCAGCGCATCTGCGTACAGCAGTGCCGTTTCTTCGAGGTTGTGGTCCCAGTCTTCCGGCTCCTTGTCCGCATCGAATTCCGGAACCGGGTCGGCTGTGGGCATCAGCACCAGGTCGACGGATTCCCGGTGCATCAGTTGTATGACTTCGCACAGCGTCACTTCGTAACAGATTGCAACACCGATTTTCCCGAGCTCTGTTTCAATAATATGCGATCCATCATATCCCTTCGTAAAAAAAGCTTCGTGACCCGGCAGCCACTGCTTGCGAACCCTGCCGGCGATATTCCCCCCGGGATCGACAAGAACAAAGGTGTTGAAAAAATTCTCTCCCGAGGCTTCGATAAATGTCGTCCCCAGCCACACTTGCCGCTCACGCGCCTGCTCCCGCATCCACTGAACGGTGGCACCATCTGAGGGTTCAGCCATATCCCACAGGGATTTTTCTGTTATGTAGCCCGACGGCATCAGCTCCGGAAGCAGGATCAGATACGCCCCGTCAGAGGCGGCAGCATCTACCAAAACAGAAGCCCGCTCACGGTTTTCCTCAGACTCTCCTTCGCGTGAATCGGTCTGCAGTGCGGCGACAGGCAGCAGTTGCTGAGGTGCCGCAGCCTCTGCCGGCGCCATGATAGATAGGCATACAACCAGACCCGCAGCGATTACTCCTGTTGTAATAAAAGTAGTTTTCACCGCACACCTCATTGAAAAATTATGCTTGCCCATACAAGCCGGGTTTTGCTATATAGATCATACATTTTTTCACTGTTTATATAATATATTATTTCATACCGAATGAGGAGGCTGCAATGGAATTCGAGACATCACAGCACGACAATGCCGTTGTCATACACGTCAAGGGCCGCATGGATGCCGTAACCGCGCCGGAGTTCGAAAAAGAGTGCTCACCTCATGTCGAGTCCGATGTCGCACGCCTTGTCATCGATCTCAGTGAACTGGCATATATCAGCAGTGCCGGTTTGAGAAGTATCCTCTCCACTGCAAAAAAGATGAAAACCTCCGGCGGCGAAATCCGCTTCTGCGGACTGAGCGGTATGGTGCAGGAAGTTTTTTCGATATCCGGTTTCAGCTCAATGTTCACTATTTGTGAAACGCTTAACGAGGCATTGGATCAAGCCTGAGCATACCTTTTATGGATGACACTATACGCTTGCCGGCAGTTGTCGAGTCTCTCGAACCTATTCGTTCATTCACCTTGTCTAAAATAAGCGAATGGGGCTTCAGCTCAAGCATTCTTGATAAACTCGACCTCGTACTTGAGGAGCTTTTGACGAATGTCTTCAAATACGCCTACCCTGATTCACATGGCGATCTCGAGCTTTCGTGTAAAAATACCAACGATTCACTAATGGTCAGCATCCGCGACTGGGGCCCTGCATTTAATCCGCTTGAATCAGATCCTCCGAATCTTTCTTCCGGTATAGAAGACCGTCAGATAGGCGGTCTCGGCATTCATCTCGTCAGAGAAATCGTTGATGATATTCACTACCGTCGCAGTGATAACACCAATATTCTTACATTCACATTGAAGTCAACATAGTTTTTTTGTTGCGATACTGTTAATTCATACACAAGGCCCGGCAACCAAAGAGCAGCCAGTCAAGCATCTTTTTTCTAACGTATTGATAAATCGATTTATTCCATTATTAACTTTGTTAATGTAAATTAATTTAACGTAACTATTTGATTTTCAATGACTATCCCATGTGTTCAAAAATGGTGCAAATTGCTGAAATATCCTTTTGACGGGTATTGAAAACACTTTTACACATTTTATTCCACAGGTTATCGACAGAGTCTGTGGATTATGAACATTCTGTTAACCGCTCGAGTGCATACTGCTGAGAGCTGTACTACTTTCATGGAGGTTGATTCATGGTCAATAAACGTTCACATGTGAAGCTTCCTGGCAATACGAAAGATTTTCCCAAAGGATTTGATCTGCTCAACAATCCTTTCTTAAACAAAGGTACTGCATTTACCGACAAAGAACGTGCAGCGCTCGGTCTGAGAGGACTGCTCCCCCCTAAAATAAACTCGGAAAGCGAGCAGGTTGCGCGCGCCCTTGAAAATATCAGACGTTACAGAACCGATTTTGAAAAATACATGTGCATGCTTGCCCTTCAAAACGCCAACCGCATATTGTTCTACCGTGTCCTTATCGACAATCTTGATGAGCTCATGCCGATCGTTTATACACCGACGGTGGGAAAAGCATGTCAGGAGTACGGTCATATTTTTCTCAGGCCGCGCGGCATTTTTATCACCGGCAGCGATCGCGGCCGCATTGCCGACATCCTCCGCAACTGGCCATACAGCGATGTGCGTATTATTGTCATTACCGATGGTGAGCGCATACTCGGCCTCGGCGATCTCGGCGCCGACGGCATGGGTATTCCGGTCGGCAAGCTGGCACTCTATACTGCCTGCGCCGGTATCGATCCTGCGCAAAGCCTTCCCGTTACAATTGATGTCGGTACCGATAATGAAAATCTTTTGAACGATCCCATGTATATCGGCACAAAACGGCATCGTCTCCGCGGGCCCGAGTATGATGAGCTTTTTGATGAATTCATCGAAGCGGCCAAAGAGGTTTTTCCGAAGGCCCTCATCCAGCTCGAGGATTTCGGTAACAAAAACGCTTTCAGACTCCTGAAAAAATACCGCTCCTCGGCCTGTCTCTTTGACGACGACATACAGGGTACCGGTGCTGTTGCGCTTGCCGGTATTTATTCAGCACTGCGCATCACCGGGCAGCCGCTGCGCGATCAGAAAATTCTCTTCCTCGGAGCCGGCGAGGCAGGCATCGGCATCGCCGACCTTATCGTTGCCGCCCTGTGCGATCACGGCCTGAGCGAGCAGGAGGCACGCAGGCGCTGCTGGTTTGTCGACTCACAGGGTCTGGTTGTGAAATCACGAACCGACCTTGCCGAGCACAAGCTCCCTTACGCCCACGAGGGTGAATACATTGAAAGCCTGCTCGAATCGGTGAAAACGCTCAAACCGACCGCGCTTATCGGTGTTTCCGGCAAAACCGGCATGTTCGACAGTCACGTCCTGCACGCTATGGCCGAACACAACGAGCGGCCCATCATTTTCGCCCTTTCGAACCCGACAAAAAAAGCCGAGTGCACGGCCCGTGACGCTTATGGCTGTACCGACGGCAGGGCCATTTTTGCAAGCGGCAGCCCGTTCGCACCGGTGCATTATAATGATACGACGTTTGTCCCCGGACAGGGCAACAACGCCTATATTTTCCCCGGCGTCGGACTGGGAGCTATAGCAAGCGGCTCCCGCTCCGTTCCGGATGAAATGTTTTTCATCGCTGCAAAAACGCTCGCCGATACGGTTTCGGATAAGGACCTTGCCAGCGGCCGGATATTTCCGCCGCTCATGAAAATCCGCGATGTTTCGGCAAAAATAGCGGCTGCCGTAGCCGGTGTCGCCTACAGGCGCGGCATCGCAACGGAAAAGGAGCCGGCAGATATACTGTCCTTCGTTCAATCGGTCATGTGGGACCCGACCTATCAGGATTATGTTGAATAAGGGGTGCGATGCAGTTTCGTATCGCATCACCACTTGACAGCATCTTTCTTTTCATGCAAGCATACCGGCATACGTATTGTTAAATCCGGTGTTTTTTTTTATGGGGGTTTCTTATGAGTGCCGACATCGACGAACTGACCGTCAATTATGAGGATGACGGACAGCTGCTGTGCAAAGAACTCGACAAACGTGTTCTGACCAGGGGTGCCTGGGCCACCGTACTGTATAAATACTGCGACTGGGACCGCAAAAAAGAGGACTACGGTCCGGTGCGCTACACGATACGCCGGTATAGAAAAATCAACAATGCCTACCGGCAGCAAAGTAAATTCAATATTTCAAGCAAAGATCAGGCCCGCAAAATAATCGATATATTATCCTCCTGGGTCGATGACGATGACACGGCACACGGATGACCATCGAACACGTGCAGTTGTCTGCCCTGCACCTCACCTGCGATAACTTTACCTGTCAGGCAAATCCTTGCGGTAGTGCGGCACCGCCTGGCTGCACTCTTACTTTTTTTCCACAGCAATCGGTAGTTTTTTCCCTCGCACTCACAATTTAATATTTATCTATTCGATATTCCATCATATTTTAATTGGCCTCATATTTGCAAAAGTAACTATGCGTAACGGACATGTTACGTGCGGCACGATTTTCATGGCGTGCGTGCAATTAATTTCATAGTACGGAAACCCTTGCATAGAGAGATATCAATACCGCACCATATTTGCAGGAGGACATACCTATGCCGCTGGTCATAAATCATAACTTGATGGCGATGAACGCATCCCGGAACTTTACGACTGCGTTCGATTCGCTGGCAAAATCAACGAACCGTCTTTCATCCGGTTTGCGAATCAACTCATCCGCCGACGATGCCGCCGGTCTGGCCATCAGCGAGCTCATGAGGGCTGAAATTTCAGCGCTCAACCAGGGGGTGCGAAATGCGCGTGATGCGCAAAGCATGCTGCAGACCGCTGACGGCGCTCTGCAGGTTATTGACGAAAAACTCGTCCGCATGAAGGAGCTTGCCGAACAGGCGGCTACCGGTACCTACAATTCCGCGCAGCGCGGTATCATGAACAACGAATTTGTCCTGATGAGGAGCGAAATTACCCGTATAGCAAGCGCGGTTAAATTCAACGGCGTGTATCTGCTCAACGGGACACTCTCGGGATCGACCGCGCAGCCCTACCGGTCCGGACTCAAAATCCACTTCGGTCCGACCAACCAGGCTGCCGAGGATTATTACTTCGTACAGATTGGTGATGCACGCGGTACTGCGCTCGGTATCGAAACTTTGAATATCGCCTCCCAAAGTACCGCCCAGCAGGCGCTGACAAGCATAGACACGGCCATCAAATCCAAGGACGACATTCGCGCACGGATCGGTGCCTATATCAACAGACTCTCCAATACGGTTTCTCAGCTTATGATCCAGGCTGAAAACCTTCAGGCCGCAGAATCCCGTATCCGTGATGTCGACGTTGCCCTTGAAATGACCGAATTTGTCAACAACCAGATCAAATCACAGGCCGCAATCGCCATGCTCGCCCAGGCAAACAGTCTGCCGCAGATGGCGCTTACCCTCATCGGCGGATAATCAGACCGGCAACCGGTTACAAAATATGAAAGCAGGGTTTTATACCCTGCTTTTTTATCCTCCTTCGAAGCAGTCAACGAATTCCTGCAACCATGTTTTCCGAATGGATTCGGACGCGACGGAACTCGTCACTCCGCAATAATATCACTTTTGTCGGGCGGCCACGGTCTGCCGTGGCTGTTCTTGTTTTTATGATGCCGGGCTGTGCTTTTTTGTGAATTTCCGCATAATGTAGCATCCCTATGATCCGTTGCAGATGCGGTCGTAAAAACGCAGAATGCTGCGTATCTATCCGGGCACCGTTTCATTGTACATGCATCCATTCTGTAATAAAGCGGCATCACCAACTCCCGATTTGTCATGCAGGTATGCAGGCTTACCTGTTGGGGACATCACTGCTTGACAATAACACAACCATGTGTTTAACGTAGTAGCTACGCTGATGCATACAGTTTTCTTCGGCATTCGTTTTCCGTGACAGCCCGTGAACAAAAACAATCCGATCGATAGTTTCACAGCAGCCGTTGAAAAACCCCTGTCTTTTGCCTCACGCAACTCGTTCGCCCATCTTGAGAAAATCAGGGGTCTTGATGATTTTATCGCAGAGCAGGCCCGTAAAATCATCGGACAGACCGGCAATCCGGCAGCTGAAGTCATTCTTCGCAGTCTGCTTGACGCCGTATCGCAGTATGCTTCATCTTCTTTCGAGCAGAAAAAAGCCATCATCACCAGGTGCCGTACCGGCATAGACGCAATAAAAAAAGTCAGCGGCAGCATAACTGCCGACGGGTTCTGTGCCGCTGAATCCCGCTTTAATCCGCGTGATATATTCAAACTTCCGGTAGACACGCTCCGGGGTGTCGGCCCTAAAACCGCAGCAGCCCTGGCCCGTCTCTCTATCTTCACTCTCGAGGACCTCCTCCTGCATGTTCCGCGCACCTACATCGACCGCAGAACCGTTGCCGATATCAGCGCTCTGCAGCCGGACACGTATGCTACGGTCTGCGCGACAGTATCACGATGCTCCTCGTCGGCATCCGGGCGAAAGAAACGATTCATTCTCACCGTCACCGACAGAGCCGGTACCGTGATGAACGCAAAATGGTTCAACATTCCCCGTACCTATGCAACCGTTCTGGAAAAGGCCTACCCTCCCGGAACCGCCGTTTTTTTGTCAGGCCGCATAACGCGCTACAGGCTCGTTCCGGAAATGCATCATCCGGATATCCGCTCGAGCGACACCGGCGATCAGGACGGCGACAGCGTATCTGTCGACCCGGTCTACCCGCTTACCGACGGGCTGCGCAATACAACCATCAAAAAGATAATGAAATCAGCCCTTGCCGATCATATCGATGACAGGCTCGACTTTCTTCCCGCATCAATCCGCTCTGAGTTCGGCCTCGTCGATCTTGCGCAGGCATTCAGGCAGGTCCACGATCCTGCAGCCGACGACGATATCCTGAGCCTGAATGCTTTCCGGCATCCCTGTCAGCGCCGTATTATTTTCGACGAGTTCTTCATGCTGCAGCTCGCGCTGGCCCTGCGCAAACGATCTGCTGCGGTCGAATCAGGCTGTGCCTGTACGATAAGCGACGATATGCTGTGCAGTGTTGTGAGCACGCTTCCCTTTACACTGACAGCTGCTCAGTACCGGGTGCTGCGTGAGGTGGTTGCAGATATGCGTCTTCCGGTCGCCATGAACCGCCTTCTGCAGGGTGATGTCGGCAGCGGTAAAACCGTCATAGCCTTTCTTGCAGCCGCCTGTTCCGTGCGCAGCGGCTATCAGGCGGTTTTTATGGCGCCGACCGAGATACTTGCAGAGCAGCACTACAGAACAGTCACAGCGTTGAGCAGGCGCTGCGGTCTTACCTGCGCTCTTCTGACCGGTGGTATGACGAAAAGCGAAAAACAGGCGCTCTGTAAAAATACAAGTGCGGGTGACATCGACCTCGTCGTCGGAACGCATGCCGTCATACAGGAATCCGTTGCATTTCAACGTCTCGGGCTGGCGATAGTCGACGAGCAGCACAAATTCGGCGTCCTGCAGCGGGCGGCCCTGAAAAAAAAAGGAAAGAACCCTGATGTTCTTGTCATGACTGCAACACCCATACCGAGAACGATCGGCATCACCGTGTACGGAGATCTCGATGTCTCCGTGATCGACGAGCTTCCGGCCGGGCGTCAGCCTGTCATGACGCGCGTGCTCTACGAGCACGAGCGTCAGCAGGCCTATGACATCGCCGGAAACGAGCTGCACAACGGCAGCCAGGTATTTATCGTCTATCCGCTTGTTCAGGAATCCGAAACAATCGATGTTCGTGATGCCACCACCATGGCGCAGCACCTGCAGCAGGATGTTTTCCCGGACTTCCGCGTCGGCCTGCTGCACGGTAGAATGTCATCCGCTGAAAAGGACGGCATCATGAACGATTTTAAAAACGGCGATCTCTCGGTTCTGGTCGCGACAACCGTAATCGAGGTCGGAATCGACATTCCGAACGCATCCGTCATGGTCATCGAGCATGCCGAGCGGTTCGGTCTTTCGCAGCTTCATCAGCTCAGGGGACGCGTCGGCCGCGGCTCAACGCAGGCTACCTGTATTCTTATTTCACATGTCAGCAGGTCGGATGACGCTTCCCGCCGCCTCGAGGTTATGGAACGCACCTGCGACGGTTTTGAAATAGCCGAGGAAGACTTCGCCATTCGCGGCCCCGGTGAAATGCTGGGAACCCGGCAGTCGGGCATGCCTGATTTTCGCGTTGCCCACGCTATCCGGGATGTCACGATTCTTTCGGATGCACGCCAGGCGGCATGGGCGCTTGTCGACAAGGACCCCGGGCTTGTCTTGCCGGAAAACCGTAACCTCAGAGATGTTTTGCTGCTGCGCTACAGCGGGCGGATGGAACTGGCGGGAATAGGCTGAAAAGAATATATCAGTAATCGATGTTTTCGGATTTTCCTGAATCCATCATATTGTCGAACCGTTTTTTTCCGCGCCTGGCAGCCTCCCGGGAAAGCTCCCTGACCTCTTTGCGGGTACTGTCCGATACATTGGACCCGAGTGTGTTCAGCAGACGTTTTTCTGCATTTTCAGCCAGTCCGCTTTCCTGCGGACCCGACATGCAGCGCACCCGCGAAACCAGCTTGGTTACATCGGTGCTGTCGCATTTTGAACAGCGCGGCACAAATGTATCGGCTGCTTTCATGACCAGGCAGTCGAAAAACTCATTGCACGCATTGCAGCGATATTCGTAAATGGGCATATGCATCCTTCACAGGTTATTATATCTGCTATTTTAATCGTTTAGGTTGCTTTTTTCAACTCATTTCTCAACCTGCTGCATCCGCTGCATGAACTTTTCATGCTGTTGTGCATAGTATTCCGGATCGCCTGGATTCTGTTCAATCGCCATGCGTATCACCTCGACAGCTTCCCGGTACGACCCGTTTTTATAATAGCACTCGGCCAGCGTATCAAGAATATGCGGTTTCCGGGAAATCCGCGCGGCTCTTCGTGCCAGAACAAGTGCCCGGCCGGGACGGTAAAAGGCTTCATCGTCTGCAGTGACATACAGCCAGGCCAGGTTGTTTAACGCTTCGGCATTGTTCGGTTCGAGCTCTATTGCCGCAGTATAGGCCGCAGCCGCCTCTGCAAGCATTTTCTTTTCATACTTCACATTGCCGAGTAGAAAATAAAGATCATGATTATCAGGTTCTGCAGCTATTCTCTTTTCAACGACCCTCTCGAGCGCGTTCAGCTCGGTGCCGCTCATTATGTGGTCATGCGCAAAAACGACGTAGCAGACACCCAGCACCAGCACCGAGCAATAGGCTGCAATCATGCGCACAACCTTGCGGCTGTGCAGCCGTACCAGTGCCGGATTTTTTTCGCATTGCAGGAGAAAATCTATTCTTTCCTGAATGCTGTAATGGTGCCAGTTAGGAGCGGAACGGCTGTGCGTTCCGCGTGCCGCAATCTTGTCGAACGAGCGTATGATCGCACCGGCCGAACCGGTCAGGATCAGCGCGTGCGCATCCGACTGCCGCTCGAAATTTCTGGAAAACCAGCCGAAAACGAATCTGAAATAAGCAATAAAAAAAACAAGAATTACAATCGATGGCAGCACGTAAAATGATGTGCTGAATGTGCCGTTTTCCCTGAAAAAAACATCGAACAGCGTATCGCTTGAAATAAGGCCGTAGAATACTGCGTTAAAACCTATATACGAAAAAAGCGCGTACCCTGCTATAAACAGCAGGTAAAAAAGCATATGGCGATATTTGACATGACCGATTTCATGCGCCACAACGCTCTCGAGTTCCTCGGGGCTCAGTACGGAAACCAGGGCCGGGCTGAGGAGCAGATAGCGGAACATGCGGACAAACCCGAGAACCCCGGCAGTGACAAGCTTGCCCTGAAAAAGATCCCAGAGAAGCATGTCTGCATATTTGAAATTATGTTTACTGCAAAATGTCTCGAGCCTCCTTCTCAACGCTCCATCCGGAACCGGCGAGCAGTTCCATATCCTCACGAGAACAAAAGGATACAGTATACCGAGCGAACCGAGAATCACACCATACAGAAGAACAGAAGCCGTCTGACTATCGGCAGGAATACCGGGAAGCATGTCCCCCAGCAGTGAAACAGCGTCGGTTATGCCTCCGAACAGCAGCCAGGGTACGACGAAGGCACCGTTGAAGCGTATGTGCGACATGAGGTATCCGCCCCTGGTCGCGGATGCATCGCAGCACAGACGGTAGGAATGAAACGACAGCATCCAGACAATCAGCACCAGTAAAACATACGGTGCGATACCGGCACATTGTGAAACGAACAGGCTTTTACCGGCGGGGGCGAACTGAGAAACCGCATACTTCAAATCGCAGCGGTAGAGCAGAATACAGTACACGGCTATTGCAAACGCATTACACTGCATGATGGTCCGCGAATGCCGGGCAGCGCAGTCCGCTAACGGCCTGCGGCAAGCATCGTCGGAAAACCGCCTGAACACGATATACACGCATGCCGCGAAGACTGAAACGAGAGCAAAGCTCATCAGCATGCTCTCGGCATGATGCGCGGCGCCGGCCGGATCCGGCGTATACAGCGAGTAAACGGTAAAAACAATGATAAAGTAAAATATATTCGTGTACATGCGGCCCTTTACACCCTGATGTACTTCGGTTGCAGAACAACACTGCCGTCGGGACGTAAAAAAAGAGGGCCGGCACGGACCCTCTTCTGATGCTGGAACGTAGCAGGCAGTTGAAAAGTACCAATCTGCTGCTTTGCGCTCGTCACTCGTGGCTGCGGCGTCCAGACACGTACGACCCGTTCCTCATGATGTCATGCGCCCTGAATGCCTGCCCTCGCATGGACGGCGTCTGAGCATTGTGAATACTCACTGCACTGCCGGATGTCATTTCGGTAGTTGTTTTTTATATTTGTGTGCGCCTGTCCGCTTGAGCGGACAGGCAGCCGACCAGCAGCCTTGTGAAAAGGACTTTTTCATCGGCCGGTTAGCAACTACCGCTGCCTGTTCGTGACTATGACCCCTGATCCGCACCGATATACTTCGACATGATGCGTTCCTGTTCGGGCGGCAGCTTTTCGTGCTTCGCTTTTTCGAATATGATGTCGGCTATTTTCAATGCCGAAATATAGTCTTCAGCCACTTTTTTGTGCCGTTCCTCAAGGGGAAGATCCTTGTACTCGGGTACGAGATATGAAGCATAAAATGCGACCTGCAGCGTTGCGGCAATTCTCGGAATGTCTTTATGCGGCATCGGAAGCCCTCCTCTCATGTGTCCTGTATTATTGTTTCATAATCAAACATGTGATGTATCGCGTATCGGTATCATTCACCTCTTTCATATCGGCCAGCTCGTTTTCAAGCTCCCTGAAGCATCCTGCGACAAAACGCTCGATACCCTCGAAACGTTCCTCAATCGCCTGAGGATTTCTGCTTCTGAGCCAGCTGATGCAGCTTGAAACAACATCCGGACCGATCCGGCGCCCGGCATCGTGCTGCTCGGTAAATACCCGGTCGCAGAAACGCTGGAGATCGCCTGCTGTAAGCGCGTCAAAGGCAGCAGTTCCAGAAATAACATGCTGTGCGGTCAAAGTCAAAAACAATGCATGCGACGTTACGCTGCCCGGTTCTTCCCGGTCGGTATTTTCGTTCATCGGCGCAAGTAAGCTGTCCACGCCGCAGCCGAGTACCTCAAACACCACAGAGTCTGCGGCAACAGCCGTTTCCAGGCACTGCCGCACGGATGCAATATCCGCCATGGATCTAAAATTCCGATAGCCTGTTTCCTGCGAGTCGATGCCGCGGTAAAAAACCGGCCGTGGCCTCAGCAGACCGGTAACGGCATCGGCAAGAGGTACGGCGTGAAACGTCCTGAAGTATTCATCCTCCGGCGCCAGATGCCATGCATGGCTTTTTGCACGGGCCTGCACATCTGCTATGCAGCCGTTGCCGGCCCTGAATATGAGCTCAGGGTGTGCTGAAGCAAGCAGTCGTGAAGCTTTTTCCCGCCCGCCGCCGCTCACTGCCTCGGCACCTATCGAAAGGCAGCCGAGGGCTTTCTCAAGAGCCGTATGAAGATCGTCGATTTCCCGCACACGCAGACCGTCGGCTGTAATAATCTTGTTGGCCAGGTTCACAATGTGCTGCTGTACCTCCGACAGCCGGTCATCGTCATCGATGCCGAGCAGGGCATCATAAAGAAAACCGGGCATATCGGCCGACTGAATGCCGTAACGCATCAAATATGTTTTTTTATGATAAACGTTCGCTGACGATACAGGCGCAGATGCGCAGGCTTCGACATGCCGTTTCTCGCTGCCGCTGAGCGGAGCATACACACCGTAGGCTTCGGACGGGTCGGGAAACCCCCGGTCGGCGACTCTGCCGCACCGCCAGCGATAGGCCTCGTCCTCACACTCGTGAGCGTAATCGAAAATAATGCCCTCTATGATTGAATGGCATTTCTGTACATCATACTGATACAGAAGATTCAGAAGGGGCAGAAATACTGTTCTGGCATCATCCGAGGAAAAAGAAAGGTAGTTCTGGCCATCGAGCGTGTAGAGCGGCATGCTTTCATACTCCTCAGACATGTCTGTCTCATGCTCTATCTTCATGATACGCACAAACCGCTTCATCGTGGCGACGATCAGATCATCATCGACCGATCTGATCCATTCAAGAACCTTCTGTTCATTGCATCGCATGATCATGCCGTACCAGCCAAGCGTGGTTTTGAAATCAAGCCGGTCACTGTGCCAGCAGTCGATATCCAGAACATACTGCAACTGATCATTGGTCGTTCTCGACAGTACGGGAAGCGAATCCGTTATACCCCGCTCTTTTATCATCCAGTAGATTTCCTCTGCGGGAAGCGACTGTATTATTTCATGTGCATTGTTCGCCGCCATGATCACATCCTGCCTGTCCTTCCAGGGCATGCTCAATACAAGGCGTACCTGCTGCTCAAGCACCATCCCCCGGATTGCCTTTTCCGGTTCGGCGCGCGCAGGCTCCATGATCATTTCGGAATGATGGTCCGCCGCGGTTCGATCAGGCAATTCATCCGTCATTTCAGCACATATCCTTCCTGTTGATAAAATTTCACGGTTTTTTCTATCACCTCGTCCAGCGGCGTCTGCGGCAGTGACAGCTCACGGACGGCTTTTGAAAAATCAACCCGCTTTTTCAGCGACAGCGCACGGATGTTCGACGGAGTTGCAACCGGTTCGCGGTGGGTGATGCAATCGGCCACAAGGGTCAGCAGGCCGGCCCACAGCAGCGCCATTGCGACCGGCACCTTTAAGCCGGGCGGCCGGACGCGGCCCGCAACCGCTATACGGTCGATCAGATCCTTCATGGTCGTGAAATTATCCCGGCAGCCGAGATTGTAGCTCTCACCCGGCGTGCCGTGCTGCATAGCATGTATATGCCCTTCCGCGACATCATCGACATCAACGACGTCTATGCCGCCCTCGAAATATGACGGAATTCTGCGCCTGAGCACATCCAGCACGAGCTTGCCGGAGGGTGTCGGATAAATATCGTTTTCACCCATTACCAGGGCCGGTCTGACAACGACGACCGGCAGGCCGCGTCGACCGTATTCAAAAGCAACCTGCTCCGATTCGTATTTCGACTGCTCATAGGGCAGCCGTGCGTGATGCAGGTTGAACGCAGTGTGCTCATCCGATTTTTCCCCGTCGTCCCTGATCCCCAGAGCCGCGATGGAGCTTGTATGCACCACTTTCCGAACACCTGCTTCCTGCGCCGCATCAAGTACCGAGCGGGTGCCCTCGACATTAACGCTGTGCAGCATATCGTAGTCCCGCATCCACGTGCGGTAGAGCCCGGCAACATGGTACAGATGGGTTACGCCCTGCAGGGCTTTTTTCACCGACTGCCGGTCCCGTATATCCGCCTCAACTTCCTCGACATTCAAATTCTCGATGTTTTTTCTGCTGCTGCTCTGCCGCACCGTAATTCTCACCGGTGCACCTGTCTTTAACAGTTTTTTAACAACAGCCGATCCGACAAAACCCGTGGCTCCGGTGACCAGAACAGTTCCCATACAGCATATCTCCGTTGAGTAATTTATCGGTAGACTTTTTCTTCAGTATCGAATAAAAGATATCCTGCAACAGTGCGTCAGTAGAATATATATGGTACACTATGTGTATCGATACACTAATCTCTGAAAAAACAAAAGGAAGCGGTATGGTGAGATCGACAATCCCGCTGCATGCAACTATCTTGCTGTGTTTTCTTATCGTATGTATCCCAACTTCCGCCAAAACTCAAGAACAATCTCAGTGGGAGGATCTGGGCCTGTACGGAGGCCAGATTCCCTCGATTGCCGTTGATCCGCAGGACAGCCTCACCATGTATGCCGGCAGCTGGGGCGGTGACGGCATGTTCAAAACCACCGACGGCGGCACCACGTGGTCGAACATACCCGCAGCCAACCCCTCATGGTTCCGCAACATCGAGGTGTATGATATTGCCGTCGACCCCAACAATCCATCCAACATCTGGGTTGCCAACGGCCATTACATCGATGTGAGCTATGATTACGGCGATACCTGGACAACGTTCTTTTTCGCGAACGAAGAAAACCGCTTCTGCTACACGGTTGCCGTCGATCCGCACGACGAGACAGGCGATACCGTCTATGTCGGCACCGGCGGTCCGGACAACACGGATGAGTACGGCGAAATATACATTACCACCGACGGCGGCAGCAACTGGTCAAAAATGGATTTTATCATCGGCGACAGCGAGTGGTATAATTTCTGGTGTATCAGCTTCAACCCCAGCCAGGCAGGCGAGGTGTGGGTCGCCAACCGCGCATCATTCCTGACACCCAACGGCCGTATCTATATGAGCCCCGACAGCGGCTACACATGGTATTACTGGACCGGCGCGCTCTGGTATGACGAGTACGAGGCGTTCGGCTATCTCGATGAAATAGCCGTCAACCCGTCCGATCCGCTGCTTGTGTATGCCAGCGGCGGAAACGGAATTGCAAAAAACAGTCTCGGGGGCCAGGCCGACTACTGGTACTGGACCTCGATCAACGAAAGCTGCCGTGCACTCTGCGTTCCTCCGTCTCAGCCCGACACGCTCTATGCCGGCCTTATCTCCACCGTCGGCATCAGCACCGACCGCGGTGAAACCTGGGATCTCACGAACGAGGCCCCGTCCGAATTTCTCACGCTTAGCCCGCACCCCACGCGGGCGGAACGCCTGTACGCCGGCACCCTGAACCGTGGTGTATTCATCAGCGACGATGCCGCCGTATCCTGGTCGGAGCTCAACAACGGCATCCGCGCCAATACCATTTACGACACGGATATTTTTCCGCTCGATTCGACGACGATTCTCTGCGGCACCCTGTCCGGTGTATATCTGACCCAATCCGGTTCATCATGGAATCTCGTCAACAGTGCAAGTTCCGAAGCAGTCATATTCCACCCCGCCGACAGCAGCGTCCTGTATGCGGGATTCGACTGGAAAATCGGAAAATCAACCGATTCGGGCGCATCCTGGAGCTACCTGGATATATTCGATGATGATGTTTCCCACAACGTATCATCTCTGGCAGCAGCACAGTCCGACGGCAAAACGGTCCTGTATGCCGGCATATCCTACGGTTCCGGAAAAAAGGGGGCTGTCGTAAAAAGCACCGATACCGGATACTTGTTTTCCGAACTGAATCTCTCTTCCGTTCTTGATACCACGCTGCCGGTCAATGCGGTTGCGGCAGATCCGACAGATCCTGATGTCGTCTATGCCGGCACCGGGAGCTTTTACGCCCCGGTAGCTCCGGGGGGGCTTCACAAGAGCACGGACGGCGGTCTCACCTGGAACGATTGCCCCATCCCCGACCTTGTCGTCAACAGCATACACATTTCACCGTCCGACCCGAACCTGATAGTCATCGGGTGCGGCGGCAGCGATGCAACCTATGCCGGTATTTACAAAAGCACCGATGCCGGAGCGAGCTGGACCGAATCGGATACCGGTCTGCCGAAAAGCTTTTCCGTAAGCGACGCAACAGTCGATTCCGATGACGCTTCAATTATGTATGCCGCCCTGTACAAAGGCTTTAACGACTATACCAGCAGGCTGGGCGGAACCTACATCTCGCTCGACGGCGGCGGATACTGGACGCAGATCGGACTCTCGGATTACCGGCTGTATGATATCAGCAGCTCATCCGGAACATATACGACGCAAGCCCTTAAATCATCAGGTGTCGGTGCTGCTTCCCTGTCGTTTCCGAGCGGCACGGTAACCGCCGGTACTGCCAGCGGACTGTATATGTCGAGCACAGCAGGCACCGGTGTCATCACCGGCAGCGTGTACTGCCCGTCAACAGACACCCTGATCGATGACGCCGTTGTCTCGACCTCAACAGGTTCGAGCAGTATCAGCGTCGACGGCTATTTTATGCTGCTGGTACCCGCCGGCGTTCACTCCCTTTTCGTTACCGTTCCCGGCTACACCCTGCTGTCTGTTCCTTCGGTGACGGTCGGTGCCGGCATGAGCGTCGAGCATTCGCTCGAGGTGGTCGAGTCCGAAAACAACGGCGATACCGTGTGTCTGGCAACCGCCCTGCTGCCCCCGGGCCGGCGCTCTCAGCGCATCCCTGTTCTGCGTGCGTTCCGCGACAAAATACTTTCAAAGACTGCTTTCGGCGGATTTCTTGCCGATACGTATTATACTCTCGGAACAGATATCATTCCGGTGCTGCTCAGTCACCCCGCCCTCCTGCACCGCGCAGCCGATCTTGCACGCAGCTCGGTCACGGTAGCGTCCATGATGCTCGGCGGCATGCAGCCCGGGATACATACACACCTGGACTCCGCCAGCAGGCTTCTCACTGATATCGAAGCTGTCAGCCCGCCGGCTCTCAAAAAAAGGCTGAATGATTTTCGCTGTGCAATGAAAAAAGCTTCGTGGGAAAACCTCTATCGGTAGATCGCGGCCTCAGTATGATTCAAGCCGCTCCAGCCGCCCCAGACCCTTGTACAGCGGCAGAATACACACTGCAGCACTGATTATCAGTATCAGCACAAACGAAGCGGCAATGCCGAATATCTGCATGCCGTCCAGCTCCGTCCCCCGCATACGCGACATTATCAGAAGATGAACCGGCCAGGCCTCCAGTACGACAATGCTGCCGATATAAATTACGGAAACCGCCATATACATGAATCCCCCGAACCCGGTGGGTATCTGGGCGACATTTTCATAGCGAAACCGCGGAAAGAGCGCGCCGAACCCTATGCTCAGGCTGGTCAGGCCGAGAGTCATGAGAAGAATCGTTATGCTGGACAGCACCATCATAAACGGCTCAGCGTGCAGAAAATAATTCGACAGAACAATCAGAATTTCAGACAGCACGGCGAGCATGATAAAGTTCATGAAAAACTTGCACCACACCAGACCGCGGATACTGAGTGGCGAGGAGCGCACAATCCAGAATGACTCGCCCTCCAGGCTTATCGCCGGATATGAAAACCGCACCGCTACGGCAGAGATCACGAACCCGGCCAGCCCGAGATTGATAAATGCGATCAGATTCTGGAGCTGAACCGTCGGTATGGGACTCTTGTCGAAGGGCAAAACGCTGAAATTATACAGATATATGACAATAATCGCCGCAAGGATGAAAAGCTGTGACCACTGGGCGGTATCCCGGAAGAAAATGCGCAGATCCTTATCGATAATTGCACGCGTATGCTGCGGAAGCCGTGAAAATACGCTTTCGATCAGTCTGTTGTAAAATCTGTTTTTTGTAATTTTTGCGGTTCGGGCTTCCTGCGTTTTCGACCAGGCGCTTGTGAAAATGCTGTTGAATATCTTGTTCAACACAAAGACAGCTGCACCGGCGCTTACCCACAGCAGCAGAAGCTCGAACGTCAGGGAAGATTGCCGGAAAAGAATCCCCTCGAGCACATCCGCAGCCCACTGACTCGGCAGCAGCGGCGAGGTCGGCATTTCCAGCGACGACAGATAATCCAGGACGGTAAAAAAGGAATCCGGGTCAACGAGGCGCTCAGGACGTATCAGACGAAACAGCATATACAGGCCGATCGCCAGGAATATCGACAGCAGAAAGAGCATGTCCTTGAGACGCCTGACCGGAAATACCGAAACAAGCAGCAGAGCACAACCGATACCGATCGAACAGGAAATAATAATAAACGGCAGCAGCATCATAAAAAGAACGATATAAAACATAACACCTGAGGCAAACGCCATACCGTATGACAGAAAAACCGGCAGGCTGAACAGCAGCGCCATCCATGAACTGTTGAAAACCGTTTCAGCGAATTTTTCAAAAAACAGCTCGTACATATCGTAGGGAGAACAGACGATCAACTGCAGTTCTTCCGACATGAACAGGGTGGATATGGCGGTAATGATTGTGCTGAAGACGAGGATGGAAAAAAGCGTCAGCAGAATCATGGAAAGCAGTTTTGTTGCCAGGAAAACTCCGAGCACATCGATCCCCTTGAAATAGATCAGCACACGGTAGAATATAAAGAAAACAACTCCCCAGAACAGCAGGCCGAAGACAGCTATCAGCAAAACCTTCAACGGCATGCTTCGATCAGTGTGCAGAACTCTGTTTTTCAGCTGGCACATTTTCGGATAGGTGAGTCGGGGAATCTGCACTGACTAATCCTCTTAGAATCTGAGAGCCCGGATAACCTCTTCAATCAGTTCGTCACCGGTCAGCTTGAAGAAAATCGACTCCAGCTTCTTTGCATCGCCGCCCGTTTTTTCCTTGAGTTCTTTCATCGTTCCGACCGCTACGACCTGACCGCCCTGAATGATTCCGATGCGATCGCACACCTCCTCGGCAATTTCAAGGGTGTGGGTCGACATGAATATCGTCGATCCGTTGCGGGAAAGCTCACGGAATATTTTTTTCACCAGCCGGGCACCCTTCGGATCGAGGCCTACCATCGGCTCATCGACGATAATGACCTTGGGCTTGTGAATAAGGGATGAGGCCATAGTGAGACGCTGTTTCATCCCGTGTGAAAAGCTTTCTATGAGATCATCATAGTAGTCATCCATCTGGAAAAGAGTCGCCAGATGCCGGATTCGCTCATCAATATCCTGCTCTGTAACATTGTAAAGCCTGCCGGCAAACCGCAGAAATTCACGGCCGGTCAGCTTGCCGTACAAAAACGGCCTGTCAGGTATGAAGCCCGTTACCTGCTTTGCCTCACGGGGACTGGTGCCGATATTCCAGCCGTCGATGAACACATCACCGCTTGTCGGCTTGACAAGCCCGGCCATAATGCGAATGGTTGTCGTTTTACCTGCACCGTTGGGCCCGAGAAAACCGAATATTTCCCCGCTTTCAACATGCAGGCTGATGTTGTCCACTGCGCGGACCGATGAATAATACTTGGAAAGATTTTTTATATCTATCATCTGTACTCCACTACCTCGATTTTCAGCTTGCCGATAAGGCGTATAATGTCGATTTGATTTGAAATATCCCCTTCCATGAATTTCACGTGCGTTACATCGGCCGGAAACTGGTTCATGGTTGCATCGGCTGTAATCCACGATCCCAGAAAAACCTCGTTCCAGGCATGGTAGTAAAAGTGCCCGTCAAGATATACGATACCGGTACACAGCCTGGCAGGAATCCCGGCTGCGCGGCACAGCGCGGCCAGCAGCACGGCGTGTTCATTACAGTCCCCCTGTTTCGTTTTCAGCACTTCCACCGCATTCGGAATACTCATGGTCGGCGTTTTCTGCAGTGTTGTATAGACCCATTTCAGCATTTTTCTCACCGCTCTCAGGGCATCCGTCTCTCCATCGAGCACTACTGCGGCAAACGATTTGACCATCGGGCTGTCGCTTTGAATAAACATGGTCGGGGCGAGATGTCTGTCCAGATCATCACCCGCATAGGGTATGACATAGCTTGCACCTGCATCTATTCTTTCAAGACGCACGGTCAGCATGGTTTCGTTTTCAAGCGTCTGCCGGCCTCCATCAAGCATGAAACCTTCGAGCGAAACATTTTCGAGTTTAATTTTCATTACATGCAGGCCTTCGGTTGAGAAGGGCCTGTCGACCTGAATCGATGACGCCGCAAGTATATCCGGCCGTTCGCCCCAGTTTTCACGCATGGCCGTCCGCTTGTCCTCGCGTATCCGGACCAGGCCCATCGGTGTTTCCTCGCGCAGCGTCTCTCCATGTTCGTCCAGCCAGGCGGATATGCGAATACCGCTGAATTCGGTATCGACACGAAATGCGCTTTTCATTTCTCCCTGTACTTCTATGTCCTCTCTGGCGGCAACGGTTATTTTCACATCGCGGTTGCTCATGGTCAGCGGATCGAAAAAATGATGGTTGAATGTTCGTCCGATTTCCAGACCGTTTTTCAGAACAAAATACTTCAGGCTGCTCGACAGTACGGGATCGTCCTTGAGCTCAAGTGTCGATCTCCGCAGCGCACCGCCTGAGCTGGTGCGGATTTTTATTTTTCTTCCGTCGACATTTCCGTAAGCAGAAAAACCTATAACGCCTGATCGAAGCCTGAAGCTGAAAACGCTGAGTGTAAGATTCCGGTCGGTAACGGCATTACTCGCTATTTCGATTTTCTGAGGCACATCCATAACGGTCATATCAAGAAACACATCATCCTGCAGTCGGTATCCTTCCTCGATTTTCTGAAATACCGAATGGGCGTACCCTATTTTTTTTTCATTCAGATAAATGCCCGTCCATTCATCCCTGCTTTCGATCGATTCATCGATGTAGGTTGTATCAAGCCGAACGGTATTTTCAGCAAAATACTCTCGTCTGATGATGACAGCGATCAGGATGACCCAGACCGCGACGATGAAATACCCTGCGCTGTTATAAGCTTTTTTCATGCCGTACGATGGTGTCGGACTGCGTTGTTTGTTTATAAACTACAGCGAAAGATACTCAGCTTTTGCGATACGTGCCTGATGTATGCGATGATGTGATTGATTGAGCAGCTAAAAGAAAACCCTGAAACAATTGAGATGCTCAGGGTTCGTGTTTATTCATCGAAGAATCCCACCGGTGCCGTAAGGTAATCAAAATTCTTCTTTTTTTATTTCCCGGTTTTCATTTCCCGAAATATCGCTGTGACGGTCGTTGATTCTTTCTCTCAGTTCCTTCCCGACTTTAAAAAACGGTCTTCGTTTTGGCTCTATTTCTATAGTGGATCCGGTGCGTGGATGATTGCCTGTCCGTCCTTTGTATTCACGTACTTTAAAACTGCCAAAACCACGAATTTCAATGCCTTCCCCGTGGATAAGCGCTTCGGTCATGGCATTGAACACCGTATTGACGGCAATTTCAGCAATTTTCGGCGGCAGGTTTGCCTTTTCTGATAATTTTTGAATTAATTCCGATTTTACCATAAAAAAAATCCCCAGAGGCGTGCTTCAGAATTAAATCGCAAGATTTTTTAAATAATTATTATCGATTTTTATATACAATTGGTGAAGGTATGTCAATCAAAACTTTCAAGTTTGATGCTTTTTTGTTTCACGCCAATGAAGTAATTCTCAGCAGTTGCAGCTGATTCTTTACAGTGAATGACCGCGCTGAGCTCATGGTTTTTCGTAAGAGCTGAAAACGTCCAGTTCGTACTGCCGAGTATCAGTATTGTGCCGTCTATGACAAGCATTTTCGTGTGGGTTGTTTTATACACGGAATCAAGATATACATCAACCCCCTCACGGCCCAGTATGCGGGCCGAATGCCTGTTTCGCTGCGCAGCTCTCTGGTGTTTATCGGAATTATCCAGTAATACTTCAACCACTACCCCTCTTTTTTTTGCACGAATCAGCGAGCGCAGCAGGATATTGCTGGGACTGTCGGGGTGCCTGTCGTAATAGGCGGCCTCGAACATCATAACCCGAACGGATTTTTCAGCCCTGTCTATCAGTTCCCTGACACGGGTACAATAAAATTCATCTTTCAGCAGCTCGACCTGCGTAGCGGCATACGCCTCACTCGGAAAAAAAAGCACTATCAGTATGATACAGAAAACAGACTGCACCGCACCCAGGACCGCTTCAGTGAACGGTTTTGTTTGCCTGTGCCTCCCCATCGATTTCCTCGGCCTCCTTTGCATCAAACCTGTACGACTCATCAAGCCACTGCCCCAAATCGATCAGCCTGCAGCGCTCGGAGCAGAAGGGCCTGAAGCGATTCTTATCCGTCCACGTAACTGCTTTCTGACATATCGGGCACTTGACATGCATACGCGATTTGTTCCTTCGATATTCTGTTCAGTACCGTCATCCGGTATACACTCCTCGTTTCGGTTTCAACGCGACTCTGGAGCATATACGGAATCACTGCAGCAATGTTTTCCGGAATGATTCGGCCGCAACGAAGCGCGTTTATCCGGAAATATACCACCTTTGCCGGAGGGCCACGCTCTGTCGTGGCCGTTCGTATATTTGTAATACCGGGCTATGCTGCTGCGTGCACGGCTATAGCCGTTTCGACATCGTGCCGTGCCCGCCTGCCATTGCAGCTCCCTGCCTGCTGCAAGCACCGCCTGTAAATACTGTTGAAATTGCGCACGAGCTGTTCTATTTTAGGAATATACTTTTTTGATAATTATTGCAAGGAGCAGCGCCGGTCATGCACGAAGCCCTGTTTTACACAAAAGAACATGATGCAGCCGTACAGTGCCGTTTGTGTCCGCACATGTGCAGGATTGCCGAGGGAAAAACCGGACGCTGCGGTGTGCGAAAAAACCAGAACGGCATCCTGTACAGCCTCGTGTACGGCAGGGTCGCTGCCGAGCATGTCGATCCCGTCGAAAAAAAACCCGTTTTTCATGTGCTGCCCGGCAGCATGAGCTATTCACTGTCCACGGTCGGCTGTAATATGCAGTGCCGTCACTGTCAGAATTTCGAACTGTCACAAATGCCGCACGAGAAAGGATTCATTTACGGCGATTCGAAATCACCGCAGCACATTGTCGATGATGCCCTCAGACATGGCTGTGACAGTATTTCCTTTACCTACACCGAACCGACCGTCTATTTTGAATTTGCCGCCGATATCGCACAACAGGCCCGCACTCAGGGTCTCAAAACGATCTTTGTCTCCAACGGCTATGTCAACCGGGAGCCCCTGGAATATATCAGCCCGTATCTGGATGCCGCCAATATAGACCTGAAAGCATTCAGCGACGATTTTTACCGAACAGTGTGTCATGCCCGGCTCGAACCTGTGCTCGAATCGATCCGCCTTTACAAAACCCTCGGCATATGGCTTGAAGTCACGACCCTTATCATACCGGGTTACAATGATGCAGCAGCCGATCTGCAGAAAACCGCATCGTTTATCGCCTCTGTCGGAGTCGACATTCCATGGCATGTTTCGGCTTTTTACCCGACCTATCTGCTTACCGATTGCGATCGAACCAGCCCTGAAAAGCTGGCTGAAGCCCGCAGTATCGGACTCAGCTGCGGTCTGCGCTATGTGTATACCGGCAACATACCGGGCGATGGCGGAGAACATACGTTCTGTCCAAACTGCAACAAATCTCTTGTACAACGGTACGGTTTTCAGGTTATCGGTAATGCACTCGAGGAGGGTGCCTGCCCTGCCTGCGGTCAGCATATCGATGGTGTGTTTGCCTAAGTGGTATGGTCAGAAAAATGAGTGTGGTGCGACCCCTGTCAGGCACGTGGCATGCCGCAGGGACTGGTGCTTCAGCCGCTCGAGCCGACCTTCTTCTCCTGCTGTGCGGCTGATGCACCCATAATGCTGTGACGTATGCTGTAGGTGGTGTTTGTCAAAACAACCTGTTTGGCAAGCATTTTTTCGAAATTAATAACAAGGGGCCCTGCGAGATTGATCGTCACCGAGGAGCACTCCTTCGATATCGTGACAAGACACATGACGACCGCTTTGGCCGTCGAGCCGAGCTCGATATCCTCTATTTCATCATGCGAAACCTCTGCCCGGTAATCGGGCATATACAAAAGAGGATCCGTAACGACAAAGGCCAGATCGGGCTTTTCGGTCGACTGAAGCCATTTGAACGGGCTGTTTACCGCATGATCTATCAGAATATACCGTGAATATTGCTGAAAACCGAATATTCCTTCGGTGAACGTGATTACACGGGACTCTTCGGCTTCGATCACGCCGAATCGTTTAGACTGTATTTTCAACATTGTGCTCAATGCCCTTTTTTAATTAACTTCGTCAACGCATCGAGCGATTCCCTGTCGATGCTTGAGGCCTTTATGTTTTCTTCCTGTATTTTCTGATATATCTCCTCGCGGTGTACTTTGACATCAGGCGGGGCCTCTATGCCTATCCGCACCTGCTTGCCCTTGATATCCATAATAAGGATGCTGATTGTATCGCCGACCTGTATGCGCTCGCCGACCTTTCTCGTTAAAACAAGCAACGCCAGTACTCCGGATGGAATTAGCTAAAGGAAATTAACCAGCGTCAGCTTCGTCACCATACTGGTGCTTTGCAGGGTCGCCTCGAATGCCATTTGCTGGGCACTCAGATCGGTCACGGCTTCCACATAATCAGTGTCTTCGGTTGCGGCCAGAAGTTCCTCGGTCGCCAGGCCGTACTCCTGCAGAACCTGGTCGGCCGCCTCCATCTGTTTCAACGAAGTACCGACGTACGCGCGCTCTTTAACTATTTTATTCATTGCCTCGTCGATCTCAGGCAGTAGCGCGCCGACAGCGTCCTGATCGTTGTCACCCAAAGCATTTTTCAGGTCACGAAGAACGTCAAAAACATTTGTATCATCCAGAAACGCCTCCTGTCCAGTCGAATTTATGCTCACCTTCACATTCTGCTGTATTGCGACGTATATTTTATTGCTGTCTCCGCTGTATGAAATATTGAAATCGTTGTCGCGGGAAAATGGCTGCGTGTCGGTCTTGAAACCTGAAAATATATACCGGTCGACGACTTTTGTGTTGGCGACCTGGACAAGCTGATCATACAGCTGAGCCGCCTGCTCCTCGAGCATATCGCGCTGCTCCCCGGTATAGGTTCCGGTGGCCATCTGTTCCGCAAGAGTTTTTGCTTCAATGAATATTTCTTCCGCCTCGGCAAGCGACGACTCGCTGTACTTCAGCAGAGCCGTGCCGGTGTCGATATTGCGCTGGAACTGCTTTATTGAGCTCGAAAGACTTCTGAAACCGAGTATCTTACCCGAATCAACAGGATCATCCGACGGCTTGTTCACCCTTTTGCCGGTCGATACTTTTTCATTCTGCTCAAAAAGCTGTTCATACCTTTTATTGATATTGATAAGCGCCTGATTGAACATCATGGTATTGGAAATTCTCATGCGCGTACCCCGTATCCTTTCGTTAGCACGTGACGATACTTATTTCAGGCTCAACAGCTGATCGAGCATCGTGTCAAGCGTCGATACCAGCTTTGTTGCGGCAGCATAGGCCTGCTGATATCTGATGAGGTTGATCATCTCTTCATCTATCGAAACGCCGGCGATCGACTGCCGCCGTTCTTCGAACTGTTCGATCATGAACTCCTGAAACTCGATATTGCTCGTTGTGTTCGACATGTCCGTTCCGACCGAACCGACTAGGACACTGTAGTAGTCATCCAGCGTCTGGGTATCCTTTGCAATGATCGCGGCATCTTTCAATGCGGCGATATCAAGTGCATTTCTATTGTCACCAACAGCTGGTCCTCCGGTTGCAAAATCACTTGAAAGCGACGTTCCGGCAGCTATCCTCCCCGGGGTGTAGTCGCTGACCGCAGCTGCTGCCGCAGTCACGGCATCGTCCACCGCATCGAATCCCATATCCGCCTCGATCGTCGTTGCTGCATCGCTCCAGAGCACGTTAAGGGTTGTTACGATTTCTGCCGGGTTGCTGAAGCTGAATGATCTGCTCGTCTCGTCGTAGCTCACAACATATTCTTCGGATCCGGCGGCGCGGAGCTGCTCCTGTATCTCGCGGGCGAGTTCCTCGCCTGTGTACCTGTTCGCTGTTATCGCAATCGTACTGTTCGAACCGCCATCCTCATTGAAAACGATACGGTCGTTGACGCCTTCCTCGACGAGAAATAATTTTTCATCAAAGCCGAGCATAGACTCTGCCGTTGTTTCATCATGTTCCCACAGCAGGACAAGGTCCTGCACGTTGCCGGTGTTGCTGGTAATGGAAAATTCCTGCAGTGTTTCGTCATAGGTCACCGTGTAAGACGGACGAACACTGAAATCGCTCGTGTCTGAATCAGCAGCCGTAATTGCAAGCGAGTCAGCCGATTGAAATCCCAGAGTCGACGCAGCATTCGAGACCGACCAGTTCAGCGTAACCGCATTTGCCGGTAACGCCGCACCATCGACCTGTATTGCAAACCTGTCGGCATCCGCGTCGTATGAAACACTGAATGTCGCACCTGATCCGGGTGCCGTGTCAAGCGCGGTGTCCAGCGCTGCAGCCAGTTCATCACCCGTATACGTTCCGGCGGCGATCGTTGCCGTAAACGGTCCGCCGCTGCCGTCATCGAAAATAATCTGGTCGTTGACGCCGTTCTGTATGGTGAAATAATCAGCGCCGTTCTCTTCAAGCTGTTTTTCTATGGCTTTTGCAAGTTCTGAAGCACTGTAGCGTCCGCTTTCAAGCTCCACCCGGTAATTCGTTCCATCGGTCAGATCTCCGTCGTTGTCGAACACCAGTACATTGTTATCGCCCGTGATATCGAACATTGACAGCGCGGCCGCCAGTTTTTCAGTATCGGTCAGGGTTATGGGATCCATCGCAATTTGCTGCGCAGCCCCGGTAACGCCCATGATATGAAAAATATCGCCTGTCACCGGCCGGCCGTCTTCATCAGCGAGTTTGGATGTCATACCGTAAAAGTCTATCTGCCGGTACTGCATGACATCACCCACACGGCTGTCGCTACTGTCGCTGGAACCAACGGATACCGTCGCCGTACCGGCACTGTATCCCAGTGTCTGCGCGGCGAGCGACGTAGCAGAGTTCCAGTTTATTGACACGCTGTTGCGATTCCCTGAATTATTTATGATATTGAAGTAGCCCTGCTGAACATCGTACTGAACAATATAATCCTGACCGGCAGCACCCTGGGCGCCCTCAAGCAGTCGCTCGATTTCAGCAGCAAGCTCCTGCCCCGTGTAATCTCCCGCGGCGATGGTCGCCGTTACCCAGGTACCGCCTGTTCCGTCGCCGATACCGCCGTCATCGAATACGATTGTATCATTGATGTCGGGATCGATTTTGAAAATCCGTTCAAAATACCGGTAGGTCCCTGCTGCAGTGTCGCTGGTGTCCGAGTTACTCGACGCATCACTCGGATCGAGCCCGATAGTATCCGTCGCATCAAAGCCCAGCACCCCGGCGGCCGTTGAGGCGGCATTGGACCACAGAATATCAACGGTGTTCGGCGGTCCGCCGTCGGCGCTGTCGGCTGAAATGACAAATTTACCGTAGTTGTCATATTCTACCGAGAATGCGGCACCCCCTGCAGCCTCAAGAGCGCGTTCGATTTCGGATGACATCTCTTCAGCCGTATAAATACCGTTCTGAAGGGTAGCCGTCGTATTGGGTCCGGCACCGTCGTTTATGACGATGCCGTTGTTCGTTGCATCTATTTCGAAGATATTTGCAGCGTAACTATACACACCGGCTTCCGTTGTGCTCGACGCGCTTCCGTTCGGTACTATGAGCGTTCCGGGCGCATAATCACTGCTGTCGGTATTTGTTGCCGCCAGACCAGAAGCGTCGGCATTGAAACCGAGCGTTTCCGCTGCGGTCGACCCCGTCCAGTTGAAGTCGACACCACCGCCGGCTTCACTGTCGACCTGAATGGTAAAAATTCTGTTCAGGGAATCATAGGTGACACTAAAGGTTGCAGCCCCGCCAGCCTCAAGAGCCCTCTCGATTTCAGCCGCCATGGCATCGGCCGTAAAGGAACCTGTCCTGAGCCGGGCGCTCTCTGCGGCGCCGCCGGTACCGTCATCGAATGATATCTGATCGTTGATGCCGTTTTTGATAATAAAACGGTCGTCGAATCCGAGCACCTCAGCCGCTGTAGTGTTCGAGTCGTTCCATCGTATATCGACCGCCTGAGAACCGTGATTGTTTATTGAAAACTCTCTGGTTTCCTCGTCATAGGTTACTGCATATTCCTGACCGCAGAAACTTGCGCTCTCGAGCTGTTTTTGCAGCTCGTCCGCCAGCTCGTCTCCGCTGTATGTCCCCTGCGTCAACTCGGCAGTCGAAATAATATTGTTTGTTCCGCTGTCATTGAATACGATCGTCGAGTTGCCGGCATCTATCCGGTATACATACTCACCATTGATTGAATCATACAGCGTATAGACCGCTGTCTGCGGATAGTCGTCCAGAAATTCTATTTCATAATCACTGGTCTTGACCGCTGACGGATCACTGATTTCCACATCATAGAGCGTTCCGCCGCCTCGGTTGCCGGTGTCGGCTTCCGCCAGTATCGTCAGCGGATTGAAGTAATAATTACCGGTCGAGCCGTCAAGACCATAGCCGCTGTAATGCAGGGCGTTTACCTCGTTTACCAGTGTCGCAGCGAGCATATCGAGCTTGTCGATATAGGCGGGAATGATTTCATCCCGGATTTCAATGAGACCTTTGAGGCTGCCGCCGTTGATGCGATCGGTTATATCGACTTTGGTTTCACCGTCTGAATGTTCAACAGCCAGCAGGTTGTCCCGATTAGGATCGATATCGACATCCAGCTCCCATGAAAGGTTTTCCGATACCAGCTGTTTTCCGGTAGTTCCGGTAAGAATGGTCACCTGCCCGTCTCCCTCCTGAATAACCGTTATGTCTATAAGCTCGGCAAGCTGCTCGGATTTCAGTGTCCGCTGATCCGTAAGGTCGTTCGGGCTGGTCTGTGAGGACTCGGAGACTAGAATCTGTGCGTTGAGTGACGCGATCTCTTCAGCCAGAATACCTATTCTGTCGACAACGTCGGCGATTCTGTTGTTTGCATCCTCCCTGATAGTATCTAGATTTTCACGCATGCTCTGAAACGTTTTTGCAATCCTGTCCCCCTGGGACTGAACGATCGCCCGCTCTGCAATGCCCTCCGGATGGTCTGCCAGATCCTGCCATGCATCCCAGAAATCGTTCATTATCGCATTCAGGCCGAGATCGCTGGATTCATTGAATACGGATTCGGCCTGACCCATATAGGTTTCCTGGACATCCCATTTTCCCAGAACACTTTTCTCAAGCATGATGCTGTTATTGAGGAACTTGTCGTAGTTTTTCGTGATTCCGGTCAGCTGAGCACCCCGTCCGAAATACAGACCGGCTACCTGCTGCGGATCTATCGGCTGGATAATAGGGCTCTGTCGAGAATATCCCGGCGTATTGACATTTGCTATATTATGCGAGGTCACCGACACAGCCGACTGCTGTGTAAACAGAGCTTCCTTGCTTATATGCAATGTACCGAATATACCGATACCCATCAGGCTTCCTCACTTAAAATCGGCCGTGCTATGCGTTCGGTTTTCAAGGCACCCCCCTTTTCATACATGGGATTTCCGGTTGAAGCACAGGCGATCAGATACGATATCGAACTTTTGACTGCTCTGAGAGATCCGTGTATCAGTTGCTCGTTGTTTTCATTAATCTCCTTTACGGTTTTTGCAACAAACAGAAGGGATTCATATGCACTTCGAATCCGCGATCCGTGCGGGTCGCGCATCAACCCGGCAAGATGCACGACAGACGGCGTCTCGTCGGTACGTGGCAGCTGTTTGTAGATTCTATCGAGGATATTTGTATTTGATTCTTCCAGGAGTCTGATCTGCAGCAGGGTGACTTCTTTTTTCTTGTTGTTCTCGTGCAGCTCGTCTATTGACGAACGCCTGATGATATCATTCTCCCGGATAAGGATTGCATGAAGCGCGTGATACTGCTCGGTCAGTTTTGATATGATTTTTTCAAGATTTTCTAACAGTTCATGCATGCCGCCCGCCTTCCTCTGGTCAGCGGGTAAAGGGCGGCACAGATATCAACCGTTATGCTCAGGCAAGAATATCGATGAGGGATTCCCTGATAAGCTTGTCCGTAACCTTACCGGGATCTGCTTTGTAGGTACCGTCTTCGATACGTCGGCTCAGCTCATCAACCTTTTCCTGCCGGACATCCGGGATACGTGCCATTATATCCTCTACCCTGTCCCTGGCAGACAGCTGAACCTGATCGTCCTTAGACGGTTTTGCAGCAGTGTCGGAAGTATTTTCTTTTACTGCGCTTTTTTGCAGGTTTGATACGTGAACGTGCGACTCGTCATTAACAATTTTTACCATGTTTCGCTCCGTTGTTTTTCATGAGTCTACCATACGTATCGACAGACCTGCAAGAAAACTTTAATCAGGACAGCTGTCATTACATTGAGTTATCAGTCTTTTGTATTGTTTCACAATTCTTGTTTTGCAGTTGATTGAACATGGCTTCTGCAATACCACCCGTTGTCGTACCGGACAGCATTTTCCCATATTCAGTATCAAGCATGTCTGTATACATCGCCTCCGCCGCTCCCCCGTAAAAAAGGCTTTCTTCGCGTGGAATCGTTTTCCTCATTGTCTGCAGCATGCGGTGATAGAGTATCGATTCGAATTCCCTGCACTTTTCCATGAGACGCTGATCCTGCACCGTTGCCGCTTTTGTACCACCGGCTTTCAGAGCCGTTTGATTGAGATCCGATGCCGGATATGCATATGTGATCATTCGTTTATCCTTATATTATTTCTATAGCCGCCTGTAATGCACCTGCTGCCTTGATAGCCTGCAGTATCGCAATAAGATCACGCGGCGTTACTCCGATTGTATTCAGATTCTCTATAACGTCACCGATGCTGACGCCCTCTTTAAGCAGCACAAGATTCGCTTTTTCCTCCCGCACCTCTATTTCAGTCTGCGGCACAACAGCAGTTTCACCTTCTGAAAACGGCATCGGCTGTGATACCTGCGGCTGCTCCTTGATGACGATGCTCAGGTTACCGTGAGAAACGGCGACGGTGGATATACGCACATTCTCTCCTATGACCACGGTACCGGTACGTTCATTCAGAACGACTTTGGCAACCCTGTCCGGCTTGACCTGCAGATTCTCTATCCGGGAAACAAATGATACGAGATTTTGCTGGTAGTCGCCGGGAACCCCTATGCGCACAATAGCGGAATCCACAGCCTGAGCGGTACCGGCCATGCTCCCGGAAATAACCTCGGCTATGCGCATCGAAGTCGTGAAATCCGGGGTGTCCAGCACGATTTCAATGCTGCTTCTTTCATTGAATTTGAACGGCACCTCCTGCTCGATAATCGCACCACCGGGTATACTGCCCACCAGAAGATGGTTTTTTTGTACAGAGCTGCCTGCCGCTCCCTTAACCTCAAATCCTCCTATCGATATCGGCCCCTGGGCTACCGCATAGACCATTCCGTCCGGCCCCTTCAGCGGCGTCATGAGAAGTGTTCCGCCCTGTATGTTTTCGGCGTTTCCTATCGATGAGACGGTAACATCGACCTTTGAGCCGACTTTTGCAAAGGGCGGCAGCGTCGCCGTCACCATGACGCCGGCGACATTGTCAACGTCGACCTGTGACGGATCGATTACTATCCCGAGTTTTTCCAGCATATTGGCAAGTGATTGATAGGTGAACTGGGTTTTATCGTCGTCACCGGTACCGTCAAGGCCGACAACAAGTCCGTAACCGACGAGCTGGTTGCTGCGAACTCCGCGGATGCTGGCTATATCCTTGATGCGTATCGCTCCGGCATCACGCAGGCACACAGCCGCTATCAGCAGCGCTGAAAGAACAACTGTAAATAATTTTTGTGGTGCACGAATCTCGTTTAAAAGGGCCATAAAAAATCGAATGTTCTGTGACCGTAGCCTGGTTTCTGTTTTTCTGCGATAACCCCGCTTCCATATATGCTGATGCTTGCTTCGGCGATCGATGTCGAAACAACAATATTGTTTGCTGATATGTCTTCGGGACGTATAATACCGCTCAGGTTGATGATCTGCTTCTCATTGTTGATCGTCACTTCACGCCGTCCCTCGATAAAAAGGTTGCCGTTCGGAAAAACGCGTGTGACTTTGGCCGTAACCGTCGCAATGAGCTTATCGCTTCTCTTGGTCGAACCGGTTCCGTCATAGGTATTCTGAGAGTCGGAATCGAGTTCCGGTTTAAATGGTCTGTCGACGCGTTCGGCAGCAGTGGCGGCATCTGTTTTTTTACCCCACAGGTTGTCCATGCCGAACGTCAGGGGTGATCCCAGAAATTTGGTTATATTTGATTTCATACCCCCTTTGCGGGAAAGCGACGTCGAGGCATCACGTGTGGCAACGGTCTGTTCGAGTATATTGACGGTGATAATATCGTTTATATTGCGCGCCTTATTGTCTTCAAAAAACATCGATCGAGAATTATTCGGCACCCACAGTGACCCTTCATACTTGTTATAAACATCCAGGTAATCATCGTCCTTTATGGCATGTGTCTGCTCAACAGGCTCCATCTCCGGTCTGATCTTGTTTTTTATGGAGCGGATGCTTCCGGCACAACCCGCCTGTCCGAACAGTACTACTGCGAGGAAGAAAAACGACACGTACTGCAACGTTCGCCACATGGTATCAGTTCCGTATCTCGACAGATGTTTTTCCCTGCACGTATCCGTACAGATGTTTTTTCGAGCTCAGGTTGGCAACAGCTACGAGATCACCCACGGCACCGTCTTCCAGCACCTTGCCCGGCGTCGCAATTCTCATGTCCCGGTTTTCGACATAAATCGTTACGATATCGCCCCGCTTGACTGCCGGCGTCGGCTCGAACATATCGTGCTTCAAAACAGCACCTTCTCTGATATGTTTTTTGCTGCTCATGCCGCTGATTTCTTTTTTATTCCTGACGATGCTCCTGGACAGATGCGTAATATCGACCGTATCGTGTCTCAGATGTTCCGGCCCTATGACCGTATTCCTTTCTATCGGTGCTGCACTGACAACGACCTTTTCGTATACGACGATGTTGCAGGAAATCGTACTCTTTTCTATGCATCCGCCTGAAGCATCCTGAAAACATATATCCGCCGTCATATGACCCCTGAATTCTTCATTATGGGCCGTGATGAACTTCAGGGTGACATCAACGTTCGGAATGGTACTGTCATCACAGTGCATGTTCTCTATCTGCACCTGATTTTTGTTCCACGGCATTTCTCTCAGAATGAAACCTCTGAAACTGTTCTGAAGGGCCTTTGATGAATATGTTCTGCAGTCCCGCTCGACTTTTACTTTTTTCGGAGATATGAACCGAACCGCCTGCACATCGATATCATAGAGTTTCATTCGCATACGGATCTGTTTATCGTAAAAATAGCGTACCTTTCCGGGATACGGCGTATTTCCGATAACCACCTGACGTGCTCTGCGTATGAAATCAATATCACCGTTGATCGTGGCAATATCCCGCAGATATACTTTGTCCGACGACAAACGTGCAGTATCCCTGACGACAACCTGCGGCTCAGACGCCGCCGGCACAGCTTCCACCCTCATAACCGCCAGAGCGATTACGGCCAGCTGTAACGCTACACGGATTATGCTGTCGGTTTTCTGTATCATGCCTACCGTTTCAGATTATTGGCTACCTGGAGCATGTCGTCGGAGGTCTGAATGACCTTCGAGTTTATTTCATACGCCCGCTGGCTTACGATCATATTGACCATTTCCTCGACCACACTGACATTCGACATCTCGAGAAAGCCCTGTGCAAGCGTACCGAATCCGTCTTCACCTGGTGTTCCGGTCGTTGGATCTCCTGATGCATCCGTTTCATCGTAAAGGTTTCTGCCGATATTTTTAAGACCGGCCTCGTTCGGAAACATGGAAAGTTCAATATTACCGACCTCGGCTGCTTCGGTATCACCCGCCTGCAGCACCGAGACCGTCCCGTCGGGTCCGATAGTTATATTTGTCGTGTCATCGGGTATTGTTATCTCGGGCTCGAGAGGGTATCCGTCGGAATTGACAACCCGGCCGTCGCTGTCGATTTTGAATGCCCCTGATCGTGAGTATCCTATTTCACCGTCGGGTTTCGTGATCTGAAAAAATCCCTTTCCTTCAATTGTCAGATCCAGTTCATTCATAGTCTGCATGAAGTCACCCTGCAAAAATATATTCTGCACCGCCGCAAGCCGTGTTCCATGGCCGACCTGAATGCCCGTCGGGACTTCATTTCCCGCAGACGTTGTCGTTCCGGCTAATCGGAGCGTCTGATAAAGAAGATCCTGAAAGTCAGCACGCCCGCGCTTGAAACCCGATGTGTTGACGTTGGCAAGGTTGTTTGCAATAACATCCATGTTCGTCTGCTGGGCATGCATGCCCGTTGCGCCCGTCCACAGTGCCCTGATCATAGGTGCCTCCCGATATACTTACTTGCTGCCGACCTCGTTTATAATTTTTCCGGTGCTTTCATCGATCGACGTAATCATTTTCTGATATGTTTCAAAAAGCCTGTTTATTTCGATAAGATCGACCATTTCCTGTACGACTGATATATTCGGATTTTCAACATACCCCTGCTTTACGATTGTTTCTTCCGCATCATACGGTTCACGAGCCTGTGAAGCCGGTGTGTAGAGGTTGTGACCGATCTTTGTCAGATCAGCCGCAGACTCAAATTCGACGATATCGATCGATCCTTTCTTCGATCCGTCGACATACACTGTGCCATCCGCGTCGATGGTCAACTCACCTTCATCAAGCTTGCTCAATCCCCTGCCCACAACTTTAAGACCGTCGGAGGTAACAAGCTCACCGTCGCTGTCGAGTGCAAAATTACACTGGCGCGTATATGCTGTGCCGTTTTGTGTCTCTACAACAAAAAAACCGGGGCCCTCGAGCGAAGCGTGCAGCGGACTTCCGGTAAACTTATGATGACCCTGTGAAAAATCAGTACCGACGATATTTGTTTTCGTATATATGCCGCTGTATGCTTTTACCGGCTCATCCAGCATATCGATATATTCAGGGTCGCGTATTTTGCGGTAATTGTTCTGCTCCAGAAAAGCATCTTCAAGGTCAAACTCAAAAGACCGTGACCCAAGACGATCCGCCTTGTAACCTGATGTGTTCACATTGGCGAGATTGTTCGACGATATCTCAAGACGAAGCTGTTGTATTTTCGCACCTGACGTTGCAATGTAAATTCCCTGCTCCACCGCCTGTCTCCCGTTAAATCGATCCTGTCACCGTAGTCATTTCAAGATATATGCCATGTTGCAATTGTGATAACCCGCTCGGACAGCACGGTAATGCATTATAATAGATAATATTTTTAATTATCCGATTTATCTTATTAATTATACAATCTGCACAAATGGCTGCCGTGCTGCACGCACAGCCCATATCCGGAATGTTGAATCGTGATGTGGAATTTTTTGCCTAATGAACGGATTTACCTGAAGAAGCTTCCGAGAAGGCTATTTGGGTGAGTAGAGGCGTGTAATAAGGTCTATTTCACTGCCGGACAGACCGCACCGCCGTCGAACGTCTTCCGGCTGCATACCCTGTTCGATAAGATCGGCAGCTTTCCGGTACGGGTCATCATCTGAACTCCGGGGGTTGGAGACTGCGGTGCCTGCAGTCGACCTGCGAGACTGCTGCAGGACCGCTTTCAGCCTGTTTTCCGCTGCTGCAACTTCACCGAGCAGGCGTTCCAGGGCATTCATTTTTTCATCATAGGCCTGCACGAGCTTATCGCTTGCAGCAAGCGAATCATTGATCGATTTTTCAAACGACTGTTTGAGGCTGGTTATTTTTTCGGCCTGTACTCCACTGTCCTGCGAGCTGCGTTTTGCTGTTTTTTTCATGAGCAGCACAAGTATGGCAACGATAATGACATCAAACAGAAAAAGGCCGTATAAGAAAAATCCGTTGTATGACTCTGCAGGAAAACTCATGTGTCTGTCCGTGTTGTCACGCTGCGGGAAAAGCAGCGTGCAAAACAGTCTCAAATGTTATATTTCAATATCCAGCATATGGTGTTCGACAGCACCGCCGTCTGCACTGTCTGGAGAAATATCCTTTTTATCATCATGCAATTTTTTTTTATTCTTTCGTTCGTTCTTGTCGCGGATTTTTGATTTTTCGGATTTTTTTTGTCTGGCAACTTCTTTGTTTTGTTTCTTTATCTTTTCCCGAATCGACGTTGCCGCTATTTCCTGGTACAGGGCTGTATTTTCCTGCTGACTGGACTCGGCAACCGTTCTCTGTGCAATGCCTTCCTGAAGTCCTATAATACCTACCATGGATACTTTTCCCCATGTTGTGTATTATATAGTAAAGATCATCTTAGTAACATATCGGCTGAAAATGTAATTAGTATTACCTGTGACTATTCGGTTTTCACAGGAAAATTAATCCTGATTTCAGTCGAACCGGACACGCTTTTTATCGAATACACGGGCTTGTACGGTGCAAGGAGCCTCGCAACCCTTTTTATACCGGTTCCTTTGTAAGCATCCGGCACATCGCGCCCCTCATGTTGCAGCACCGTCATGAGTACATCTCTCAACTGCGGTTCGATACCCCTGCCGGTGTCACCGACATTCACTTCTATATGCTCGCGATTGATTCCGGCTGACACGAATATCTTTTTATCGACCGTATCCTTCATGGCATTGAGTGCATTATCAAGTATTTCCATAAAACTATTTGATATATCTACATAATTAGCCATTATACTCGGTACGTTTTCATCAATGTCGATATGCTTCTCAACATTGTGCTTAAACTGCATATCAGCCATGTAGAACGTCAAATCCTCCTGCAGCACCTGTGATATACTGACAGGGTGGCGATCGTAGTTGTCCGCACGAATGCTTTTCTGCATGGCGTTCTTTAATATGTCGGATATCCTCGAGCTGTTTTCGATAACAAGGGCTACATCCCGCAGGCATTTCTCCATTTCCGCTTTATCAACACCCGATTCCGTTGACGCAATTTTCGAAAGCCGCATGTTCAGCATTTCTGAACGACCCATGACCGCCGAAAGAGGTGTATTGATATTGTGCACGATACCTTTCAGGTGCCTGCCCGCAAAAGCAAAATTCAACCGCTGTTCATCATTAAGATCATTAAGCATTCCGTCGGCCTCACAGTATCATTATATCTGCTATGGTAACATTTTTTACGATTGTATAGTTGAAAACGGTATTGATGCTGCTTTGCATGTCCTTTTGCAGCTGATTCATGCCTGCCTTGGTAGTGAAATCGTCCGGACTTCGTTTTGACAGAACGTCATATGCGGCAGAGCGCATTTTCTTCATGTGGTCGTCGATTGTAACTTTCGGCGTGGTTTGTATTGTCAGATATACACTCACTTTGACAAAAGACTGTTCTTGTGCTCGTTCAGTCAGCTGCACAAGAAAAGACTCCAGCGGTACATAGCTGACCATCTCCGGAGCTTCGATGTTTTCTTCAGGTAGTACAAAATCATCCGGTGCAGCAGTTTTTTTTATCTCCCCGTCCGGCTCCGCGTCCTCCGAATTGAATACTACTGCAGCAAGAGTAAACCAGCCGGCGATAAAAACAACCAGCGTTGCGGCGGCGATAACCGCAGCTTTGCGCCATGGGCCCTTCCGCAGTCTGGCAAAAGCAGATTCTTCAGCCTGCCTGCGCTCCTTCTGTTCGGTACCGTCATCAAGCCCGGTCTTTTCCTCTTCAGCGGCATGAACTGTTTCTTCTACGGTATCCTCGGAAATATCTTCGAAAATACCGTCTTTATCCAGTACCGCTTTATCATCGCCGCTTTCGTCCAGGTCGATAATGCCGTCCGAATCAAGCTCGGCTTTATCCTCAGACAGCCCAAGCTCTGATAAAATATCGTCATCGTCCAGCTTCGCTTTTTCAATTTCTGTTTTTTTCGGCTGCTTTTCAGCGTCGGAATCTTTTTTTTCTTCCGTCATTGCTTACCCTGCCCCCAGTCGCTCACTGAGCTTGCCTCGCAGGCGCAGAATAGCGCGTGTGTGAATTTGAGAAATTCTCGACTCCGTGATTTTCAGAACGCGGCTTATTTCCTTCATGGTCAATTCATCATAATAATACAGCGAAACAACAATCTTTTCTTTTTCAGGCAGCTCCTCTATGGCCTGCAGTATGTATGATCGTATTTCTTCCTTGCCGACGATTGCCATCGGATTTGATTTGTCATCGTCGGTCAGGCAGTCTAAAAGTTTGAGGCGGCTGTCCTCAGTGCTTGAAATGACTTCGAGGCTGAGAAGAGCTATGCCGCTTGCCTGCGCAAGGATCTCATGGTATTTTTCAAGATCCACATTCAGTGCCTCGGCAACCTCGTCATCAGTGGCAGGCCGTTTATGCTTCTTTTCCAGCTCGGTAAACGTTTTTTCAAGCTGGGAAACTGTTTTCCGGATCGATCGCGGAACCCAGTCCATTGAACGCAGATTATCCAGTATCGCCCCTTTAATACGAAACTCGGCATATGTTTTAAAAAGGACGCCTTTTGATTCGTCAAATTTGTCTATGGCATCGATGAGGCCGACAACACCTGAATTGATAATATCCTGAATGTCGATATGGGGCGGGAGGCGCAGGGCAAGTCTGTTGGCGATAAATTTTATAAGCGGCGCATATTTTAATATCAAATCCTCCCTGGTGTTCGTTATGCTGTCGTGGTCGGAATTTGTTTTTGCATAGTGCATGTGAGATTCCGGGGAACAATGGTATCAGGTTGTGTTTTCGAGCAGGCTGTTCCAGAAAAAACCTATGTTTCCCGTCGGTTTGGATGCCGGCCTGCTGTGAGTCAGCTTTTTTGCAATATCCATATAGCAGAGGCTGGCATCAGTTTCAGGAAACATTTCAGATACGACTTTCTGGTTTCTGACGGAGACGGGCACATTCTTGTCGAGCGTGATGTGGCCGAGATACTCTATCGCTATACTCAAAAAACGCTCGGCTACTGAGCTGAGGTTCGCATAAAGGGTTGTCGCCTCCTCTTCATCCCGGCATTCATTGACGATCAGTTTGAACGAATGTATATCGTATTTCATCGACATGACTTTCATGATTGCGTAAGCATCAGTGATCGATGTCGGCTCCGGAGTAACAATAACGACTTTTTCCTGAGCTGCAAGATTGAAATACATTACATTTGACGAAATCCCCGCACCGGTATCAATGAAGAAATAATCGATATCATCGGTCAGTGAACTGAATTCGGAAAGCAGGTACATCTTCTGATCGTGCGTAAGCTCCGCAAGTTCCTGCACACCGGAACTTGCCGGCAGAATACGCATTCCGCCCGGACCGGTAATAACAATATCACTGATGGTCTTTTCACCGCTGAATACGTGCTGCAGATTGTATTCTGGTGCAAGTCCGAGCATCACATCGATATTGGCGAGACCGATATCGGCGTCAAGTATAAAAACGTTTTTTCCGCTCATGCTGAGCAGGTATGCAAGGTTCGATACGACATTGGTTTTTCCGACACCGCCTTTTCCGCTCGTAATGGACAGCACTCTCGTTAACGCTCTGCCTTTGCTGTCGGCATCGGCCATTTTTCTCAATGTCGACGCCTGATCAGTATTCGATTCTTTTTTCAATGGTACCTCCGATGACGGGTAGGGATGGTCCTATGCAACTTTCTGAAATTATATAGCATGATACTGAAAATACAATACCCTTATTGCATCCTCCTGACAAATATGCTGATACGATGTATCAGCAGGTACCTTTGAGCATCATGGATGAAAGAAGACGAGCCGTAGCCGGCCGAATGTCCTCGGGAACACGCTGACCGGTTGTAATGTATGAAAGCGGAACAGACGATGTACTGATAACGTCAAAAAGCCTTCCCTTTTGTATTCGCTCGTCCATCTTTGTTACAATCAGGTAGTCAGCACATGCGCAGCCTACTCTCATCAGGCATTCCGCAAGAACATCTTCAGATGATGTTGCGCTCAGTAAAAGATGCGATTCGATGAGATCACTGCACTCCAGCCACCGCCGCAGTTCATTGATATTATCATTCACCAGCAGATTGCTTCCGGGAGTATCAATCAGGACAATATCGGAACCGTCGTTTTGCTGAACCTCGTCCTTCAGCATTTCGGGAGATTCCGCCACAGCAAAGGGAACACCGAGAATGCGGGCGTATACTCTCATCTGCTCGACTGCCGCAATGCGGTATGTATCGATGGTGATAATTTTCACCTGCAGTGAATAGTCTCGCAAACATTGGGCGGCAATTTTAGCGATCGTTGTTGTCTTGCCAACACCGGTCGGCCCTATCAGGGCGGCAGCTTTTTTCACACCCGGCGTGACTCTGATAGGACCTTTGACCGGCAGACGGCAGCCTACTTTATGTATCAGAATATCATACACCGACATGCCGTCACCGTTGTTTTTAAAGGAAGCATACGTTTCACCGAGCAGAAACCACGCCCGTTCTCTGTTGAAGCCGGCGTGCACCATTGATTCATACTGATCCTTGAGACAGTGCGGTACGATGCCGTTTTCGTCCGATAACGGTCCGGCGGCATCTAATCCGTATTGTTTATCGTCGTTCTGTCCTGCTTCACAATCACCGGCGGAAAACCGTGAAGATCCGTCATCCCGGCCGTCATACATATCGATCTTTTTCTTTCTTTCAATTGCGGCCGTAACCTCAACCCGGGATGCATGTTTGCGCGTGCCCGCCCGCCCCTGCGGGCCGACGGTGCGCGTTGAAAATATTACGGCATCGTCACCGAGTTCCGACTTGATCTTCCTGCACGCCTCCTGCATATTCGGGGCTTCGAATCGCTTAAGCTGCATCGTTAATTTTCACCGTACCTAATGATTTTATCGTTGTCGTCGTGTCGATTTCACTATGTGAAAGAACCGCAATCTGCGGGAGAAAACGCTCCAGCAGCTTCTTTACGTGTATCCTGATAGCCGGTGAGCACAGAATTACCGGAATCGACTGGGTGGACTCGAATTTTTTAACGAGGCTTTCGACCTTTCTAACAAACTTCTGGGCGACAGACGGATCGATCGATAGAAACGACTCACGTTCCGTATGCTGAATCGCTTTGCTCATTACATCCTCGACACTCGGATCGACGGTAATCAAATACAGGTTGCCGTCATCCGCGATATACTGACGTGAGATGTGCCTGCTGAGCGACTGCCGCACATATTCAGTCAATATATCGATATTTTTTGTCGTTGGTGCATAGTCGGCAAGTGTTTCGAGTATCGTAACAAGATTCCTGATAGACACGCGCTCTCTGAGCAGATTCTGAACGACCTTCTGCACGGACCCGAGCGGCAGAAGGTTCGGAATGAGCTCGTCCACAAGCTTCGGACTTTTCTCTGCGATTTTATCAATCAGGGATTGCACTTCCTGCCTGCCGATTATTTCATGAATATGGGTTTTCAGCATTTCTGAAATATGTGTTGCGAGAACCGTCGCCGGATCGACGACCGTATATCCGTACATCTGGGCTTTCTCGCTTTTGTCCTTTGTGATCCACAATGCCGGCAGACCGAATGCCGGCTCTTTTGTCTTGACGCCCTCCATTCTCTTTTCAACGATACCCGACTCCATGGCAAGATACTGATCCGGCAGAACTTCACCGCGCACGATTTCCATACCCCGAATCAAAAACGCATACTGGTTCGGACTGAGCTGCAGATTGTCACGTATATGAATCGGCGGAATAATTATACCCATATCGATTGCGAACTGCCTCCTGATGGAACGAATGCGTTCGAGCAGATCACCGCCTTTCGACTTGTCGACGAGCTGAATGAGACCGTAGCCGACTTCAAGTTCCAGATCGTCGACACTCAGAAGGGATTCGACGTTTTCCACTCCCTCAGCGGGTTTTTTCTCTTGTTCCGTCTTTTGATCGCCGGTATCTTTTTCGGCCTGGTACATGACGTAGCTGATAATGCCTGCGATGGCAGCGAGCGCGAAAAACGGTACCGTCGGCAGCCCGGGCACGATGCCGAAAAAGAGCAAAACTGCTGCAGCGGTTCCGAAGGCCCGCGGATGAATTGTCAGCTGGGAAATCATCTGGGTTCCCATGTGACCGTCTGATGCAGCCCGGGAAACAATGATACCCGCTGATGTGGAAATGATCAGAGCCGGAATCTGACTGACGAGGCCGTCACCGATGGTCAAAAGCGTATAGGTCTGGGCTGCGTTTGAAAATGTCATGTCTTTCTGCAGAACCCCGATAACAAGGCCGCCGATAATATTGACAAAGGTAATAATAATTCCGGCGGTAGCATCACCCCGCACGAATTTACTGGCGCCGTCCATTGCGCCGTAAAAATCGGCCTCTTTCTGCAGGCTCTGCCGCATTTCCTTGGCTTCTTCTTCGTCCAGCAGTCCGTTCTGCAAATCAGCGTCTATGCTCATCTGCTTTCCGGGCATGGCATCGAGCGTGAACCGTGCGGCGACCTCGGCGATCCTGCCCGAGCCCTTGGTTATAACCACAAAATTGATAATGACGAGAATCGCAAAAACCACGATACCGACTACATAGTTTCCGCCGACGACAAAGTTGCCGAATGCCTTGATAACCTGGCCGGCTGCATCATAGCCCTGATCGCCGTTGAGCAGGATGAGTCGTGTCGATGAAATATTCAGTGCGAGTCTGAACAGTGTCGTTAAAAGCAGCAATGAGGGAAAAATCGAAATATCGAGTGCCTTGACGATATACATGCTGACGAGCAGCACGATCAGGGAAATCGTAATATTGCAGGAAAGCAGAATATCGAGCAGCCAGGTCGGCAGCGGCAGAATCATGATGATCAGGATACCGATAACACCGATCGACATTAAAATATCGCTGTTATCGGCAACAAGCTTGATTTTCCCCTGAGGTTGAGCAGTGGCTTCCATCATCGACCCGTATGAAATGTGTTATTGTCCGGCTGCAGAGGCCTGTTTTCTGCTGTATACATAGGCCAGCACTTCAGCAACCGCCTTGTACAGTGACTCGGGAATCGTGTCGCCGACATCGACCATTTTGTACAGTGACTGCGCAAGCGGCTTGTTCTCTATGACCGGTATATTATGCTCACGTGCGATCTGTTTTATCTTCTCGGCTATCTTGCGGGCTCCCTTGGCGACAACGGTCGGAGCCGGCATTTCACTGCGGTCGTATTTAAGTGCGACAGCATAATGCACCGGGTTTGTGATAACCACATCTGCTTTCGGCACTGATTCCATAATAGCCTTGCGCATCATGGCAAACTGAAGGCTGCGAATCTTGCTTTTTATTTTCGGATCACCCTCTGCCTGCTTGTGCTCCTCCTTGACCTCCTGCTTGCTCATCATAAGATCGCGATTCCACTTCCACCGCGTATATATCAGGTCTATTACGGCAAGCACGAGCAGCACAAGCCCGGTAAAAAATACTATTTTCAAAATCATCATCGCGATATACGAACCGATGGCGGAAACGGTCATATCCATCACCAGCGGGAGCGTGCCTATCTCGGATTTGATCACAAAAAAGGGAACCGTTCCGATAATAATCAGCCTGAAGATACTCTTGACAAGCTTTACTATGTTCTTAGCTGACACCTTCTTTTTCAAGCCCTTGATGGTATTGAATTTCGAAGGATTGAATTTGAACGGTTTCAGGGTGAACATAAAACCGAATTGAAATACATTTGCTAAAACGGCTATCACGATGAGAATCAGCATCAGAGGCATCATGAGCTGAATCATATCCTCGATAAGCGTCCGCATGATATCGTAGGTAGATGCTATGGAAAGCTCGATACCGACAATGCCGGTAAAAAGCTTTTTCATAATCATTCTCAGACCCTCGACCATAACACCGCCCTGAAGCGCAAAGTAGAGCAGCGCACCGAAGAGAAGCGCAACCTTATTTATTTCCTCGCTTCTTGGAACATTGCCCTCAGTGCGGGCCTTGCTCTTTCTGCGCGAGGTCGGCTGTTCGGTTTTTTCCTGGCCGTCTGATCCCTCTTTCGCCATATGCTGTTTCCTGCAGCAATCCCAGCTGCTTTTGAATGATTCACAGAACCGTCCAACAACGCATGGAGACGTATCAATGCATGCTGCCGGTCACTGGTGTGCAAGCTGTATCAATGTCAGCAGGTTCGTGTCAACGGTAGAAAATATCTTTTTGAGCACCAGCGCAAACATCGGCAACGATATGCCGATGCCGATGAGACCGGCGGCAATTTTTAACGGAAACATCACAATCATGACATTCATACCCTGCGCGAACTTGTTGATCATGCCCATGATAATGCTGACGAACAGGAGGAGCGCCATTACGGGTCCGGCGACTTTCATCCCGGTAACAAATATCGTCGAAGACAGGCCCATGAACCACTCGACGACGGAATTGGAAACATAGCAGTACAAAAGCGGGATTTCCTCAAAGCTCACCCTGATTGCCTGCAGAAAATAGCGGTGCAGGCCGAGCGATAAAAACAGCAGGACGGCCAGCAGGTTCTGTACCTGCGCGATAATGGAATACTGGCTTCCCGTCAACGGGTCGATGACCCGGACGATACCGAACCCCATTTGAAACCCGATCAGCTGTCCGCCGAGCTGAATCCCTTCAAATATCATGCGCACGCTCAGTCCCATCATAATACCGATCATGATTTCAGCCGTCACGGCAGGCAGCAGTTTAAGCAGGCTGAGGCCCTCGAGCTCAATGTACGGCACCGCAACGCTCGGGAACAAAATCCACGCCAGCAGAAATGAGAGGCCGATACGGGCTGTTCTCGGAACTTCCGTTACCCCGAGTATGGGCATTGAAAAAACAATTGCACTGACTCTGATGAACACAAGCAGAAATGTTTCTATCTGTTCCAGCGAAAGCATCCACAACATATGAACTCCGGTACCGTAGACCTGTCGATCATTCAGCAAATACTGCGGTTTACTTAATGAAAAATGGAATGCTCGAATACAGCTTGATCGTATATTCTGTTAATATCCGCATGATCCAGGGAGCGAAAAGTATCAGCGCCACCAAAACAGCCACTATTTTCGGTACAAAGGTAAGCGTCATCTCCTGGATTTGTGTGGCCGACATCAAAACCGAAAAGGTCAGTCCGACAACAAGACCGAAAATAAGCATCGGGGCCCCTACTTTCAAGACCATGAAAATCATATCTCTGCCGATAGTGATCACCAGATCCGGCGTCATGATGTATCCTTCAGTTCTAGTAAAAACTTTTTATGACGGTGCCTATTAACAGCCCCCAGCCGTCGACAAGCACAAACAGAAGCAGCTTGAACGGAAGCGAAATCATGACCGGCGGCAGCATCATCATTCCCATTGACAGCAGAACACAGGCAACAACCATATCGATGACCAGAAATGGTATATAGATTATGAATCCCGCGGTAAAAGCGGTTGTTATTTCACTGACGATAAATGCGGGAATCACTGTCGTCATGGGGATATCGTCGGGTCCCTTCGGACGCTGGCCTTTCGTGAAGGACACCAGCATTGCAAGATCTTTTTCCCGCGTCTGCTCGAGCATAAACTTCCTGAGCGGTGCCGATGTTTTATCAAGCGCCTCACGAAGTGATATGTCTTCGTTCATGTACGGCTGCAGGGCATCGTCATTTATTTTCTGCCATACGGGTGACATGATATAAAATGTCAGAAAAAGTGCCATGCCGATAATTATCTGGTTTGACGGCATTTGCTGGGTGTGCATCGCCTGGCGCAAAAATGCGAATATAATCACAATGCGCGTAAACGATGTTGTCATAATAAGGATCGAGGGGGCAAGGGTCAGTACTGTCAGCAGAAAAAGTATCTGAAGTGTTTTTGCAACCTGCTGCGGCTCATCGGTGTCGGCGAAACTGATTTCGATGTTGGGGAGGGTGACCGGGTCTGCAGCCTGTGCTGCCGGGGTGCTGAAACCGAGCAGCAGAGTGATCATCATGTATGCAGTCATAATACCGACTCGACGATTCATGGTTATGATCCTGCTGCCTGTTTTTTTATATTTTTCAAAATCGCCTGCAGGTCGAATCGCTTCGGCGTTTCATGTGTCTGCTGCACGTCAAAAGATCCCTGTCCGGACTGAGTGCTGCCGGTCGAAGAGCCGGATAATTCATTACCGCCTTCATTCAGCACAATCGTATCTGCGGCGGCTATGCATGAAATGCTGCTCTGCGTTATACCGATAACTATACACTCACCGCCGACACGCACGAGGGCCAGGGATTTTTTCGGACCCAGATAAAGCGTTTCGATGACCTGCAGATGTCGGCTGCTGTTTATGAACGTTTTTCCGAACAGATTTGCTTTTTTGAAAAAATAGGCCAGTATCAAAAGCAGGCCGACCGTGATGGCAAGCATGGCGATCATGCGACCGGCGGCTGAAACCAGATCCGTTCCAATTGTCCCGGCAGCACGGCACGGCACCGGTACGATACTTATTACGGCAGCATACGCGACGGATGTTGCGGTACGGTTCATATCTAGGTCAGCTTTTCAACTCGCTCCTTGGGGCTGACGACATCGGTAAGCCGGATACCGAACTTTTCGTTTACAACAACGACCTCACCCCGGGCGATCAGTTTTTGATTTACTAGAATTTCAAGCGGTTCGCCGGCAAGTTTGTTCAGCTCGACGATTGATCCCTGGCCGAGCTGCAGCAGATCATAAATCGGCATACTTGTTCGTCCGAGTTCGACGGTCACCTCCAGCGGTATATCAAGAATGAAATCAAGATTGCTCGGCGTGGAGACGATATCGCTCTTTTTCAGCTCTGAAAACCCGGCTGACTGCTTCGGCTTTTTAGCCGACCCGGTTCCTGCTTGCGCATTCGGATCGCTGCCGGTTTTACCCTGCGACGGCTCATCGGCAACTTCATCCCAGGATATGTCGTCAATGCTTTCCTCGGGATTCATATCTTCATTGAAAAGATCGTCGCCTGAAGTATCCTTTGCCATAGCAGCCCTACCTCCTCTCAACAAGCTGTGTTATTTGAACGGCATTATTGCCGTGAAAAGTTCCTGCCTGAGCTTTAAACTTCGGCACTCCTTTAACCATAACAAACAGATCGTCTGAAACAATTTTGTTGAGCTGAATTATGTCTCCGACAGACAGGTTGATAAGATCCCGTCCTGTTATTTTTGTCTTGCCCAGTTCAACATTCATTTCCACAGGCACGGTCTGCAGCTCATTCCTGATCGTCCTGTTCCAGAACGGATCCTTGGTTGTTTCCTCGATTGAATAATCACCCATGAGTTTTTCCTTTATCGGCTCAAGGTTTGAAAACGGTACGCATATGGTTATTATTCCCTGCACATTTTCAATTTCTATGTTGAAGGTTATGGCGATACAGACATCATTCGGCGGAACAACCATCGCAAACTGCGGATTGACTTCCGATCGGACATATTCTGATTTCACTGAAACGAATGATTCCCAGGCCCTGCTCCAGTCCTCAAGGATCGCCCTGGCTATTTTCCTTATGACCGTGTTTTCTATCGATGTAAATTCCCGGCCCTCGACTTTCGTCCTGTCTGATCCCGTGCCCCCGAACAGTACGTCGACAAAATAAAAAACAAGCACCGAATCTATAAGTAGAATATTAAAGCCGCGCAGCGGCTCCATGGTAAATATATTGATATTCGCCGGAACCGGAATTTCTTTTAAAAACTCGTCGAACCGTTTCACATCGGACGAATCGAAAGAAACCTCGGCAAGCTTGCGGATTGTATTTGAAAGCGTAATTCTGAATGTGCGTGAAAACTTGTCGGTAATCACGACAAGCTTGGGAAGCTTGACTGCCTTGTCGGGTTTCGTCAGGTCATACAGCGTTGCATCTTCAATACTGTCATCGGTCTGCAGTCCCTGTTCAGTCTCGACCTCACCGCCGGTAATACCCTTCAAGAGTGCGTCGACTTCATTCTGGCTCAGTATCTGACTCATGGTATGATCCTTTCGTGCTACTGCACGACAAAGCTGGTAAAATACAGATTATTGATTGATCCTGCTGTGAGGTAGTTGTTCAGGCGAAGCAGAAGTTCGTCCTTGAGCTGCAGCTTGCCCTGGCTTGTCTTGATTTCATCAAATGTTTTGGTAGACAGCACGAGCAGAATTGTATCCTTTATTTTGGGAAGCTTGTTGTCTATTTCCTGCTGGAGTTTCTGATCGTTCAGCTCCAGGCTGATATCCACCTTCAGATAATTCCTTCCCTGTGCTCCGGAAAGATTTACGATAAACGTCTCAAGCGGATAAACCGGACCGAGCATATTCGGTTTATCAGCTGCCTTTTTTTCCTCCTTTTTCTCCACGTCTGCTTCTTCATCGGAACCGCCCTTCATCATCAGAAGGGTGACCGCACCGCCGCCGCCCACGACAAGGCCGACAATCACTATAATTATGATAAGCATCATCGGTGATTTTTTTTTGCCGCCCTTCTCGGGTGCTTCAGCTTCGCCCGTTTTTTCTTCTTTAGCTTTTTCAGCCATGATCAATCCTCACGCTCGGGAAATATTTCTACAACATTGTAATATACAGTTACTCGCGGGAAAGGAGTATCTCGATCCTTCTGTTTCTTGCTCTGTTCTGCGGTGTATCGTTGGGTACAGCCGGACGCGTATCCGCCAGTCCTGATACACTTATTTTTCTTGCCAGCGCCGGTGCCGTTTCGACCATATACATAACAACACTGACGGCCCGTGAAACGGAAAGTTCCCAGTTCGACGGAAATTCCCGCGTCCGTATCGGGGTAGAGTCCGTATGACCCTCTACGGTAATGTCGAAACCGGTTTGACTGGCAACCGTGACCACCTTATCGAGCAGCGGCAATGCTTTCTCCTGAAGGTTCGACCCACCCGGCGTGAACAGTATACTGTTCTCAAGCCTCAGAAGAACCCCCCGCTCCTTCTTGAGAATCGTGATTCCGGGTTCATTGAAATTTTCATTTATTATTTCACGAAACTGGTTGAATATGAACTCCTCTGTTTCTTCAACCCGTATACCCTCCTCCTTGATAATGATGAAGTCCTCGAGCAAATCCCTCGGCGGTGTAATGTCTTCTATACGGTCCGGCTGTTCGATGCCCTCGTCCATCGGCGGAAGAATGTTTTTGAACAATTTCATTTTTTTGCCGATTTCATCGATCCGAAATATTTTTTCAATAATCGTTTCCTCCTGAAACTGACCTTCTTCCAGAACACCCAATGCATTTATCAAATTCTCCTGAATATCCTTGATGCTTTTTGAATCAAGGCTGCTCATGCTCAGAAGTAAAACGAAAAACGTGAGCAGCAGGGTCATCAGGTCGTTAAAGGTGCAGAGCCATTTAGCCGTATCTTCATAGGGGATGATTATAATTTTTTTCTTAGCCACAGCTTCGAAGCCTTTAACAGTACTATTTCAAATCCCACACCTTGAAGCTTGGTGGTGCATTGCGTAAAATGCTGTCACGCTTTTCAAAATAATCCTGCAGCAGAGGAATGATTATTTCCACACGACGGTTTCGTGTTCGGTCTTCTTCGCTTTTGTTCGGTATAAACGGTCTGAATGAAGAAAACCCCCTGGCGGTGATTTTTGCATCCGGTATACCGCCGGCAGCCTTTAACGATTTCATGACATTGATCGCCCGGTACGCCGAGATTTGCCAGCCGTCGGCAAGGGATTGCTTCCCTGAAGCGTCAACCGCCGTGTGACCTTCAACCTCGACCGGCACATCGAGCGATCCCAGTATTTTTCCAAGTTTCATCAGCAGCTGCTCTGATTCTTTTTTTATGTTTACCGAACCCTCGTCAAACAGAACCGAGTCGAGGACGGTCAGGTATATGAACCTGCTGGTGCTTTTCATGCTTATCTGGTCTTCAAGCCCCTTGCCCTTGAGGAGCTGATAAATGGGTGCCGCCGTTTTTTCCTGCGTCTGCCCGTACGAGTCGGGCGACGGGATCACTATACCATCGCCTTTCTGAAAGAGAATACCGCCTGAAAATATATCAAGTGCACCGCGAAAACTTCGTCTGACTTCAATGATTTTCCCCTGCTCAAGAGTGGCATATGAGCTGAGCATCACAAAAAAAGCAACCAGTATTATCGACAGGCTGCAGAATATGGTCTGCCAGTCGCCGGGTTTTTCCTCTTGGATTTTCTTTACTTTCGGCATTGAGCTACTCCTGCTCCTGCGAAGCCTCTGCACGCCGTTTCGGCTCTATAAAGGCCAGCAGCTTTTGTTCAACGATCCTCGGATTGTCGCCCGACTGTATGGCTTTGATACCTTCAGTCATCAGCTGCTTGAGCAGGATTTCCTGAGAACTTCTGGTTTTCAGCTTACCTGCAATAGGAAGCGCTACGAGGTTGGCGAGCACGACACCGTAAAACGTGGTGAGAAGTGCGACTGCCATGGCAGGACCGATATTTGCCGGATCATCCATCTGCATCAGCATCTGGACCAGGCCGATGAGGGTACCCATCATACCCATCGCAGGAGCAAAGGTTCCTACGGCGGTGAAAATTTCAGCACCGTACTTGTGCCTGCTTTCCAGCTGTTCGACCTCTATATCCATGATATCGCCGATAACCTGGGGTTCGAGACCGTCGATGGCAAGATTAATCCCCTTTACAAGAAACGGATCATTAACATCCTTTATAAGCGACTGCAGTGCGAGAATACCTTCGCGCCTGGCAACACGTGAAAATTCGACGAGATTCTTGATAAGCTCAGTGGGAGATGTTTCCTTGTAAAATATAGCATTTTTCAGTACGGCCATAACACCGAGAACCGAATTGAGCGGATAATTAATAAGCGTAACACCGATTGTTCCTCCGAAAACAATCATCATCGATGGAACATTGATAAACCAGTCAAGACCACCGCCCATGAGAATAGCAGCGAGCATCAGCGAAAAACCGGTAACTACTCCCAAAATAGTTGCAATATCCATAGCGATATCCCTTTACCTTTCTTCAGAATGAATTCGAGCAATTAACATGCCAACGAAAATCAGGTGGTCAGGCCTGCATGCATGCGGCGCCAATCGTCATATCTCATTGATATATCGATTCTAATCAGCTCCGGCGATTATTTTTGATGCGCAGTATCTCTGCAAAAGGACGTTACTCTTTTTCAATAAATGCTCACATGCTTTCTTCATTATTGCATATTATAATAAATTATTATTAATTCATTGATTTTAGAATGTCAAACTGCATGTTTTGCATAGTTGGAATTTTGACACAAACCGATTCAAACGATACAATAGCAGGTGCTGCATGCAGGAAAACAATGTTTCTTCACTATTTTTTTTTATCCGGCTTATGACGTTTCCAGAAAACACTCCAGCACCTGACACCCCACTTGCCGACAGAATGCGCCCGCGATCCATTGAGGAATTCGTTGGTCAGCAGCACCTGCTCGGCGCGGGCAAACTTATATATTACATGCTGAAGGGTAAAAGGCTTCAGTCACTGATTTTCTGGGGTCCGCCGGGAACGGGCAAAACAACTCTGGCTCATCTTATCGCCGATGCATCAGGCTGCCGGCTTGTCTCGCTCAGCGCCGTTACATCCGGTATCAGGGACGTGCGTGAGGTTATTAAAGGCGCTGCTGAACACAGGCACCAACGTAATAAACAAACCGTTTTATTCATAGACGAGATTCACCGTTTCAATAAGGCCCAGCAGGATGCATTCCTGCCGCATGTTGAAAGCGGCGATATCGTTCTTCTCGGAGCGACAACGGAAAATCCCTCATTTGAGGTCATTGCCCCCCTTCTTTCGAGAACAAAGGTGCTTGTTTTAAAGAAACTTGAAGACGAACATGTCGCAATCATTTTGTACCATGCACTTGACGACTGCGAACGCGGCCTCGGATCCTCTCACCTGCAGCTGGACCGGGACGCAGCCGAAATGATTGTCAAATATGCGCAGGGAGACGCCCGGGTAGCTCTCAATACGCTTGAGCTTGCTGCACTTGTTGCGCAGGAACAGACACGTTCCCGTATTACCGAAGACGCTGTGACGCAGGCGCTGCAGCAAAAAGTCCTGTTGTATGACAAATCGGGAGATGAACACTATAACATAATTTCGGCTCTTCATAAAAGTCTTCGCTCAAGCGACGTGCAGGCATCGCTCTACTGGCTCGCGCGCATGATCGAGGCGGGTGAGGATCCTCTGTATATCGCCCGCAGGCTTGTGCGCTTTGCGTCCGAGGACGTCGGGCTTGCCGATCCACGGGCACTGGAAATGACCGTCGCGGCAAAAAACGCTTTTCATTTCATCGGTCTGCCTGAGGGAAAGCTGGCCCTTGCACAGGCCGTTGTATACCTTGCAGTTGCCCCGAAAAGCAATGCCCTCTACCGGGCATACAGCCGTGCCGAACATCTGATCGAACGTACCGGTTCACTGCCCGTTCCGCCGGCTATCCGGAATGCGCCGACCCGCCTGATGAAAAACCTGGATTACGGCAAGGACTACAAATATGATCACGACTATGATTACGGTATCAGTGATCAGACCTGTTTGCCCGATGAAATCGAATCATCGATCATGTATACACCCTCTGACAGAGGGTTCGAAAAAACGATACGAGACCGCATGGCATTTATAGATAAAATCAAGAAGCAGAAAGAGCGTCTGTAAGGTCGGGCGTGTCGTTTCAGAATAGAAGTAAGCATTCAGATATTTTTGAACAACCGGGAAGGAAGCCGCTGAAGTTGCTGCAGGATTCTTTTGATGGATGCGGGAGCCCTCACCCCCCCCAGGCCGAGGGCGTTTTTCATGAAAACAAGAAATTGTCTCAGGCGGTGAATGCCGAGCAGATATACCCCGGTACACCTGTTCAGTAGACGCCATTTACGTGACGAGAGGTCGATAACGGTGGAACCGCGGGCAATTCGTATTACGGTGCCCAGTATCGTATCGGGTGCCAGGCACACGGCGTTGTATCGGTTGTCACCTTTTTCCAGCAGCATGATACCGGCGGTGCTCTTTTCTCTGCCGATAATTCTGTGCGCTACCAGTCCCGCATGTCGTTTTTCGTAGACTACGATATCACCTGATCGAATGCTGTCGGTTTTTATGAAGGTAATGCTGTCGCCCTCCCGGATAAGCGGGTGCATGCTGGTCCCGACAGATGCGACGGTCCTTTCCTTATCCGAGCGTTTCCACTCCTGTACAATATGGGCGCTGATATTGTTTTCTGATCGCATTACTGAATTGTAAAGCTCCGTGAATCCGTATACCCTATCTGATCGAAGTTTTCATCGTATGCTGCAACCCGCCAGTATACGGTTGTGTTCTGCAATGCCATCATTCGAATGAACGACCATATCAAAATATTCGGTCGGTAGCTTCCCTGCTGCAGAAAAAAGAGCGGGAAAAGAGGTGTTGTTATTGTTGTTTCAATGGGAAAAGAGTCGTCGGAGGAAAACTGCACTTTAAAACGCTCGTACAGACCGATGCCCCACGAAAACGTCTGCGGGGGAAACCGCTCCACAACAGCCAGGTTTTCAGGCTCGATCGCACCGAAATCTTCAAATGCGGAACTGTCGATCAGTTTCAGCTCGGTCGCAGGATCACCGAAAAGGGTGAATGTCTCGAGGATGTCACGTGAAAAGACCTGATTATAGGCATCGATTTTCGCCGCTGTCACAAGCGATCCGACCACATTGTTCCTGTTTTCAAAAAAATGCGTGAATATTTGACGGGCCAGCACCTGATGCTCGGAGGGATACCCCGAGCTCGTAGCTGCAAAGCATGCAATAGCGCCCCTGTTCTCGGACCTGACAAATTCCTCAGCCAGTGAATACCGGTCTTTCCAGTGCGGAAAATAGCCGCTGAGGCAGTTCATGACCATGACAAAGGTCAAACGATCCGAGTTGGACAGCTTTTCCACATCATTTCTCGAACCGCCGTCACGATCACTGTCATCGGGCGTATGAAACAAAAACGGAGCGGCCCACTCATCAATGTGACCGTGACCGGTATAGTTGACAAAAACGGCACCGGAATCGATTCTGCTGATAAGCTCGTCGGTAGCGGATGCGGCATTTTCATATTCGCTCATGTAAATCTTTTTTGCACTGTAGCCGTCCGGAAGGGATTCCGCAAGAGAATCGGAAATATTCTCGAACATGGCTTCATCATCGGCTGCCAGAATCACGTTACCGTTCCATGCGCTTATCGACTGAGCCTCATAACCTATAATTTTATCAATGATATTCTTCACATCGGCGGCGTCTTTTACGCACAGTCTGCCGATTATCAGATCCGGCAGGTAGTCCGGTCCGTTTACGCACGCAAACCAGTTGTCGGTCGGCGTTTCTCCTATAATATCCGTTTCAAACGTGCTCGTCGGTATGAAGTCAACATTGCCCAGAGAAGAATTGCCGAGCACATCCCGGTAATCGATCGATGCATCCCCGACAAGCGCCACGTAGGTCGGATGGTCGGCAGCATGCCAGCTGTCGTATGCGTGGGTAAGAAAGCTTTTGATTGCAGCCGGGTCTTTTATTCCGTAGGAAAACTCGTCATAGACATCCTGAATCAAAACAACCTCGACGTTCAGCCCTTTGCTCCGCCGGTAGGTTGCCAGTTCCTGTATATCATCATAAAAATCATCGTGGGTGATCATGATATAATCGACGCTGCTGCGCGTCGAGGAAAGATTCGACGATTCATCCATAACAATGCGCTGCGGCGACTGAAACGCGCTGCTGCCGGCAGCTATATACTCTCCGGCAGCCGAGGCGTTATCTTCAAACGAGACAGAATAACCGCTCTGAGATGAAGAAGTCTGCCCCCCGGTAATGACAGCGACATCGTAAGGCTCGCTTACGTCAAAAAGCGATATGTCGCTCTCGTCGAACCCTTCGACCGCAAACCCCGTACCGCCCTCCAGGGCACTGTAGAATTTCAGATAATTGTCCTCGGCCGTGAACGACTGGTAATAGGAAATGCTGAAGCGGTCAAGATAGTATGAATCAATTATGACACCCAGGTCATCGACAGCCTCAACGGTTACCACATTCGAGCCGCTGACAAAATACGATGCAGGAACGGACTCTATTACCTGCGTTTTTTTTACCCTGCCGTTCCAGGTGAAATCATCGGCAAGCTTTCCGTTGACATATACTTTCGTATGGTGATCGGGGTTTGCAGACGGGTTGGTTTCGCCCCTGAGTTCCACCGTCATACTGAAAGCACCGGCCGTCGTGACAACGTTATTCATGGTAACAGTATAGTCACGGGAAAGCGGCTCCTCGATAATCGAGAACTTGTCCCAGAACCATCTGTCGTCCCCCTCCTCGGGATTCGGGACATTGATCCAGTAGTAGGTATCTTCTTCGGCTGTATACTCATTCATGAATGACTGCTGTGTCTCATATCCGGCGACGGGTTCTCCGGCTTTCTCCTTCATTCGTTTTCCGTCATTACCTCCCTGAATAAGCCAGTAAGTGTTTTCAGTAGCATACCGGCTCTTGAACTCTTCACCGTAAAACAAAATGTAGTCTCCCGACCCGAATGCTCCGGTTCCGCTCGTGTGCAAAGCGATTTCTTCGCCGCGGTTATACATTTTAATATTCTCATGGGTCGTATTCGACAAATCCGCACCGAGTACCGTTAGATTTTCATAGCTTATTTTATAGATGCCCTCTCCGGACACAGATACCTTTGCGGCAAAGGGGCTTGCCTGGATTTCCGACAGGCTTGATGCTTTCACGGCTGAACGTAAATGCCTTGGAGACGTTGGTGTATAAAGGGGCTGCTGAGAGTAGTTGACGAGTGCGTGCCGGTACACTGCATCGAAGGGTCCCGGTTTGCCGATCGCAATCTTTCGAGCGTCGGATGATCGACAGGTTGAGCCCGCACAATTCCGATAGTGAAGTGTAACGGTTATGTGCCGATGAAAACGAAGCTCCCTGCGTGACGGATTATACTGCAGGGGATGCAGTACTATGAGGGCTACAAAACGGTCGCGCAGGTAGCCGGTCGAAACAAGCTCTGCCAGTTGTTCCGGATAGAACGCATCAGTGCCGTATGCATCATTGTCAATGAGATACTCAAGTTCTACCGTCATTCCTCCGTTATGCTCACGTAGTGATTTTTTCGGGGCGGGCGCAAGGCTGAAATCTTGTATTTTCCTGTATTCGGCTGAATCGGCGCTCACGCTGATTGAACACCCCTGCGGTACTTCCACCAATATGCCCTTTGCAGCAACACCCGGATATCCCGGATTGTCAAGGACCGTGCATCCCTCGAGTGATATCGTATTTGATTTTGCACTGTGCAGGTAGTCGGTTGCAAATTCGGGAAATGCGACAGAGAGCCGCATCCCGTCTTCATTTTCATTTGAGACATGCACATAGTCGTAACCCGCCCGTGCTGCAGTCTGAAAAAAAACAATTATAATGCATGCTGATGCGATGAATACTTTCCTGCTGAGCAGGCTGGTACCTGATCGTTTTGTCGGCATCGTTTTACACACCTTCTATCATATCAACCATTGCATCAAGGTTACCGGGCTTCATTTCATAACAGTCGACCGTGCGCAGGATATTGAGAATGGCGGCATAGGCGCCGGTTAGCTTATGCCCGAAATTACTCATCACCCTGCAGCTGCGCGATCTGTTTAAAAGCTGTAGAAGAATATCGATACCCGCATCGGATTTTTTTATCGGCTGTATGCACGGTTTTTCACTGAAATCGGGCTTTTCCAGCGCTACCTTTCCTATACAGAAAATATCATCAGCATACCTGTCATAGAGTTTATTCAGAATACCCGAAAAGTGCATCTTGTCCGAAACACCCAGGACGTAGCGTGTAAAAAAAAGTTCGTCTGCTTTCTTTTTGACGTCTATGTGCGCGCTCTCATGTAATATCGATTCTATCCCGGCGGTATCGTTTAAAAGCAAAAGGTTATATGTTTCGTCCCTGTCTCTCCGGGCTGGTTCAGCCGACATCCGGTCATTTAAAAATATCATTTTACCGGCGGTGCATCTTTGACCGATCGAGCATGTAACGATATCGTTCACATGATAAAATATTTTATCTTCATGGCGCAGATACACACCACGTCTGTTTTTTTTATCATAAAACGGACTCGTCTTCTTGAGACCGATTCTTCTCGGGAACGGCTCAATATGATGATCATCTATGTGAACCGGACAGTATTCATCAGAGAGAAAATCATAACCTCGTGATACGAGTTTGGTAATCAATGTCGTCTTGCCGAATCCGGAGGGGGCATAAACAACAACAGCCGTATCCCCGCGGGCAGCTACACCTGCATGCGCTATAAAATGCTTACCGGTCATTTTCATGACCTCCTGAAAAATAAGCATCTCCGCCCAGTCGAACGCTTCCTCTCCCTTGAGCGTATAGGATGTATTGCCTGTTACGAGCAGCGTTTCGCTGCAATCTTTGCCTCTACTAATAATATAACACGTTATGTGATCGTCCGGCACTGTATCGATAATAAATTTTTCATATAAACCGGCAAGATGATCGATCATCCATTGTTCATTGGAATAAATCACGGCGGCAACACCGATAAAATCAAAAGCGCACGAGCATGCCGCTGAGAGCGTATCAGTGCTGTTTGTTGCTTTTTTGCTGTTAATCGCAGGTTTCATTGCGGCCGGGCAGACTCGGCTTTCGCCCCGAAGACAGTTTTTCAAAAATATTCTGATACATTTTTTTCCTGATGCTGCAGTAGCCGTCCGTGCTCCATACCGTACCTGCAGCATTCAGCGCCATTCCTGCACATCCTCCCTGGCAAAAATGCTGCCAGTCGCACTCCCGGCAGGAAGCAATTTTGTTTTTTCTCTCATCGACAATACCGACCAGTTCTTCCATTTTACTGCTGTTGCATATTTCACGAAGGCTGTTATGACGGACATTGCCCAGTGTATATTTTTCATCCATAAACATAACACAGGGATACATGTCGCCGGAACAGTCGACAATCAACAGGTTTCCGATCGGGCACCAGTGACCGAAGGTGTTCATTTCTCTGCTGCTTATCAGAATACCGCTCACTCCCGTTGTTATGGCAATACCGGGAAATTCCGCTGAGGCGGCATGACACACATAATCATTGAAATTCTCAAAGACCCCCGTATCATTGCTGCTTATCTGACCCCAGTTCCGGCACGCTTCCCCTTCTTGCCGTAGCGGTATAAAACGAACGTTTGGTATACCCAGGCTATCGGCAAGCTGCAAAATTTCCTTAAGCTCATTACAGTTCTGCTGCATGACGGTTGTACACAATGTCGTCCTGGCCTGAAATCCCGTACGCTGAATCGATGCAAGAGCCCGTGATACTTTTTCATAGCTACCGGGACCGCGGATGCTGTCGTGCACCGCGCTGCCGGCGCCATCCACGCTTACCTGAATGCGGACATTCGGCCTGTCGATATCTGCAAGAAAACAATCATCAACAAGAAGGCCGTTGGTGAGTATGGTGGTAATGAGTCCGGGAAATGATGTAACAACGGATCGAACCGTGTCTTTTCTCAGCAGCGGTTCACCGCCCGTTAAAACAAGCGACGTGCCGCCCTGAGATTCGAACTGCTCAACGATACTGAAAACCGTCGTATCGCTCAGTTCGTTACCCTGCTTTTCCCGTTCACGCCATGCACAGCAATGTCTGCATGACAGGTTACATTGCCCGGTTACATAGAGAAGTAATTTGTCGATTTTCCTGTTGCCAGTGTCCGGACCGTCGTCATCACGTTCAAGCATACCGGCAGCGGCAATTGATTCGATAAATGCGGTAAGGTCTTGCTCCGCCTCCGCGTTGGATATTGAATATTTTGCTGCAATATCACGTGCCATATCGGCGACAGAGGTTTTTCCATCAAAGTACTCGACAACATCCCTGCCGAACTCATTCACAAATACCCATGCCGGTTTTTCGGCATGAAGCATAAGATATACATCATTATATTTGATTATTTTACTTGTTCTTTTAAATAACGGGTACTGTGTGGAAGTAGTCATGTCAGCAAAAAAAAAGGGGATTAAACATTTATACAAATAAATGCATAATCCCCCGAATAGAAAAATTCAATTATTTTTTACTATTCGTATTAATTAACAGGGCTGTTGCACGTCTGTGCAGGCCCGATGAGCTCAAGAATATCTTCTTCCGAATATGTTATAACCTGCGGTTTTTCGTACTGTTTTTTTTCCATTCTGCCCTCCGTTCGCCTGTGGGATTTTCACTTTCTAGTTAATGTACGTTCTATTTCATTTCTGTCAAGATAATATTTCAAATAATTGATAAAATTTCTTATTTACCAAAAGTATACAATGCATACCTGATGTGTCAAGATAATATTTCATTATTTTTATTTTTTTATACAATTATTATCAGTTTTTTTTGTTTAAAATCATCAAGAAGGTTGGTGATATCGTCCTGTAACTCAGACTGATCAACATCTTCATACTTTTTCAGCATATTCTCGTAAATGGCCTCGATACCCCGTGTTCCGTCACAGAGATTCCACACATCCCGGGCAGTGGCATTGAGAACATGCACACATTCGTCGTCGGTGTTGTACAGCATCAGCTCATCGCCGAGATCGGTGACGGAAATTTTTGAATTTTGTTGTGCAACCGGCATGAAAAGTATTATATTATTTTTTAAAAAGTAATCAATATTTATTTTATTATTGTTTTACAATACCCGGACAGCCGTTGCTTTGAAGGAAAGATACACCTCTGTCCCCGGTCCCAGCTGCATCTCATGAAATGATTCCCGCGACAGCTGCGCCTCAAAAATCTCCCCGGCTGCAACACGTATGATAACCGAACGTCCCTCGTCTATTATATGCCGAACAGGCCCCTTCAGGCAGTTGCGCATGCTCGACGCAAGCGGCTCTTTTGAAACCGTTATCGCATTGACGGGAACCGTGACCGCCGCCTCACCCTCACCGGGGGCCGCAACGTAGAGGTTCAAACCGCCCCGCTTGAAAACCGTAGCGCCCTGCTCTCTGCACAGTATGCCCCTGAATAAATTTCTCGGGTGGTCCGGTACGACACGACCTTTGTACAGATGTACAACCGTCTCAGCCAGCCGGTATGCCTGGTCGAGGTAATGCGTTGTAAAAATAACAGTCGTTTGAAAGCGATCATTTATTTTTCTGATGATTTTTTCAAGTATTGACCTGTTGTCCGCATCGACATTGGCTGAAAACTCGTCAAGCAGCAAAACGCGCGGACGTATGGCAAGCGCACGGGCTATGGCAACACGCTGCACCTCGCCTCCTGAAAGACTCCGGGCGCTGCGCGACTGAAACCCGTCCAGCCCCACAAACCCCAGACATTCCCTGACACGCTCACTTCGTTCGCGTTCCGGTACGGCGCGAATCCGCAAGCCGTAATCCACGTTTTTGGCGACACTCATATCAAACATCAGCGGATTCTGATGTACAAGCGTCATTTCCGCACGAAGCTGTCTGATTCCGGTGCCGGCGGGAAACACCTCACTGCCGTCATATACAATTCTGCCGCCCGATGGCCGGCTGACAAGTACGAGCATTTCAAAAAGCGTTGTTTTTCCTGATCCGTTTGTTCCGTAAATACAGTAAATGCGATCCTGCTCAAAGGAAAGCTCCGGGATCGATACAACGCGGCTGCCGCCGTACTCCTTGACCAGGTTTCGGATGTTAATCAGTGCCATACCTGCCGCCCTGCATATCCCTGCATCAGGATCGTCTTCTTTGTAAAAAGCGCAGGAAATAATTGACCACCAGGGCAACCCCCAGAAGAATGACGCCGAGCGCGATACCGAGGCTGAACTCCCCCTTGCTTGTTTCAAGCGCTATGGCGGTCGGAATGTTTCTGGTGTACCCGCGAATGTTTCCGCCCAGCATCATCGATGACCCTACTTCGCCGATGATGCGGCCGAACCCTGCGACAACCGCGGCTATCAGTGCAAACCTGGCTTCTCTGACGACCATGCACGCCGACTGGAATGAATTTGCACCAAGCACTGTCGCTGTTTTGCGTATCCGGTCATCGATACCCTGCGTTGCCGAAATCGTAAGCGCCATAATGATCGGCGTAGCAAGAATAAACTGTCCGATAATCATAGCGCCCGGCGTAAACAGCAGACCCAGCGGCCCGAGCGGTCCGTTGTGCGAAACCATAGAGTACACAATCAGCCCCACGACAACCGTCGGAAAAGCCATAAGGGTGTTCAGCAGGGTTATGATGCTGTTTTTTCCTCTGAAGGAATGTATGCCGATCGCAAAACCGAGCGGAACGGCGATAACCGATGAACACAAAATGGCGATTGAGGATATTTTCAGTGAAATAGCTGTAATGCCGAGCACTTCACCATCCAACCTTACAAGCAGCATAGCCGCCTGTCTTATGCCTTCCAGCAAATAGTCCATGGCGCTGATCAACCATTCATCATCGGTTTAGTTCCGGCTATCGGAAGAAGTGTTTCGTCGATTATTTCATGGTAGCGGCGTGGTGCACCCGCCAGCGTACTGCTGAGTGTTTTAGCGGCAGCCGGAATGGCAAATTCTTCAAAAAATTTTCCTGCCACCGGTGTTCGTTCGGATGCGGGACCCGATTCAAGCACACAGCCGAATTCTCGACACGGCATTGCACTGTCCGGCTCTTCATCGCGATCGGGTCCTTTCTGGACATGCTCTATTCCGAAACCCGACATAAACATCCGGCAGTAATTTCTCACGTTTTCATGCTGTGAAAGCATCCCTGCACTCAAACATCCGCAACACGATCCGGACAGAAAACATCCCGCATCGAACAGTTTCATTACGGGAATATGTACCGCACAAATATAGATAATACAGCTGCAGCAGCAGGTGGCAAAACCGTAATGATGTGAAAGTGCACGAAAATGTCTGCCTGAAAGCGCATTCCAGAGCGGCGGTGATCCCAGTACAACAGGCTCACTGACATAGATGTTGACTGAGCGCTCAATATCTTTTTTCAGGGCAGCGCAAGCCTGCAGTCTGTTCTCCCATGGACCGAACTCGGTACCGGTATACACCACAGTGGGGACAAGGCCGTCGATTTTTTTTTCACGCAGAACAACTGAGACAGCGGTGCTGGAACACAGCTCATCTATCACGGCAAAGGCAAGATTCGGGATCATCCGCAGATGATTCCGCGTTTCCTCCGAAAGAACGCCGTCCGGCAGCCTTCCGAACAGGTCGGGCCGGTCTGCAAGAATTCGTAACAGCTTTTTTTTAATAATCATAGTGCTGCCGTGTGCCTGTGCTGTGCACTGCTCGGAGTCGGGCCCGTATGGTTGATGCCGTTACAAACGGCATTCGGGAAATGCCATTACCTGATCTATGCTCTGCAACCCCAGCAAAGACATGACAAGCCGATCGACGCCGACCGCCATACCCGAACATGCCGGCAGACCATGCCGCACAGCTTCGAGAAACTTTTCATCAGCCGGATAGCGCATTTTACCTGCTTCGTCCCGTGCCGATGCAGTTCGTTCAAATCGACGTATATGCTCCTCGTGATCCAGCAATTCAGTATAGGCATTACCGATTTCAACACCCTTGATAAAAAGCTCAAAACGCTGGCATGCCGGAATATCGTCCCGCTGTTGCGAAAGGGCTGCAAGGGCACTTGGGAAATCGGTTACAAAAACGCAATCGCGGTGCTGTAAAGCAGGATCGATTTTAACGACCCAGTCTCTGAAATATCTGTCTTCATCCCACTGTCTGCAGGGATCCCACCCGGCGCATTCACGGAACAGCTCAGAAACGCTTGTACGCTCGATCGGAAACCGTAACTGCGCTTTGCCGTACACGTCGTTACGGCCCAGCGTCGACAACAGATCCTCAGTCTCAATCATCATGTCCTTATAATCGGCACCGGTGCGGTACCACTCCAGCATGGTAAATTCCCTGTTATGGTGCACGCCCTGCTCATCGCGACGGAATGCATGGGTTATCTGATAAACAGCATCCAGGCCGTACTGCACAAGGCGCTTCATCTGAAGCTCGGGAGAAGTGGCAAGATACGATTGAGCATCTGTGGAAAAGGCTTCTATATACGGATCGAAACCCGGGCTCGGAACCATAAGCGGGGTTTCAACCTCTATATACCCCCTGGATTCGAAAAAACACCTGATGGTTTTAATGATTGCATGTCGTTTTTCGAGTATTTCACGCATACCGGCGGGAAGCTTCCATGTCCCGCCGCACGGCGCTGTCACTGTTTCACCCTTTCGACATATTCGCCCGTACGGGTATCCACAACGATTTTGTCGTCGGAACTGACAAAAAGCGGCACATTAAGGATATGTCCGGTCGATAGTTCAGCAGGCTTGGTCGCTCCGCTGACCGTGTCGCCTTTAACGGCCGGCTCGGTTTCAACGATATCTATTTCGACAAAGTTCGGCAGCTCGATCCCGATCGGCCGGTCGTGAAAGAAAAGTACGCTGACATGTGTGTTTTCAATCAGGTAGTTTTTTGCATCCCCGAGCTGATCATCGGTCATCTCTACCTGTTCATAGTTGTCATTGTCCATGAACGTATAGGCTCCGCCCTGTGAATACAGATACGACATGTCGCGCTCATCGATATTCGCCTGATTGCCTATTTTCTCTCCGGATTTATAGGTTTTATCAACAACGCTTCCGGTAATCATGTTTTTGAGCCGTGTGCGCGTAAAGGCCTGCCCCTTGCCCGGCTTAACGAATTGAAAATCAACGACAATCCACGGATCACCGTCAATTTCTATTTTTAAATTTTTCCGAATAGCGGTTGTATCAAGCATGGCGTTACTCCTCGATATTATTGAATCTTGCTCGTATCATAAACCAGTTTCAGAAGCACCCACAACAGTATGCAATAAGCAGCCGCATTACCGAATGCAAAAAGAGCATTCTGCAGCGGATATGAACCGGCACGTATCATCTCGGACCCGACAAACTGAATGTCGCCGAAGCCCGGCAGATACCGGTGCAGTATCTCTATGCTTTTTGACGGTTCCCAGACCATACGCAGTTTTTCAATATTATACGGCAGCGAACACCACAGGCTGACGACATACGCGAGAAAGCCGACAAGGGGCGAAACGATCCTCGGAAGCACAAGGGAAAACAGCGCATTCAAAAGCAGCAGCACAAGGATGTTTAACGGCAACACGGCGAAACCCAGAAATATGCGGTAGGGTATCGTGCCGGACTCGATAGAGAACATTAAAAAAAACAGTGCGCCGAGCACGATGATATTTAAAACCGACACAAGAAACACCGCCAGCAGCTTGCCTGCCAGGTATGACGATGTGCTCAGGGGCCTGCTCAATACAAGCTGTACCGTACCGTCGTCAATATCACGCACCAGTATCTGCGAAGCAAGCAGTCCGCAGGTAATCATACTCCAGAAAGCGATGCCGTGGTAGGCCAGCGCCGCTGCAAAGTTGAACAACGATGTTTCGTCGAAAAAAACACCTTTGCCCTTGACCGTTCCCGGATTGCATCCCTTGCCGATGAGAATAAATAAAACAGCCATCGCAAAGATGAAATAAACAATGCGATATCTGAAGCACTCCCTGATAGCATTTTTAGTTATCGTCCACAGTTTCATGTGCAACCAGCCGGTAGAAAAGCTCTTCCAGCGATTCTCCTCTCCATGCAAGAGATATGAGTTTACAGCGGCAGTCGGCAATAATTTTATGCACCTCTACGGCGTCCTCCTCCCGGTTGAGATATATATGCAGAACCTGTCCGCTCTGCACCGTATCCCTGCTGCAGATTCTGTTGATCCGTGCAATACACTCATCGCCGACAGTGTCAGCGACAACTTCCAGATGACGGCCGCTTTCGGCAAGTCCCATCCGGTCGCCGGTCCGTATAATTTTCCCCCTGTTCAATATTGCGATGCGATCGCACGTTCTTTCGACCTCTGAGAGAAGATGCGAGTTTAAAAATACAGTTGTTCCGTTTTTTTTAAGTCTCAGAAGAAGAGATCGTATATCCCGTATGCCGATAGGGTCGAGGCCTGAAGTCGGTTCATCGAGAAAAACAAGCCGCGGTTTACCCAGCAGTGCCTGGGCGATGCCCGTTCGCTGCAGCATGCCTTTTGAAAGTGAGGCGATGGATTTTCTGCTGTGCTGCGCCATCCCGGTTTCATCAAGACATGCAGCAACTTCCTTTTTACTGTTTTTTCCTCGCAGACCGGCAAGCTCGGCATGAAAACGCATGAACTCACCGACTGAAAGGAATTCCTGTGCTTTCATGCTTTCAGGAAGAAAGCCGACAGCGCTGCGTGATGACGGATGCCCGGCCTTCATGCCGAACAGTGTCGCACGACCGCCTGACGGTTTGACAAGCCCCAGCATAATTTTTACGAACGTGCTTTTGCCTGCCCCGTTCGGTCCGAGAAAGCCGAATATGGAACCCGGCTCAACCGTCAAATCGACGCTGTCGAGCGCAAGCACACTGCCGTAGCGCTTTGAAAGATTCTCAGCTGTAAGTGCGTTGTGCATAAATCACTATCCGGAACCATGTGCCGGGATTACGGTATCGCACTGAGTATATAAATTCCTGCCGCCGCCTGAACAGAAAAAACAATGCACAGTATGACGTTCGCCCACTTGTGTATTGCAGCCAGCTGTGCTGTTTTCTTTTTTTCAGATAAAAGCAGAAAACCGGTCGTGGCACCTGTAGAGATCATTACGACAAGCACCATTGCCATGAATCGGTGTATATCCGTATCCAGGCGCATGCCGTTTTGCAGCGACCACTTTGCGACAACAGCGCCGATGCCGGCACCCAGCAGTGAGCTGGCGTAAAACAGAATACCGGCGTTTATGTGTACGGCAACATTGAAAAGCCTGCCGGTTATGCCGGTAACAAGATTGAAAAAACCTATCAGAAGCGCCAGTCCCTGCCCGAGGGGGTGGATGTAGAGAAACCGTATCATGGCCGCGTATTCGCAAAACGTATTCTGTATTTAACTTTCGAATTAACTATTGTACCTATCGATCAAGCAATGTCAAAATGATTTGTTGTCGATAGGCTGTGCTGTTTCACGCAGCATATTTTTATTACAAAACCGTTCCGATTTCATTATAATAGACCTGCTTTACTGTACTGAAACTGTTCCGGTTCACTGCATCCGAAGCCGTTGATGATTTTCGTGTACTGTAATGATGTCCGATTACTGAAAACCGCCTGTTACTGATGCTGTGCTTTGAATCATGAAACGCAACGAAATTGACCAGCCTCACTATGTACACCACCGTCAGCGCCTCAAGGAGCGGTTCATACATAACGGTCTGACCGGTGCCCGGGACTACGAGATACTTGAACTGCTGCTGACCTATGCCATCCAGCGTAAGGACGTCAAGCCTCTTGCAAAACGGCTTGTAGCAGCCTTCGGATCGCTTGAGGCGGTGTTTGATGCACCTGCCGACGAGCTTGCAAAAATAAACGGTATCGGACGTCATTCTGCAATTCTCATAAAACTCGTCCGGGCCTGCTCCGATATCTATTTACGGAGCAGGCTTACGCATGTTGATGTCGTTTCATCGCCAGAGGATCTTCTTCGATACTGTCGTTCAACCATGGCGGCTCTTGACGATGAGCATTTCAGAATTATTCATTTGAATGCAAAAAATCATATTATTTATGAGGACATCACCCACCATGGTACGGTAGACCATGCCGTCGTGTACCCCCGGCGCGTCATGGAACAGGCACTCAAGCACAAAAGCGTTGCGCTTATTCTTGTGCATAATCATCCCAGCGGCAGCCCTGAACCGTCACGGCATGACCGCGATCTCACGCAGCGTCTCGTGCGTGCGGCTGAAACACTCGGCATCACCGTACACGACCACATCATCATTACACGAAACGGCTTTTGCAGCTTTCGCCAGGAAGGACTGATGTAGGAACGGGTAAACAACTGTCGATAGCTGATTGGTATTATCTTTTATCGAGAAGGGAGAGAGCATGTTCAACACCAGGAAAAAACCGAAATCTCAGGTAAAAAAAGAAATTATCGAATTTCTCGACAGAACCTGCGGTCAGGCGGATCACAGTCCCGGCAGGTATAACTGCGGCATGAAGCACCGCAACTGCCTGGTGCTGGCAACGTCATACGACGATGTTCCCCGGGCGACACCGCTCGAATTCTTCCATGAGGGCCTGATCCTCTATGTGTTCGGCGAACCGGGTATGAAAATAGCTAATATCAAAAGAAATCCGAATGTTTCGGCCGCCGTGTACGAGCAGCCCCTCAATCATGCCAAGATCCAGAAAAGCCTGCAGATTATGGGAACCGCCGAGCTTATCAGCATCAGAAACAATCCCCGTCTGCTGAAAGCCAAAGCGAAAAAGTGGAACCTCTACGGTGTGCTCGATTCCTTTGTCGGCGCTGCCACCAAAAGCGGCGAGGTAGCCGATGCCGAAAAAAAAGGCCTTGCACGTAAGCTGCTCGGCGCGATAAACATTATCAAAATAACACCGTATCATATTATTCTCAGAGAGTACCGCAGGGATTTTTCCATGCCTAAATATGAGTGGAAAAAATAAAACAGTAAAAACGACCTATTCCATTCCCGCCATAATCGACTGCATTATAGCGGATAATGAGCATGCGCAATCGCTTACGGTAGGCGAAAAGCACCGGCTGTACAGCCGGGCACAGGAGCGGTTGCTTCGGGAGCCCGCCCTCCGGTCCGTGCTGTCGCTCAAACGCATCCGCTCGCTGCGGATAGACGGCGCCCACAATTTCGCCCGGATCGGTGTGCTTCCCCCCGAAGCAGTTATTCTTGATCAGCGTTTCCGGGATATGTGCGCGCTTCCATTCTGGACGGTGTATCGTGGTGACAGGGGGGAAGTGTTTAAAAAATACGGCCCATGCCCCGGCTTGAACAATCTGCCCTGCTGTCCGCCCTATTCTGCCGATATCGAAAAAACGCAGGCCGTTCTTGACGACTCATCGCTTTTTGTCGTTCTGCAGACGCGTCTCATATCAGAGCGCTGGAACAACCAGTGGCGGTACAGCGTTCTTCACCGGCTTGCCCATGACATACGCGCTGTATGCGGCCATGATTCCGTCCGCGGGCAATTCGGAGCAGGTCCGTGTGAAGCCTGTTCGGCACAAACGTGCAGATACGGCCGGCCGTGCTCCGCGCCGAAACTGCAACTGCCGTCGCTGGAATCTCTGGGCGTTTGTGTCGACCGTGTATGCAGCGATCTTGCGCTGCTCACCGGCAACAGATCCTGGAAGCTGCGCTGGCTCAGGCATTTCGGATTTCAGCATCAAACGCCCCGTCAGTGGAAATATGTCATTGCACTGGCTGTACAACCATGACGATATGCGCTTCGATAGATGTCGGCTCTCAGACGATCCGTCTGCTGGTTGCCGAAGTCGATGGCACGGGCACGATCCGACCCCTTCACCGTGACCGCGCAATCGTCCGGCTGGGTGAACATACCGAATCAACCGGCATTCTTTCACGGGAGGCTGTCGTCCGGGGTGTCGACTGTATACGCTTATTCGTTGAAAGCGCCCGCCGATACAATGCTGAAAGCATCAGAGCGGTCGCCACGGCATGTGTCAGAAACGCCGTAAATGCAGATACATTCCTGAGTGCCGTCTCCAACACCGCAGGCATTGCTGTCGATGTTATCAGCGGGCCGGAGGAGGCGTACCTGTCGCTGCTCGGTGTCCGGTCATGCTGCACGATCAGCGCCGGGCACACTGTGGTGCTCGATATCGGCGGTGGCAGCACCGAATACATACTTCTTGAAAATGCAAAGCCGGTTCTGAGCCGAAGCATAAACCTGGGGGTCATCGGGCTTTCAGAACGTTTTCTGCACAGTGATCCGCCGACTTCTTCTGAAACCGATGCACTGAAGCGCTGCGTACAGACTGCCGTGGAGCCTGATGCCGCCTTCTGCACCGCTCTCGCTGCAGGAAATTCGAGACCGTTGTTGATCGGTACCGCCGGTACGGTCACAACGCTTGCGGCTGTTGATCTGCAGTTGGCCGAGTACGATCCTGACAGAGTAAACGGCCACATTCTCAAGTACAGTCGCATACAGGATATTTTTACCACTATGAGCAGCCTGCCCCTGCGGGAAAGACGTTTTCTGCCCGGACTCGAGGAAGGCCGCGCTCTTGTCATTCTCAGCGGTACGGTGATCCTTGCATGCGCCATGCAATCGCTCGGCTGCCGGGAGCTGACAGTGAGTGATGCAGGTCTGCTGGAAGGCATTCTCCTGCGTGAGGCGCATGCACCCCCCGCTCCCGGGCATCGCGGTGCATGAATGCCCCGATTCACCACCTAAAAAAAAGAAAAACTCGTTGGTTCCTGAAAACAGGG
>CAZFIB010000010.1:0-73200 GCA_964518865.1 uncultured Thermodesulfobacteriota bacterium
GTTGAAAGGATCGCCGCCTAAGCTCCTAAACACAACATTTGACAATAGCTCATGCCAACGCGCACGTCGTCACCTCTTGTTTTCGCTCCCTCCCAGTCGCCGAACAGCAGTCGTCTGCCGCCGGGCGAGTACAGCTGAAAACCGTATACATTTTCATAAGGGCCGGCATAGGGCACTGAAAAACCGGCTACCGGCAGGCTGAGGCGCTTCGTGTGCGGGCTGAAGCCGACTACCTGGGTGAAGAGATACTCATTCACACCGATGACGCCCCCGTCGACCCGGTGAATCTTTGAAATATCTTTTTTGCGTTCAAGAAGTGCCACCTTGAGACCGTTTTCGCCTGCTGTTTTGGCTGCCATGAGACCCGCAGGACCTGCACCGACAACGATTACATCGTAAGCAGTTGACATGCATTCAGTCCTTTCGCAAAATAGTTGAAAATGACTCTGAATATTACTACAGTAGTGTGCTGTCAAAAACAGTGGTAACAGCTAACCTAGCAGAATATGAAAAAAATCAAAATAAGTTATTGTCCGCGGAGAAAATAGCGTATGGCTGAAATTGTGATCGATGATATAGCGTATCATTACCGCATCTCAAAACGGGCGCCTGCAGACGGCCCGGTCGCGATATGCGTACACGGGTCCGGCGGCGACGGTGTTGTGTGGAGTTATCAGCTCAGTCGTCTGAGCAAAGAGTACCGGATACTGATTCCCGATCTGCCTGGGCACGGCCGTTCCGGTGGAGATTTGAGGTATACCGTTGACGGATACGCCTGCTGGCTTAACCGGTTTGCAGCGGTCCTCGATCTCGATTCGTTTGTGTTGATAGGGCATTCTCTCGGCGGTGCCGTAGTGCAGCAGTATGCCTGTCTGCATCCCGCAAAGGTCAAGGGGCTTGTGCTTGCCGCTACCGGCAGGCGTTTTGTTCTTTCACGGAACTATGTTGCCGCGCTGGGCCTTGAGCGCGAGGGAGGTGAAATCGAACCGGAGGTTATAATGCAGGCTGAAAAATTGCTTTCCAATCTGTACGGAAGCGATTTTGAGGCTCTGGCGAAAAACGGTCTGGAGGTGCTGCATGCAGATATCGTCGCGGCAGGCAGGTTCGACGGTACCGGCCTGGCTGATACGATTACCATGCCATCACTTGTTATTGCCGGAAGCCGTGATGTGATCATGCCGCCGGAGCGCTCGCGGGAACTCGCGGATTATTTGCCGGACAGCAGGTTTGTCCTGATCGAAGGGGCAGGGCATACGGTTATGCTTGACGACAAAAAAGAGTTCAATGCAGCGGTAAAGGACTTTATGGACACTGTGTATCGATGAAAAAAAAACCTTCTGAATTCGAACTGCTTCAGCCCCTGTTCCCGGATTGTGTTGCGACGTGCTGCGGACGCATAGAGCTGTTCGATGAGGATTTGCTCCCAGAGGAAGAGCCTTGTGTCGCAAGAGCGGTCGAAAAGCGCAGACGTGAGTTTGCGGCGGGAAGGACCTGCGCACGCAGGGCACTGCGAGGACTGGGACATGACAGATGTCCCCTGCCGCGCGGTGAGCACGGGGTAACGCTGTGGCCCCCCGGTATTGCAGGCTCCATCTCACACAGCGATACGTGGTGCGGCGCGGCCGCTGCCCTGAAAGACGAAATCGCCGGAATAGGTCTGGATATCGAAACAGTCAGGCGGGTGACGCTCTCGATATCAAAACGCGTTCTGACCGCCGAGGAAGCGGGGATGCTCCGGCATTTATCGGAGGAGGACGCCCGCAGGCGTCTGGCACTGGTATTCAGCGCCAAGGAAGCTATTTACAAATGCCTGTTCCAGATAATCGGCGAGCGCATCGGTTTTCACGATGCACTTGTTGTACCCCAAAATGATAATTTCAGCCTGAAGATCAAGATGGTCGAGCGCATTGCATCGCGCATCCCGCATCTGCAGGGCAGCTATTTTGAGCATGACGGGAATGTGTTTACGGCAATAGTCATGTCCGGATAATGTATCAAAAAATAACGTCAGCAGGAAGTTCGGTAATCCGCTGATGGTATAAAGACTCCAACACCTTGCTCATGCCAATACTTCGGGTATGTAAAGAATTTCTTGTATTGACGCTGATTTTGTATTACTACATATAGTATGAGAAAACACAAAAAACGCAATGTCTGTATCGTTATCAGCTCGGTGATTCTGTATGGCATTCTTTATGTTTTTATAAATATAACCGCCGGTAAGGGGGAGCCGACAGTCAGCTTTGTGCCTGTCATGATAACTGCGCTGCTCTACGGCTTTCGGGCAGGGATTGCAGCAGGCATACTGATTATTCCGGTTGATTTTATAATTGGCTTTATGCTCGGCACGGATATCGTCGGGCAGATGCTGGGCGGCGGCGGTCTTGCGGGTATGGTTGCGGTAATATGTATCGGTGCCATAGTCGGTAAAATGCGGGATTTGAGCATCGCGCTGCGAAAAAGCGAGGAAAGTTTTCGTGCAATAGCAGAATCGACCCCTGACGCCGTTGTAACGGTCGATGAAGAAAACAGCATTATCTACTGGAATAAAAGCGCGGAATCAATGTTCGGGTACACGACTGATGAAGTTACCGGAAAAAATGCCACGATACTGCTGCCGGCACGCTATCGGCAGGACTCCGAAGCTTCATTCGCCGTGACTTCGCAAAGCGGCCGTAAGCTGACCCGGAACAGATATGAGGCTGTCGGTCTTAAAAAAAGCGGTGACGAGTTCCAGGTAGAACATTCAATGTCAACATGGACGGCAGGTGACCGGTTTTATATTACCAGCATTATCCGCGACATCACCGACCGTAAAAAGGCCGAGCAGGAAAAAGAAACCCTGATCAGTGATCTGCAGAGTGCGCTTGCAAAGGTTAAAAAACTCAGCGGACTTTTGCCGATCTGTGCCTGCTGTAAAAAAATACGAGATGACCGGGGGTACTGGAACCAGATAGAGAATTACATTCATGAACATTCCGAGGCCGACTTCAGCCACAGCATATGTCCTGAGTGCTTTAAAAAACAGTACCCGGGAGAATGGGAAAAGATCAACAGGGAGCTGAACGGAACCCGACCCGAATAACGGTGAGATGGTATGTATCCCCACAGTTAGGCAGCATGATGTTGTAGCGGCTCCCGCTGCTACCGGTTGCCTCTACTGCGTGTATCGTCAATGTCTGCCGCGTTCACCGTGTATGCCGTCCTCCCGCCGGTACCTGCCGACCAGAGCTGCAATATCCTCTTTTAAGGCGTTATCCCGTCGAATACCGAACACGTAGGCGAGAAGACCTTTCGTCACGACAAACAGCACGGAGAAAATCGCCAGGGGAAAGACAAGGCAGTCGAACAGGTAGCCGGCAAACAGCTTGATCGTCCAGAGCGCCATATTCTGCATCCTGCTTTTCAGCCAGGCAATGGTCTCGTCAAACGCCTGCCGGAAGTGCTCCATCTGCCGTGAAACATTCATTTTGTCCCAGAATCCTCTCTCTGTATCGGTCGTATCGTCAAAGGATGACAGTCGTTTTGTGATTGCTTCCGAGGACAGGTCATTCTCAACGGATTCGTATCCCAGGGTCGCTTCGGCAATCAGCGGGGCTGAAATACGGGAGGAGAGAAACGATGCTGCCAGTACAGTCAGGGGCAGGACAAGATACAGCACGGCAGTCGCGACGATACAGAGTGAAAAAACATGTTTGGATATAAGATTACAGGACCGCAGGCGGGGAGCACAACAGCTCAACATGTGACAGATGAAAAAAGCAGAAAGTGCAGCTGCAAGGAACCACTGGTCGATCTGTGCGACGGTGTCGAGCAGCAGACCGGTGAGCAGCAGAACAGCGCCCCCTGCCAGGGATGTTTTCCAGGCTATGTCCACGTAGTCGTACATGGACTGTACAACATCGCCGTATTGCAGCTCGACGGATCCCTGTGCGCCGAGGCTGAAGCCGATTCTGCTTTCGGATCCCTCCACTATGGCAAGGCCGGCTTTGATCGTGGAGAGTACAAGGAACCCTTTAACTGATTTGTCGAACGATTTTTCAAGATAGGCTGCATTGACAGCATGCACCCTGCCCATAATGGCCGTATCGAGCACATTGTCCACGATGCCGAAGACGGCGGCGATCGGCAGGATAAGGAGAATGCCCGCAACAACAGTATTTTTGACGGTTTTTTTCATAGTATACGTTCGGAAGATTTTCAGTGCGGAACTTGTTGCTGTGTTGCAGATAAACATTTTCACAGGTGGGTATGCGCCTCACCTGTTTCGAATCGCCGTTGTCGTATCCTCTGCTGCACACGATTTCCGTATCGGATGCCGAGCGGCAGAAGTATCGAATACGGAATCCAGAGATAATATCGGTACGGATCGGGAAGAACAAACATCAAAACCAGAAACACTATAACGGCTATCCAGCAAACAGCCGCGGCTTTTATCATGAAAGAGCGCTCCGGCCCGCTTTTCGTGTTCCTGATACTGATGCAGGTTCCGGCAATACCCCCGATGAGTCCGATGATTCCTCCTGCAATACCTCCAACCAGTCCGGCATTCATCATATTAATCACCGTTGTGTGCACGGCGCCACTGTATTGGGGAACAGGGGCATATCGTATTTATACTTAATCTCATGCGTTACAAAACAAAGACAGATATCTGCATGTTCATGCCTTTTGTAGCATTATGCCGTTGTCTCGTCAAAACTGTTACGTATTCACTGTTTTGCGTATTATGGTATCGAATCTCAGGTTCCATTGCCGGGAACCCGATGCAGACCCAGAAAAGGCATCGCTGAAAACTGAAGGGCTGACAGCTATTTTACAGAGAACCATGCCTCTATATACTCATCATATGGATTTGTTCTATCCCCGGCGGTTTTTATGGAAAGCAGCCATTGACCGGTGGTACAGTCTCGAGCTATGACAATCGGAATAAAAACCGACATTCCCAGCTTGAATTGCGGTACAAAACGGCTTTTCTGAATGCCGTGCGCGCTTTCGTTCGGTCCGATGATCGACACCTGGCTTGAGCTGTTGAAGAGAGAGTGGCTTGCACACGTCAATACAAGTATTTTAAATTTCTTGTTGAACAGCAACGGACGCGTGATCGCGTCTGCTGAGCATACGGCCGAAATCCTTTTTACATCCCAGCATGTATCGAGATCTTCGTTACAGATGCACGGTGACTCACAGGGATTATCCGCGTGAATGCATTTTCCCTGATAGCAGCGTTCGGCACCGTTGCAGAACAGATCATCGTCGCAGTCCGCATCTACGGAACACTCAGGTAAAGGAAGAGGCGGCGGCTGTACCGTGACGGTGGTTGTCGTCGACGGACTGGTCGTTGTGCTCAACGGCAAAGGGGGCGGCTGCACGGGAACAGATGTTGTCGTGGTAGATGACTTTCCGCCTCGACCCCCTCCTGCGACGGCAGCAGTTGAAGTAGTGGAGGTGGAGGATAATACGGGTTCTGAGAAACACGCATCACCACACAACGGGTTTGAGGTGTACGGCGGTTCAGGGCAGTTGCGGTCTGTATCGCACTGGTCGGCGTTTGACACCCCCCGGCAGTTGTCACAGGCATCGCCGGCGCCGTCATCGTCCGTGTCTTCCTGACCGGGATTTGCGTGCATCGGGCAGTTATCGAAATAATCAAGAATAGCGTCGCCGTCAGTGTCCGTTGAACAGGAATATTCGCAAACAGGCTGACCGCACCCGCCGCAGCCGGGTTCAGGGTCGCAGACATCGCCTATGCCGTCACCGTCGGCATCACGCTGTTCTATATTGCAGACGTCCGGACAGCTGTCCGTATCGTCAGGTATGGTGTCGTTGTCGGTATCGATAAAATATACTATGGCGCCGTCGCTTTCCCAGGCCATTTCATCCACAGCCGTAATTTTATACACAAGCTCACCCGGCGCTGCAGGAGGATCGGTGTCGGTGTAATAAGTAATGTAATGCGGCACTTCGGCTATTTTGGTATAGCGGTCTTCAGGATCTTTCCGGTAAATGTAGCAGAATTCACGATTGACATCCCCTGATTGGTCCCAGGAAAGGGTAACTGAATTATCCTCCCAGTCCGGTGAAAGTGCAGTGCCCGACGGCGGTTCGACTATCGGATACGTCGATTGCCTGAGAACGACATCATCGATGATTCCCTCTATGTATTCATAGGCAAGCCCGGCGACGGAAGACTCGTTTCCCGCATCCCGTATAGTGCACCGGAGCGTTATTTCAGTATTGCCATAAGGATTGTTAAACTCAATCAGGCAGCGTCTGAAATAACCGTAGGAACTGCACTCCTGCTGCTTCAGGACAACGCCCTGGCCGTTTATAAGGCTCCACACAAGCTGTGCGTTGACACCGGCTTTCAGTCGGGTCCATGCCGAGAAGCGAAGGGTTTCATTGCCGGAAAAAGGGCCGACGGTCTGTTCCACACCTGCTGATGACCCCGGTGTCGATGATCGTAACAGCAAAGAGCGTTTGCCGCTTCGGTGAAGCGGTCCGCCGGTTTTTGAGATCAAGCAGCCATTATACGATGCCCAGGCGGCAGTACCGGCTGCTTCCATGGTGCCGTCAAGCACCGTGTTTCCCGGAACCGGCGGCTGTGGCTGATTGTCTATGAAAAGTGTTATTTCCGAAACGCAGCGCCGGTCAAGGGTGTCGTAGGCAACTACCTGAAAGGTATTTTGCCCGTTTTCAAACCGGGTCGTGTCAAGCTTCAGCCGGTAGGGGGCTTCCAGGTCGGCATCGTCAACCTGTACGAGGCCGTTGTCGGCATGCTGAAGCTCGACTTTCATAATACGCACTTCAGGATGACCCGGCCCAAGGTCCACCGGCGTTGCAGCATAGCCGGCATCAACCTCCAGAAACACAACCCCTGAAACTTCATCACGGTTCGCGGGCGTTGTAATATAACAGTAAAGATTGTTGCTGTAATGTACAACCAAAGCGACAGACCGGGTAAAACGAAACGTTGTTCCAGTATCATTTATAATATCAATCGTCGCAGCTATGTCGACCGATCCAGGCATTCCGCTGTTTTCCGTACCGCTGAGCGTGTAGGTGTATATGTAACGGTCAGCGTCCTGGTGGTCGAATGCAGCATCGATGCCGTCAACGGTTACGGTAACATTTTCTGGTGCCGGCGGGGGAAACCCGCTTTTGTTTATACAGGTGACAGTCAGCGTATCCCCGGCTGCGGCACATTTTTGTGAAAGCTCCAGTCCGATCGATTCCTGCAGCCGTATGCGTTGCAGATACGTACCGTACTGGCTTACCTCATGCCAGGTCCTTGATCGGGCATAATAAATAGATTCACCGTTGCTTCCCAGCAGCGACTCATGCATGAAAAAATTATAGGAGCTGGCAAGCTGCCTGATGGGGAACATGCCGGGATACTGGATATTGGTGTAGGGCCCCCAGAAATACTTTGACGCCCATATGCTCAAGCTGAAATCACTGAAGGCATTAACCGCAATCCACCTGTTCATGTAAGGGTTCCAGATCACCGAATTGACGATTTCAGGATACCATTCACCAAAATCAACACCCGGCATGCCTTCCTGAGATATCTGTCCCCGGGAAATACCATCTTTCGACCACTGAGCAGTGCCGTTTGCATCCGTGCTGATCAGGTACTGCCAGTCATCAAGCGAGCAGCAGTCAAGTTCATTCGTTCTGCAGCGCAGCAAGACGGGCGTCCTGCCGACACGCGGAATCATCATATACAGGTGATCTTTGAAAAGCCGCATGCTGTAGCCGAGAAACGGGTCAGGAAGAATGCCGCCGTTTGCTTTCTCCCAGAGGATCAGGCCGTCTTCCCGAACAGCACTGGTTTTAAGTCCGTCGTCGGAATAGGCAATACCTATTCTATGATAGTCCCGATACGAAGGAATATCGGAATCTCCGGCCCCGTAATCATAATAGACAAACCAAAGCCGGCTGCCCTCTCCCGAAGGGACAACCGCACCACCCGTACAGTTGGTGCGAACACTGCCGGGGGCCTTTGCGATAATGGATTTTACGGTTCCGGTAGCGTTATCGCACAGCCAGTTGCGGCGGTGATCGATTGAAAGCCCCTTCTCAGGCACGACCGTATCGGTAAAAGCCAGCGCCCCATTGAGGAAATAAGATGTTGACGGTGCAATGTAAATATTTGGATCGCCGAAAATGAAATGAAGTCGGCCGTTGCCGTAAAACATGCTGGGATTGTCACAGCCCCAGACCTCAGGGCTGTCAAGAATATTGTTTGGTTCAGGGCTGTTTTTAAAAGCGGTTCTTCCATCGCGGGCGAGTTTGCCCAAGAATTCCTCCCGGGCATCTTTATAACTCAATCGGGCAATAGCAGGCATTTCAAGATAGATATAGTATCTGTTTGTGACGGCCGTTCCCTCACAGTCCGAGATCTCGGCCCAGAATTCATAGAGGCCTTGCTCGAGGTATTCACCCGGAGCGCAGTACACCCACTCGGCATACCTCAGTGGAGTCCGGCAGACAGTCTGGTTGTCCGCGTCCTGAACGAACCACGTAAACTCCAGGGTTTCCGGGCAGGTGCTGTTGTCAGACCATTCCCAGGCTGTTTCCACCTGCTGCCGCCAGGGGAAAATGGTAGGATAGTCCGGGTCGGTCGACAGCGGGGTTGAATCTTCCAGAAGCGGTTCAGTAATAATCACCGGCTGTGCATGAGAAAACGCTGAAACGAATACCAGCTGCAAAAAAACACAGCTGAGCGCCGCTATCAGGAAGCGGTAATGGTTTTTTGATACCTTGACTGCGAGCATATGAAATAAGTCGAAAAAAGTTCAGCACAGCATCGAATATGACAGTAGCTTCAAAGACACAAAAAATATATAATATAATAATAAAATATTATAAAAGTATGTGCCAGATAAAATTTTAATATGCAGTGCTTAATTAAAGGGTAACAAACCTCCGAAGAAAAGGTAGCACGGTAGCACCATTGATTTTAAAACGTGATTACCTAAAAGTGAAGTCAACTTGCTCATATGCACAATAACGGCAGAGCGTACTCGTACACGGCTTATATACGCTTAGAGTGAAGTGTCAGGCCAGGGAATTATTTCTTCAATCGGCAGTATTTTTTACCGTACCGAATGGTAAGAACGGATATTCTTTTTTTTTGCTGCACATACACCAGAATTCATTACAAGCTCAGTTTGGGGCCTGAAAACAGCCTTTTAAGGCCATAGCAGAGGCTGGTTTTTTTTTAAAGATATTACAATGGATTATCCAGGCCCGACCCCGTATTCGTTTTAAAGATTCAAATAATAAAGATTATGCAGCATACTTATGTCTTGTGTAGACACAATCTGAAAAATGGTTTTAAAATGATAATCTTTAATCAGTCTACTCTAAAAAGGATAGATTACGGTAATCTGAAATATACAATAATCAACACCTCGCAGGCAGTGGTAAATGGATAACCATACAGACAGCGGACCGCAACACTCCGGCGCGGTTCATTACGGGATCGTGATTCTCGGCCTGATCGTTTTTAGCGTGTTCGGCTCCCTCGGCCTTGCTCGGTTCGGCTACACCAGCATACTGCCGGCCATGCAGGAGGGTCTGCACCTGACAAACACACAGACCGGCGAGCTGCAGACCCTGAACCTTATCGGCTATCTGCTGACCGTCGTATTTGCCGGTGTGCTGGCAGCACGGTTCGGTCCGCGCATCGTTATTTCCGTTTCTCTGTTAATCGTCGGCATTGCGATGATTCTGACCGGCCTGAAGCCCGACTTCGGTGCTGCCTGCATCGGGCGGTTTCTGGCCGGAGTCGGCGGCGCCGGCGGCAATGTCCCGGCCATGGGTCTTGTGTCGGCCTGGTTCGGTGCCAGGCGGCGCGGGCTGGCATCGGGAATCGGGGTGGCCGGATCGAGCGTGGGCCTGATCGTGACCGGTCCGCTCGTTCCGATGATTCTGAACCGGTTCGGTGAGCAGGGCTGGCGCGTCAGCTGGTATGTTCTGGGGGCTATTACGCTTGGTGTGTGCACGGTGTGCGCGCTGTTCTTGCGCAATCATCCGCGTGAAATGAATCTGGCGCCGGTAGGGGAGATCGTGGCGGAAAGCACGCAGCGAACTTCTGGTAACAAAGCATCGCCGTTGAATTTCAGCCTGGTGTGGAAATCACGCCTGCTGTGGCAGCTTGCCGCTATCTATTGCGCGTTCGGGTTTTCCTATATCATCTATTCAACTTTTTTTGTCAGACACCTGGTTCATGAAGGAGGATTCAGCGCTGGTGCGGCAGGCGCCCTCTGGATGCAGATCGGACTTATCTCGATGATCAGCGGTTTTGTCTGGGGAACTATATCGGATCGCTGGGGCAGGCGTATTGCGCTGCTGTGGGTTTTTACACTGCAGGGTATATCTTTTGCTGTTTTCGGGCTGAGCCGTGATATAACCGCCGTCTATATTTCAGCAGTGCTGTTCGCCGTCACCGCGTGGAGTATCCCTGCGCTCATGGCTGCCCTGGCTGGTGATGTTTTCGGTCCGCGCCTGGCGCCTGCTGCGCTCGGCCTCATGACGATTGTTTTCGGTGTCGGTCAGGCCCTGGGCCCGTATTGTGCCGGAGTCCTGGCGGATGCCACGAACTCGTTTTCTCATGCCTTTATCATTGCCGGTGCTGCAGCCCTGGTATTCGGCAGCGGAGGATCGTTTCTGCTCAAAAAATCAGCACAGGTGTCATGAATTTTAAACGCTTATATATCAGGAACAACCACGCAGCTGGCGTTCGCCATAAGCTTTTATATTGACACTATTATACATTTTACCTTATAGTTATTACCTTTATACTGATGATATTTATAACCTAATCTGTTCACATTTCAGTGGAGGTTGACCGATGGCTACATGGGCCTTTCTTTTTCCCGGACAGGGATCGCAGTATGTCGGCATGGGTAAGGAACTTAAAGACAATTTTACGGTTTCCGCCGAAATATTCGAAGAGGCGGATGAAGCACTGGGAGAAAGCATCTCGAAACTCTGCTTTGAGGGCCCCGAAGATCAGCTCAAGCTGACCGCCAACACCCAGCCCGCGATTCTGACCGTAAGCATCGCTGCGCTGCGCGCTCTGCAGCAGGAAACCGACATAACGCCGGTTGTCGTCGGCGGGCACAGCCTCGGCGAGTACAGCGCGCTGGTGTGCTCCGGAGCCCTGCAGTTTGCCGACGCAGTCCGTATCGTTCGCAAGCGCGGCACCTATATGCAGGAAGCCGTTCCCGTCGGTGTCGGCGGCATGGCAGCCATACTCGGGCTGGATGTCGATGCGGTTGAAAAAATCTGCGATGAAAGTGCGCAGGGCGAGCTTGTCAAACCCGCCAATTACAACTGCCCCGGCCAGATCGTTATTTCCGGCCATATGGCGGCTGTTAAGCGGGCTGCCGAAAAGGCGGAAGCATCCGGCGCCAAGCGTGCCGTCATGCTGCCGGTGAGCGCCCCGTTTCACAGCGCACTCATGGAGCCTGCCGCCAGGAGACTGGCCGAGGCGCTTGAACCGATCCGGGTCGGCGAGCTGACAATACCGGTCCTCTCGAACGTAAAAGCGGACTATTATGAGTCTGCGGGTGAAGTGAAGCAGCTGCTTGCAGAGCAGGTTGACCACCCGGTACGCTGGATCGAGGAAATGGACAAGGTGATGGCAAAGGGCGTCGAGCAGGCGCTCGAGATCGGTCCGGGCAAGGTGCTTTGCGGTATGATGAGAAAAATCAGCCGGGATGTAAAAATGAAGAATGTGGAGAATGTCGAGACGCTTAAAGACGCCGTGGTATGATGTTGTGTTGCGGATAGTACGTTCAGAATATAATTCTGCAGAAACAAAAAAAACCGGCTTTTATAAAAAAGCCGGTTTTTTTGTAAACGAAAACGTCGGTCAGTCAAGCTCTTTTTCAACCAGCGCCACAACATCGTTAAAGGTCGCCACCTCGTCGGTATCATCCTCATCCAGCATCAGGTCCCACTCGTCCTCGATCATCGAAAACAGTTCGAGCCGACCGGATGAATTGAGCCCAAGGTCTACAAGCTTGGCTTCCGGGTCGACTGCCAGGTCCGGGTTGGCGGTTGCCTTGCGTAAAAATTCTGTCAGCTTGTCGATTAGTTCCTGCCGTTCCATAGCGATGTTCCTCCTGATAAAGCACATTACATTAGTACATTATTTACCGTATTTGGCCCAGTGATCCTTGAAGAGCGCTTCCTCGTCAAACGGCCGCTCAGGGATCGGCTTGGAAACCCATGTGTAGTTTACCATGTTTTTCCAGGTGATGTTGTCGGAAGAGCTGTTGTTGCCCCACGTGCCGCAGGCGAGGGTCATGGTAAAGGGCATTCCGTTGGTTGTCGCGCCGCTGTTGGCAAGACACTGCGGCTGGTTGACCATCAGGCGGCTGACCTGGGCCTGTTCGGCGAGCTCCTTGACGCGATCGTCGTTTTTGGTGTGAATACCGGCGCAGTGACCGCGGCCGCGGATGGCGTGGATGCGTTTCATGTACTCGATTGCTTCGCTGAATTCATTGTACTTCCAGATCGTCACGACCGGTGAAAGCTTCTCATCGGCGAACTTGTCGTTTTCAACCGGATCATCGCCAAGTACCATAATAAACGTGGTCTCCTCGGGCACACCGAGTCCGGTGATTTTGTTTGCAATCCTGACAGCGGGACGCGCGACGATTTTTGCATTGATGTGCTCGCCGTCGGGCCACATTGCTTCCTTGAGTTTGGTCTTTTCCTCGGCGCTGCAGAGATACCCGCCCTTGTCCTTGAGACCGGCGATAACAGAGTCAAACACCGATTCCTGGATCACAAGGTTGTTTTCCGCCGAGCAGGAAGTCGCGTTGTCGAATGTTTTGCTCATGAAAATCTTTGTGGCAGCCTCGGCCGGATCAGCGGTTTCATCGACGACCATAACCGAATTGCCGGCGCCGACGCCGAAGGCGGGCTTGCCGCTGGAGTAAGCTGCAAGTACGGACTGCGTACCGCCGGTGGAGATTATGACATCACACATCTTCATCATTTTCTGAATGTCTTCAATATAGGGCTTTTCCATGATCTGGATAAGATCAGCCGGCGCGCCGACTTTTTCCAGACCCTGGCGCAGGTACTCCACTGTTTTGCCGCTGCAGCGGCGGGCAAGCATGTGCGGAGCAAAAATTATGGCATTGCGGCTTTTCAGAGCAAAGATGCCCTTCACGGCCGGGGTTGCGGTGGGATTCGTGCAGGGTGACGGCGCAAAAATGACACCCATAGGTTTGATCACCTTGAAAAGACCTTTCTCTTCATCTGCCTCGACGATACCCGTTGACTGCTGTCCTTCCATGTCGCGCAGCGCACCCAGAACCTTGTTACGGTGTTTGGCGTATTTGTTGTCGTACACGCCCATCTTTGTTTCCTTGGCAGCAAGCTCGGCGCACTCTTTGGCATGTTCCGGAGAAATCGCTTCCCATGCCGCAGCCTTCACCATCTCATCGACCTTGTCCTGCGGCCAGTGCTCAACGACAGCCTGTGCGGTGCGTGCCTTGTCGAGCATTTCCTGTAATACGTCGCTCATCTGAAACCTCCATCCGATAAATTAGGTTAAAAAAATCTGAGACCTGTGTCAATGTCATCAGCAGAATACCTGATCAGCCTTTCTGCTGCTCGACAGGATTCTGTTCGCTATCATTCTTTTTTGAGACGGCTCCCTTGAAAAACAGCACGAGGCCGACAATACCTGCTGCATACAGCAGCAGCATAAGCACCAGCATCAGCGGGCTTTGCATGACATTTGCCTTGTGAATTTTTCCAAACAGCACCGAGCTCCTGTCCATGGTGTGGCAGTCTGCGCACATTGCGGGTTCGAGCTCGGGATCGCCGTGTTTTACGGTTTCGAAGTGGCAGTCGGCGCAGCGTGAGGTACTGAAGTCGGTAGCAAGGTTGACTTTGCCGTGTCCCTTCACGCGCGTGGGAATAAGAGAAAGAGCGCTCAGAATAATACCGGACTGCGGGATTTCGTTCTGGCGCCCCTGTATAAACGCCTTGAGGCGCTCGGGAAGCGACGGGGTTGACTGCTCGGGGTGACACGTGCCGCAGGTTTTATACAGATTTTCACGATACACCGTTGATGCGGGATTGTCCGGCGGCAGCACGGCATGGGTGGTGTGGCAGTCATAACACTGCGGTGCATCTGCCGTGCCGGAATCAAGCAGCCGTCCGTGAGCGCTTTTTTTATGCCCAGCGGCAACCTCCTCGTGACAGTCGACACAGTTTACTTCCGGGAGACCGCCTGCAGGGTGATCGTTTGTTACGCCTTCATGACAGTCGACGCAGGTATAGTCGGACTGCCCGTGTACTGATTGCATAAAGAGATTTTTATCGACATACAAACTGTGCACCGTGCCCTGCGTGTCGGTCCTGGTAAGATTTCTGTCCATGTGGCACTCGATACATTCATCGACGGTCTGAGCCGAGACACCTTTTTCGCACGTACAAAAGACCGCAAGGAAGCATGCAGCCAGAAAGAGTATCATGTTTGCCGTTTCCCGGTGATGCGTTCTCATGTGAGTGGGTACTCCTTGTAATGGGTTCAAAAAGCGGGGTTACGCGTTTTCTCCGTCGGGCTTTTTATCCGGTTCCTGCTCAACCGGCTGTTTCGTTTGGGACTGTTCCTCATCCTGGGATGCAGGCCGCTTTTCCTCCGGCTGAGACGACGGCTGCTCAACAGGAGTTTTGTCCATCGCGTTCCAGATGATTTCAGCGATATCAAGCACCTGTACGGTTTCATCTTTTTCACGGGCCTTGACGCCGTCATCTATCATGGTCAGGCAGAACGGACATGCAGTGGCTATACAGTCGGGATTTTTCTCCAGGGCCTGATCGGTGCGCATCTCGTTGATCCGCTTGCCGACATCCTCCTCGAGCCACATTCTCCCGCCGCCGGCACCGCAGCAGAAGCTTCTGCTCAGGTTGCGGTCCATCTCTTTGAGCGTTATTCCGTCAACCGCGCTGAGAACACCGCGCGGCTGGTTGTAAATATTGTTGTAGCGTCCGAGAAAGCATGAATCGTGATAGCATACATTCATGGGCCGGCAGCCGTTCAAGGACAGTTTACCCTGCCGGATGAGGTCCAGTATGAATTCGCTGTGGTGGTAGACTTCAAAATTTCCGCCGTAGGCCGGGTATTCATTTTTGAGCATGTTGTAGCCGTGCGGGCAGATCGCAACGATTTTTTTTACGCCGTAATTATTCATGATATCGATATTCGTCTGCGCCAGGGTTTCAAACAGATACTCATTGCCAAGCTTCCGTGCGGAATCGCCGCAGCAGCCCTCTTCGCTTCCGAGGATAGCAAAGCTTACACCGGCCTGTTTGAAAATACCGGCAACCGCCACGGCCACTTTTTTATACCGGTCATCGAACGCCCCGGCACAGCCCGGATACAGCAGCACATCAAAGGGCTCACCGTCGGAGCAGGATTTTACACCGATATCCTTTGCCCAGTCGGCACGCATGTGTGAGCCGACCCCCCAGGGGTTGGAGTTGTTTTCCATGTTGCGAAACACTCCCTGGGCCTCAGTCGGAAAATTGGCTTCGGTCATAACAAGGTATCGACGCAGCTCGATTGTTTTATCGACCGTTGTGTCGAATACCGGACAGTGTTCGGTGCAGTTGAGGCACATGGTGCAGTCCCATATGACCTCATGCTCGATAATATCGCCGATGAGCATTTTGTCCTGATCCTGCCCGGCGCCCTTTGCCTCCATATGGGCTTTCATATCCTGGAGGAGCTTTTTGGGTGAGAGGTGCTTTTCGCTCAGGTAGGCAGGGCAGTTGTCCTGACATCGACCGCAGCGCGTACAGGCATCAAGCTGGAAAAGCTGCAGTCGGGAGTATTCCTCGAGCGTGGAATAGCCGTAGGACTCGGCTGTTTCAAAATCGATTTTGTTGAAAAAATTCCCAGGCGGGCCGTATTTTCTCAGAAAGATGTTTACCGCCGAGGTGATGATGTGAAGAAACTTTGTATAGGGAATTGCAGCGATGAGCCCTAGAACAAGAAAGAAGTGAATACGCCACAGCAGACTGTGAAGGCCGACCTGCAGGCCCTGGGGAAGCGGAATCCAGATCAGTGAAAACACCGTACCGACCGGTGCAAATGCGCCGCCCTGACCGGTAATACGCAGCCGGAGACCTTCAACGCAGAAGCCGACCAGCAGAATGGCACCCACCCAGATGAGCGCGACGGCGTCTTCCTGTTTCGTATCGCTCAGGCGGTCGGGCTTGAGCATATATCGGCGACAGGCGGCCATGGCTACACCTGTGAGTCCCAGGAAACCTATGATGTCGAGCAGAAACGAAAACGCGTTCCCGAACAGCGAAGGCCACAGTATGTTTGCCTGAACCGATAGAATGACAAGAACGGGAATGAAGCAGGCCGCAAAGATAAAGAGGTGCATCAGGCCGGGATAGGCCTCCCGAAGAATGCGGCCGTGCCCGATCGCGTATACGAAAAAGTCCCTGATTCGGCTGCCGGCAGCCTCATCATCAGCGCTGTCGGAGCCCATCATCCACAGTTTTGACCTTTTCACAAGGCCTGTTATGCAGACGGTCAGCGCAAGAACAACAAGCAGTGGATCGACTATGGTCAGCATGATTTTTCATAACTCCTTTGTGTTGGTCACAGGGGTAATCGGCGGTGCGATTAATATTTGCCTGACTTATGAACCCGTGTCGGCCTGTTCTGCCGGAGCGTCGTCGAAAATCGGCAGGAGCAGGTTGAATACGTACATGACAACAAACGGCATGGCGAACAATATCAGCGCTACAAGCAGACCCTCGCGTCCGAGGATCGTCGGGGTATAGGTTGTCAGGCCGCGAAGGCTTTTTGAAAAAAGCTGTCCGCCGATGACCACGTTCCAGCGCATGGCAAGAACCTGAACAAGGATGAGCGCCGAGCACACAAGGCCGAGGCTGTTGCGGGTTGCATCCTTCATTTTTGCAATGGATACAAAACCGAGCAGCACCAGCGGAATCAGGGAGCACACACCCATCTGCAGAAACAGGTAGCTGAAACCCAGCTTTTCCGTGAGCAGGCGCGAAATAATATGCCATTCCTCGTGGGCTTCATACAGCATGGTCAGCACCTCGAGGCCTTCCAGGGTCAGGTCGACGATAAAGAAACCCCACAGATATTTATACAGGGAATGAAGACAGGCATTGTCGACCGGTCTGTTTGTGAATTTCATGATAATCCAGTAGCATATGATCAGTACGGCGATGCCGGAGACAATGGCCGACATCAGAAAAATGACCGGCATGAGCGGGGTCGACCACCATGGATTCGATTTGAGCGAGCCGAACAGAAAGCCGACATAGCCGTGAAGCACGCAGGCTGACGGAATGCCTACCGCTGCCAGGACGGATATCAGCTTATGGTCGATTTTGAGGGCTTCCTCAGAGTCGTCAAGGGAGCCGAGCGCCTTGATCCGGTAGAAGGCCCGCAGGAAGACGTTTTTGCTTTCCCGGGCGCCCCTGATAATATCGGGCCTGAATACAAGCCATATCTCCATCAGAACAAGCAGCAGATAAAATGAATATATGTAGCCGAAGCCGGACATGGCAGAGGTGAACTTCGGCGTGAACATAATGTTGAACGCACGCTCGGGATGTCCCAGGTGGAACAGCAGGGGCGTGCAGGCAAACAGCAGAAAACAGAAGGCCCCCACAAGCGAAAATTTTGCTATGGGTTTAAGCTCGGTTCTGCCGAAAACGTGATAGAGCGATGATACGATGAACGCTCCCGCTACAAGACCGGTTATGTAGGGATAGAGCACGATCATAACGCTCCAGTGGACATGCACTTCATTGGGAAAAAGGAATCCTGTCGTGAGTAGTTCGTGCATCAGCGAACCTCCTTGTCAAGACCGATGTACAAGACCCGCGGTTCATTGCCGGTCTCGGGTTTTAATACCTGCAGGCGCTTTGATTTGAGCAGCGCGTATACACTGCTTTCGGGATCATCCACGCGGCCGAACAGGCGGGCACCGGCCGGGCATACCTCGACACAGGCGGGTATCATGCCCTGCATGACCCTGTGGTAGCACCACGTGCACTTATCAGCAATGCCTGATCCATGGTGATCGACATAGCGGGCACCGTAGGGGCAGGCCTGAACACAGTAGCTGCAGCCGACGCACTGTTTTTCGTCCACCAGCACAAACCCTTCACGGGTGACGTAGGTCGCGCCGACCGGACACACCTGAACGCAGTTGGGCTCTGCACAGTGGTTGCAGAGTTTCGGAACGAAAAAGGATTTTTCAATTCTGCCGGCCGACTGATTTACCGGCTTAAAGCCGTCGATTGCACCCCTGGGAGAATCAACGATGACCTCACCGTCGTTCATTATGCTATAGCGCTCAACCCACGTGCGGTGAAATCCATCAGGAACCCTGTTTTCCGCTTTGCAGGCCTGGACGCATTTACCGCAGCCAATGCATTTTTCCGTATCGACGATATATGCAAACAGGTGCTCATGGGAATGACCGGCACGGGCCGAATCCGTAATGAACGGATACAGGGCTATGTACAGGCCGCCTCCGGCAAGCGTCCATCCTGTTTTTTTAATGAATTCTCTGCGATCGCGTTTCATGCTGTATCCCTTTTATGAAATAACGTACTAGCGATTACCGGTATCTATATCGCAAGCGCTCTAGAGAGGCTCGTGAGGGTGATGGCAGAATATGCATGTCATGTTTTCATCAATTTCCTGTTCCTGCTCATTCATGTGGCTCGCAAGATCCTGTACCTGGGGGAATGCTGCCGGACGAGCGCTCAGCTGTTCATGACACAGAAGGCATGCTTCGCTGCCGGTGTCTTTCAATACCGTTTTTTCAAATGTGGTGCCGTTATGGGCCTGCCAGTAACCGTGACATGCTTCGCAGGAAACGCTGTTATGGTCAGCGCGCGACCAGACGATATATTCGGTTTCATGACAGGAGCGGCATTTTTCAGAACCCTGAAACAGTGCAGGCAGCGCCGCCTGCTCCCGATCCGAGTCACCGCGGTGATATCCGTAGGTATAGCTGCCGTATACGCCGAAGGAATCAGGCAGCAGATAGCTTCTGACAGCAAAAAACGCTATACCGATGATGACAAGCAGTATGCAGAATCGGATTATATGGCTGTAATGCTTCATGGTTGCTGAATTCCTTATGAATAGATGTTATGAGGTATGGCCGGTAACGGTATATAGGAGCAACATGTGAAGTAATTAAAAAACAAATAATTTATTTTTTATCAATAATCAGTTAGCTTGCAAAATGATAGTAAAAAAAACTTTTTCTGTCAAATAGTTAATCGAAAATCAAGAAAGATGCTCAGATGGATTTTTTGATTTTTGAAGGATGACCCAGCCGATCAGTAACCAGAAACAAAGAAGGGGTATAAGGCTGGCGATATGGTGGGGAAACAGGACCTCGCCGAGGTTGAAGGAATTGAAATTTTCAGTCCAGTATCTGATATCGGCAAGTTTGTAAATATCGGGGTATGCAGCGAAATTTGAAAACGGTACCGGGTTGATAGACACCGCTCCCTTGATAATGCTTTTATAGACAACAGTATAGAGCGGATTGTGCACGCTTACGGGTATTTCATTTGTTACAGCGGTTATGGCAAGATTGATACCGGCAGACATGCAACCGAGCAGAACATATGCCCGCGGGGCCTGCTGCAGGACATAGATGCCCAGCATAAACAAAAAAGGGTATGCAGGCAAAAGGTACCTCGGTCCTGCTGCCGAACCGCCGTGCCAGGCAAAAAAGCATGCAATGAAAACAATAAAAATTACGGTAATACCGGAAAACAACCAGAACTCTCTGCGCCACTGTTTTTTCATGAAGAGAATGACGGCTCCGGGAATGGATGCCAGCAGAAGTGGTGACGAGAAAAAAAGACCGCGATGCGGCAGCACTAAGAGCTGCAGGAAACGCCGCGGGTGGGGTATGCCGAAAAGGCGACCGTTCATGCGCCACATGACCTCGTCATTTGCGTATTGATAGCTGGATGCCAGCGGGCTGTCGAAGCAGACGTAGTTATACCAGAGCTGAACTGCTCCCAGCGGTACGCATCCGGCAATGAAAAGAAGGGCGGATTTCCGACCCTCCCGAAAGCTCAGCAGGTACAGAAAAATACAGGCAAGCGACCATACGGTGGACGGCTCGATCAAAACAGCGGTTGCGGCGCAGAAGCCCGAGAAAAACGCCGGCACCCCTGCGCTGGACCTGTTTTTTATCCTGACCGCAGCTGCGAGCACAAAAGCAAGAAAGGAAAAAAAAGCTGCAGGCTGATGGCAGTAAAATGTTGTGCTGTAGGAAAAGGCCAGTGTGCCGAATCCGTAGCATACGGCGAGAATGACGGCATGCAGCCGTGAAAATGAAAACATTCGTTCGGCACATGCAGCTATAAGCACACACAGCAGTGCGGAAAAGAGTGCTGTGGTCAAAAGGCTGCCGGCATATGCGGCGATATGTACCTGTGCTTCAGTATTATGCGGAATAATATATTTCAAAAGATACTCTGTAAGGGCAAACGGCAGGGCCGCAATGAATGAAAGGCCGGGTGATTTGTTTGAATAGTACTGGCCGTCATAATATGCCCAGTCACCGGTTATGACAAAGGGATATACCGGTTTGTTGGAATCTTCCCTGTAGTGATCAATAGAAAATGACTGCTGATGGATAATGGCGCGTGTGAGACAGATGCGGGTATTCTGGTTCCAGCCGCCACCCTGAAAAAAATAACCGTAGGTGATAAAAAACAGAAAAAAAAGCAGGCTGTAAAACTGTTTTGACCGGGCATCCATTCTTGTTACCTGCATTAGCCGTGCACGGGCGCAATGTGCCGGCTGTGAAACGTTGATGCATAGTGTTTACGCCCAGATGCCTGCCTGCGGTTATGATATATGAACCCGGCTGTAAACATCACGGCATGCGGTAGATATATGTTGGAAATTCTGTATTATAGCTTTTAACTTTCGTGAAATTGCGTTGTACATAGCTGTATATTTTTTCGTGTGCGGGCGGCTCGGTATACAGCGATATATCCTCATGCGGCGGACGCAGCATGGGCAACCAGGCCGTCACCAGGCACCAGGACTCGTCTGCCCGGTCGATTGCAGCAATGAACTCCTCAAACGTAGCAGGTATTTTGACCGGTACCGAAGCGTAATACTCAAAATGATGCCCAGCCCATCCCAGGGAAAAGACATATGATTTTTTACGAGCAGATTTTTTCTGTTCGACATATCGGACGGCTTCGCGGTAATTCTGTCTGTCGCACGAGATGGTTTTTCTGATAAAAGGAGCCTGAAGCATGCCGATCAGCAGCAGAAGCAGCACAAGAGTGCCGATCCGCAGAACGGATATTTTCGGCAGCGTTTCTATAAGACCCTGCATGCCGCTGCTGACCGCCAGGAGAAAAAACGGCAGCGTAAAAATGAAGTACCGCTCAAAAACAAACATGGGGTTGATCAGCAGGTACATTGTATAGGGTACAAACATAATGATAATGAAATAAAGGCCGGCAAAAACAGGTTTTTCCGGGCCCCTGTGCATAAATATGCGCCACAGTCCTGCAATCACCAGAAATCCGTATAGTATCAATCCGAAACCAGAAAGGATGCCCGGCATAAGGGCGCTGGCTGTCTCAAACAAAAACGGTATGCGGTCAACATCGACAGTTCTGACTTTTGCCAGGCTTGTAAAAACATTATCCAGCATCGGGGCGTAGGCAAGAAGCGTGCACAGCGCGGCAGCAGTGAGCGTCCAGGCATACTGCCTGCATACGCGAAACGACACGGCATCCGGCATCGTTTTGCGGGAAGCGATGCAATATATCGAAATTATATAGATAGTCTGGCTCAGGGAAACTCCTGCCATAAATACATGTGTGTAAAAACCAAGGAAGGTGAAAAGACCGAACAGGAACCAGTCGAGACGTTTTTCAGACCGCAGACTGCGCAGAAAGTATATCGATGAAAGCATAGCGAACAGCATCAGCCCGGTATAGCCCCGCGCTTCGGTGCTGTGATCGATATGAAATGATGATATCGCCAGCAGGCAACATGCGATACACGAGGTTGCCGTATCGGTCAGGCGTTTTCCGAGAAAAAACAGAACCGGTATTCCCGCAAGTCCAAAAAGCAGGGACGGCAGCCGCGCGGTCAGTTCGCTTTCTCCGAGCACATGTATGGAAATCATACAGAGAAGAGAATATAAAACATGGTTGTTGAAATAAAAGCCGAGTGTGCTGATAACCTCCCATACACTGTCTGTCCGTGCATAGCGCATCGTGCTCCAGATTTCATCCCACCAGAAGCCCTGCTGAATATTCCATAGACGCAAAACCGCACCAAGCACAACCGCACCGGCGAGGAAGATCGCATAAGAATTGCTTTTATTGTGCATTATTTAATCAAAAATATAGTTAAATAAATCTACTTGAAAGATATTCAATAATACTTGCAATATTTTTTTTTATCTCTATTGTAATAATAATTATCTCACGCGTGTTTCCGTTATATATTCTTTCGTCCGATTATTAAAAGATATGAACAAATCTTCTCAATGCCCTTATTTAAGCGTTATCATACCAGTCTATAATGAGGAGCAAAGAATACGATCGTTTCTTGAAAGCGTTGTATCATATCTTCTTGAAAAGGAATATTCCTATGAAGTGATTATTGTCGATGACGGAAGTCGTGATGCAACCGTTACAATAACAGACCGCTCTCTGAGAGAAACAATACCCGATAACTATGAAATTATACAACTGCCACGCAACCGGGGCAAGGGCGGGGCCCTGCGCGAGGGCATGCAGCACGCACGCGGGGACTATGTTTTTTTTCTTGATGCAGACGGCTCGACCGCAATCAATGAAATCGATGTATTTATCCCCTACCTATCAGATGACCATGATATTTATATAGCCGTAAGAACAAAGAAACACAGTGCTCCTTTCAAAAGGAAGTTTTTCGGCTACGGTTATATTTATCTGGCCAATATGATTCTCGGCACAGATGTGAAAGATTTCACCTGCGGGTTTAAGTGTTACACTCGTCATGCCGCCCGCGAGGTTTTTTCACGACAGACCCTCGATAACTGGAGTTTTGACGCCGAGAACCTGTTCGTTGCGCATAAACTCGGCTTTTCCGTAAAAGAAATTCCCGTGTTCTGGCGGCATGTCGGAGGTTCAAAAGTAAAAGTATTTAAAAATATCATTATTTGCGCGATAGACCTTTTCCGCATCAAAATAAACAGCAGCAAAGGCATCTACAGAACAGGCAGGCCGGCACGGTCCCGACACTGAGGGCTGCCGCAGAATGATCCCCGCAAGCACACTGAGTGCCCGTCTTTCACGAGTATCTTCCCCGGGATTTATCAGTTGATATCATTATATGATTACACTATACTGATAAAATTTAACTATTCAGGGATAAGGTTACAAATGCATTTTCCAGCATTAATCAACAAGTTTTACCGTAGCGCTTTTATCGCTGTTGCCCTTGTTTTCTGTCACAGCGGACAGCTTTATGCGGCTCAACCGCATCGTGACCTGCCGTTCAAGGTAAAGGCGTCTGCCGCCGTATTGATGAACGTCAAATCCGGACAGGTACTGTGTTCGCAAAACCCCGACAGCCTGCTGGCACCTGCAAGCCTGACAAAAATCATGACGCTGTATCTGGCCTATGATGCTGTCGATAACGGTTACGTCGTTCTCGATGACAAGGTCACCATCAGCGAAAAATCGTGGAAAACAGGCGGTTCGAAAATGTTTTTAGAGGTAAATACAAAAGTACCGCTTGAGCTGCTTCTGCAGGGCATTGCGGTTGTTTCTGCGAATGATGCCTGTGTCGCTGTGGCTGAATACCTTGCCGGGGTGGAAGAGGTTTTTGTGGAGAAGATGAACAGCAGGGCAGTGGAGCTGGGACTTACGCATACTTCTTTCAAAAACAGTCACGGGCTGCCGCACGACGGTCAGAAAACCACAGCGCATGACATAGCGCTGCTTGCCTATAATTATTTGATGCACCATCCTGAGGCACTCAGAATCCACAGCATCAAGGAGATGACCTTCAACAATATAACGCAGCGTAATCGAAATGGTCTGCTCTGGCTGAACAACGGCGTGGATGGTTTGAAAACGGGCTGGTTTTCGAGTGCCGGTTTTCATATCGTCGCAACGGCCGCACGTGAAAATGACCGTTTTATTGCCGTAGTCATGGGGGCGAAATCCGAACGTCAGCGCGAAAATATTGCCATGCAGCTTCTGAATTACGGTTTTCGCAACTTCACTACACAGCAGATAATAGAAAACGGAGAGGCCGTGGCGAGCGTGTCCGTCTGGAAGGGCCGCAGCGGGTCAGTGCCGATAGGTACCGACGGTCCTGTATTTGTTACTGTTCCACGGGAGTCATCGAAAGCCATTATTGTTGAAAAAGAATTTGAAAAGTCGTTGTTCGCTCCGCTTGAGCAGGGACAGCGGACAGGCATACTTCGTATTAAGGTCAACGGCAGAACCGTTAAGACAAAAGATCTTGTGGCTCTCGAGACAGTCGGGCGAGCAGGCCCGTTTAAGAGAATGTCTCACGGTATTGTGTTGTTGTTTATTTTTCCTCCATATTGGGGTGTGTTTGCTGTGCTGGCAGTCGTGGTTGTTGCTGTGCTGTGCAGATTTTTTATTTCTCGATCGAAAAAAAACAACAGCGATATTTCCGGCTTCGGAACAATGGGTGAATAGAGCACGCAGTATGGATGAGCCATGAAAATAAGTGCTGTAATCCCGGCCCGCTATGCATCTTCCCGTTTCCCGGGAAAACCGCTTGCTGCAATAAACGGAAGGCCCATGATTCAGCATGTGTATGAAAAAGCTCAGCAGTGCGGCCCGATCGACCGCGTAGTAGTGGCTACCGACGATGAGAGAATTATTCGGGCAGTTGAGGCATTCGGCGGTCACGCCGTTATGACCGACGGCGGGCATCAAACGGGTACCGACAGGATTGCAGAAGCCGCAAGGAATATCGATGCAGATATACTCGTCAATGTCCAGGGCGATGAACCTCTTGTGCCCCCGGCTGCCATAGCGGATGCTGTGCAGCCGCTTATTGAGGACAGCTCGATCCCTCTCGGGACCCTGAAAACAGCGATCCTCGATACGGACGATGTTCACAATCCCCACATAGTAAAAGTGGTGACCGATGACAAAGGCTTTGCACTGTATTTTTCACGCTCAGCCATTCCCTGGTGCAATCCGCATCAAGGAAGCCCGATGCGCCGGTACCGCCATATCGGTATATATGCATTTCAGCGCGACTTTCTGTATGCATTCACTGCACTAGAGAGGTCGAGCCTGGAAATTTTAGAACAGCTTGAACAACTGCGTGCTCTTGAACACGGGTGGCCTATACGGGTAGTAGAGACATCATATTATCCTGTCGGCGTGGATGTGCCGGAAGATATCCAGCGGGTCGAAAAAATTCTTGCAGGAATGTGATGCATGCGGAGCGTTTCGTTTTTTGCAGCAAGGGAATTAATATAGCGATATGGAAACGCGCAGAAAAAAAACAGTCACTGCCGGTGACATCGTGCTGGGCAGCGGCAACCCGCTGGTTCTTATAGCGGGTCCGTGCGTCATAGTAGAGGATATTCAGACCCGCACCCTGGCGGCGCGTTTGCAGGAAATCGCCGCGAAAATCGGAATGCCGCTCATATTTAAAGCCTCGTATGACAAGGCAAACAGAACATCGCTGCATTCTTTTCGCGGTCCGGGTATCGATCAGGGGCTGCGTATTCTCGACCGTATCAAATCCGAACTGCACCTGCCGGTTCTGTCCGATATCCATCGATTTGAAGAAATAAAGCCGGCGGCACAGGTTCTGGATGTGCTGCAGGTCCCGGCGTTTTTGTGCCGGCAGACGGATTTCGTTGTCGACGTTGCACGGGCCGCGTCGGCTGTAAATATAAAAAAAGGTCAGTTCCTCTCACCCAATGATATGATGCCGGTGATAGAAAAAATACAGCATGCCGGTAATGAGAACGTTCTTGTAACAGAACGAGGCGCTTCATTCGGCTACAACAACCTTGTGGCCGATATGCGCTCGCTTGTTATTTTGCGAAAAACGGGATATCCGGTTGTATTTGATGCAACGCACAGCGTGCAGCTTCCCGGCGGTCACGGCACATCGTCCGGTGGCGAGCGTGAGTTTGTCGAACCGCTTGCACGTGCTGCTGTGGCGGTAGGCATTGATGCGCTGTTTCTCGAAGTGTATGAAAATCCCGATGATGCACCCTGCGACGGCCCGAATGCCGTTCGACTTTCGGAACTGCCGGGACTGCTCCGCAGAATTCGGGCTCTCGAAGCAGCCATCAGCGAACAGTCCGGCTGAGCACAGATATCATACAGGAGAAAACACGATGAAGCTGTTTGAGGTGTTGATAAAAAAATGATTATTGAACGGGCCCGCAGAATATTCGAAATCGAGGGGGAGGCGATACTCAGCCTGCGCGATCGGCTGACGGAGGACTTTATCCAGGCGGTAAACATTATCCTTGCGTGCAGCGGCAAGGTTATCGTTACCGGTATCGGGAAGTCCGGGCTTGTCTCTCAGAAAATCGCATCAACGTTCTCCTGCACGGGAACGCCGGCTTTTTTTCTGCATCCGGCAGAGGGACTTCACGGAGATATCGGCATGATCTCCAAGGAGGATATTGTTATTGCGGTATCCAACAGCGGGGAGACGGACGAACTGCTTAAGATACTGCCGATCATTAAACGACTCAATCTGAAGATGATCGTGATGACCGGCAGGACGGATTCCGTGCTTGCGAAAAACGGTGACATTGTACTTGACGTCGGTGTAAAGGAGGAGGCCTGCCGTCTCGGTCTTGTTCCTACGTCCAGTACAACCGCAGCAATGGCCATGGGTGATGCTTTGGCTATCACGGTTCTTGAAAGGCGGGGTTTTTGTGAGGAGGACTTTGCCGTGCTTCATCCCGGCGGTGCGCTGGGGAAGAAGCTGCTTTTATGTGTTGAAGACATTATGCACGTAAAAGATGCCGTACCGCTTGTTCAGGAGGATGACCCGGTAAAAACGGCTCTGATAGAAATGACCACAAAACGGCTTGGCGTTACCGGTGTGTGCAGTCGTGACGGAACCCTGATCGGAGTTATCACCGACGGTGATCTGCGCCGCGGACTGGAGGCCGGCGGGGATTTGCTCGCCAAGTGCGCGCGTGATATCATGACGACGTCGCCGAAAACAATAGATAGAAAATCCCTTGCAGCAAAAGCGCTGCAGCTCATGGAGAAGCATTCGATCACGTCACTGTTCGTGCAGTCGAATGGCAAACATATGGTCGAAGGAATTGTCCATCTGCATGACATTCTCAAGGCGGGAATTGCATGACGGCGCCCGTGAAGCAATCTGCAGATATCAGTGAAGAGGCGAGCACGGTTAGGCTTCTGCTTCTTGATGTCGACGGTGTTATGACGGACGGATCGATTGTGTATGCCGATACGGGCGATGAGCTGAAAAGTTTCAACGCCCGCGACGGCCATGGCATAAAACTTCTAATGCGTGCAGGAATTGACGTTGCTATTGTAACCGGAAGGAGCTCCCGGGCCGTACAGATCAGGGCAGACGATCTTGGTATCGGGACGGTTTACCAGAAGGCGCTCAGGAAAATCGAGGCGTATGAGGATATACTGCAAACCAAAAAGCTTGATGACAAACAAATTTGTGCTGTGGGTGACGATCTGCCTGATCTCCCGATACTGAAACGCTGCGGGCTGTCCGTTGCAGTGCCGGATGCGGTGCCGGAGGTTCTCGCCGCAGCAGATATGGTCACCCGCTGCAGCGGCGGCAAGGGCGCAGTGAGAGAAGTGTGTGATTTTCTCCTCAAGGCAAGCGGCCGCTGGCACTCGGTGACCGCGCGCTACTTTGAAGGCTGAAAAGCGGTTATGAAACGCATCGAAAGAATAAGGCTCTTGCTTCTTGTCGTGGCGATCTGTATTATTGTAGCTGCTCTGGGAGCCGCATTGCGTGACGACAGGAAAAAGATTTTCATACAGGAGGACACCGGTCCGTCAGAGGCCGGCAGCCCGACGGTCGAAATCCAAAACTTTTCATACACGTCACGCAATGATGACAATTTCAAGGAGTGGGAAATCCACGCCGACACGGCAAGACATTTCAGACAGGAGCAGCTTGTTGAAATGGTAAATCTGAATGTGGTTTTTTTCAGAAAAAACGGATCGCTGTATCGGCTGACGGGCAGCCGCGGCAGGTTGGAAACAGACAGTCGCAATATTATGATTACCGACGGCGCTGTAGCCACGCTTCCCGACAACACGACGATTCGCACGGAATCATTTGTGTATAATCATGAAAACAATTCTATTAAAACAGACGATCCGATTCAGATCAGGCGGGGAGGCTTTTCGGTCGACGGAGTCGGCATGCGGGTGGATCTTTCGGCACAAACTTTATCCATACTCAATAAAGTAAATGCAACGGGGGTTCAATGAAAAAGCCACTATTATTTTTGATTGCCTGTACGTTTCTGTATTGCACTTCCGCGCAGGCCAAACAATCGACAGCGGTACGGGCTGTTGTGCTCCCGTTCGAGATATTCAGCCTCAGCCCTGCAAAGGTTGAAGGCGCAGATATTGCCCGTACGCTTGCTCAAAAGCTTGATTCCCATCGAAACATTATCGTTCCGGAGCAATCCTCCGTTAAGCGTGTGCTGCGGGATGATTTGCATTCATCCATGAGTGAAGACCAGCTGAAGACCATAGCCGGCCTTCTGGATGCTCATTTTATCGTTTTCGGAAGCCTGACGTGTCTGAACAACAGCTACAGCATGGATGCGCAGGTTTTCAATTCATTTGCCGGAGACAGGTATTTCAAGACATTTGCCGAGGGCGGTGATATTGAAGAGGTTGTTTCCGATGTTGCTGAAAAGACGTATCAGAGGATGATGGACCTGGCTGAACTCATTCCTCCCGTACGGCAGGTTACTATTGATATTCCTGAAAACCGCACTCGAAAACTTCCCGGCGATCATTCTCCCCGCAAAGGAAATACTGAAGGAGAGTATATTTCTTTTGAGGATGAACTCAACCATGTTCTCGAGGGTGACATGCTTCACGAGCCCGTGGAGGAATCCGGTGAGGGGATGCCGGGGAGTACGGTTGCACCGCCTGAAACCGTTCCGGAAGCACAATCAGACGATGTGCGTGTGGCGCAATACGATATCGAGCCGGAACGTGACGAATCTGCGGATGAGGACGATCTCGATCCGGAGGACGCAGAGCCCGTCGAAGCACCCCCGGCAGCGCACGGCAAAAAGAAACAGCGGTCCATGTCATTTGACGGGCCGATATCCATCAATGCGGACACGCTTGAATATGACAATAAAAACAGCAGCGCAACGTTTACCGGCAATGTTGTCGCCCGTCAGGGTGATATTGTTATTTATGCCGAAAGGATCAAAAGCATTTACAGCCAGAGCGGGGGGCTCAAGCGCCTTTATGCGGTCGGGAATGTGAAAATCGTTCAGGGCGACCGCATCGCAACAGGCAAAAAAATTGTATTTTACAATGCTTCTCAGAAAATTGTTGCAACGGGCAATCCGCGGGTGTGGCAGGGCGATAATGTGATTCAGGGCAAAAAAATAACGGTTTTTTTAAAGGATGACAGGTATCTCGTCGAGGGAACGCCGGGCAAACGGGTTTCAGCAACACTGCATCCGAAAAAAAAGAACTGAGTGCTGTCTTTTCGCAATAATACGCTATACTGGATTATGTATGCGAGCGGAATTCACTTCACGCATGCCCGGCAGTTTCTGAAGCATACAATGAGCATTTCCGCATACTAACCGTAAGTAATCGAGAAGGCATATGGGACGATTACGGTCTGATTCACTTATAAAACGGTTTGGTGAAAAAACGGTCGTCAACAGCATTTCGCTCGATGTTCATCAGGGCGAGGTTGTCGGCCTTCTCGGGCCCAACGGCGCCGGTAAAACAACAACATTTTATATGCTTGTCGGCATGTATGATCCCGACGGGGGAAGGGTATTCTTTAATAACGAAGATATTACCGAAAGCCCGATGTATGTTCGTGCCCGCAAGGGTATTACCTACCTGCCTCAGGAAACATCTATTTTCAGAAAACTGACTGTCAGGGAAAACATATTGGCGATTCTGGAAACAATGCCACTCACGCGGGACGATATGCATGAGCGCCTCCAGGCGCATCTCAACGATCTCAATATAGGCCACATCGCCGATCGAAAAGCCTACCTGCTGTCGGGAGGGGAGCGACGGCGTGTCGAAATCACGCGAGCCCTTGTGACGTCACCCCAGTTTATTCTTTTCGACGAGCCTTTTACGGGGATCGATCCGATTGCCGTGCAGGATATACAGGAAATTATTCGTGAACTGACAGCCCGAGGAATCGGTGTGCTGATTTCCGATCATAATGTACGAGAGACGCTCAATATTTGTGACAGGGCATACATCATGTATGAAGGAACCGTGCTCGAAGAAGGTGCACCTGAAACGATCATACAGAGCAGCAGAGCGAGAAGTATATATTTAGGTGAAAATTTCAGCATGTAATATTCGCGGTTTGATGAATGCATATCCGGCCTGCTTAAGGAACGTTATGCAGTTGTGCAGGGAAAGCCAATCGCGATTTGCTGATACACTTCTAATGCGATTATCATGGAACTGAAACAGCAACTGAAATTATCACAGCAGCTTGTCATGACTCCACAGCTGCAACAGGCGATCAAGCTGCTGCAGCTTTCGCGCCTTGAGCTCACGGATTTGATTCGTCAGGAGATTGATGAAAATCCGGTGCTCGATGAAACTCTTGATGCCGGGCCGCAGACCGATACGTTGCAAAGTGAGCAGGAACAGAATACGCCCGATGCGAACGAATCACCCGAGTCCCCGGGTGATCAGGTTGACAAAGAATTCGACTGGAAAGACTATGTTGAGAGCTCTGTCAGCCCTTCCCGCAGTACCTACATTGCTTCAGACCGCGAGGAGCTCGAGCCTGTTATTACCCGCCAGGCATCCTTTGAAGACCATCTGCTCTGGCAGCTGCACCTGTACAGCCTCGATGCTACGGAAACGGCGATTGGTGAATATATTATCGGTAACCTTAATCGTAACGGTTATCTTCAGGTCACACTCGAGGAGGTTGCAGCCGAAACCGGCGCGGACATGCAAACCGTCGAACGGGTTCATGAACGGATAAAAATGTTCGACCCTGTCGGGGTAGCCTCACGAACGCTTCAGGAATGTCTGCTGGCACAGGCTGCGTTCCTGCCGAACGCCGGGCCGCTTGTTTTTTCCATTATCTCCAACAACATGAAGGAGCTTGAACGGAAGAAATATCAAACCATAGCAAAAAGTCTCAAGGTTTCACTGAAAGAGGTTGTTGATGCCTGTGAAGTTATCGGCGATATGGAGCCGCGACCGGGACGCGCATACGGTGCAAACGAAACGCAATATATTACTCCCGATATTTATGTGGAAAAAGTTGACGGTGAGTATGTTGTCATCCTCAATGAGGACGGACAACCCAAGCTCAGAATTAATTCATTTTATAAAAACATTCTTTCCAGCAGCGAAGTAGAATCAAACAAGGCTCGGGACTATATTCAGGATAAGCTGCGATCGGCCGTATGGCTTATCAAGAGTGTGTACCACCGACAGACGACTATTGTAAATGTCATGAACAGCATCATACGATTTCAAAGGGACTTTTTCGAAAACGGTTCGGGGCACCTCAAGCCGCTTGTGCTTCGGGATGTTGCCGAGGATGTCGGAATGCATGAATCCAATATCAGCAGAATAACCACCAACAAGTACGTTCATACGCCGCACGGCATTTTCGAGCTGAAGTATTTTTTCAACAGCGGCCTTGCTTCCGATAATGGAGAGGCCATAGCTTCCGAAAGTGTAAAAAACAAGATCAGTGATATCATTCGGAATGAGGACCACTACAAGCCCCTGAGCGATCAGGAGATTGCCAACATGCTGAAAAGACAGGGTATCAACATTGCCCGTCGCACCGTAACCAAGTACCGGGAGATGCTCAATGTGCTGTCTTCCTCAAAAAGAAAAAAACACAGATAATGCCGGAAGTGAAAAGGAGTGACTAATGGACATCGCCGTAACGTTTCGTCATCTGGAACCAAACGACGCATTGCGTGAATACGCTCAAGAGAAAATATCGAGAATTGAGAAATACAGCTCTACCATATCCGAAGCGCATGCCATTCTGTCGATCGAAAAACGCAGCCACATAGCCGAGGTAATCGTTAATGTCAACAAGGCGCAGATTACAGCCAAAGAGATTAGCGAGGACAATATGTGCTCAGCCATAGATCTCGTTATGGATAAGATCGAGCGCCAGGTCAAAAAGCACAAAGACAAGCTTACCAGCCATAAGGAGCTTCACAGGAAGGCACGGCATAATGTCTTTGCAGGCGCAGCGGCAGACAGTTATGAACGGCCCAGCATCGTTAAAACAGAGAGTGTTTTTATTGAGGCTATGTCACCTGACGATGCTATTAAGCACATCAGTGAAAAAGAAGATGATTTTTTTGTTTTCCGCAATTCCGATACCGAAAAGGTCAGCGTTCTCTACCGCAGACGGGATGGTGATCTTGGTTTGATAGAACCTGAAAACACATGATTGATGACTTGTCAGGGAATATGCCGCATGAAGATTAGAGACTATATTGAAAACAGTTTGATTATCGCTGACTTAAAAGGTAAAACAAAAAAGCAGGTTCTTGAGGAGCTTGTCGGACACCTTGCGAGTACCTGCGCCGCCATTGATTCGGATGAGCTGCTGCGTGTGCTTATTGAGCGGGAAAAGCTCGGCAGTACGGGAATCGGCAACGGTATCGCGATACCGCACGGCAAACTGAGCGGTATCAAGGATATCGCTCTGGTGTTCGGTAAAAGTTCTTCGGGAATCGACTTTGATTCGATAGACGGCAAGCCGGTTCAGCTTTTTTTTCTACTGGTTGCACCTGCAAATTCCGCGGGCGTTCATTTGAAGGCACTTGCACGCCTGTCCCGGCTTCTTAAGGATTCATCATTCAGGACACGTCTGCTCGATTCCCGGGATGCGGATCAGCTCTACGATATCATTATCTCCGAGGATGAAAAAATATCGCTTTGAGCGCCATGACCAAGGACTTAAGCATTATTATTATAAGCGGACTTTCAGGTTCGGGAAAAAGTACCGCACTGAAGGCCCTTGAAGACCTGGGTTTTTTTTGTGTCGACAATATGCCGATCCTGCTTTTGCCCAAGTTTATCGAACTGTGCACCATTTCAACAGATGATATATCACGGGTCGCACTCGGCATGGATGCCCGTGAAGGTTCTTTTCTCAAGCAGTTTCGCCCGACGCTTCACGAGCTTCGAAAGCAGGGTTATAAAACCGAGCTGATTTTTATTGACTGCGATGATGAAATTCTCATACAGCGTTTCAGCGAAACCAGACGCCAGCATCCTCTGAGCTCGGCCGGTTCGGTCAGCGAAGGAATTGTGCGTGAGCGTGAGATGATGAGTGAGCTCAAGTCGCATGCCGACAGAGTGATCGATACGTCCGAGCTCAATGTGCATCAGCTGCGGTCGATTCTGAAAGAATATTTTGTGCGTTTTTCGAAACGCGATATGGCGATTACGTACATGTCGTTCGGCTATAAATACGGAGTGCCGCATGATGCGGATGTTGTTCTGGATGTGCGTTTTCTGCCGAACCCGTATTTTGTCAGGGACCTGAAAGATCTCACCGGAAACGATGAACGGGTGTCGCAGTACGTGTTCGAAAGGCCGGAAGCAAAGGAGTTTATAGAAAAACTTACGGAATTCCTGTCATTCCAAATTCCTCTTTTTGAGCGTGAGGGCAAATCGTATCTGACTGTTGCGGTCGGCTGCACCGGGGGACGGCACAGATCCGTTGCCATCGTCAACCACCTGAAAAATCATTACGCTACAAAGCGAGAGAGGGTTTTCAGTATTCACCGCGATATGGAACGCGTCTGAAGACGATTGTGCAGTGACGCCTGCATGATGTCGGCAGATTGTTCACTGGTACCTATGTATTGCCGTGTATCTGTATGGTTTGCAGCGTATATAATGTGCTCTTCGTCATTTGAGACCTGCCTGGCTGATGATGCTGAAAGCAGGCATGGTATCAGGCCATGTCCAAACAGCGGAAAGCTTTCGGATGCAGTATGAGGGTCCACAAAACCGCGTGCATCACCCAGGAGCACTGTTTTACTGTCTCACGCGGGTAGCAAAACCCTGCCTTTGGGCGAAGATTTCAGTATGTCCGGGCCGTTCTGTTTTTTTTTACAAGGGAACCCGTGTGAAAATTTCTGTTAAGTGAATGTAATAGATTCCCGCTTCAGCGGGATACGGACTCTACCCCGACATGTCGGGGCGGCAATTCAATTCCGGGGTGTATGATGGTAGGTATAGTTCTTGTCTGTCACTGTCACCTGGCCAGTGAGATTGAGACGGTAATAACCTCGATCGTCGGACGTGTAGACGGTTTGAGAACGGTATGTTTCGAGCAGGGTGAGCCCAACGAAGAATCCATGCAAAAAGTTGCCGCAGCAATCCGGGAGGTCGACGGAGGCGATGGTGTGCTGATATTAACCGATATGTTCGGCGGCACACCATCAAACCTGAGCCTTTCGTTTCTCGAAGAAAAAAAAGTTGAAGTTATAACCGGCGTCAATATACCGATGCTCATCAGGCTTATTACCGTGCGTCACAACAATGACCAACTGCAGCAGCTTGCTGAAGACTTGAAGAACTACGGACAGAATAATATATGTATAGCCAGCGAGCTTTTGAAACAGAAATGATGACGCAAACATATGCGACGGGTCAGGCGGTTGAACTGCGGAAAATCGGCACGAATGATTTGGACAGGATCGTTCTGATCGAAAGACGATGTTTTGAAAGCCCATGGTCCAGGCGACAGTTTGAACACGAAATTAATCTGGATTGCAGCATTGCTTTTGCAGCTGTCCGACGACCGGACGACAACGCTGAAATTATCGGATATATATGCGCCTGGATAGTGCGCGACGAATGCACTGTCAATAAAATCGCATGCACACCGTCGCGGCAGCGGACAGGCATCGGTTCACGACTGCTTCATCATATGATGCAGCATGCCGGCAATAGCGGTGCCGGCGTGATTCATCTCGAAACCTGCGAGAGCAATGCTGCGGCACAGTGTTTTTATGGAAAACACGGCTTTATACAGGTCGGCAGGCGCAGAGCGTATTACCCCGGTAACGTCGAACATGCTGTTCTGATGTCGGCGGCGACTCCCGTAAGCCATGAAGGGTGAAGCAGCTATGCCTGTATCCGGCAGAAAGTACGGTATGTGTTCGGCTCGTGTTGTCGGCAACGGGAGGCATGCCGGTGGTATATACGCAGCAACGATTGCTTCTCCTGAAATAGCCGCCACAGCGCAGCCCGGTCAATTTGTAATGTTTCGCCCGGCCGGCGGGACAACCGCTCCTCTGTTAATGCGTCCCTTCAGCATCGGGCGCGTGCATGACCAATGTTTTGATATTTTCTACCTGGTGCGCGGAAGCGGTACCGCTATAATGTCGCGGTGGTGTGCCGGCCAGGTAATTGATGTTGTCGGGCCCCTCGGGAACGGGTTCGACGCCGGCGGTGAGATGCTCCATGCCCTGCTGATCGGCGGCGGTGTCGGAGCCGCTCCATTGGTTTTTCTTGCAGACAGATTGTGCGCCGCAAAGCTTTCAGGTGATATCACGTGTGTTCTCGGTGGCCGCACGCATGCCGACATAGACTTTTTCGTGAAACAGCTCGCGGCATCGTGCAGGGTCATTACCGCCACCGAGGACGGCAGCAGCGGGGAGCGCGGCCTGGTAACCGATATCGTTCGGTCGTATCTCAGCGAAATTTCAGGAAACGGTATGCATCTGTTCGGCTGTGGTCCGATGCCGATGGCACGTATGCTTGCCGGCATTGCCGATGAAAAAGAACTTCAGTGCCAGATTTCTCTTGAAGCGCGAATGGCGTGCGGGGTCGGCGCATGCCTCGGCTGCGTCGTCGACAGCTCGCATGCTGCGCGTGAGCGGTACTGGCGGGTGTGCCGCGACGGCCCTGTTTTTAATGCAAGAGATATCGACTGGAATGCTGTCGATTGACATCGATTTGTGAGAACTGCACATGCGTAAATCATCGCTCCGCCGGGACAATCATTTTGAACCGTGATCTCAGGATATCCCCCTGATATGCCCGACCGGGATGATGTCCGCCTGGACTGTCACGCAATACGCAAGAGGCCTATGATCGACCTGAATATTGAAATTGCAGGCATTGGTTTTTCTAATCCCGTCATGGCGGCTTCCGGCACATTCGGCTACGGCGATGAATATGCGGGACTCATAGATGCCGCCGGACTTGGTGCCATTGTCACCAAAGGCATTTCACTGAAGCCCTCGCCGGGCAACCCTCCCCCGCGCATTGCTGAAACACCTTCGGGAATGCTGAACGCCATCGGTCTTCACAATGTCGGACTGCAACGGTTTGTCGAAGACAAAATTCCGTTTCTGCGCAAATGCGGGACGCGCGTCATCGTCAATTTTTACGGTTCGACGGTAAGCGACTATGTTCATCTGGCTGAGCGCCTCAGCGTCATCGATATTATAGACGCCCTGGAGGTGAATATTTCATGTCCGAATATACACAAGGGCGGTATCGCATTCGGTACTGATCGCAGGATGGCGGCAGATCTTGTGCGTGCGGTACGGAAGGCAACCGCAAAACCGCTGATAGTAAAGCTCTCTCCGAATGTTACCGATATTGCTGAAATCGCCGCTGCGGTTGAAGCCGCAGGAGCCGACGCGCTTTCGCTCGTCAACACCGTTACCGGTATGGTAATCGATACAGAGACATGCAGGCCGGTGCTTGCCAACGGTACCGGCGGACTGTCCGGTCCGGCGATAAGGCCGATCGCACTCCGCATGGTGTGGCAGACGGTGCAGCGGGTATCGATACCGGTTATCGGCATAGGCGGCATACTCGGCCCGGATGACGCGCTGCAGTTTCTTCTGGCCGGGGCACGGGCTGTGCAGATCGGGACCGGCCTGTTCGTCGACCCGGCCGCTCCCGCAAAAATCATTCAGGGAATATCGGATTATATGCGCGATCGGGGGTATGAGACGGTGGAGCAGCTAATCGGACGTGCACGGTGTTGAGGATCAGAAGAAGCGGAGAATGCGGTTATGACTGATAAGCCAGCAGCGGCGACAAAAAGAAAAAAAACAAGGAAGATCAATGTCGGGAGTGTTCAGATCGGGGGTGACGCACCGATAAGCGTGCAGTCGATGACCAGTACCGATACCCGAGACGTTCGTGCGACTCGCGCCCAGATACGCAGGCTTGAGCGTGCAGGCTGCGAAATCGTGCGAGTTGCTGTGCCGGACGAATCCGCTTCCGAAGCCCTCAAAAAGATTGCTGCGGCTTCGCGGATACCGGTGATCGCCGATATCCACTTCAACCACCGGCTGGCGCTTGTGAGCATGGATGCTCCTATACACGGCATACGGATCAACCCGGGCAATATCGGCGGCAGACATCGCCTTGCAGCCGTTATAGCCAAGGCGGCGGACAAGGGTATTTCAGTAAGAATAGGTGTCAATGCAGGATCGCTTGAAAAGGACCTGCTGAAAAAGTACGGGCATCCTACCCCCGAGGCTCTCGTGGAAAGCGCGCTTCGCAACATCGGGCTGGTAGAGGAGATGTCGTTCAGGGAGATAAAGCTTTCAATCAAATCCGCGGATGTTATGACCGCCGTACAGGCCTACCGCCTCGTTGCGAAAAAAACGCGATACCCGCTGCATATCGGTATTACAGAAGCGGGAACCGCTTTTTCAGGAACGATCAAGTCGGCGGTGGGACTCGGTGTGCTGCTGGCGGAAGGCATCGGGGATACGCTGCGCGTGTCGCTGTCCGCCGACCCGGTCGAGGAGGTGCGGGTCGGTTTTGAAATATTAAAAGCACTCGGCATACGCCGCCGGGGTCCGGAGCTGATTTCATGCCCTACCTGCGGACGTCGTCAGATCGATGTGGTGCGTATTGCTTCCAGGCTTGAAAAAAAACTGACAGGCATGCGCAAACCCCTCAAGATTGCCGTAATGGGCTGCGAGGTCAACGGGCCCGGTGAGGCCAGGGAGGCGGATATCGGGCTGGCCGGCAGCAGAACAACCGGCGTTATTTTCAAAAAGGGTCGCATCATAAAAAAGTGCCCTAAAGAAGCAGTGCTTGATGAGCTGCTGAAAGAAGTAGAGATTCTGGAAAATGAGTGAGCGGACGCACAGCCGAATAAAAACAGAACAGTGATTGTATGGAGGTAGAGACGAATGCGTTTTACCAGATTTTTATTGCCGACCCTGCGCGAAGACCCGGCTGAAGCCGAAGTCATCAGCCACCGGCTCATGCTGCGGGCCGGCATGATAAGAAAGCTGGCGGCAGGTGTTTACTCAACGCTACCGCTGGGTGAACGTGTTATGCAGAAGACAACCCGCATCGTGCGGGAGGAGATGAACCGGGCCGGAGCCCTGGAGCTGACCCTGCCGTTTGTGCAGCCGGCGGAAATCTGGCATGAGAGCGGGCGATGGAACGTATACGGAAAAGAGCTTTTGCGGCTGAAAGACAGACATGACAGGGAGTTCTGCCTCGGCCCGACCCATGAAGAAGTGATTACCGACCTTGTCAGGGGCGTTGTGTCGTCGTACCGTCAGCTGCCGATCAATCTGTACCAGATACACATTAAATTCAGGGATGAAATTCGACCCAGGTTCGGCGTGATGCGGGCCAGGGAATTTATCATGAAGGATGCCTACAGTTTTGATATCGATGAGGAAGGCGCCGAGAAGAGCTACCGCGCCATGTATGAAACGTATTCGAGAATTTTCGAACGGCTCTGCCTGAACTTCAGGCCGGTAGAAGCCGACAGCGGACCTATCGGCGGCAGCTTTTCGCATGAATTTATGGTACTGGCCGACACAGGTGAAGATATAATAGTCACCTGCTCGTCGTGCGACTATGCCGCAAATACCGAAAAAGCGGAAATCAGGCAGCCGGACGGGGGCGGCCGGGCAGGTGAGAATAAAACGATGGAGCGCGTGCCGACGCCCGGCATGAAAACAATTGAGGAGGTCTCAGGTTTTCTCGGCGTGCAGCCGAGCAAGCTTATCAAGACACTTGTTTTTACTACATCGGACAAGCCTGTGGTGGCGCTTGTCAGGGGAGATCATGAAATAAATGAAATCAAACTGAAAAATTATCTAGCCTGCGATTTTCTCGAGCTTGCCGATGAAGCATCTATCGAAACGATTACCGGAGCCACCCGCGGGTTTGCCGGACCGGTCGGACTCGAGGGCGTCAGAATTATTGCCGACAACTGGCTGCGGGATCATTCGAATATGGTAACCGGGGGTAACGAAGCTGACGTTCATTGTGTCAACGTTAACGAGGGTCGCGACTTCACGGTCCGGGAGTACGCAGACATACGCATCGCCGGTGAGGGCGATGCATGCCCGAAATGCGGTCGTTCACTGACGACGATGCGCGGTATTGAGGTGGGGCATATTTTCAAGCTCGGCACAAAATACAGCGAGTCCATGAACGCCACCTACCTTGATGACGGCGGCAGATCATGTCCCATGATTATGGGCTGCTACGGTATCGGTGTCGGCAGAACCGTCGCAGCCGCGATTGAGCAGTCACATGATGAGAACGGTATTATATTTCCCAAGCCCATCGCGCCGTTCGATGTGCTGATCGTGCTGGTCAATCCGACCGATACCGCTCAGGCAAACGCCGCTGAACGGATTTACGGAGCTCTGATCGAACAGGGAGCCGATGTGCTGCTTGACGACAGGGATGAACGTCCCGGCATAAAGTTCAAGGATGCCGATCTTGTCGGCATACCTTTGCGCATCACCGTCGGCAAGGGAATTTCAAAGGACGGCAGCGTTGATGTTAAATGGCGCGGGACAGGTGAGATGAAGCAGTATGCAGCAGATTCCGTTTCCGCTGCTGTAGGAAAAATGCTGCGTTGATGCCTGTTTGGACGGTTTTGTTAACCGGAGATCGTGCTGCGGCTTTATATGATTTTTCGGCACGTGCCGGCACAGGCTCATTCCCAAACGCAGGGTCGTTTTATTGTCTCACTCGGGAAGGCACGCAGTAGTCGCTTGCGAATCAAAACCCTTGCCTTCCCCGACATGCGGACGGAATCTTCGACAGGCGAAGACGTCAGTATGCACGATCAGTGCAGTTTAGCGACTATGTAATCCCTCGTGAGAATTTCAGTGTTGTTTTGTTTTTCTTCAGCCGACGTGCGGTCGGGGGTGAATCTGTCCCGACGTTTCAGGGCAGTCGTTGAATTCCCTGCCGGCCGTTTATTTCACCCCTGATGTGTATGTGGTAGAGAATGATGGATACGCGGCGTTTTATCAGAATCAACGATATTATCGATATGATGCTGTCGTATCATCCTGATGCCGATACCGAGTTGGTAAGAAAAGCGTATGTTTTTTCCGCAAAGGTGCATCACGGTCAGTCGCGCATGTCCGGCGAGCCGTATCTGAACCATCCGCTTTCTGTCGCCTATATTCTTACGGAAATGAACCTTGACGAATATGCCGTCACAACCGGCCTTCTGCACGATACCGTGGAGGATACCTACACGACGGTCGGTGAAATTGAAAAGCTGTTCGGGCCGGAGGTTTCTTTTCTTGTGGACGGGGTCACGAAAATCAGCAAGCTTTCCAGCAAGGACCGGCGCGCACAGCAGGCCGAGAATTTCAGAAAAATGATGCTGGCGATGTCGAAGGATATCCGCGTCATCCTGGTAAAGCTGGCCGACCGGATTCACAACATGCGGACGCTGGGCAGCATGCCTGCTGACAAGCAGAAGAGAATCGCCCAGCAGACAATCGACATATATGCGCCGCTTGCCAACAGGCTCGGTCTTTTTCTTTTCAAGCGCGAACTGGAAGACTTGTCATTGAAATATATACACGAAAAAATTCACAAGGAAATTGAGACCAAGCTGGTTGTCACCGCCGAGCAGCGCGAAAAATACGTTCAGGAGGTGATCGGTATCGTCCAGGAGCAAGTGCAGCAGTTCGGCATTACGGCAAGTATCATGGGCCGACCGAAACATCTATACAGCATTTATAATAAAATGTTGAACCAAAATCTTAACTTCAGTCAGATTTACGACCTTACGGCCGTACGGGTCATCGTCAAGAGCAGGAAAGAATGTTATGAAGTGCTCGGCATCGTTCACTCTATCTGGAAGCCGATACCGGGGAGGTTCAAAGATTATATTTCTCTGCCGAAGGCGAACATGTACCAGTCGCTGCATACAACGGTGGTGGGTCCCTACGGTCAGCGCGTGGAGTTTCAGATACGGACCGAGGAAATGGATACGGTCGCAAAGCACGGCATTGCCGCCCACTGGAAATACAAGGAAGGCCGTAAAATCGAGCAGAAGCACGATCAGCGGTTTGCCTGGCTGCAGCAGGTTGTCGAGTCGCATGCCGAGTCGGGCGATTCGCAGGATCTGCTTGAAACCTTCAGGGTCGATGTTTTTCCGGATGAGGTGTATGTGTTTACTCCGGCCGGGGAGGTTTTCGAGCTGCCGAACGGATCGACACCGGTTGATTTTGCCTACCGGATACACACCGATGTCGGCAACCGCTGTAACGGCGCCAAGGTGAACGGCATCATTGCGCCGCTGAAGCAGGAACTGCAAAGCGGCGATGTTTGCGAAATCCTGACGCAGCCAGGTGCGAATCCCAGTCGCGACTGGCTGAAATTCGTCAAAACATCACGCGCTAAAAGCAAAATCCGTCACTGGGTGAAACAGCAGGAGCGGGCGCGCAGTATCTCTCTGGGGCGTGAGATATGCGAGAAGGAGTTCAGAAAAAACAAGGTCAGCTTTGCGGGCATAGCAAAAGACAGCGAACTGCTCGAGGCGTTTTCGCGGGAGCGCATAAAAGATCATGAAGATCTTTTTGCCGCTGTGGGGCAGGGCCGGATTCGTGCCCGCCAGGTAGTCAATGCCTATCTCAAGAAAAACGAGGATGTCGATGAGCAGGAGATCATTACAAAAAGGAAAGGTAAAAGGCCTCCTGAGCAGGGGCGCGGAATTCGCATCCAGAATATGGATGACATTATGGTGCGGGTCGGTAAATGCTGCAATCCCATTCCGGGCGATACGATCAAGGGCTTTATTACACGCGGACGGGGCGTAACGGTACATACGCAGGACTGTCCGTTTATCGATGGTGCTGATCCGGCAAGGATTATAGAGGCTCAGTGGGATATCAATACGAGCTATCGTGCCACGGTACCGATTGAGGTCATCAGTGAGGACCGGCAGGGTGTGCTTGCCGATATTACATCGGCCATATCAGCGAACGGAACGAATATTATCAATGCCAAGATCAGGACCACACCTGAAAAAAAAGCCACCTGCATTTTTGACATCGAGATCGGCAGCCTGGAAAAACTCGAAGAAGTAGTGCAGGCGGTCAGAAAAGTCAGGTATGTACTGAAAGTCGAGCGTCTCAGGCATTAGCTAAGGCATGTATCAAAATAGTGCAGCCGGGAAGGATCAGCCTCCGGCTGCGAAAAAATCGCGGCTGAAGAAGCTCCTGCATTTTCGCACAATCAGGGCGGGCACCGGAAAAAGGCAATAGAATAGAGTGAAGTGCTCTAGCCGGCTGCCGGAAATTCCATGAACAGCTTGCCGAAACGGCTTTTTACCGGCCGGAGAAGGATACAACATTACTGTTGCGGGCCCGTTACCCTTTTGTCGGGTTTGCTGATATACCCGGAGCGAATGCATCTGGTGCAGGCATATATTTTTTTGGTTGTTCCGTTCTTGAACGATTTGACCTTCTGAATATTCGGCTTCCAGGTCTTTTTCGTCTTATTGTGGGCATGGCTGATTTTATAGCCGACCTGACGCCCCTTGCCGCAAATACTGCATACCTTTCCCATTAATTTATTCCTCCATGGAGTAACGATTATGGTATAATGCAAAATCTGTTAATTATAGCAATAAAATAAAATATTTCAATCATAAAAAATGCAAGCTACAAAACCGGTCCTGTCTTGAGGGTATGCGCAGCGACTGGTATGATAAAAGAAAAATACCCTGTTGCATTAAAAAAATTTGTGCTACTTTGAAGAAACTTTTTTCCAAGGGCTGTTTTTACTATATTATCGACTCCCAGAAAGGAATGATTAGTCAGATGCGATCGTTTACGATACTTCATAATGCCGGGCTGCGGTTTTTGATGTGTTGTGCATGTATGCTGTGTCCGATCTGCACGGATGCACAAGCACAGATTGACGGATCCACAATGCTTACCAGCGTCGTTCTCATACCGGGTGACTCGCGATCGTTTGATTTCGAGTTTGACGGCACGCTGGGCAAACCCCAGAGCACCCATATCACCGCTGTGGCAGCCATCGCTCCGGATATGGAAATACACCAGCTGACGGTTTCGATTGCGCCGGTCGGTTCCGCCGGGTCTGAAATATTCTATGTTACCGGCGGCATCTTTTTGACACTGACGGGAGGAGCCTTCGATTTTGTTGAAATCGTTGAACCGAAATACACATCGGCCCTTGACAGCGTTGCATATCTTATCGATGTCAACCCGTATATGTCGACCGGGATTATTGTTGTATCAGCTGTTGCGCAGTTTGATGATTTCGAATTTCCGCTTGAAATGTCCATGACGCTAACCCTTTCGAATTGACGCTGCCGGCATGAAACAGGAAACAACAAATAAAACAGTGCGCCGGTTTGTCATACTCATTATTGCATTTGCCGTATGCCTTGTGACAGGCGGCATAAGTCCGGCTCAGGATGACGGGTCAACTGAGACCGACGGCGAATGGCTGACTTTCGGCGGCAATGCAGCACGTACCGGTAAAAGCAGTCTTGTCGGTCCCCCTGAGGAAATCGAGCTGAAATGGCGATGGCGGGTCAGCTACGACAACAGCCCCGTGAGCTCTTCACCTGCCGTGGACGGCAGTGTTGTGTATGCGGCAACCGAAGGCGGGTATGCTGCTGCAATCGATCCGGACGGTGGGGACGGATGGGTCTATAACGTTGATGCACCTGTTGCAGCATCGCCTGCTGTTGCAGCCGACGGATCGGTGATGGTGATAACGACGGACGGGTATGTATATTACTTTGATGCAGGCGGGGAACTGCAATGGAAGAGTGAAATGATGCAGGATATCGCCGCATCACCGGTCATATCCGGCAGCACCGCGTATGTCGGAACCGATGATGCGACGATGCTTGCCCTGACGCTCAATCCCGACATGTCGGGCTATGAGCATGAGAGCAAGAAAATACTCAGAAACGAGGTCATCAGCTGGAGCTATTTTGCAAACGGATCAATCAAGACCGCACCGGCCTTTTCCGGGAACACGGTTTTTTTCTGCGGCGGAGACTATCTGTTTGCACTTAATCCGAATGCCGCCGGTTCCGACAATTCGTCCTCGCTGGTAAAGTGGCGGTTCGATGTCAACGCCGATGCGTACGGCGCTCCGGCAGTATACGGCGGCAGAGTATATATAGGCGACAGCAGCGGGTACCTGTATGCACTTAATGAAAACATTTCTTCGGGTGAAGAGGCGGAGTATATCTGGAAGCGCAGGCTTGGGGGCCCCATATTCACGTCGCCGGCGATCGACGAGCGCGATGACGGTGAAATAATGGTGTATGTCGGCTGCGATGACGGCCGGCTCTATGCCGTCAGCGGTGACGGAGAATTAGAGTGGACCTATGCAACGCTCGGCTCCGTCAGGTCGTCACCGGCAGTCGACGGCAACGGAGATATTTATTTCGGCTCAGACGACGGAGCCGTGTATGCGCTGTTTCCGGACGGATCGCTGAAGTGGCGCTACGGAACACTCGGTGCAGTCAGGTCATCGCCTGCAATCGGGTCCGGGAGCCGGCTGTATGTAGGATCCGATGACGGGTACCTGTACTGCATCGGCGAAGATACGCGTGAGACACGGGAGCCTGACCTGGACATCGATGTATCGCTCAGCCTGTCGGCTATCGAAAACAACGGCAATCCGACAGAGATTTCAGCTGCGATTACATCGGAATCCGAGGGAACAAATGTTTTAAGCCGTATCGCCTCGGTTGAAATCGATCTCAGCCGGCTCGGCCTTACGGGCGTCACCTCGCAGGATGCCCTTGACGGTGACAATGCAACTGCTGCAGCTGCAATATCGCGTGAGCAGATGCTCGACGACGGACTTTTTGAAGACGATGTCGCTGGCGACGGCGTGTTTACCTATGTTTTCGGTATTTCAAATATTGAAGATCTCATAAGCTATCAGGACGGTATCTACACGCATTATTCCGAGCAGGGATCCCTCGGCGTGGGACCCGTGCCCCTGATGGTGACGGTAACCGATTTGTACGGAAACAGAATAAGCAAGCCTTTTGCGCTGAATATCGTCCAGGAGATCGTGGGAACTCCTGCTGCAGGCGATACGGCCCAGGAGCCGGTAGCCGTCACGAACAGTCTCAGCAGGCAGACGCTCAACATCACGTTCACCTCGGGAACCCCGAGCATCCTCAGCGTCATACCCGGCAGCGGTTCGCCCGGTGAGCGTGTTTCGATCAGTGTCATCGGTACAAACACGAATTTTACCAAAAACAGAACCCGTATAGAAATTTTCAACAACGAGAATTTTTTGATAGCAAGCGCTTACCCGGAAAACGACGATGTCGAGGTGCAGAGCGATACGGCACTCAATGCCGTGCTGAACATAGTCAGCACCGATGGGGTAACCTCCGGAAATCTGATCGGACGCTGGGACGTTGTGGTTACGACCGACTTTCCTTCCGGAGGATTTGAGGAAGTCGTCGGCGAGGATTTGTTCGAGATCTCGGGAAGCTCGTCCAGGACAGCCGGGGAATTCCGATTATTCGATGCCGCTGTTTCTGCCTATCAGGATGAGTGCGCATTTGAGCTTGATATTACAAACGCCTCAGGGGCGCGCCCGGACGGAGCCCCGTTTGAAATAAATGTCGGCTACAGCCGATCGATTGCAATCGATGACGCCCGCGGCGGTGAGTGGCTGTATCGTGTCAACGTGACCGGTGCGTGCGAACCCGTGCCGACCTATAAAATCGTAACAGTCGGCAGTGATTTCGGGTATTTGTCGGGCGAGGTGAAAAACGGTTTTACCGGCGAGGGGATCGACAACGCTACCGTCTCGGCGGTTATCGGCGATCTTTCAGGTACGACGGCGAACACGACGACTACCTCCGGAGGGGGATACTATCTGCTGCCGCTTTCATCCGCCTATGATGATTATACGATCATCGCCCGTAAAGGGGTGCTGATGGACATCGAGCGTCAGGTGGATATCGAAAACAACGAAGAAACACCTTTGAACTTTTCTCTGAAAACAGATATCACCTGTCCGGTGTCGAGCTTTGCGGACGGGCTTCCGCTGAGACTTTTTTACAGATTTCGCGATGCTGTCCTTGAGAACAGCACTAACGGCAGACGGTGGATCGGCCTGTATTACCGGCATGCACCGGAAGTGCATGTCCTGCTGCAGGACAGTATTGAGCTCAGGCGGCAGTGCCGCGGTTTCCTGCGGTCTGTCGCAGCCTGCCTGCCGGAGCTTCTGAAGTGCGGCACAACCTCACGTGATATCTCTCATGACGCGGAACTCATGCTTGACCTGCTTCTACAGCGGGCTGACGGCGCACTGCAGCGCGACCTCCTGAACGAGCGAGACAGAATCCTGCAGTTTATTCAAAAAACAACGAAAAAATAATGTTTTTGTTAAAGTTGTTGTAAATTGTCCCGATATATCACTTGGACGATCTAACAGCACTGCAGAGGTATGGTGCATACAAATGGCCGAACGTGCGAACGACAGGGAAATCCAGACAATTATCGAAGAGGCCGCTGCAACAGCCGACAAGCTTAAAATAAAAAAAATAATTGTCGTCTGCGAAAGCCTGACACTCTGGAAGGCGATACAGACGGTATATGCACAAAATCAGTTTGTAATCGCCGTTCCCAGTAAGCGCCTGAGCGAATCCATTAACGTTGAGACGTTTCTGTGTGATTTTACCGGTGTCGCACGCAGCGATAGACTGGATTATATACTCCGGTCCGCCATGGAAGCGGGAAAGGTAAAGAAGGGCGAGCGTGTCGTGTGCCTGTACAGCCTGGGCGGCAGGAAGCTGATCGACACGATTCGCATTGTCAGGATCGAGGAGAATTACGGTCCGATATCACCGCATGATTTAAAACGTATCGGAAAAAATATTCCCGTTGATCTGCTTTTTATGGTCATAAACCTGGCGATGGAAATCGGCCAGGAGGGCCGTGAAGGTGCGCCGGTCGGCACAATATTCGTCGTCGGTGATACGGATAAAGTGTTAGAGCTGTCAAAACCGATGATTTTCAATCCGTTTCGGGGCTACGCCGAGGATGAGCGCAATATTTTCGATGAGAAGGTACAGGAAAGCATAAAGGAGCTTACGCTGATAGACGGCGCGTTTGTCATACGCGAGGACGGCGTTGTTATGTCGGCCGGCAGGTTTCTGCATGCCGGTGCAGGTAAAACCTCGCTTGTGAAGGGACTCGGTGCGCGGCATGCTGCCGCCGCAGCCATTTCATCGCACACCGGGGCGGTCGCGGTAACGGTGTCGGAATCAACGGGAACGGTCAGAGTATTCAGCGGCGGCAAATCGGTCCGCAGCATTCGGTCCTTCAGACCTCAAATCCGCATCCTTAAGCGGTAGCGCAGCATTTATCCCCAGCTTCCACCATGAGAACGATTCTGCTTCTTGATGACGACGCTTTTATACCCCTGCTCGAATCAACGGCGGCGCATCATGATCGGGCCGTTGTCGTGGTCAGAGATGAGATAACCGCCGAACGTGTTTGCAGCGCAACAAACCTTGAGGTAGTGACGGAAACAAAGGCAGGCGGACCGCAGCTTACCTGTCTTGATATTAAGGAAGGAGACAGTATTATACTGTTCTGCAGCACGCCGGAATCCGCAAAACGCTGTCTGAGGGACGCAGCGCCGATACCTGCGTGCATACCCAGAATCGTTATAAGTCGAAAAAACCCTGATTACGGTGCTGATGCAGATGGAGGTGTATCACATTGTATCTGCCTCGATGATCTGATAACGGACCAGGTGCGTCTTGCATACAGAAAACATGAGAACGCCAAAAAGGTAAATGCCCTGAAACAGATCAGCAGCCGAGTCGACAATGTTCTGATACTGCTGCAGAACGATCCCGACCCCGATGCGATCGCCGGCGGCCTGGCGCTGCGCGTTTTGATGGGGCGCAACAAGCAGACCGCTCCTCTCGGTACGTTCGGCGCGGTAACCCGCAGCGAAAACATATCGATGATAAAACTGCTTGATATCCCCGTTGCCACTGTCACCGAAACCATGCTTTCACAGTACAGCGCCGTAGCGATGGTAGATGTAGCGCCTCCTTATTTTGCCGATAGAGGTGTCAGCGCTGATATTGTCATCGATCATCACCCGTCGCAGGCTGAATTCGATGCAGCATATGTCGATATCAGGCCATCATACGGGGCGACATCGACAATACTGGCAGAGTATCTTATCCATGAGGGCATACGCATCACCCAGCGCCTGGCAACTGCCCTGATTTACGGCATTAAAACCGACACCATGTTCCTGGAACGCGGGATCAGCCAGGCGGATATCAAAGCATTCACACACCTGTACCCGCTTGCAAACATAAACATGCTGCGGCGCATCGAAAATCCGAGCCTTGAATTCGATGAGGTACACTGCTTTGTGAAATCCCTCAAAACCGTTCGGATATTCGATTCGATGCTGTTTGCCTATGCCGGGAATGTCGCCCGCGATGACATACTGCCGCGTCTGGCGGATTTCTGCCTCCAGATCGGAGGTGCCGATTGGGCGGTTGTTACCGGTATCTGCGACAGGAACATCGTGTGCTGCGTTCGTAACGTCGGGTATGTCAAGCATGCCGGCGAGCTGGTACAGCGCGTGTTCGGTGACATGGGCACTGCCGGCGGTCATCGCGCCATGGCAAAAGCCGTAGTGCCGGTAAGGAAATTCAAGAAGTGTGCAGGTGTTTCGCGGGTCGGGGAGATTCCCGAGAGGATTGCAGAGCTTTTTCTGCAGGCAGCCGAATAGCGCTTTCAGGCGCGTGACTGGAGCGCCAGGAAGCCGGCACCGAAAATACCGGCATCGTTGCCGAGCCTGGAGAGCATGATCCTCAAGCGATCATGCGATACGGAAAACATTCTTCGCCTGGCTTCCTCGCGTACGATTTCATCCATTATATCAAACGCTTTGCTTACCCCGCCGCCGACGATGAAGGTATGAATATCCAGCAGGTTGTTTACTGTACCGAGGGCTGTGCCCAGCCTGCAGGCGGCAGTACGGTATATCGATACACTGAGATCGTCACCCTGCTTTGCCGCCCGGTAAACGATTTCAGGCGTAAGGCGTTCCGGACAGGTCCGGAAATCGGACTGAAGCGATGTCGGCTGATCAGCCTGCAGCGCATCCCGCGCCATTCGAACGATAGCCGTGCCCGAGCTGAGGGCTTCCAGGCAGCCGCGTCTGCCGCAGCCGCACTGGGGGGCGTCGGGTGAGTGGTCAACGGTAATGTGGCCGAATTCACCCGCTTTGCCGGCTTCGCCTTTCCACAATGAACCGTTCAGAATAAGACCGGATCCGATACCTGTTCCAAGCGTAAAAAGGAGAAAATTCGAAATGCCCATTCCTGCGCCGGCCCAGAGTTCGCCGAGAGCTGCGACATTGGCATCGTTTTCGAGATGCACGCTCATGTCGAGACGATCGGCAAGCATGCTTTTAAGGCCGACATCATGAAGAGCCGGCAGGTTCGGAGACTCGATGAGTCGGTCACGCTCCGGGGTAAGAAGACCGGCAATGCCGATACCGAGAGATGATACGGGCTCATTTTCAGGCCGCAATAACGAGATGAGTTCCTCGATGCCTGAACACAGGGCTTCGGCAGATGCATCGGCTTGTGTTGGTACGGACTGCTTGCGTATCAGCTGTCCGTCGACAGAGAACAGGCCGCCTTTGATCATTGTGCCGCCGATATCGATACCGAGTATGAATGTCTGCACAGGTGCTCCGGTACTGTGAACATGTATGATGCTTGAAAATATTTCACAGAATATATAACACTGTATTAAAAATCAAATGCTTATTAACTGCTGATTTTATTTTCGGTCAGCCAAATATTTGCATGGTCTCACTCTGCGTGATACAATTTTCAAACTGTTTACTGCTGTACTTCCGGCCCAGAAAAGAAAACAGCATACTCTGCCGGACTGTGATACTACTGAAAAATAACATTATACACTGCTAAAGCGTGACATAATGGATACAGTGCCGCAGTATCTCGTTGCTCTTGATCTTGACGGAACCTCGGTGCGGTACGATCCGCGGCTCGAGATGGATCCTGCCGTGGTCGACTGTCTGAGAAAGTTGCGCACCAAAGGAGTTGCCTGGGTCATGAACTCAGACCGCTACACCGATGACATGGTCGACATCGCCGGACTCCTGGAACCCGATGACCGGCCTTCGGCTATTCTCAGCTGCCAGCGTTTTATCCTGATGCGTGACCGTGAAGACGGCTATACACCGCTGAGCGCCTGGAACAAACAGCAGATGCTTCTTCACGCCGAGCTGTGGAAGAGCATTTCTCCGTATTTCAGCGAATGGCGCAGCAGGATTGAAAGAACCTTTTCGGTTGTAAACTCAGTGATCAATGATATCGTATTCGCTTTTCTTGTGCCCGCCGAGCAGACCGAAGATTTGCGAACCATGCTGCGCTCGTTCATCAAACCGTGGCCGAACGCCCAGCTTTCAGGCAATCACGAGTGGAGCTTTGTCCTGCACACCCGGTTTTCAAAAGGTCGCCTGCTGTCGGCCTGCGCCGAGCATCTCGGCATACGGCAGGATATGATAATCAGCGTCGGCGACGGCATCAACGATATCAGTATGCTGAACGGATCGGTAACAAAAAAGGTCGGCTGCCCGTCGAATGCGTCGCCTGAAGTAGCGGCTGCCGTGGAGGCGGCCGGGGGTCTTGTGGCGCAGTCAGCCGCCGGCAGCGGAACGATCGAAGTGATCCGGCACTATCTCGGAAATTTGTAAAATATTCGGGGCTACAGCGCATGTCGAAAAAACACCGCGCCTACCAGGGGGCGTTTCTCAACATTATGATGGAAAAACGAGCTCTTCCCAACGGCCATCAGGCTGTTCTTGAATGGGTCGACCACCCGGGTGCGGTTGTTATCGTTCCTTTTTTAAAGCGCGCAACACTGATACTGCTCAAACAGTACCGGGCGGTGCTCGATGCATGGATTTACGAGATGCCGGCGGGCACTCTCGAGAAAAACGAACAGCCCCTGCGCTGCGCCCGGCGCGAGATCCGCGAGGAAACCGGCTACCGGGCAGGGAAACTGACCCGCCTCGGCATTCTCTATCCCGTTCCGGGCTACTCGACTGAAAAACTGACTGTGTACAAAGCCGAAGACCTGTCGCCGGTCAAGGCACGGCGTGACGCTGACGAGATAATAGAAACAATGATCGTCAGCAGGCGCGAGGCAATCGATCTTTTCCGTTCAGGAAAAATAGTCGATGCAAAGACCGTCTGCGGTCTGGCAATGATCGGCTGGCTGTAAACGTGGACGCAATGAAATTCGAAATACATTTTGATCACATGCCTGACTATGTTTTGATTCGAACCGAAGGAGAGGCTGCCGTCAACGGTTTTGATGCACTGTTAACGACACTGGTTGAATCCGATCAATGGAAACCCGGGACAAGACAAATTGTTGATCATAGAAAGCTGATAGCGAATAACATTACCTCGGATGATATACTGCACATAAAAAATGTAGTGAAGAAATACGCTGAAAAGCTTGGGAACGGCCGTTGTGCTTTTGTCGTGAATGATAAACTCGGATTCGGCCTGGCAAGAATGTACAATCTTTCAGGAGGTGATGAACTGCATCAGGAATCAAGTATATTTTATTCCGTTGATGAAGCCGCAGCCTGGTTGAAACAATAAATGTTATTTACGAAAGCTTTAACACTGCAAAGGAGCTTTCCATGGAAGATGAAAAAAAATGTGCAATCGTTTTCAACGATATCCTGCAGGAAGAAATCAGCAGGCATGTCGAGCTGCGACCTCTGCCGCTTGATCCTGATTTCAAGCTGAAATACGCGGATACAGCCGACAAAAGCGTCTACATACAAAGCAGCTTTCTCGCATGTCCGAAAACTGCCGGTATACGCTGCGGGGAAATGGATTTCGGCGGGGCGATGACGGTGAATTTCGGCAGTGTTCCGCCGGGTCCCGAGTATGATTTTCCTGTACTGGGCTATACCTTTGTGCTGTCCGACAGGTTTTTAATCTGCGTTCTCGACCTGCATCCGATTTCAACAGAAAACGTGTACAGGGAAAAATATATTTCACCGCTTAAAGACGTATCACAGAAATATGCATGGATTCCAAAGGCCGAAGGCGGCCGATCGGAGGTGCATGACTGGGCCAAACAGTATGAATCAGGCTATTCGTTTTACCGCTGGTGTGAAGGAACATACCTGGGTGACGTGCAGGAGGCCTTCAGGGACTACATTCAGGTTTTCTGCTCGTGCATTAAAAAAGCCGAACCCGTAAAAGATCCCCAACGGCTGTCGGCACGGGCGGACTACATACAGAAGTACTGCCGGGACTATGCCGGCAAGGATCCGGGCAGCAATCCGCTGAAGCACTACTTCGGTGAGGAGTGGGGCGAGCGCTACATGAACGGCTTTTTATTTGCGCCGTAGCTGTCGGCGGCATTTTTTGGCATTATCCCCTTTCCCGTATGCTATGCCATAAAATCGCGATTACAAGCTCCGCCGTCGATGAGATAACGGAAATTATCTTCCGGAATAATTATGCTGCCGCTTTCGCGGGAATGACGAAACCGATTGTAGTGGCATTCAGGAGCGCACGCGGCGCGGAAATCTCGGTGGGTACGGCGCAGCGTGCCGGGGAGACTGCTTCATTACGTTCGCAATGTCGTCGGTCAGATGATGACGGACTGTGTATTCGACCCCTACAGTAAAGAGGTACAACAGTGTAGGCCGGAGTAAGAACCGGGAGTATTACTGCATGCCCGCATTGTTGCCGGACACGCTGCGCTTTGTCCGGCCTGCAGGGACACTGCCTCAGAAGGTTCGTGTCCGGCTTTGTGTTGGGAGATTGCTTCGCCTGCGGCAATGACAGTAACAACAGCATTATGGAAAATGTACCGGATACAGCGCTCAGGACAGCGCGGCGGTTATGCGCTGCATGGCCTCAGTGACGTTTTCCAGAGAGTTGAAAGCGCTGAGGCGGATGAATCCGTTGCCGCATCTGCCGAAGCCCGACCCGGGCGTACAGACAACCCCGGCCTTTTCAAGCAGCAGATCGAAAAATTCCCAGGAATCACGGTCGCCTTTGATCCAGATATAGGGCGAGTTGCTGCCGCCGGTGCAGGAAAAGCCCAGCGCGCTCATTTTATCAAGAATCAGAGAAGCATTTTTCAGGTAGTAGTCGGTAAGGCTGCGCACCTGCTGCCTGCCCTCGTCCGAGTAGACCGCCTCGGCAGCCCGCTGGACCGGGTAGGAAACACCGTTGAACTTTGTGCTCTGTCGCCGCATCCACAGGGGGTGCAGCGGGACTGACGCTCCGCTGCTGTCGAAGACCCGGCAGCTTTTCGGTATCACGGTATAGGCACATCGCGTGCCGGTGAAGCCCGCATTTTTAGAGAAGCTTCTGAACTCGACGGCGACCTCGAGGGCACCATCAAGCTCGAAAATGCTGTGGGGTATCGTTTCGTCGCGTATGAACGACTCATAGGCGGCATCAAAAAGAATGAGCGCTTTGCTGTCGCGGGCATAGTCAACCCAGCGCTGCAGCTGCCCGTGCGCAGCGGTGGCGCCGGTCGGATTGTTGGGAAAACAGAGGTAGACGAGGTCGCATTTCCGCTGCGGTATGTCGGGTACAAAACCGTTTTCCGGCGCAGACTCAAGATAGCAGAGCCCGTCATAGCGGCCGTCCTCAAACCATCCGGTGCGCCCCGCCATGACATTTGTGTCGACATACACGGGATACACGGGATCAGGGATTGCTATGGTGCAGTCACGGGAAAAGAGCTCCTGGAAATTACCGGTATCGCACTTGGCGCCGTCGCTGACGAATATTTCATCGGCACCGATCTCTACGCCGCGGCTGCAATAATCGTGCTGTGCGATCTTATCACGCAGGAAATCGTATCCCTGTTCCGGGCCGTATCCGCGAAAAGTGTCTGAAGAGCCCATGTCGTCGACCGCACGGTGGAAGGCATCCAGGCATGCTTCGGGAAGCGGCAGGGTTACGTCGCCGATGCCGAGCCTGATTATTTTTCGCTCCGGATGTGCCTTGGTATAGTCGCTGACGCGGCGGGCTATGTCGGAAAAAAGGTATGATGCCGTGAGTTTGCGGTAGTGCTCGTTTGCGATGATCATCGGCGGTAAGTCTCCCTGCTGAAGAGTATCGGAATGACGTTCGACCAAGGATTCATGCAATTATCAGAATAGCGTTAAGAAGTCAAAGCAAAAGTGTCGGACTGTATTGACAGGCCTGCGGGAAACGGATATGATGCCTTTAATTAGCATGCTAAGTAAGAAGCCTTCATCAAGTCACATTACATTGCTTTTATCACGTTGTACATGGTATAACCCTTTTTTCATAAAGTGAAAATATACCAGTCAGTTATCATCAGGGAGGGAGCAATGAGCGAACAACAGGAGAGTACAAAGAAAGCTTCAAAGTTTGCCGGTATCGAGGTGCCGCCGGAACTGACGAAGGGTAATTTTTTCTTTCTGTTTTTCAATACCCTGCTCATAGGCCTTTTTATGAGCATTCCCGCCATCGTGCAGCCTGCATTTCTCAACGATATTGTTAAAATCAATCAGGACTTTGCCGGCTCGATCAACGGCCTTCTGCAGAACATGAGCCAGATCGCGACGCTGGCGCTTGTGGCGGTTGTCGGGGTGCTTTCGGATAAGGTCGGAAGAAAAATACTTGCCCTGCTGGGGTTTCTCGTCCTGGCGGTGTTTTTCTATGTTCTCACCATGGCCAACGGCATTGCAGACGCTCTCTCTATCCCCGCGGAATTTGCCGCCCGGGTCTGCGCTCTTGCCAGCTTTGTTCCGGGCAAGGCTGCGGAGTTCACCGAATTCGCTCCCGGGCTTTTTGTCACGTATGTCATTCGGCTCATTATCGGCATCGGGCTGATTCTCGGTTATCCGCAGTTTATTACCATGGTTGCGGACTACACCTATGAAAAGGACCGCGGCAAAGGCATGGCGATGAACGGTGTCATGATGGGGCTCGCCGGTATTCTCGTGTTTGCGCTGTTCGCCCCGATTCTGAAAAACACCGGCGTCATTACGCTGATGTACGTAGTCGCCGCCGTGGCGCTTGCCGGTGCGGTAACCACGGGGCTGTTTCTCAAGGACCGCATGCCTGAAAAGCCCAAAGAGAAAAAAGGATTCAAGGATATTATTCCGGTCGTCAAGGACAGCCTGCCCCTGAAAGCATCCTATCTCTGCTCGCTCATCACGCGCGCCGACATTGTTGTGCTGGCGACGTTTCTGGTTTCCTGGGGCGTCAAGTACGGCCAGCAGATCGACATGGCCTCAAAGGATGCAACCATGAAGGCGTCGCTGCCGATGATCGTGATGAGCGTCATGTCGCTGGTGGTGTTTCCCGTTCTCGGTGTAATGCTCGACAAGTGGGGCCGCATCCCCACGATAGCGGTTTCACTTTTCGCGGCGGCTGCCGGGATGCTGGTTCTGATGGTCGCCCCGAGCCCGTTCCACGGATTAACCTATCTTGCTGCGGCACTTCTGGCGGTCGGTATGGCCGGCTCGATTGCGGGCGCCAATACGCTGGCTTCCGATGTATCGCCGCAGGGCATGCTCGGAACGATTCTGGGCGGTCTGAACACCATGCAGCCGATAGGAATACTTTTTTTTCTGGGGCTGGGGGGCTATCTGTTTGACGCCATCGGCCCGGCATGGGCGTTCGGCCTGAAGGGGCTCGCGACCCTGCTGCTGGCCGTGTGGTTTCTCATGGCCAAGGGTAAACTGACCGATGAACTCGCGAAAAAAACATCTCTTGATACGCTCCCCTTTACGATGCCGTGGGATGACGATGCCAGGAAGATGATGGAAAAGGTCCCGGGGGCGTTCCGCGAGGCTGCGGTAACGGGGACGGAGGAGTTTGCCCGCGGCAAGTCCTATGAAAAAGTAACTGCTGCAGTGGTGCAGGAGTACCGCACGGAGCTCGGCATGTGATCTGTCGTCAATGACGCGGCACCATGCTGATCGATATGTGCCGGTGTGCCCGGAAGAAAAAAGCGCTTTAAAAAGTGGGCGGCTATGAATGCGGTACGACAACAGGCCATGCGTGATCTGCTGGTAGCAAAGCGGAAGATGCTTCTGGGGCAGATAGCTCGTACGATGGGTGAAAGCCTGGATGAAGATATTCGCATGAGCTTTGAAGCAGTGCAGGACAATCCCGATAAGTCCGTGGATGAGCTTCTCAAGCATGTCGATGCATCGGTTCTGGGCGCCCGCTCAAAGGAACTGGACAACATAAACGAGGCGCTGCTTAAGCTTAGAGAAGGAACCTACGGTATGTGTGAAGAGTGCGGCTGCGACATTCCGATGAAGCGCCTGCAGGCCGTGCCGTTTGCACTTTACTGCAGGGACTGCCAGGCAGATATCGAACGGGAGGCGAGCCTGCGTGACGGCGGAGGCGGAGCCGAGGTCGACGGTCAGGGGGATGATTACCTGTCAGACGAGGAGTAATATGTACGGGTCGCACACCACATCGGATCAGAAAAGCAGTTTTGAAGAGTTTGAAGCCGCATCACTGTATTGCCCCCGCTGCCGGCAGGCCGTCCCGGTGCGCAAGCGCCTTCTGCTGGTCCTGCCGGATGGCGACAAGTATGATTATCTGTGTTCGCACTGCGGTACATCCGTCGGTTCAAAAAAAACTTCTCACTCCAAGCCCATCAGAATTTATTAGATACCATATGCAATCAGCACTGCTTGCCATAGACCGTCTGCAGACGCATCTCTTTCTCGATGAGGGCGTCGCGCAGGTTGTCGACGGAATCAGCCTGCAGGTGCATCACGGCCGGTCGCTTGCGCTTGTGGGTGAATCCGGCTGCGGCAAGACAATGACCGCCTACTCGATACTACGGCTCGTGCCGTCTCCGCCGGGAAGGATCGTCGGCGGCAGTATCGTCTTTGAAGGATCCGACCTTCTGAGTATGCCCGAGCGCAGTATGCGAATGATACGCGGTGACAGAATCGCGATGATTTTTCAGGAGCCGCTCACGGCGCTGAATCCTGTTTTTAAAGTTGGTAACCAGATAGCTGAAGTGCTTCAGGTGCACCGGAGCATGAGAAAAAAAGACGCCCTTGAGCGGGCAGAGGAACTGATGCGCAGCGTCGGCATCCAGTCTCCGGAACAGCGCATCAGGGATTACCCGCATCAGCTGAGCGGCGGTATGCGCCAGCGAATCATGATCGCCATGGCACTGGCCTGCGATCCGGCGCTTGTTATTGCCGATGAGCCGACAACAGCTCTTGATGTAACCGTTCAGGCGCAGATACTAGAGCTTCTGAAGCAGCTGCAGGCCGCAAACCGTACGGCAATTCTCATGATTACACACGACCTCGGTGTTGTTGCCGAATCAGCCGATACGGTGGCGGTTATGTATGCGGGAAGAATTGTAGAACATGCCGATGTCGTGTCGCTGTTCAGCTCGCCGCTGAATCCGTATACGCAGGGCCTGCTCGACTCGCTGCCGCATGCCGGGCACAAACGCCTGCGGCCGATTGCAGGCATGGTGCCTGCCGTCCTGAGCCTTCCCGACGGCTGTAAATTCAGCACCAGGTGCCCCCGCGTGAGGGATGTGTGTCGCGTGCAAGAGCCGGAGCTGAAAGAAGCGCGCGACGGGCATTTCGTCAGGTGCTGGCTGTATGAATAAATCTCAACAAGCACGGTGTACACAACTTTATCGAAACGATTATGTCTGAAAGCGTCCTGCTCGATGTATCGAAGCTGAAAAAATCATTTGCGTTTGCTCAGGGGCTTTTTTCAGGAACGTCACGCCTGTTTGCCGTGAATGGGGTGAGCTTCAGCGTCCGCAGCGGGGAAACACTCGGCATTGTCGGAGAATCCGGCTGCGGTAAATCAACCCTTGCCAGGCTTATTCTGCGTCTTGATGACCCGGACAGCGGCGATATTTATTTTAAAGACAGAAATATCTGCACCCTGTCCGGAGAGGACATGAACCGGTTCAGAAGGCAGGTTCAGATTGTATTCCAGGATCCCCTGTCATCGCTCAATCCCCGAAAAAAAATAGGATCCATTATCGGTGAGCCGATGCGCATCCACCGCCTGGCCGAAAAAAAAGATATTCACGAGCGCGTCGCCGGTCTGATGAAAAAGGTAGGCCTGCAGCAAAATTGGATCAATCGTTACCCGCATGAGTTCAGCAGCGGACAGCGGCAGCGCATCGGTATAGCCCGCGCACTGAGCCTCAATCCCGAACTGATCGTTGCGGATGAGCCGGTATCTGCACTGGATGTATCCATACAGGCGCAGATTTTAAACCTCATGCTCGACCTGCAGCGCGATCTGAAACTGACGTACATATTCATTTCTCATGATCTGAGTGTCGTGCGCTTCGTGAGCACGCGGGTGGCCGTTATGTATCTGGGCGTGATAGTCGAGATGGGATCTGTTGACGATATTTTTACTTGCCCGCTGCATCCGTATACCGAAGCGCTGCTGGCGGCATCGCCGGTGCCGGATCCGCAGCAACGCCGCAGACATGTTCTGTTGCGCGGAGATGTTCCGGAGCCGGTCCGACTTTCTCCCGGCTGTGTGTTTGCCGGCCGCTGTCCCATCGCCGATCAATCTATCTGCTTTGACAAACGTCCTGCTTTAGAGGTAAAAGGAGATAGTCATATGGCGGCCTGTTTTTTGCGGTAAAGGACTGCAGGCTGCAGGCGGCTGTCTTGAGTGATGAAGTGCGATATATTTTTCAACAGAAAAGGAGACAGACATTATGGTGCATACTATACGAGTTGTGCTGTCGGCAGCAGCTGCTCTCTGCAGTGCCGCTGTGATACCTTTTCCGTCAAACGCGCAGGAACAGGCTGAAGAACCGCATCTGATATTTAAAAAGACCGTCAAGGTTATTGAATACGATGAGGGGCGCGCATACACGGCTCCACACACGATACGCAAGGGAGACCACCTCTGGAAAATTCTCAGGGAATACTACAAAATGCCCGACAGTGATATCGCTTTTTACTGTAAAATTGCAAAGGCGGTGAATCCTGCTATCAAAAATATTGACACCCTGTATCCGGAACAGGATATTCTTGTTCCGTATAAATATATCAAAGGAATGCAGGATAACGAAACCGGTAGCGTCCCGCAGCATGATGTCGAGCATGTGTTCAGGGAAGGAGAGCACTTCGGCATGGTGCTTCGTGATCGCTATCACCTGCCTGATCATATCATTTTTTCGAGAAATACCGCAGCACTTATTCGCGAAGCCAATCCGGATATTGTGAGCCTGGACAGCATCGAAGACGGTCAAAAAGTCGTTATACCGGCGGCAGTATTCAATCGTGCCGGCTATGCCGTGCCTGAGAAGCCGCAGTCTGAGCAATCACGGCCGGCAGCGGCCGCCTCGGCCGAGCCCGAAGCGGTTTCAGAAAAAGCTCCGCCGCAGACCCCTGACCGGCCTGAGAAGGCAGCGGAGCCGGAGGCTGACGGCGGCGAGAAAAAAATGCAGACCATGATGTCCAACCTCGTGCGGTCATTTAAGGGAACGGATAACAGCAGCGGTATGCACGAGTTCCCTGTTGATGAATCAAGCACCATAAAGCTGGACTACAGCTCTTTTCCGGTTTATGAATTTCCGTGGGGCAAAAAGGTTCTTTTCGACTATGGTGAACGAATGCCTGCGGTCGTAAAGGATGTAATCGCCTCGGAGTGGGAGAATGCCGAAATTGTCGCCGTGAGTGAAAAGGACGACATGGAAGGAATCCTCGACCGGGTTCTGGATTCGTGCGGGTTTTTCAAAGTCGAGAAAGAGGGGGCCTATATCGCCAATCGCGACAATATCCAGCTGAGTGTCAGCGGTGACTGGATTGTTTTCAAAGATGCCATGATGAAAAATGTTTTCATAATCAATCTTGTCAAGGATGATCGTCCTTCATACAATCCCGCGCTGCAGACTTACATTCAGGACATGGGCCTTCAGATAGTCGATATCCATGAGCGTCATGGCGGTGCACCTCAGGCTTCACCGGCTGCAGCCGTGACCGGGCCGCCCGCAAAAAGCCGCTCCGTTGAAAAAGAGCCGTTTATGATGACGGATTTTTTACTGGATACCGTCGGTATACAGTATCACAGGAACTACAGTACTGAGATATTTCAGAATATGACCGGCGGCCTTTCACTGGAAGTGCTGGCAGACCGGATGTTCGTCAAGGACGGGGCTGCACACCTGATAGATTTCCATAGTCTGCCGCGGAAAATCGTTCACATCATTAAACAGCAGGGCTTTAATCTTCTGCAGCTGAAGCCGGATGATGAAATCACAGAAGTTATCACGCGGGTTCTCGATTTCTGCAGAGTAGAGTATACACCGCCGCCGGTGGCCATCACAACATCAGGTGCCGGGCATTCCAATATCAAGCTCACGGTTCCCGGCTTTCTGGTTCCGGGCAAGCAAGAGAACGTTCTCCTGACCGACCTTGAATTGAACGAGAATATTGTTTCGTTTCTTGCAGAGGAACACGTGACAATAGTTAAATATTGAGATAAAAAAAGTTCAATCCGTTTTAAATTTTTATAATTCAGTTTAAATATATTGTTCAGATAGTGATTTAGACTAAAATATAAGGTGAATCTGATCTAAAATTGCAAAAAAACTGATTGTTTATCTAAAAAAGCTGTAAAGTTTCTTTTTACCCTTTCCGATACCAAAAAGTGTCATATATATTTCTTTTTTGTACTGAAGGAGAGGGTAACATGTCCGATGAAATAATGGACATACGAAGCGCAGCAAAATATCTCCAGATTAAGGAACGTACTCTGTATCGCCTTGTAGGAGAAGGTGAAATTCCGGGTATAAAAGTAGGAGGACAATGGCGTTTCAGCAGACGATGCCTTGAAGAAATGTTTCTTAAAGAATCAAAGAAAAAAGAGCCTGTCGATGCTCTGTAGTTTTTGAAATACTGCCCCAATCAATCTATCTTTCTGCCGGTAAGCTTCTTCATTCACATCAAATCAGCATACCCGATAATACTTAGCAGGCTAAAGATTCCGCTTGACATCATAATATATATTGATTAGTCTTTAACATTCATGGATGACTACAACCGAAGCCTTTATCAGGCAGTCGGTTATGTATTGGAAACAGGCTGTAAAGAACTGCAGCAAAACCGTTGGACCACTGTGTCGATGCCTGCATGAGGAAACGTTGGTCAGTCGTGAAGTCTCTATACAATTCTGCAACGGTCTGTCCGCATATTTGCACATGACTTCACCTAGCAGCAATCCTTGACACACCACTGCTAACTGCTTGATTGAGAAGCTGATCATATAGTGACATTAACAGAATAAACAATACAAACCCCCAAATTCTAAGAGTGGAGAAGCATATGACTACAGCAGCAGCAACCACCACAGTAAACGGCATTGTTGAGGCTCTTGCAGGAGTCGTGGGAAAGGAGAATGTCAGCACAGACACCGACGTACTTACGTCTTACTCCCGTGACACGAGCTTCATGCCGCCCCGCATGCCCGATGTTGTCGTGAGAGTTATGAACCGTGAAGAGGTGATGGGTGTCATCAAGTTTGCAAATGAAAACAGCATACCGGTTGTTCCGCGCAGTTCAGGCACCGGCACCTACGGCAGCGGTATTCCTGAGCAGGGCGGCATTATTATGGACATGTCCAACATGAAGCGAATTCCCCGCGTGGATACACGTAACCGCTGGGCTCTTTTTGAGGCGGGCGCGACCTTCGGCGAGCTGCAGGAAGAGCTGGACAAGTACGGGATGCAGGCTTTGAATCCACTGCTGCCGCGCAAGGATAAATCTGTCGTTACGAGCATACTCGAGCGCGAGCCGGTTCTGACCACAAAAACTGAGTGTGACGAGCCGCTGCGTACCATGGAGCTTGTATGGGGAACGGGCGAGCTGATGCGAACCGGCGCCATGTCCATAGATACCATGCCGCCCGAGGACATGCTCGACAAAACACAGTCGGATCTGTGCAGCGTCGGCGGCCCCGGTATCGACTGGTGGCGGCTTCTGACCGGATGCCAGGGCACCTTCGGCGTAATTACCATTATGAACGCCAAGATATTTCACAAACCGCTGCAACAGAAAATCGTTTTTCTGCCGTTCGACAACCTTGAAGATGCCGTACGGCCCTACTATATGCTGATGCACCGGGAGGTCGGTCATGAGTGTTTTCTGCTGAACGCCTACAATCTTGCCTCCATATTGGCAGACAGTGACGGTGAGATTGCATCGCTCGCAGAAAAGCTTCCCGCTTATGCCATTGTTCTGAATCTGTGGGGCGGCCAGTTCTTCCCCGAGGACCGGATCGCGTTTGAGGAAAAGGCGGTCAATGACATTGCCAAGCAGTTCAATTTTCCGGTCACCGAAGGGTTCTCCGCCGTTCAGGATGCAAACGTTCTCATGCAGAGCATGCTGAACGGTCCCTGGAAGGGAGATGTTTACTGGAAAGAGCGCCAGCTCGGCGGGTGTCTTGAGATTGTATTTCACAGCGGTCTCGACACAATACCGGCATACTGGAATCTGCTCAAGAGCACGGCAGGCGGGTTCGGCATCAACAGCCGCGATCTCGGACTCTATATCCAGCCGCGACAGCGTGCTCGTGTCTGCCATGTGGAGTTTCAGATACCCTGCGATCCGAACAGCCCTGCGTCGCTTGAGAACGCCAAAGCATTTCACCGTTCGGCGTTCGATGCTTTGCTGAATGCCGGGGCGCTTTTTTATCGACCCTATTATGACTGGGCCGATGCGATTTACGCCCGCAGCGGTTATACGTTCGAAACGATCAAAAAACTGAAAAAGATTCTGGATCCCAACGGAACGTTGAATCCGGGTAAGATCGGACTATAAGAAAAAACTGACGGTGCACACAGTGCGCTGTTATACTTATGAAATAAGGAGGAACAATGGCTTATTCAGATCTGGTCTTCAAAGCTTTCAGGGATGTCGTCGGCGAGGAAAACGCCACTGACGATCCGGTTCTCTGCCAGTCCTATTCACGCGTGCAGTGGACTGCAGACGGCTGTGTTCAGCGCTCTCAGCTCGGAACGAAAATGCGCCCGGCTTGTATTGTTATGCCGGGCTCGACCGAAGAGGTGCAGGCAATCGTCAAGCTGTGCAACCGCTACAAAACAAGGTTTATCCCGCGCGGCTCCGGTATGATCAACAGCGCGTTCCCGAATGACGACGGAACCGTCATCATCGATCCCAAGCGCATGGATAAAATTCTGAAAGTCGACAAGGATAATATGTATATCGTGATCGAGCCCTATGTGAACTTTGCCGCATGTCAGGCCGAGGCGATGAAAGTCGGCTGCACCTTTCCCAGCCCGCCCGCCGGTTCGCAGGTTTCGGCGCTTGCAAACATTCAGTGGCACGGCGCGTACGGCAACTCCTGGCTGTCGGCGCTGGGATGCAACCAGCTGCTTTCATTCGAAGTCGTGCTGCCCAATGGTGAAATTCTTCGCAGCGGTTCTGTAGCTCAGGAAGGACCGCAAGAAGACTGGATATGGAATGACGGCCCCGGTCCCGACCTGCGCGGCTTTTTCCGCGGCGCGCAGTTCGGTCATGCCGGCGGCATGGGCTTTGTTACAAAAATATCTTCACGGCTGTTTCCGTGGCCGGGGCCGGCGACGTTTCCCACGCAGGGCAATGCTGTCGACAAGGAATCACACTTTTCGAAAGATGTAATCCGATGGTACATGATCGATTTCCCCGAGTCGATACAGGAGTACCCGAAGTTCGAAGAAGAGCAGCTTAAATGGGCCTGTGATCTGCATTACGAAATCGCGCGCGCCGAGCTTGCCGTCGTCGTTCAGCACAATGCCAAGCAGTTTATGTGGACCTGGGCCGCACGCACCAAAGAGGAGTTTCACAAGGGCGCTGAGGAGGATTTTTATCCGCACGGCTACAATATCGTCTGCTGCAGCGCCATCACAAACCTCGAGCAGCTCGAGTACGAGGAAAAGGTCCTGAAGCACATAGTGGAAAAAATGGGCGGCAGCTTCCTGTCGGAGGAGTCTTCCGACCCGATGGACCGCGAGCGCTATAAAGTCTGGATGCGCATCACCAACGACTGGCTCAGGACCGGTCATTCTATGCGCCTGAGCCGGCCGACCGATTGCTTCCATCAGGGCACGGCTGCGCTCGACTCGATCGATACCGTTGCAGAGGAAATCCTGCGTGCCAACCGCGAGCAGCGCAAGATGCGCGAACAGGGCATGGGAGAAGGCCTGCTGCCGATCAGCTTTCACGGCGGCTGGATCAGCCCAACGGAGAAGGGCTACGGCGCTTTGATGACAACCGACCTGTGGCCGGAGCAGGAACCCGAGAAAGCATCCCAGGCAATACAGTTTCTGCTGGGGTCGCTGAAAGGCATGCTCGCATCGAAAAGCGCCGGCTGTACGGTCTGCCTGCTCGGACCGGCATATGATTTGCTCGGCCCGCAGTTTTTCAATGTCCACCTGCTCGTCAAAGCCATGAAGCGGGAGTTCGATCCCGATAATCTTTCGAATCCTCCGTATCCGACCTCACCGGATCTTATCTCTCCGCAGCAGCTGGCAGAGATGACGAAAGTATTGTAGGCATCATCTGTGCGATAGAAAGGAAAAACTACCATGACAGAACAGCAGCAGAACACCGACGGCACCATTGAGAAAATGATGCAGATCAAGCCGTTCAGGCATTTTGACAGTCACGGTCATGCCGGACTTGAAAAAGCCGGCATTGCCGACCGACCAGGATGCCTTGATTTCTGGTGCGGCAACTCCGTTGTCGCCAGAACCATGATGGGCGCCCGTGCAGGACTGGGTGATCCGAACCCGTTTTCAATTATCAGTACGCCCGAGGAATGCCCGCCGCTGACGCCAGAGACATTTGTGCAGTTTATGGACAGCGCCAATATCGAGGGGATGTGCCTGCAGAGCATCCACGGCGTTACCGATCCGTTTCCCGGAAGTCCCGAGGGATGGAAGTGGTACGTGCCCAACGAGTATACCAAAAAAGCCTTTATCGATGCCCATCCCGGACGCTTTACCGCGGTGGGCGGCGTACATGCGCGCTACGGTTCCGACGCAGCCGTGGAAATGGTCGTCTCCGCGCATGAGTGCGGCTTTCCCGGTATAAAGTTTCACACGGCAACCTCCGGTTACCCGAATCAGAAAGAGATGTATCCTGCCTATGCAAAGTGCGTGGAACTCGGCATGCATGTGCAGTTTCACACCGGCTGTGAGGAACTTCCCGGAACCAGAACCAAATATCAGGACCCTATGTATCTTGACGATGTTGCAATGGACTTTCCCGATCTCAAGATTCTTCAGCTTCACTGCGGAATTTTCAACAATATCGAGATGGGCCTCTGGAATGTGATGAAGCACGATAATCTCTACACCGACATCGTCATTCCCATGCCGACGCTGATGCATTTCCGTCAGTATTTCGATATGGACCACATGCGGTTTCTGGAATTTTTCATGCCTGACAAGGTGTTTTACGGGACCGACTTCCCGATGACGCTGCCGTTCTACAAGGCAATGCTCGACAACATCATGCAGATGCCGCTCAGCATGGAATTCAAGCACAAGCTGACCGGCAACAACTTCAGGAAGTTCATCGGCTGGGAAAGCAAAGAATAGATGCAGAAATTTGATCTGAACGGGAACCGCACCATTCTTCGCAAAGCGCCGCTTGCAGCAGACTGCTGGAGAAGGTGCTGAAGAGCTATCACACAAAAGGGTGTTTGCACTGCAAGGTGCCGACACCCTTTTTTGCAGGCGGACAGCCCGTTCGCATAAACGGTAACAGGTTATTAATTAATCGATGGGGGTTGTAATTATGGACGTAACGCTGAAGAAGTGGGAAGCCGCCATGCAGGACGATGCAGCGCTGAACGACAGGCTGCAGCGGCTGAATCCCGAAGGATACCCCGCAACGAAACGTGGGGATCTGCTGGCCCTGAAAATAAAGGGCGAGAAGTATCCTATCGTTGTCAGCTGGAACGGCAAAGTCATTGCCGTCGAGCGCCGGCAGCCGAAAAATCCTTTCCTTGCCTGGACTCTTGATGTGAAAAAATTCAAGGATATTTTTCTTTCAGGCAAATTTCCGCCTGTTCTGGTGGCGATGAACAATGACCAGAAAAACATCGCGGCGAAAGCCGACCATCACAACGGCTCTGTCGTGCTGAGCCTCATGGTGATGCTTCAGGAATGTACGGAAGGAGGTGGCAGGAGATGAGGAGCTTTTTCACTGATTTTCAGCCAAAAAAAGTGATCGCGCCTGAAAGCGCGGAAGAAGTGCAGGCAGTTATTAAAAAGGCCAATCGTGATAAGACTCCCCTTGTTCCCGTCAGCTCCGGAACAAATTTGCAGGATACGCATCTGCCCTCCGTAAATGGCGCTGTTGCGGTCGATCTTTCAAAAATGAAAGGAGTGTATTTCGACGAGCTGAACAGAAACGCGGTTGTCGAGCCCGGTGTTACGTTTGCAGACCTGGAATCGGCATGCAAAAAGGCAGGCCTTCGCACACTCACGGCGCTCGATGTGCCGGCATCTGCCTCTGTGCTCGGAACATATCTCGAAATGATGCCGCTGTATGACTGGCCCAAGTATCACCCGTGGGAAATGCTGACCATGGAAGGCTATCGTGCCGACGGGGCCCGTTTCGCAACAGGTCAGATGGCGATGAAGCAGGACCGGCCCGACAAGTATTCATGGGGGGCGTCGTTTGCCCAGGTTGCCCGCCTGTACTGTATGGCGCAGGGAACCCTTGGTATCATAACCAAAGTTGCCGTAACGCTTAAGACGGAAATGTCCAGGAAGCAGGTTCTGTTCTTCCCCTGTAAAAACGTCAATCAGGCAACAGCCGCCCTCAAGGCCTTTATTTCGACCGAGGAGCCGCACGAGATATTTGCGGTCAACAGAACCTATCTTGCAGAGATGATCGGTGCAAAGCCGACCGCCGGCATGTCACCCTGGACGGTTGTGCTCGTCAACCGCGGAGCAGACAAAAATGAAGTCGACTTCAAACGCCGTGATGCAGCAGCGATTGCAAAGAAACTCAAAGGCTCGGTAAATACAACCGTAAAAGGCGCGCCAAAGGCTGCCGACAAGATACTCGCTGAGATAAAGTCACCCACAGGGCCAGGTATTCATGCAGCCAATAAGACATGGGTGCCGGTTGTTTCGATTGCAACCGCCGCGCAGATTAAACAGTGTGCAGGTATGTTCCCTGCAAGTTCCGGCACGATCATCATGCCGCTGCAGGCCGGGGGCTGCTTCTATTATCAGCCTGACATGCGCTGCAGAGAAGGAGAGATCGAAAAGGTCCGGACCTCCTACGTAACTGCATGCAAAAAGATGCTGAAATCCGGGGTAGTGTTCCCGCGCCCGTCAGCGCTTATTGCCAGGGAAGTGGCCGGAGCCTATGCCGGTAATTTCAGGCTGCTGCAGTCTATCAAGAAGGCCGTAGATCCCAAAAACATAATGAACCCGGGTAAGCTGGGTCTTTAAGAGGAGGTGATAGCCTTGACGAAAGAAGAACTTCTCGAACTAGCATTATGCTGTAACAGGTGTGGTACATGCCGCGGTGTTGTACAGGATGCGATACCTGATGTTGCATTCGCTACGCAATGTCCGTGCGGTATGACAATGTATGGATCCTATGAACCTTCAGGCCTTATGTACATCGCCCGGGGCATCGCGCAGGGCGATCTGAAGTGGAACGAGGACCTCGCGAAAACGCTGTATTCATGTACGATGTGCGGCTACTGCGACGATTTCTGCCAGCGCGGCTATCGCCACACGCCGGCGGTTACGATTCTGGAAGAGCTGCGCAGCATTATTCCCGATCGTCTGAAGCCGGCTGCCGTCAAGAAGGCCGCAGACAGCCTTAAAATACCGAAAAACAACAAATTAAACGTGCTTGCACAATACGGCGTTTCCGATGTCACCGGAAACGCAAACACGATTCTGTTCGGTGACAACACCATTATTTCAAATGCCGCCAAACTGAAAGAAATCGGCTACATCATCGAGAAAAGCGGCAAGAAGGTCGGATGCTTTATCAGTGAGCCCCTGCCGCCCGTCAATGCAGCGCTTATCAGCGGCGGATGCCGCCGGGAGCTTGAAGATGCACTGGCTGAAATCGATGAAAAGCTCGATGCTCACGGTGTTAAGAAGGTTATCGTGTATAATCCTGAAAGCCTGTCCGTACTCAAGCGCTTCAGCACAAGCGGTGCCGAGTTCATATCGATTACGCGTTTCTGCGCCGATGTGCTTAAAAACAAAAAGATCAGGAAGGTCAAGCTTCCGGCAGTTACCTACCAGGATCCCTGCCATCTGGGGCGCTATGCAAAGGAATATGCTGCCCCGCGTGAAATCATTAAAAAACTAGGCCTTACCTTTATCGAAATGTGGCGCTCGGGCAATAATTCTCTATGCTGCGGTGCCGGCGGGGGTGTTATGACAAACCGGCCTGATCTGGCCAAGCGCTATGCGGCCAACCGCTGGCAGGAGGCCAGGGCAACCGGGGCGTCGGTGATGATTACGGCCTGTCCGTTCTGCACTGCAAACCTGCAGCAGGGTAAGCCCAGGGATTTCAAGATAATCGATATTACCACGCTTGCCGCCCAGGCGCTGGGCTATGCCGGAAAGGAGGGCCGCTCATGAAAAAAGCCGATGTTGTAAAAAAGCTCAAAAGAATTGTCGGTGCCGAGTGGGTTCGTGAAGACGATCTCACGAAATATCACTTTGGTGCCGATGTTATGACCCACTTCGGTCAGGGGGCTATTTACCCCGAGAATCATCCGCTGGTTGTTGTATTTCCCGAATCGAACAAGGATGTCCAGGCGGTTGTTAAGCTTGCCGGTACGAACAATATACCCCTGTATGCAATTGGTGGCGGCACAGTGCTGCTTATCGGATCGATTCCGGGCAAGCCGAATGTCGGTATAACCTTTGATTTTCACCGCATGCAGAAGGTACACCTCGATGAAGACCGCCTTGTGGTTCGGGCGCAGCCCGGCGCAACCGGGCTGCAGGTAAGCCAGCTTGTACGCAACCTTGATGCCGGCTACCGGCCGTATTTCGGCGGCAGCCCGGGCACATCTCTGTTTGTGCCCTATCAGGTGTTTACCGGTCAGAACAAGATGGCGGGCTACCTTGACGGCATGGGTATAAACTGTGCTGCCGGCATGGAGATGGTGCTGCCGAGCGGTGAGATTATACGAACCGGTTCGATGGCGCAGGACGGAACACCGGCCTGGCCGCACGGTCCCGGACCGGCGATGACCTATCTGCCGTTTTTTGCAAATGCAGGTTATGGAATCGTAACCGAGATGGAATTCCGCCTGTTTCCGACACCGGAGGAAGTCGGCTCGCTGTGGGTTACGTTTGCAACACTCCGCGAGGCATGCGAGGCCATGAACGCTATCATTAAGAGCGAGTATGCCTGCGGCGCCACGGTGATGGGTCCGGGGTGCTGGACCCATGCGCTGTACTCCAGCCAGCACTGGCAGGAGGGTGCCCATTTTGTCAAGGCAACGCAGGACATAAACCTGATCGGTATGGGATTCCGTGGTACAAAAGCACGTGTAAAATATGAAAGAGATGCATGCATAAAGATTTTGAAGAAGTTCGGCGGCACACCCATGCCGGACTGGATGGTTGCTATACTTGACGGTCATGAAGCCAACGCTGCCGGATGGCAGCAGTGCAACAGCCCGAAGATCTGCGGCACGTTCAACGGCAAGGCTGATTCAGGAGGAATTTTTATTTCCGGCGGCGTGTTCGATACCATGGAAAAGCTGGAAGAGTACATGCGCCGCGGTATGGACGAATACCAGGAAGTGTGCCGGTCGAATGACAAGTTTCTGAATCACCCGCATCCGATTGTCAGGCTGTATGCAAGCTGCGGTCAGACCTATCTTTCAATGGGCGGACACGCCAACGCAGCCGGCGAAGTTATTTTCGTTCTCGACTTTGCCGCGCGGGAATTCCTGCCCATGATCGGTGAGATAAAAGCACGGTTCGGCCAGATGGCTGAAGAGCTCGGTATGGCTCCGCTGGGTGTCGGCCGCGATGCGAGGACCTGGACCGAGTGCCCGGATCATTTCGCCATGGCAAAAACACTCAAAAACGTTGTCGATCCGAAAGGTTATATGGCTCCGGGAGTCGCCTTCCCGATCGAATAGCATCTCTCAGGTAATGTGACAGCGACACGCCCCTCAATTATAGATTGAGGGGCGTGTTTATTGTAATGATAAAGCATAACCGCTTCAATCGTTATCCAACAACTGTTCTGCAATAGATGCTGCAGCTGTTATTCTTTCCGCTGATTTTTCTTTCAGCCTATTGTTTTCTTTCAGCAGCGAAATGATTTTTGAAGCATTATCGTAGTAGAGTCGGATCATATATTTCCCCACCTGTGTAGATGAAAAAATATCATCTCGCAGCCTGCGGAGTGTCGCAAGGCATTGCTGCCCGTCTGGGTCGTCATGCAATACATACGAAGCCGGGCAGTTTTGAGGAGTATCCATGGGATAGACGGTAATGATATTCTCCATGGAACACTCGTAGCCGTCGATCTGCAGGGTAACCGAGTAGGAGCCCGGTTCTGTGTAGGTATGCGAGGGATTTTGCTCGGTTGAACGTGATCCGTCACCGAAATTCCAGAAATAGCCGCTTGAGGCTTCAGCTGAAGTGTCGGTAAAGTGAACGGTCAGCGGAGCGGACCCGGCACAGGTGCTTGTCTCGAAGCTGGCTTTGTAACAGCCGTCGTCCTGCCCGCCGGCCTGGAACGTGTCGGCCTTGTGCAGGATCGATTCGATCTCCCTGGGGGTGCATCCTGGACCGAAATCATGGGCGCTGAACGAGAAATTGATCTCACCTTCGTAGCCGGCGACCTGCAGGGTGACGGTGTGTGAGCCGGCCCGCTTGGGGGAGCAGTAGCCAAGCACATAGTACTTTCTGCTTTCACGGTCAATGGTAGAGGCTATGTCGCTGAAAGCTGCATCAAGGCTGCCGACACTGTCGGCCCAGACAAAGGCATCCTTGCCGAGACGACGCAAATGGTACTCGCTGATTTCACCGCCGAGGCCGATAGTGAACGAGGCGTGATCGCTGACGGCAACAGCGCTTTCGGCATAGTCGTCGGAAACACGGTCGGCCCGGTCCGTGCCGTCGGTGAAGGTGACCAGGGAACCGGTGAAAAGAGATTCAGAATCGATTTGGGAACGACGCGCATCAAGTGCAGAAAGACCGAGCTTTACAGCACCGTTCAGGTTGGTCGACATGTCGTATGCCGGATCCGAGGTGATGACAGCCCGTGAAAGAGAGTCAACAGCACTGCACAGAGCAGTCTTGTCTTTTGTGAAATCGATAAGCGGAATGAGTTCGGCGCGCCCGTCAAACAGATAGACTGCGACCTCCTGCCCGTCTTCTCCAGCAACGGAATTTATGAATGTTTTGGCTGATGACTGCACGGTCGGCAGCGCATCGGCGCCCAGGATTGAGCCCGAAACGTCGATAAGGATAACCGTTGACATGGTGTAGAGCCTGGGTGAGGGAAGGATGGTCTGATCGCTTTCATACAGCGATATGTACTCGTTATCCTCGAAAATTTCAAAATCGTCCGCAACAAACCCGTCGCGGGGTTCACCCGTACAGTTGCGAATGGAAAAAAACAGATATACCTTGCTCGGTTCCTCAGCGCGACCTTCATGCATGGTGAAATCGAGACAGGTTTCATCTCCGACCGCAACCCGGTGAGTAACCGTATCGGTCAGGCCGGCAGAGTCTTTTACCTCGAGTGTAATTGTATAAGCGCCGGTTGCGCTGTATTGCTGATCTACTGAATATTCCCGGGAGAAAAGTGTATCCCAGACACCGTCGCTTTCAAAATCCCAGCGAAAGTAAAGATCGTTCAGACTGTCTTCACTGTCGTAGCTTTCAGATGCATCAGCTGTAAAAACGGTTTGAATGTTGCCTTCCGCCGGAGAAAGCGTGAATGCGGCAATGGGCGGCGTACCGGAGGGCTCGGACGGTATTCCGGCAAGGCGCAGAGCATCGATATGAATGCCGTTATCGGTAATGCCGCCGACATAGCGAAGAGTAATACTGTGGTCACCGGCAGCAAGCGTTCCGAGCTCTATATGGGTGGTATCGTGAGCATCGATAACGCTGTCGATTATCTGTCCGTCAAGCAGGATTTCCTCACTGTCCTCCCCGAAGCGTTTGTATGACAGTACGGCATTGCTGTACACATAGTCAACGTGAAAGATAATGCATGCCTCACGGGCTGTCATGCTGCCAAGAGTGGGGTACATCTCCGTATAGAGGTGCCCGGGAAAGGCGGGCCCGCCTGTTTCATTATCGGCGTTTGTGTCGACATCGTAGTAATAGATATCATGAAACTCAGGCTGTTGATCGAATTCAAGTACGGATTCATCAAAACGCCCGATCTGCCAGATAGTATTCTGGACATCGAATTCCACACACATGGCCTGCGGAGATGAAGAGTTATAACTGAAAGTTGTGTTTGAGAAGAAAGGTGGTGTATCCTTTC
>CAZFIB010000011.1:0-71976 GCA_964518865.1 uncultured Thermodesulfobacteriota bacterium
AATTACTCCATCTGCCCTTCGAAAATGTGAAGTTATTTATTCGCAAGCCCTAAGGCCGGATGTGCTTGAACGGTTCGGTCTGGTCGCAGGCGTAAAAACCTTATAGACGACATCAGGCGGCAATCAGGCCTTTCGATTCACCTGTTCACCAAAAACGATCCCGCCGATCTGCGCAGTGGAGAAAAAGCCATAACGATATCCCGCATTGTGCAGGAAAGACTGAACAATACGATCAAACATGCGCATGCCGGAGAAATGTTCGTCAATCTGAGCTGCAGAGACGGGTGCCTGTATGTCAGCATCGAAGACGACGGAAAAGGATTCGACTACCAGATGCTCAGAAAACAACACCTGGAAGACACGAATGCCCCGCTGGGCATCCCCATCATGAGCGAGCGTGTTTCTCTTGTCGGGGGCGTTTCACGTGGAAAGCAAACCCGGAGCGGGCACCTGCATCTTCGCCGAAATTCCTTTGAGCGGGGGGATAATGAGCACTAAACACAAAGGTAGTAAATTAATACGAATGTTCAAAAAAATGCAGGCCGGATAAACTGCCTGTGTCCGGCGATACAATGGCGGGGGTTCGTCCCGGTTGGCCGGAACGGCACCTGTCGGCTGTGCACACCGTATCTCTTTTTTTGCCTGTTGTCTCTAACCGCCATGCGTTTCCTCTTACCGCAGGCTGAGGCTGCCCCGTTCGATTAATATGTTTCCGCCCGGACGGGGGGGTACTTTCATCCACCACATTTTTTTTGCATCCGTTGCCGACTCGGGAACTTGACACTCCGCACCCTACCACCGTAAACAACATATACAGGTGCCGCTGTCGGCTGTAAACAGAAAATACAGGTTCCGAAACCCTGATGCTGGTCTGCAAAATTAATAAAGAAAAATTAAGCTTTTTTCCGGTTGGAACGCTTTTTGTTTGTTTTATATCTGACAAAAAACGTAGAGAACCAACAACACAAGGAGGCATGCGATGAAACCAGTACTCACTATCCGCAGTAACCGGAGCATCGGCAACTTTTTTCGTACACTTTTCATCATGATGTGTCTGGCTATGGTCCTGCCCGGTACCGTACCTGCCAAGGTGCCGGATGCCGACATTACCCTCGCGGTTTCAGATGCACTGCTCGAAAACAAAGGCGTCGACGACAACTGGATCAACGTGCATACGACCGACGGTGTCGTAACCCTTAGCGGAACGACGGATAATATTCTCAGTAAAGACCGGGCGGTAAACATTGCGGAAACCGTCAAGGGTGTGCGCTCGGTTATCAACAACATAACCGTCATTCCTCCGCGAATGTCGGACGCCGCGCTTGAAAAAAACGTCAAGAACGCACTGATGTACAATGCCGCGACCGACTCGTGGGAAATAAGGTGCTCAGCGAATGACGGTGTGGTGAAGCTGAAGGGCAGGGTCGATTCGTGGCAGGAAAAACAGCTTGCAGCCCGGGTCGTCAAAGGCGTACGCGGGGTTAAAGAGGTGAAAAACCGCATTGATGTCGACTATGACACGACGCGCAGCGATCTGGAAATTCAGCACGAAATCGAAGAGGTTTTCCGCTGGAACACGCTTATCGACGATGCGCTCATCAATGCGCGGGTCAAAAACGCCAGGGTCAGTCTCAGCGGCACGGTGGGCAGCGCTGCGGAAAAAAGCCGGGCGATTTCCAAGGCGTGGGTGCTCGGGGTCGAGGATGTCGATGCAAGGAAGCTCAGCGTCGCTTCATGGGCGCGCGATGAGCGCTTCCGAAAAAACAAATACGTTGCAAAATCCGACCGGGAGATAACCGATGCGGTTACGGACGCCCTTTTTTACAACCCCTATGTCGACAGGTCGGACATAAGCGTTGTGACCCTCAACGGCGTCGTCACGCTTGCCGGAACCGTAGAGAGCCTGAAGGCCAAGCGCAGCGCCCGAACCACCGCGCGCAACACGGTCGGCGTGTGGCGCGTCAAAGACTATGTAAAAGTCCGTCCGTCCACGCCGGATGACGAACAAATCAAGGGCCGCGTGGAAAGCGCCCTGCTCGTCGATCCGCACGTCAGCCGCTATGAAATAGACATTTCCGTCAACAATGGCATCGTAAATCTCTCCGGGATGGTGGACACTTTTTTCGAGAAATCCCAGGCGGATGACGTGGCCTCGGGTGTTTACGGGGTCATCAAGGTAAACAACAATCTGGCCGTTGACTACGACAACGATGTCATCGTCTACGATCCGTATGTGAATTACTACGACTGGAATGTGTACGACTATACCTGGTATGCGTATCCTGATTATACAACGACGAAAACCGACTGGGAAATTCGGGACGATATCAACGACGAGCTGTTCTGGAGCCCCTTTGTCGATGCGGACGAGGTGACTGTGCTTGTTGACAACGGTGTGGCCACGCTCTCCGGTACGGTGGATACCTGGTATGAACGGCGGACCGCAACAGAAAACGCCTATGAAGGAGGTGCGGTAGTCGTCGACAACGATCTCAAGGTTTCCTTCGGGCCGGATTACTACAATCCCTAACGAAAAAAATGAGCTTGCAGCTTGCTACATAAAGATTATCTGAAGCTCCGGCAGCATTGGCACAAAGACCGCGATGAGTGCGCTTGCACGCGGCAGCCCCCGGGCGCACTCTCCGGCCGCCGGAGTCCTGTTAGAAAGGACTACAGTAATGTTTTTTGGATCGATTTTATTTTTGTCGCCCTCATCGCGCTGTTTCTCAGCAGCATCCTCATATGGGGTTTCAGCTGGCGGCATCCGGCACGGAGCGATACAGCCGGTACGTCTCTTCTGTTTCTGCTCCTGATTTTACTGTTCGCCGTATGGGCCGGCGGCACCTGGTTTCCACCGTGGGGCCCCCGTTTTTTATGATACGGCCTGGCTGTCCTTGCTGCTTATCGGCCTGTTCGTATCGCTAATCGTTCTTGCAGCCGCAGCGCCCGCGCACACCGGCTGTGAGGCACGGGCGGAAGCCGAGGAAGCGGCTGCAGCCGGAACCGTGTTCGGCGTCTTTTTCTGGGTTCTGATCATCGGCTTTCTGATAGCCGTCATTGCGGGATACGCAACGTAGAAGACGTCCGGCAGGGCTTTTGAGCAGCCGCGGAAACAGCCGCTCAGACAATCGAATGTTACTGCGGCTACAGGGGAGAACGACATGAAACTGAACATTAAAGCCTTTACCGTAGCCTGTGCCGTCGTCTGGGGTCTCGGGCTTTTCCTGCTCACGTGGTGGATCATACTGTTCGAGGGTGCAACCGGCGAGGCAATGTTTATTGGCCGGGTGTATCGCGGCTATACCATCAGTCCGGTGGGAAGTTTTATCGGCCTGCTGTGGGCCCTCGTCGACGGCGCTGTTGCGGGGGCGATTTTTGCGTGGCTGTACAATATCTTTGTTCCGCCCGCCACACCCGATAAGGAATATGCCAGCGCCGTCGAGCCGACGTTACAGGGCGACATTCAAAACCGCACCAGAGGGCGACGAGACAATCCGACGGCGTCATGATCAAAACGATCATCAAACATGATTACAGAAACGGAGAGAGCATGAATGCAAAAGAGGCTTATGAAAAAAAGCTGCAGGCGCGGCTTGACGAGTGGGGTGCGGACATCGACAAGCTCACGGCAAAAGCCGAAAAGGCTCAGGTCGATGCGCAGCTCAAGTATTACAAGGAAATCGAAAAACTGCGGTCGATGCAGGTTGCAGCCGGAAGAAAGCTTACGGAGCTGAAGGCGGCCAGCGACGATGCATGGGAGGATATCAAGGCCGACGCTGAAAGCGCCTGGGATTCCCTCGGCGTAGCCGTAAAAGCTGCGGTATCGAGGTTCACATAGCACGGCGGTACGGCTGACAATACGGACCGAAGCACTTCCGGAGCGCTGCTGTGGTTTTTGGCAGCCTCTCTGCGGGAGGGGTGTTTTTACGAAAGCCGAAACATTTTATGTTCCCGGTACCGGGATAATCGTTGTCGACGCCGACAACAAGCTCGATCCGGCAAAAAGCAAAGATTCGTTGAAAAACATCGTTTCTCGGCCGGAGTGCGCCGGCAGGGCAAAAGTGCTTTTTGATCTCCGCAATGTATCCTGTGATATGGATGTTTTTCAAATTTATGAAATAGCTGCTTTCATGAGCCGCACAACCTCCGAATTCAGGAAAAAAAAGAAAATCGCTGTCGTCGTTTCTACGGCCATAAATTCGACCATGCTCGGTTTTTCGAGACATGCGCAAAAAACAGAGGACTGAACGTGAAATCGTTCGAGGATGTCGGTGCTACAGAAGCGTGGCTTGAAAATAATTCGGCGCAGACGTCGGGTGAAACGAATGGATAGTGTCACATAGTGCATGCGCAGATAAGGTTCTTCCCTCACGAATGTTCTTGATACTTTTACAAGTAGTATTATACACACAATGTGTGACACATTTCGTTGTTTACGGCGTTTTTTGTTTTTCACTTAAAATAATCGATGGAAGGAAACGCCATGAACGATAAAGAACGCAACCGGCTGAAAGAATCGCTGCTGCAGTATCGGCACAGGCTGATCGACGAGCGCAGCGAAATCAACCGCAAATGGCGCGAGCTGCATCAGCCCGTCGTGGAAACCGAGGAAGCCGCTCAGCAGGATACCGTGTCACGCACAGCCAGCATGCGCGAGCATATCGGGATCGACGAAATCGAGGCCGTCGACAGTGCGCTCGGCAAAATCGATTCGGGAACATACGGCACCTGCGAGGGGTGCGGGGAATCTATCGCTGCCGCGCGCCTTGCCGCGGTTCCCTGGGCGCGCTGCTGCAGTACCTGCAGGCAGGAGCATGACCCCCCGGCCGCCGTCGAAGAGGAAGTTCCTTTTTCAGCGACACTGCAGGTGGCAGACGAACTCCTCGCTGAAGTATCGTCGATCCTGCGGGCTGAGGGAATTCCGGCTGTCGATCTTGAGGAAATCACGATGTTTGCCGACGGCGATACGGTTGTGGTGGAAGGTGTGGTACCGAGCGAACAGATCCATGCGGCAGTAATCGACGCCACCGAAAACTGTTCCGGGGCTCACGATATCCGCGACGATGTGCGCGTTGACCCGCACGCCTGGCAGCAGGTCGGCCGTACGCCGCCCGAAGAGCAGCTGCCGCCGCAGCACGAGCGCATGTACGGCGAGGAAAGCGAGGAGGATGCGTTCGAGTCGATCACATCAGGTGAACCGATGATGCCGCCGGACAGAAAATTTCCGTGAACGTGACGAACTCGACGAAGTAATTATAATTTATAATTAGGGGCAGGCACCTGTTGGCTTGACATGCGGATTTTCCACCGGGCAGGTTCAGTCCGGCCCGACGGGAGGAACCCCACCGTTGCATCTAGATTGCCGTATTGCGCCAAGGTGTGACAGGCAATGGCGGGGTCGCTGATCACCAGTGCACATCGGTCCATTTCATGAATGACCCCGGAGCTGCATGCAGCCCGGGGTCTTGTGCTGGCAATGAAGGTATTCATATTGCATACACATATGTTAATTTCATTTAAAACAGGTGGATGTTTCTTATACTCTGCGCGTCCTCACTCTTCCAGCGTAACCACGACCCACAGTGACATATCTTTCCGTTTCACCAGAAACAGAACCTTGTCGTCTTTGCGTTCATCCAGGGCCTCGGTGTAATCGTCATAATCCCTGATTCTTCGCCGGTCGATTTCCATGATGATATCGCCTTTTCGCAGGCCTGCAAGCGCCGCCGGGCTCCCCGCTGACACCGAGGTTATGACGACACCCTCATCTTCGGTCAGACCGTACCGCTCGGCAAACCCCGGCGTGATCTCGCGTACCGAAATGCCGATATCGTTTTTTGTGTATGAGGCGGATTTTCTGGTGCGCTCTTCCTCGAGCTCACCGATCCTGACGGTCTTCTCGATTTTTTTGCCGTTGCGCACCACCATGACGTCCACCTTTTTCCCGACCGGCGTTTCCGCAACCATCAGCGGCAGCGAAGCCATATCCTCGACTTTTTCGTCGCCGTATTCGACGATAATGTCGCCCGGCCTGATACCGGCATCCTCGGCGGGACCGTCATCGGCGACTTCGGCGACCAGGGCGCCTGTGCCGCGGTCCAGCCCGAACGTTTCCGCCAGCTCCGGCGTGACCGTCTGCACGACCACGCCGAGCCACCCGCGAATCACCTTGCCCCGCTCTTTCAGCTGCTGCACGATACTCTCGGCCAGGTTGATCGGTATCGCGAAACCGATCCCGATGTTGCCGCCGGTGGTGGAATAGATCATGGTGTTGACACCGACGACCTCGCCGTGCATATTGAAGAGCGGGCCGCCGCTGTTGCCGGGGTTGATGGATGCATCCGTCTGGATAAAATCCTCATACGGGCCCCGGCCGATCTTGCGCCACTTGGCGCTCACGATACCGGTGGTCACGGTTTCCTGCAGGCCGAACGGATTGCCGATGGCGATCACCCACTCCCCCACCTTCAGGGCATCGGAATCGCCGAGCTTCGCCGCGGGCAGATCGTTTTGCAGGTCTTTTATCTTTATCAGCGCTATGTCGGTTTTGGCGTCGCGGCCGACTATTTCGGCATCGTACTCCCGCTGGTCGTGGGTTTTGACCTTGATCTCGTCAGCCCCTTCCACGACATGGTTGTTGGTGATGACATAGCCGTCCTCATCGATGATGAAACCCGAGCCGAGCCCTTTTTTCTTGAACTCCCGCTCGGGAATGTCGCCGAAAAATCTCTTCAGAAAATCATCTCCGAAAAAATCCCTGAACGGGTCCCCGGGCCCCTGAAACGGCGTTCCGAAGCGGGGCATCCCGGACGTAACCGTTTTCTCCGTACTGATATTGACCGTCACCGGTGTCAGTTTCTGTATGAGCGGTGAAAAATTCGGCAGCGCTTCCATAATGCCGGTTTCCTGCCGGGGGCTTTCGGCGTTGCCGGGGACGGGACAATACAGGCACAGCGTAAAGGCGGCCAGAAAAGCAAGCATCGTGATGGTTCTTCTGTTCATACCGGATACCTCCTTTTTAAGAGTGTGTGGTCGAACGTGTATTTTAACATTTTCTGCAATTGAGATGCCAACAGAGTCGCGGGTACAAAGAGTCTGCTCTGCGTATCTTCATTTTTTGATGTGTGAACGATTTTTACACAATTTATCCGCGGTGCGCTTTTCGTATACATAGAGCGGTATCCGACATGTGTGACGCAGGGGCCCAAAGGCGGCTCTGCGACACTTCCGCCGGCTAGGGCTTCCTGCATGCACGGCCATCCGTTATCCGGAACCGGGCATTGGCATTTTTATTGCTCGAATATCCAGATTTGTGAATCCGTTCAGAGGAGAATATCATGTCCCCTACGACAATCACCGACACATCGCTCGACGCGGTCGACGTGGAAGAATATTACCGCGAGCACCCCGTCGCCGCCCGCTGGGCGCAGGGGTACGGGACGATCGGCCACACCACGGAAACAAAAGCACGCGTGTACGAGATGGCCCGCAGCATGACCGAGCGCGGGCGCCTCGCCGCAGAGGCGGACCTGTTCGATATGCTCCACGCGCTCGACATCGTCACGAGCGCGGCCATGTGGCTTGTCGTGCACGAAGTCTACGCCTGCAACGTGTATCTTGACGGGCGCCCGCTTGCGCCGGAGGATTTCAAGCGGGACCCCCAGGGGCATACCGGCGGTTCGCTCAATCTCGTTCCCGGCTATACCGGCTACATGGCCGCCAACGCCCTCACGGGCATAACCCGCTCCTGGATCGCGGGGCAGGGACACTGCGTTTCCGCCGTCGATTCGGTCAACCTGCTGCTCGACAACCTGCTGCCCGCCCACCGCGAGCGCTACAGCCTCAGCGACGAGGGGCTCACCCGCTACGTCCGGGATTTCTACTCCTATCGTCTCAACAGCGCCGGGGAGCCCGATTCGCCCCTGGGAAGCCATGTCAATCCGCACACCGCCGGGGGCATGGCCGAAGGAGGATACCTGGGTTTCGTACAGCTTCAGTACGCCCACATGCCCCTGCCGGGTGAGCGGCTGGTGACGTTTCTCAGCGACGGCGCTTTCGAAGAGCAGCGCGGCAGCGACTGGGTTCCCCGCTGGTGGCGCGCCGAAGACTGCGGCATGGTGCTTCCGATCATGATCAACAACGGCCGGCGCATCGATCAGCGCAGCACGCTGGCGCAGCAGGGCGGCACCGACTGGCTCAGGAGGCACCTGCGCCTCAACAGCTTCGATCCGATCGTTTTCGACGGCACCGATCCGGCCGCATTCGTCTGGGCCATATACGAAATGGAGGACCGCCTCGAAACAGCAACCGAAGCTCTCACGGCGGGCGTCATCAACTATCCCGCCAGCATTCCCTACGGGATCGCTGTATCGTCCAAAGGGGCCGGCTTCTACAATGCCGGAACGAACCTCGCCCATGACCTGCCCATCGCGGAAAGCCCGCGCAGGAAGCCCGACAACACGGACATCTTCAACCGCCATACCGCGGCTCTGTGGGTTTCGAAGCAGGAAATTGAGCAGGCCGCCGCCCTGCTGCAGAACCACGCCGCAACCGGCCGCCCCAAAGAGCAGGATCATCCTTTGTGCAGGCGCGATGTCAAAGCCGGTTCTGTTCCGGCGCCTGATTATCATCCCGTACCGGAAAGCCGCTCGAAGCGGGATACCTGGTGCCGCTCGCGGCCCATGTTCGCCGTGGCCGACATGTTTCTCGCCGCCGTGCGCGCCAACCCCCATCTGCGCCCCCGGGTCGGCAATCCCGACGAGATGCGCTCCAACCGGCTGCAGAGCGTACTCGACGAGCTCAAGTTCCGCGTCACCGATCCGGAAAAAAGCGTCCCCGAGGATATTCACGGAAAAGTGATCACCGCGCTCAACGAGGAAGCCGTAGCCGCGGCAGCGCTCGGCAACAAGGGCGGCATCAACCTGATCGCGACCTACGAGGCCTTCGGCGCCAAGATGCACGGTGTCGTACGCCAGGAAATCATTTTCACGCGTCACGCCCTGGATGCCGGACAGCAGCCGGGGTGGCTCTCCGTTCCGCTGTTTCTCACCTCGCACACGTGGGAGAACGGCAAGAACGAGCAGTCACATCAGGATACCGCCATGGCCGAGGCCATGATGAACGAGCCCTCGGATGTCTCCCGCGTCGTGTTTCCGCCCGACTACAACACGGCGGCCGCGCTCATGCAGGCAGTCTACGCAACCCGCGCTGCCATCTGGACGGCTGTTGTGTCCAAGCGAAAAGCACCCGATCTGTTCACCCCCCAGGAGGCCGAAGCACTTGTCGAACACGGGGCCCTGCAGCTGGGCTGGGCCGGCTTCGAGACCGAAACACAGCGCCCGCGCCTGATCATTACGGCGGTCGGGTCGTATCAGCTCGAAGAAGTCGTCAGGGCCGGGGAGCGCCTGCGCGACCGCGGCATCCCGTACCGCATCGTCTACATGTTCGAACCGGGCCGGTTCCGCCGGCCGCGTGACCGGCGCGAGCAGGAGCATGCACCGCCCTTCGGCCATATCGAGAGAATGTATCCGCCGGACGTCGAAAGCCGCCTGTTCGTCGTGCACACGCGGCCCGAGCTTTTTCTCGGAACGGTCCGGCCGCTGGACACCGGCCCCGGACGAACCGCGGCGCTCGGTTTTCTCAACCGCGGCGGCACCCTCGATCACTGGGGCCTGCTGTTCATCAACCGGACGACATGGGCGCACATACTCGGGGAGGCCGCGCGCCTGATGCGCATCGACCCGCGCGAGCTGCTGGAGCCGCGCGAAATCGACTGTCTGAACGGCGCAGCCGATCCCCAGGGCGTCATTATCCCGGTTCCGGAGCGGTAGTAAGCCGGAAGGGGTGCAGGTGATTGTGCAATAGGCCGTTTGCGGACAGAGCGGAGCCGCTCGGCCGTACCTGGTACATCGCCCGCGGCGGTTTGTCCGGCCTGCAATATTTTACCTCTTCACCTTCACCCTGAGATTGCCGCGTCGTCCCGCCCTGGCGGGACTCCTCCCAATGACGGATAAAAACAACGGTTCATACAACCAGACGCAGACGATGCAGACGCAGGCCGCACAAAGCATCAGCGTGTCCGGCTTTTTTGATTTGGCGCATTCGTATTTCGTGCTTTGTCCGTTTTTTCCTTTAACCCTAGCTCACTCCAGTCACTTTTTTTCTTCCTTCATCGCGGCCGGGGACCGCTCCTGCCTTTTCACCAGGGCATTTTCTCGCCGTCGTACTTGATAAGCCGTCCGGAATCTTCCGGCGTGAAACCGTCGACCAGCCTGCGCATGCCCATGACGCTGTGCAGGGGCGTCAGCGAGGTGCCCTCGCCGCCCATGCGCGTTTTGACCCAGCCCGGATGAAGAATCAGCAGCCCGATTCCGCGGGGGCGCAGCTCCTGCGTGATGCCCTCCATGGCGGCGTTCAGCGCTGCTTTGGTCGAACGGTAATAGTAGTCGCCGGGAGCAGTGATATCGGCGATGCTCGCCATGTGGGTGCTGATCACCACAACCAGCTTTCTGCGGCTTCGCGCGATGTGCTCGATGAAGCTTCCGGTAACGCGGATGGCCCCCAGCGTATTGACGCGGAACGTATATTCCCAGTCTTCACAGTCGATGCTGCGCAGGCCGATGTCGCGATATTTTTCAAGGTAGACGCCCGCATTGTTGATCAGTACATCCACCGCCTCGTGCAGCAGTTCGACCGAGACCGAGGTGATGTCGTCCTGAGATGTAAGGTCCATGCGGTGAACCGTTATGGATTGCTGCGATTCGGCCAGATCGTTGAGATCCTTCGCTTCCGCGGGATGGCGGCAGGTGGCATACACTCTCCATCCGTCCTGCGCGTACTGGCGGACCCACTCAACACCCAGTCCTCTGTTGCTGCCGGTGATCAATGCGCCGGGCATGGCGCTCTCCTCGCTGATGTGCGTTATGAATCAGGGCCTTTCTGCTGCAGGGACTTTCGCGCCAGCCGCAGGGAATTGCTTATAACCGATACGGAGCTGAACGTCATTGCAGCGGCCGCGATGATCGGGCTGAGCAGTATTCCGAAGAACGGATACAGCACCCCGGCGGCGACGGGCACGCCCAGCGAATTGTAGCCGAACGCGAACAGCAGATTCTGCCGAATGCTGCGCATTGTCAGCCTGCTCAGCCGCCGCGCTCGCACGATACCGTCGAGCTCGCCCTTCACCAGGGTTATTCCCGCGCTTTCCATGGCTACATCGGTGCCGCCTCCCATGGCGATACCCACGTCGGCCTGCGCAAGTGCGGGCGCATCGTTGATCCCGTCGCCCGCCATGGCGACGACGGCGCCCTCGCTCCGGAGTTTTTTTACTGCCTCGTTTTTCTGGTCCGGCAGCACCTCAGCCTGAACTTCGTCGATATGGAGCCGATTAGCCACCGACTGCGCAGTCCGTGAATTGTCACCCGTAACCATAATTATGCGGAGTCCCTGCCGGTGAAGCGCGGCAACAGCATCAGGGGATGAATCCTTTATCGGATCGGCTATTCCGATGACTCCTGCAACCCTGTTTGCGATTGCGACGAATATGACTGTCTGTCCCTCCTTCTGCATGTTTTCGGCTGTCTCCTGGAAACTTTCCGTATCGATGTCCAGGTGCTCGAAAAGCTTCCGGTTTCCCGCCGCGGCCTGTGTGCCGTCGACTGTTCCCCGAACGCCCATGCCGGTCATGGACTCGAAGTCCTGGGCTTCCCGTAGTTCGATACCGTCGCTGCGGGCCCGCCGGACGACGGCTTCTCCCAGCGGATGCTCGGAGCTCAGCTCGAGACGGGCGGCCGCTTTCAGAACGTCGGCTTCGTCAAAGCCCTCTGCGGCCTGGATCGCTACCACCGCCGGTTCGCCCTCGGTAAGCGTTCCCGTTTTGTCGATCACCAGCGTATTCACGCGTTCCATCCGCTCCAGTGCTTCCGCGTGCCGTATGAGCACGCCGTTTTTCGCGCCGTGGCCGGTTGCCACCATGATCGCCATGGGTGTCGCAAGCCCCAGGGCGCAGGGGCAGGCGATGATCAGGACGGCAACGGCATTGATGAGCGCATAGGCCATGCGCGGCTCCGGTCCTACCAGCGACCAGACGATAAAGGTGATAATCGAAACAAGCACGACCGATGGAACGAACCATGCGGCTGCCTTGTCGGCGATTCCCTGTATGGGAGCGCGCGTGCGGCGGGCTTCATCCACCATTTCGACGATCCGTGAAAGCATAGTTTCTGAGCCGACTTTTTCCGCCCGCATGACAAAGGACCCCGTTTTGTTCATCGTGCCGCCAGTGACTCGATCCTGCTCTTTTTTTTCAACGGGCATGGGCTCGCCCGTAATCATGGATTCGTCCACGCGGCTGCGCCCTTCGATCACGACACCGTCAACAGGCACTTTCTCTCCGGGGCGGACGCGCAAACGGTCACCGGCACGGACCTCCTCCAGCGGGATTTCCCGCTCGCCGCCGTCCTCCAGGCGCCTGGCGGTGGTCGCGGCCATTCCCAAAAGCTCTTTGAGCGCCCCTGATGTCCGTCTGCGGGCGCGCAGCTCCATCACCTGACCCACAAGCACCAGCGTTATGATCATGGCGGCGGCCTCGAAATAGACCGCCACGTCTCCCTGCTGGTCGCGGAACGCGTCGGGAAACAGGCCGGGCGCCGCCGCTGCAACGGCGCTGTAGAGATAGGCGATTCCCGTTCCGAGAGAAATGAGCGTAAACATGTTCGGTGAGGCGTGAACGATCGACCGGGCGCCCCTGACGAAAAAGGGCCATGCGCCCCACAGCACGACCGGTGTTGCCAAGGCGAATTCGACCCAGGTGAACAGTGGTTTGTCGAGAAACCGCCTGAGGCCCTCAAGCGGCAGCATGTCCGACATGGCGATACAGAATACCGGTATTGTCAGCACGGCGCAGACGATGAGTCGACGCATCATATCCCGATACTCATCGTCAGAATTGTCTTCCGCCGTCACGGTTTTCGGTTCAAGATCCATGCCGCATTTCGGGCATGACCCCGGGTCCCGCTGCTCGACCTCCGGGTGCATCGGGCAGGTGTACAGATCGCTCTCGCCGGGCTTTTCCTGCTTCTCACCGCGGGGTTTTCCGCCATTTGCCCGGCCGCCGTCGGCATACGCTTCGGGATCGTCCCGAAACTTCCGCCGGCACGTGTCGGAGCAGAAGTAATAGTCAGTACCGTGGAACGCCGTGTGTGGGGAGCCCTCATCAGGGCACACTTCCATGCCGCACACGGGATCGCCTGTACAGGTTTGCTGTTCGGTACTCATGTGGCCTCCCAAACGGGATCGCAGGACGGACACATTTCATTTTGCCCGGCCTGCTTCAGCTGCGATTTTCGCGGCCGGAGGCAGCTCCTGCCCTACACCTTTTTCAGACAGGCCTCGATAAACGCCGGCAGATCATCGGGACAGCGGCTGGTGACCAGGTTGTCGTCGACCACAACCTCGGTGTCGAAAAACTCCCCGCCCGCGTTTTTGATATCCTGAACGATGGATTTCCACCCCGTGAGACGGCGCCCATGCAGCTTGCCGGCGCTGATCAGCAGCTGGGGGCCGTGGCAGATCGCAAAAACGGGCCGGCCGCTTTCCATAAACGCCCGCACGAAGGATACGGCCGTTTCATCCGCCCGAAGCTTGTCGGGCGAATAGCCGCCCGGGATCAGCAGCGCATCGAACTCCTCCGGCGCGGCGTCGCGCACCGCCCGGTCGACCATGACTTTCGAGTTCTCTTTCTTGCCGAACACCGCATTCCCGGCCTCGATGCCGACGGTCACGATTTTGTGGCCTTCGTTTTTGAAGGCGATCAGCGGCTCGGTCAGTTCCGAGTCCTCGAACATGTTGTCGATAATGACGGCGATGGTGCTCATGATGTATCTCCTTTCATAACCCGGCTGTTTCGAGCACGGCAAACAGAACGATTGTCCCGCCGCAGACACAGCCGATGACGGGCCATTCGCGTTTCTGCAGAAGGCCGGGAACGGTTATGTCACCGAACGTCCCCAGATGCAGGACGTACCTGTCCAGCAGCGGATAGAGCGCGGCGAACAGCGCGCATCCGGCTATGATACCGGGTATGCCCCCGAGCAGGGCATCGAGGCTGCCGTGACCCACGGCGCCGGCTATGGTACCCGGACAGTACCCCAGCAGCGCGAATCCCGCACCGAACAGCAGACCGCCGATAACCGATGAGCCCACCGCTCCGGGCTTTATGTGCAGCTCTGCCAGACCGGCGCTGCGCATGGCATACACTCCCGCCATGCCCGTTATGACGGCGCTCAGCATGATCTTTACAACCGTAAAGTCCCGCAGAAGAAGCTGCCCGAGAATGACATCGTAATAGGTGGCTCCGCCTTTCTGCAGCAGGAAGCCGAAGCACATGCCGATAACCAGACCCAGCAGAAGCTGCAGCGGGCCGCTTTCACGTATTTTTGTCAGCATTTCCTGAGCACTCCTTTCCACAGCGGTTTGCCGCCGGCCCCCCCGGAACCTCAATACAGCAGAAACGCAGTCACCACACCCCCGGCGAACATGCAGGCGATGACGATCCAGCTGCTCACCGCCAGCTGAAGCGTGCCGCTGATACCGTGACCGCTGGTGCAGCCGCCCGCCCAGCGCGCGCCGATACCCATAACCGCGCCTCCGGCGAAGGCGGAGAGCCAGCGCAGCAGATAGGTTTCCCCCATACCGGCGGCCCAGGTTTCTGGCAGAAAGCGAAAGGAAAACATGCCGTCCGTCCGAGCCGCGATAAAGGCGCCGAGAATCACCCCGACAACCAGCATCCACTCCCAGTCAACGGCCGGGGGATATTTTTCATAATAGGCTTTTTTCTCAGCCTGCGGTCCGGACACGCGCTTTTCGATCATGCCGGCTGTCCGGACATAGGCGGTCGAAATGCCGATCGGCTTGTTTGAAACAAGAAACGAAATCCAGCACAGAATTCCGATACAGGCGCCCGCCAGGTACGGAGACCACTGCTTCTGCTCCTGTCCGGTCGAGGCTTCCTGCGCGGATTCTCTTTGCTCATATCCGGCCGGCGGTTCGGCCCCGGAATCTGCCGGTGTAAATACGCCGGCGATCAGAACCAGTGCCGCCAGCCATACCGCTGCCTTCGTTCCCCGGAATACTGCATGCATAAACGGTTCCTCCGCTTTGACGTGTCACGACATCCGCGCTGCAGAATCAGTAAACCACGGGGCATCCCGCCTGCGTACAGGCGCGCATGGAACCCAGGCAGTCGGAGACGTCGTCGAATCCGCTGTTTTTCAGCAGGGCCGCCGCGATTATCGCCCGGCGGCCGCTGCCGCAGAAGGTAATGATCGGCCGGTCGCGCGGGATCTCCCCGAGCCGCTGCGGAAGCTCGCCCACGTATATGTGCTGCGCATCGGGAAGATGCCCCGATTCAAATTCGTCGATGCTGCGAACATCGAGGATCAGGGCGGAATCACCGTCCTTCAGTATGTTTTTCAGTTCCTCGACGTGCACCGCAGGAATTCTGCTATAGGTGCGGCCGCTGATTTCCCAGCCGTGCATACCGCTGTCCAGAAAACAGCCAACGCGATCGTAGCCGACCCGCAGGAGAGAGCGCACCGCGGTATCTACGTCCGTGTATCGCTCCACAAGCAGGCCGATCGGCCGGTCGGGAGGCAGAAACCATCCGGCGAACGCGGGCAGCATGTTCAGGGGAATCGTGTAGCTGCCGTCTATATACGCTCCGGCGACAGCTTCGGGGCTCCGGGTGTCGACCACGATCATGCCGTCACGATCGATGCAGCGGGCGAAAGCATCCGCATCGCACGGAGCGGGACGGGGTATGTGTGCCGGAGGCAACAGCTCTCCGATATTGAAACGCTCCATGCGCTTGAAATACGGCGGAATATAATGATGCTCCGATACTTTTTTATCGATGAATTCAGATCGTTCGAGGTGCAGCATCGGGTTGTGCTGTCTCTCGTAGCCCAGGGTCGAAAACTCACGGGATGCGATACCTCCGCCGCACACCGAACCCGCGCCGTGAGCCGGGCACACGATCGTCTGATCACCCAGCGGGAGCAGCTTTTCGAAGATCGATTCATACAGCAGTCCGGCTGTCTCCTCTTTTCTGTCGGGGAAAAAGTCGGTTCTCCCGGCGTCCCCGATAAACAGGGCATCTCCAGTGAAAACCGCAACAGGCGTTTGCCCGTATGCTGTGTCGCGCGCGACGATCGAAATACTCTCATAGGTGTGTCCGGGGGTTTCCAGAACCGTCAGATCCAGATTGCCGAGCGCGAACGAGTCATTTTCCCGAACGCTCGTCCCGTAGGAAAAATCGAGTGCCCTCCCGTGGAAAACCTCCGCACCGGTTGCGCCGGCCAGGGGCCTCGATCCGATAATATAGTCTTCGTTGCGGTGCGTTTCGAATATATGCGTAATCCGCGCACCCCGCTGAGCGGCCATCTCCACATACACTTCGCCGTCGAGCCTCGGATCGACGACAGCCGCCGCCCCCCCGCTGCCGATGAGATAGGACACGTGGGCGAGTCCCGCAGAATGAACTTTCTCTAAAAACATGCCAAACCTCCCTGCTTACGTAATGAAGCGGTTTCAGCAGGAAACCTGCTGTGCCTGCCCCTCGAGATTCATGACCGATTCGCGGCCGGAACCTTCCACGAACAGATGCTTCGGCGAGGATTCTATAAACTGCTGCCAGCGCCGATCGCTTTCGATGGTCTCGATCGCGCGCTCCAGGTCCACGAGCCCCGAAAAATCAGCGCTCCAGTATATGCGCTCGACCGAGCACAGCAGTCCGGAATAGACGCTGAAGCATGCTTCCGGAAATATCTCGCCGGCGAGGGCCGCCGCATTCAGCGCGTAGTCGACGGCCGCCTGTTTCCTGTTCCGCGCGCATTGCCGCGAACGCATGAATCTGATCATACCTGTCCCCTTTCCGATGTCATAGCGTTACCGTTTCGGCGGTCCCTCAGCCGCTCTTCCCGCATCAGGACCGTATCATTACGAGCATTATCTTGAACCGCTGCCGTGCTTTAACCGCGTGGGGCTCGTTGGCCGGCAGCATAATCATCTCACCGGCGCGGGCGCGGGCGGGAGAGCCGGATATGCGAATCTCCGCTTCACCCTCGACGACGTATATCAGGGCGTCGAAAGGGGCCGTGTGCTCGCTCAGCCCCTGCCCCGTATCGAATGCGAACAGGGTGATGGTACCGGCTTCCTTGCACACGATTTCGCGACTTACGACCGAATCCGGCCGGTAGTCGACCAGGCCGCTCAGCGGGCGGGCCGTACCGGACAGGATGGAATTGTGCGTTATGTCTTCCACCGTGCCTACACGCTCCTTTCTCTCCGCCGGATGTATCAGAGAACCGCGCGCGGCCATCACCGCAGCTTTTCGGCCGCCCCCCTGCCGTATTCCCGGCAGCGCTCCAGTGCGGCCCGGTCGGGACTCCACTGCTCGCGGATACCCTCCGCCGCCACCTCAAAACCGCAGCGCGCGAGCGCTTCGGACAGAATGCCCACACCCTCGCCGCTCCAGCCGTAACAGCCGAAGGCGCACACTTTCTTTCCCTTGAACCCCAAGCCCCGGATTTCTTCCAGAAAACCGCCCATCGCCGACAAAATTCTGCGGTTGATGGTGGGAGATCCCGCCAGAAGGGCGCGCGAGGCAAATACGTCGGTGACGACGTCGTTTTTATCCGATCGCGCTATATTGGCAAGCGTGACGCGCACGCCGGGATCCGCCTCAGAGATCCCGCCCGCGATCGCCTCGGCCATGCGCCGCGTGCCCTCCCACATGGTGTCGTACACGATCGCTATGCGGTCTTCCGCATGGGCGTTCGCCCACTCGCGGTAGCGGGTCACTATCTGCAGGGGGTCGTCGCGCCAGATCACCCCGTGGCTCGGGCAGATCATGCGCACGGGAAGGCCCAGGTCGAGAACCTCCTGTGTTTTTTTGTCAACCAGGCTGCTGAACGGAGTGAGTATGTTGGCGTAATACTTGATGCATTCCTGCTGCAGCTCGCAGGGATCGACAAGATCGTTGTACAGGCGCTCGGTCGCCAGATGCTGCCCGAAGGCATCGTTGCTGAAGAGAATGTTCTCGCCCGTCAGATAGCAGAACATGCTGTCGGGCCAGTGCAGCATGGGAGCCTTGATAAAGACGAGCTCCTTACCTCCCAGGGAAAGTGTGTCCCCGGTTTTGACGGGATGAAAGTTCCAGTCTCGGTGAAAATGCCCCTTGAGCGAATCCACGCCGTTTTTCGTGCAGTATACCGGGGTGTCGGGAATCCGCTCCATCAGGCGCGCCAGGGCGCCGCTGTGATCCGTCTCGGCGTGATTCGCCACGATATAATCGATCCGGGCCGGGTCGATTTCATGCGCGAGATTCTCGACGAACTCATCCGCAAAAGGCGTCCAGACCGTATCGATCAGCGCTGTTTTTTCATCCCGCACCAGATAGGCGTTATAGGTCGACCCCCGGTGCGTGGAGTATTCCTCACCGTGAAAGCGCCTCAGCTCCCAGTCCGTTTTGCCGACCCACGTGACCGAATCGCTTATCGCTCTGCCCATGCTTTAGATCTCCCGCCGGTTTTTTATTTCTTGACGATGACTTTGCCCGGCAGCATAACCTCATAGGGCTTTACGCCCTCTTCGGTCACGCGGCGGTGGACTTCGTATTTGTAGGTGCCCGGCCGGATGATGCACAGGCTCGCGGTACCCGCGTGAGGAATTTTGACCGACTCGTAATGCCCGAGAAGATCGGCGTAGAAGTTGGCGGGCGCCCTGCAGGCAATCTCGATCTCGTCGACAAATATTACTTTTATGGGATCTTTTTCGCGATTGACCCAGACCACGCTGGTGCCCCGGCACACATTGACCTCATTGGGCAGCAGCTTACCGGAGACCGCACGCACGACGACGACTTCCTCTCCTGACTCTTCGGCCGCAACAGCAGGGCCGGCACCGGCGAGCAGCATAAGCAGTATGAGTGAGTAGAGTAGAGATTTTGTTTTCTTACACATAACGCTCCTTTCGGATGGTAACTTTCGACGGCGCCGTGACCCGCCGCGCAGGAAGCCTCAGTCACAACGCCTACAGGGCGACGACCGAATTGTCGCCGGCGCCGAACGGATTCTGCACATAGGCGTCGGCCTGCCAGTCGTTCTCCCAGCGCTCGCCGTCGATAAGATAGCGGAACTGATAGTCTTTTCCCGGGGTCAGCTCGATTGTCGCGGTAAAATCGCCGTTTTTCAGTTTTTTCATCGGGTGAGCCTCAGGATTCCATTCGTTGAAATCCCCCACCACGGCGATATACCCTGCGCCGGGCGCCGCCTGCTTCGGAAGGCGGAAAACGACCTTGCAGGCGTTTCTGCTTTTGAGATATTCTTTCTTCAAGCCCGGCCCGGGGGCGTACGCTCCGGGGGCTTTTTTTCTGCTCTGCGACGGGACGCTTTTGCGCTGCGCGGCCCCGGCCTTTCTGCCTGTGCCCTTTTTCATACGGCTGTTCCTCCGATAAACGAGCAGGTGCCCTCGGATTTCTCAGGCGGTCTTCCAGAGCCCGTGCACGTTGCAGTACTCCCGCGCTCCGAGAACCTGTCCTTCGACGGTGAACACGGCTTCCGGCTTGTCGCCGGCATCGAGATGCGCCCGGTAAATACGGTCTTCCGTCAGCAGCTCGATAAGCTCGATGTGGTGCTTTTCCTCCATCGGATGGGGCGCGCTGCCGATCCTGACCGTGCATTTTCCATCGGCGCTCTCTATGACCGGTACGTGTTTTTCCTTGGCGGCATCGACCGTGTTTCCCTCCAGCAGGGTCATCTCTTCACCGCAGCATACCAGCTCTGCTCCGCCGCCGTGCAGCACCTCGACGATATTTCCGCATTTCTCGCATTTGTAAATTTCTCGTATTTTCGGCATGACTGTACCTCCCTGGTTATATGGTGTCTTAAAGCCCCTGCGCACACGTACCCCGGCATGTTATTGTTCTGTCAGGCGGACGATGACGTCGGGATTCAATATTCTGAAGGTAAAGGATTCGGTGATGAACAGCTTGACGGTCTCCGCCTCCCGCCGTTCAAAGCCGGTCGCAAAGTCCTGCCCGATGGTCAACTCCAGATCGTCGCTGTCGACGGGAACGATATAGGCGCCTTCCGCGCTCGGGCTGTAGACGAGCGTACCGTTTTCCAGAAGCTCTTCCATGTGCTTTCTCAGAGGATATCCTTTCGTGTAGGCCATGACCGTCTGCCAGATTTGCGGGCTCGCGATCATCATGTAGGACGACGGTACCGACGCATCTTTCAGCACGCTGACGGCCCGGGAAACTGCCGATGAGAGGTCTTCGGCATTCCCCCGCCCGAAGGCGACCTCTTCGTGGGACGAGCCGCCCGAAAGCCCGCTGATCCCGGCCTGCTCGAGGCCGCGGTACACGGCGTGCTCTTCGAACAGCGCCGATTTCCTGGCGGCGTTTTCAAGGGGATCCAGATCGACGTCCTTCGCCCCGCGGACGATGTTGTCCAGCTCCCAGATGTCCAGATCGAAATTGGTTCTCGTCTCCAGCAGAGGCTTGAAGGAGTAGAGCCCGTAGTGAACCTCGCCGGGCGTCCCGGTATCTTTCAGGTCGAGCCTGCCGGTGGGCACCGCGCCGTAATCCCAGCCTTTGGGTCCGGTTACCTTGAGGAATTTCCTGGCGGTCAGGTTCGCGCTCAGAATTTCCTCCGCGCGGGAGTCGATCTCGGCCCACGCCTCGTCGACCAGGGGTGAAATATCCCGTTTGAGTAAATTCATGAGAATCTCCTTGTACCGGTGCACCGGCACCACGTGGGTTTATCTTCCTATGATTTTACCTGCGCTCTCCGGGCGCGAGTGTTCGTCGGCTTCTTCTTCCGCTTCGGTCACGTCGGCTTCGGTGAAAAAATAGGTTCGCATTTCGAAATCCCACACCGGCATGTTCCTGCGCAGCCATTCGAGCGCCATGCAGGCGTGCTCGATTTCTTCGTCCCTGTTGTGTGCCAGTATTTTTTTCAGGGCCGGATCGGCCGCCGTTGCGACGCGCTGGTGATACCAGTTGATCGCCTCTATTTCCTCTTTCAGGCTGCTCAAAGCCCTGTGAATATCGCGATCCTTCGGCTGTATTTCTTCCACGGGCTCATGATAGTCGGCCATGTGATCACCTCCGATTGCATGTTTTCGCATTGCACCGGACAAGGTATTGCAAAAGGGGTACCAACCAGCATGAAAAAAGGAAGCTTTACGCCCTTCACAGGCCGCTGCAGGGGAATCTGTGCCGCTGGTGCACCAGGAAACCCGGAGCTGCTGTACATGAAATTTACAGAAAGAAAATGATGCGTATGCGGTTTTTACAGATGCGCTGCCGGATGCGGAATCACCGGGCACGTGACCCCGGCCGGCGCCGGGGCATATTCATGAAATGAACATATGTGTACAGGAGATCAGCAAACCCGTTATTGCGGGTCACGCCCCTGCGTGACCCGCAATCTCACAAGGTATGGTGCGGTGCTGGTAAAGCATCTTCTGCAGGAGACCGCTTTGCGGGCGAATTTCGCGACCGGAGGTCGCTCCTGCAATTAAAGCAAAGGTAAAAAGGTAAAGGCAGAAGCGGCCTCCGGCCGCGAAAAAAACGCAGCTGAAGCAGCTCCTGCATTGTAACACTATCCGGCAGGCAGCAGAAAGAGGCTCGAAAACAGCTTCGAGTGGACTGGCTTACCGCATGTTCATGAGGAGAAGTGTACCCGGTTCGATGCGTTTTTGGCATACCGATTGCTCTTACAATCAGGAAGGCAAAACAGTGCAGGCCGGAGTAAGAACCGGGAGGATACCTGTATACCCGCATCAGTGCCGGACACGCTGGCGCATTGTCCGGCCTGCGTGTGGTTGTATGAACCGTTGTATGTATTCAGTCATTGCGAGCAATTGACTCCGGCGCTTCGCATCGGGGTTTTTGATGTAATGAACATATGGGTGCAGGTACTATGGCAGGCATTACAATAGTGTAGCCGGGCAGGAGCGGCCTCCGGCCGCGAAAAAAGATCGCAGATGAAGCAGCTCCTGCATGTTCGCACCACCCGCCGGGCTGCAGAAAAAGCCTCTCGAATAGTGTGTAGTGCACTAAGGAACAGCAAAGGCTTACCGTATGTTCATGAGGAGGAATCCCGCGGAAGCGGAATGACGCCCCGTCCTCCGCAGTAGCTTTGCTACAGAGGGTGGAGGCACTCTCATTTATTTGATGCATGTACGGGAGGGTAATCGAACACGCTTCAAAGGATGAATGCCCGGCGAATAAATCAATAAAAATATTTTTTTCTCCGTACCCACGGGAGGTGCTCACTCATTATGGAAACGGCGGCCGTTATGGAAAACGAGAAAACCGCCAAAATACTTTACGGCGGCGGCGATGGCCTGGCGCTCGGGATTCTCGCGCTTGCCGGCCAGCATCCCGTTGTGCTGGTTCTGTCGGGAATGCTCGCTCTGGTAATTTCCATGCTGATCTGCGGTCCCGCGGTGAGCGGTGGAATGCTGAGGCTGTTTCATGGCTGACGGATACGCGCGCGCTCCCGGCCGCTCAGCCGCATGTGTTCTGATCGCCTGTGTCGTTTTCGCTGTCTGCAACGTTCGGGCAAAACATTTGACACCGCTGGAGCTGAACAGGCTGATCTCTCAGATTCTGACGCAGGAGCGTCTTGCGGAACTCGAGAAAGAGGGAGTGCTGCTATTCGATGAAGCGCTGGCGGCAGACGTGCCGCGGGGCGTTGCCGTTGCGCTGATTCGTGCACCGGTCGGTAAAACCTGGAAGTCCCTCACCCGGCATGAGGAACAACCCGATTTTCTGCCGTGGCTGACGCGCATCGAGTGCGTGAAGAAAAAAAACAACATCCGCCATCTGCTGCGGACCATAGACGCGCCGGTCGCGAAGGTGACGCTGCCGTTCCGGGAAACTGTACACGAGGAACAGAAGGTGATTACCTGGCGCATCGAAACCGGTGACAACGGTGCGCTTAAAAAAGCCTACGGCGGCTGGGCTGTCAGACCGCACGGAAAAAATCGCTGTATTCTGGGGTTTCGAATGGCGGGCGAGCCGGATGCGCCCGTGCCCGATTTCATCACCGACTATTTCATTCACAAGGGCCTGGAAGAGTGGACCCGGGCCATAAAAAAAAGAGTGGAATCGAGCAGGGCACAGAACAGGTAAGAGAGGGGTTGTGTGTGTCGTATACACGAAAATCCGGATGCCTGTGAACAGCGCTTACAGGCATCCGGATTTTCGTGCGGCCGGGGATGGGATTATTTCTGTAACGAACATAGAAGGAGCGGCCTCCGGCCGCAAAAAAATTCGCAGCTGAAGCACCCCCTGCATTGTAACAGTAATACCACCCGGCGGGCAGCAGAAAGAGGCTCGAAAACAGCGTGCAGTGTACCCGATTCGATCCCTTTTTGGCATATCGATTGCTTTGAAATAAATAAAAAAAGGGCTCCCATGCAACCATGGGCACAGGCTAACTTTTTGCAAGAGGAGGAAGCACTATGGCTATTACACGCTGGCGACAAAGAGGACCGTTCGAGGGATTTTTGAGCAGATGGCAGGATGACCTCGATAAGTGGTTCGGCAACGGGCTGCTGAGCGCACCGGACGGCGAATGGATGCCCGCTGTCGACATCCAGGAGCAGGACGGCAAGTACCTTTTGCGGGCCGACCTGCCCGGCATCAAAAAAGAGGATGTGCACGTCGAGCTCGAAAACGGGTATCTGACGATCAGCGGCGAGCGCAAGGCCGAGCACGAGGAAAAGAAAGAGACCTTCCGCAGAATCGAGCGCGCCTTCGGCAGCTTTCAGAGAAGCTTCCGGGTACCCGACGGAGTAACCGAAAAGGACATATCCGCACAGTACCGCGACGGCGTGCTGGAGGTTACGGTTCCCGCACTAGAAGGGAAGCAGCAGCCGGCAAAAGCCATTCCCGTCGCGTAACGCCGCACGGGAAGACACCTTTACCGGTAGCGGGAGCGGCGGCCGCTCCCGCTTCATTCTCTTGTTGCGCACACGCCGGCTTGCGGGAGGAGGAGACAACACCCGATGCCCGAGCTTCCGGATGTCGAGATATTCAGGAACTATTTTTCGGCGACGTCGCTGCACACGCCCATAGAAGCCGTCGACGTCGACGCTCCGGAAATGCTGCGCGGCGTATCGGCTTCCCGGCTGCAAAGCACCCTTCGCGGCGCGTCGTTTCAGTCCGCGCACAGGCACGGGAAGTATCTGTTTGCGCTTCCGGAAAGCGGTCAATGCCTTGTCCTGCATTTCGGCATGACCGGTTTTCTCAAATACTTCAAAAACGAAGAAAGCTCACCCGGTCACGAACGGCTGCTGATCGATTTCGCCGGCGGCTTCCGGCTTGCCTATGTGTCGCAGAGAAAGCTGGGGGAGGTGGCGCTTGCCGGCGACATCGAATCGTTTCTCGCCGGATGCCGTCTGGGGCCCGACGCTCTGGCGGAATGCGGCGAGCCCGAAGTGCTGGCGGATATACTGTCCGGCTCGCGTGCGTCGGTAAAGTCCGCCCTTATGAATCAGGAGAATCTGGCCGGAATAGGAAACATCTATTCGGATGAAATTCTGTTTCAGGCGGGCATTCATCCGAAAAGCCGGTCGTCACGCATCGGCGCGGACGGGGTCCGCGCGCTGCACGGCGCCATGAAAAAGGTACTGTCGAAAGCGATCGAATGCAAAGCCGAACCCGCCCGCATGCCGCGGACATACCTGCTGCCCCGCCGGGGCAGTGACAGCTCCTGCCCGCGCTGCGGCGGCGGCATCCGCGCCGAAAAGTTATCGGGGCGGACAGCGTATTACTGCCCCTCGTGCCAGAAAAAAGTGTAGCGGCATGCCGGACACGCGCAGCGTTTCCGGTAGTCCAACTCTATCTGGTTTGATTCACCACAGAGGGTACAGAGACGGAACATGCTTGTTTTACCGGGAGATACCGGCAAAGGAACCGGTCGCCGCGGCTTCGCCCAAAGGCGCCGTCTTTGCTCTGCGTGCTCTGTATCTCGAGCGCAGCGGGCGGTAAAAAACAATGTCATACGGCAACCATGCGGAGGGCTGCGCTCCGGCTTCCGCCGCCCGTGCATACTTCCGGATCACTGCGTATCCGCCCACGGCGCATCTGCAAGCATCTCGGTCACCTCCCCCGGAGAAAGGTCGTACCAGTGCCGGTAGGCGCCGGCGACCGCAAAATACATCTCTTCCCTGATATTGGGGCAGACGATGACGCCGGCCCTGCCGCTCAGCGCGCTGACGGTGCGTGCCGGTGCGGTCGGTACGGCGATGATCGTTTTGGCGGGTTTTTTTTCCTGCCGATCACGGCCGGTGCTCTATTTCATCCTCCGTAAGAGCAAACCGTCCGATAAGGTCCTCGTTCAGAACGATGTCTCCTTCGAGGCTGACCGCGCCGAATCCCGCCTCGGTGTTTCCCGGTATCTGTATCTTGCGGATGATCATCAGATCGAACGGCAGATTCAGGGCCGACGCCGCCCCCAGGCCGACGGGAACGCCGCCCGAGGGAATCGCCAGAATAAGCGACGGTTCGCGGCAATACGGCCGGAGCTGCTCCGCCAGCAGCCTCCCGGCGGTCCGCATACACCGCTTTATTGTTGCGCAGGTTTCGATTTTGGACGATAACGGTATCCATGCTGCGCTCCTGCCGATCGGCATTGCGTATCGTAACAAGCATAAATGCAAACATAATGCCGGTACCGCCCCGCATACGGTATGGCATGCAGATTGCGTGCAGTAGAGGCATCGTGATACAGTGTTGTCCACAGCGACGGAATCCCTATGAGCAGGAAACACATTCAGCTGATCGGTTTGACCGCACTTGCCGCGGCACTGCTGGTCATCGGCATCGCCGCGCTGCTGCCCCTGCTGCTTTCCTCCGGGTACGTTGAAAACGTCATTTCATCCTCGGTGGATGAAGAAACCGGCTGTACTATCGCCTACGCGCGCGTCAGCGCCGGAGTGTTCCCCCTGCCCCATATCCGCATACACGCGCCGGAGCTTACCTGCGGCGATCTATCGGTCCGGGCCGGCTCCCTGTCGGTCTATCCCGAGCTCCGGTCGTTGCTGTCCGGCACCGTCGAAATACGCAAAATTACGGCTGCGGCGCCCGAAGCGGACATTGCGCTCGCCTGGCTGCGCCAGTCCGCAGAGTTTCAGGATACGTTCGACGTTGCGGCCGCAAGCCGGTTTTTGCGCCGCGTTTCCAAAGGCTTCCGCATCCTCGTCGGGCAGGGTGTCATCCGGATCGCCGGCGATGACGGGCGTACGGTTTTCCGCCTTTCCGATATCCGCTTCAGCCTGAAGCGCGTTTCCGGCCGCGCGATCGAAATCGATGCCGGTTCCTCATCGTCGGCCTGGAAAACGCTTGCACTGTACTGCCGGGCGGTGGTTCCCGAAACCCCTGGCAGCGGGCCCCGCGCGGAGATGAGCCTCGAGGGCGCCGATATCGATATCGCCGCCCTGAAAACATTTTTCGATACCCACCTGCGGGAGCCGGCGGAGGCACGGCGCCTGTTCGCGATACTCGGCGCCGGCAGCCTTCCCCGGTTCCGGCTGTCGATCCGGACGCCGGATGCCTCCGGCGGGCTGCGCATCGAGGACGCGCGCATAACCGGCCGCCTGCAGAACGGCGTCCTCCGGTTTCCGGACCCGGAAATACTTTTTGATGCGGTAAGCGGCGATTTCGACTGTATCGGCGGCCGTCTGTACTGCACAAACGGCTTTGCACGCTGCGGCGGCTCGCTGATCCACGCGCTCACCCTCGAGGTCTGCCTTACGGAAGACCGCGGGGCCGGTGTGTATGTTGAAGCCGGTGTGACCGCCGCTGCGGAGGATGTGCTTGTTCTGATCGAGAGATTCGCCGCGGACAAAGGGGACGGGAACATAACCGGCGGCATAACGCGGCTCGAGGGAAGCGCCTGCGGGGTCGTGACGATCCAGGACAGGCTCGATGCGGATCATGCGCGCGTGCGGATCGAAACCCTCGCCCTCAGCGGCCGGCACAGCCGCATACCCTTCGACTTCGCCGTCGATGCGGGAAGCCTCGCCTATGAAAAGCGCTCCCTTACGCTGGCCGGGCTCGCGGGGCGGATCGGGTCATCCTCGTTCAGCGGCGTGCGCGCCGCGGTGGACTTCGCCGGAGAGCCGCAGGTACGCGTTTCCTCGGGATCGTTTGAACTGCGCCCGCCCGAACTCAGTGCGGCCGTGCGGAAGCTGGCCCCTGCGGCCGGGGCACCGGAGGATCTCGCCGTGGACGGGCGCATGTGCGTGGACGGGATTTCCCTGAGCGGGCCGCTGCTGAATCCCGCGGCGTGGCGCTACTCCGCGCGCGCGCAGATGCTGCAGGCCCGCATTACCTCCGCAGCACTGCCCGGCTGGCTGTACGCCGCGGGCGTGTCCCTGGAAGCGGCAAGCGACTTCCTCAGCCTGAAAGCCGGCAGCGTTTCGCTTCTGGACGGCACATGCGTGTTTTCGGCCCGCGTCGACGGCCCGCCTTCAAAGCCTCGCCGCATCGAAGCGCGCTTCAAAGGCTCGGCCGGCCCGCAGGCCTGCGGCCGGCTGTTCGATTTTTTGCATGCCCCGGAGGAGGTTCGCCTGCAGTCCCCCATAGCCGTTCGGGAAGGGCGCCTGGCGTGGACGGAGGACGGAACGGTTTCGGCCGAGGGCGCGCTGCGTATCGGGAATGCGGTGAATGCCGGCGTGAAGGTGCGCTGGGACGACGGTCTGCTGCACGTCGAGGAGCTGCTTCTCAGCGACAACGAATCCGCTGTGCGCTGCACGATGCGGATGGATGAGAACCTGCTTGAGGGCTCCTGGGCGGGAACGCTCCGCAGCGCAGCCCTGGACGGGCTGCTGCTGCACAATCCTTTTGTCCGGGGGTGGATCAGCGGCGATATAGCGCTGCGGCTGCCGTACAAAGACTATAAAAGGTGGCGGGCCCGCGGCTCCCTGAGCGCCCGCAGCGTGACCATTCCGGGCACCGGGCTCGCTATCGGAAGCGCCGATGTCGATGCGGACAACAAAACGCTGTCCGTAAAGACGCTTTCCCTCGGCCTCGGCGAGACGACCGCACAGCTGTGCGGAACGCTTTTCGCATCGGGGGAAGCTCTTGCGGTGGATGGCGACTGTCTGATAGAGGGCGGCTCCCTGAGCGATTTTCAGAAAGCCTTTGAGGAGGGGACGCTCTCCGGCCGCGCGGCAAAGCCGGCGGCCGGACTGCCGCTGACGGGCGAGGTGCGCATCGCGGCCGACGGGCTGGAAACCTTCGGGCTGACCTGGCAAACCCTGCGCGGCACGGCACATTTCTCGCCCGGCGCACTGAGCGTGTACGTTTCCGATGCGCGGCTCTGCGGCATGCGCGTTGCGGGAGCGATGGAACTGAACGATGCGCAATCGACGCTGTCTGTGCGCCCGGCGCTGTACGGGCAGCCTCTTGCACCTTTTTTCGACTGCCTTATCCGGGAAAAGAACCTCGTGAGCGGAACAGCCGATCTTGACAGCCGTCTGGAACTCGAACCCACGGCCGAAGATCCCCTCGGTACGCTCTCCGGCTCGGTTTCCCTGCAGGCCCGCGACGGCAGAATCTACCGCTACGGAATGCTTGCGAAGCTTTTCGGGCTGTTGAACGTGACCGGTGTGTTCAGGGGCCGTCTGCCCGATTTCGGCAAAGGCCTCTCCTACGAAACCATAACGGGCGAGGCCTCGCTGCAGGAAGGGGTTTTGAAGCTGGACACCCTGGTTATCGACTCCCGCTCGATGAAAATGGTGTGGGACGGATCGGTCGACCTGGCCGAGCGCACCTGGGACATTACGGTACTGGCAGCACCCCTGCGCACGTTCGATTTCGTTCTCGGCCGCATTCCTCTGCTGCGAAGGATCACCGGCGCAAACGTGGTGACGCTTCCGGTCAAGGTGAGCGGACCGCTCGACAATCCCGACGTCCGGCCCCTGATGCCCTCCGTTGTGGGCAGCGCTCTGATCGGCAAAATGAAAGACGTCATGATGCTGCCCTTCAGCCTGCTGCAGCCCGCCCCGCAGGAATCGTCTGAAAACCGGAAATAAGCCGGGATGTGCTCCGGAAACACAAAACGCCGCCTTAGTGTAAAAAACACATACACTTTTCGCGATTCCGGACAAGGCGCATCGGCAGCTGCGCACTTCGCAAAAGCAATATTCCTGAGCAGGCTGCTGCTGACGGGTTCGGAAAATCGCCACTCACTGTTCACAATGGCATCGCCTTTGCACTACGGTTCTTAGGATACAAACGCACATGCGGAGCAGCAGTGAAAACATTTTCGCGGAGAAATACGATCTTACCGAGTGCCGATACGCCCGGACGTCTCATCCGTACCCTGGGCCGCGGAGCGCTTTTTCTGCCGGAGCGCCTGGGCGGCTACGGTATCTTTATCGGGGAATCTCTGTGGACGTTTGTGAGCTCGCCGCTGAAAATCGGCCGCGTGGCTCAGCAAACAGTGTTTATCGGCGTCAACTCGACGGTTATCGTGCTGCTCACCGGCCTGTTTACCGGCATGGTTCTGTCCCTGCAGACGTTTTATGCGCTGGAAAAGTTCGGCGGGGAGGCCCTGCTGGGACCGACCCTGGCGCTTTCCCTGATCCGCGAGCTCGGCCCGGTCGTATCGGCACTTATGGTTACGGGCAGGGCGGGCTCCGCGCTGGCATCCAAGATCGGCGTCATGCGCATCAGCGAGCAGATCGACGCCCTGGAGCTTATGGCCGTCGACCCGTACCGCTTCCTGATCGTTCCGAGCATAGTTGCCGGAGTCGTTTCCTTTCCCGTCCTGTCGGCCTTTTTCAGCTGCATCGGCATCGGGGGCGGGTATCTGGTAAGCGTACAGCTGCTGGCCATGGACGCGGGAACGTTTTTCGGGGAGATGGGCGGCTATGTGGACATGCACGACATCGTGATGGGCATCTACAAGTCTTTGACCTTCGGGTTCATCGTGACGTGCGTCTGCTGCTACAAGGGCCATTATACGCGGCGCGGCGCCGAGGGCGTCGGCCACGCCACCACGCAGGCGGTCGTGATATCCTCGGTACTGATTCTCGTGAGCGACTACGTCATAACATCGCTGTCGATATGATGAAACGGTCATGATACGGGTGCGCAATCTCAGCAAGCACTTCGAGGGCGTTACGGTGCTGGAAAACATCGATCTTTCGGTGGAGCGCGGTGAAATGCTGGCGCTGATCGGCAAAAGCGGAACCGGCAAGAGCGTGCTGCTCAAAAACATCGCCGGTCTTTTCAAGCCCGAGGAGGGCAGCATACGGATAGAGGATGAGGACATCTGCTCCATGAGCACCCGGCAGCTGCGGTCCGTCAGAAAAAAATTCGGCTACCTGTTTCAGGAGGGCGCCCTGTTCGATTCCTGCAACGTATACGACAATGTCGCCTTTCCCCTGCGCGAAACCGCCGCTATGGGCGAAGAGCGCATCGCGGAAAAGGTGGCGGAGGAGCTCGAGCGCATGGGCATGGAAAAACACGCGCATAAGTTTGCGGCCGAGCTGAGCGGGGGCATGCGCAGGCGCGCGGCGCTCGCGCGGGCACTGATTACGGAACCCGCAGTTATGCTGTTCGATGAGCCCACAACGGGTCTCGACCCGGTGACCGGACGGGACGTGCTCGAACACATCGCGGCGTGCCGCAGTCGCGGAAAATTTACCGGTATCGTGGTGACGCACGATGTGCCCCGCATCTTCGACATGGTCGACCGGGTGGCCATGCTGCACGAGCGCCGCATTATCGTGGAGGGCACACCCGATGAGGTGCGCGCGCGGCACAACCGGGAATTCGATGCATTCTGTAATGCGGGAGGCGGCACATGAGAGGAAACAAAACGGCGGAACTTATCGTGGGGCTGTTCGTGCTGGCGGGCATCGCCTGTCTGGCATATCTGTCGATACAAACAGCCCGGACCCGGTGGCTAGGCACCGAGGGCCTCCGGCTCCGGGCCTTTTTCAGCACCGCCGGAGGTCTGAAGGAAGGCGCCGGCGTGGAAATCGCCGGCGTACGCATCGGGCAGGTCGAATCCCTCACCCTCGACGAGTACCGCGCGAAAACCGTCCTGCGCATCCGCGAGGACATCGAAATACGGAAGGATGCCATAGCGCGCATCAAAACCAAGGGCCTGCTGGGTGAAAAATACATCGACCTGTCCCCGGGCGCTTCCGACACCGTGCTGCAGGAAAACGACCGCATTCGTGACACACAGGCGCCCGTCGATTTCGAGGAACTGATATCAAAACTGGTATTCTCAAAACTGTAGGCGGAACAAACCTGTACGAAACACAGGGACGCATCCGCAAAAAAGACGGTTCGGACAATTTTTTTATAACTTTATTCCTGGCAACGATGGAGGAGGAACCATGCAGAATGAACGCACACGAATACGAAACACTGCTGCACGGGGGGCTGTCCTGCTCTGCGCGTCCGCACTGATTATCGCCGCTCCCCGCACGGGCGCTGCGGCCGGGAGCGGCCCGGCCGGGATTGTGAAACGCACCGTCGACCGCATCGTGGATGTGCTGGAGGATCCGCAGCTGCAAAAGCCCGAAAACCGCTCAAAGCGGGACAAAAAGCTCAAATCCATTGCCGACGACATGTTCGACTGGCGCAAAATGGCCCGGCGCTCCCTCGGGCGTCACTGGCGCAACATTATGTCGGAAGAGCAGAAAGACTTCACCGACCTGTTTTCGGAATACCTCGCCCATGTCTATCTCGACCGCATCGACTTGTTCCGGGAAAAGCTCGGGGGCCTTGCGGTGGAAGATATCGAGTACTACGACAAGGAGGTTGAGGATGATTTTGCACAGATAAAAAGCCGCATTGCCCTTGAAGGCACCGATCACACCTTTCACTATAAACTGTTCGAGAAGCACGGCAGGTGGCGTGTCTACGATGTCGTCATCGACGGGGCCGGCATTGTCGTGAACTACCGCACCCAGTTCAACGCGCTGCTGGTAAGCGGCACCTTCGACGAAATGATGAAAAAGCTGCGGCATAAGCTGAAAAAGCTCAAAGAGTAACGCGGCGGAAAGGAAATGGCTTTATGGGCGACTATGTGCGCGATTTCGAAATCCTCGGCTCGGACGACGTGCCGACTGTGGGCGGAAAAAACGCTTCTCTGGGAGAAATGATCTCGGGACTCAGGGATGAGGGCATCCGCGTGCCGGGCGGCTTTGCCGTGACGGCGCAGGCGTACCGGGATTTTCTGAAGCACAGCAACCTGGAGGAGGGCATAGCCGATCACCTGAAGCACTTCGACGACGGTTCCCTGTCCCTGGAGCAGGCAGGTAAAAAAATCCGCCGGCTTTTTCACAAGGCGGAATTCCCCGGGGGGCTTGCCAAAGCGATCTCCGCGGCCTACCGCGACCTCTGCAGCCGTTACGAAAACGACGAGCTCGATGTGGCGGTCAGAAGCAGCGCGACCGCGGAAGACCTGCCCGAAGCGAGCTTCGCCGGGCAGCAGGAAACGTTTTTAAACATCACCGGTGCGGACGAGCTGCTGGATGCCTGCCGCAGATGCTACGCCTCGCTGTTCACCGACCGGGCGATCAGCTACCGCCGCGAGCGCGGCTTCGATCATCTGAAGGTCGCCCTGTCGGTCGGCGTTCAGCACATGGTGCGCTCCGACAAGGGCAGCGCGGGCGTCATGTTCACCCTCGACACAGACAGCGGGTTTCCCGATGTCGTTGTCATCAATGCCTCATGGGGGCTCGGCGAAAACGTGGTGCAGGGTTCGGTGACGCCGGACGAGTACGTCGTGTTCAAACCGCTTCTGAACGGGGAGCACCGCATGCCGATACTGCAGAAACAGCGCGGCGCCAAGGAAAAGAAAATGATCTACTCGTCGGGAGGCAGCTCGCCCGTCAAAAACGTCGACACATCCCGGCAGGAGCGCGAGTCGTTCGTGCTCGACGACGAAACGATCCTGCACCTGGCGCGATGGGCATGCGCCATAGAGCGGCACTACGGCACACCCATGGACATCGAATGGGCCCTGGACGGCCGCAGCGGGGAGGTCTTTATCGTTCAGGCGCGCCCCGAGACTGTCCAGTCCCGCAAGAAGGGCTCTTCACTGAAAACCTACCGGATACGGGAAAACGGCGAGCGGCTTCTGGAAGGGCTTGCAATCGGAGACTCCGTAGCCGCGGGCAGGGCGCAGGTGATACAAAGCGCCGATGACATCGACCGGTTTGAGGACAATGCCGTACTCGTAACGGGCATGACCGATCCGGACTGGGTCCCTATCATGAAAAAAGCCTCGGCCATCGTCACCGATCACGGCGGGCGGACATCGCATGCGGCCATCGTGAGCAGGGAGCTGGGAATACCGGCGGTCGTCGGCACGGACAGCGCGACACGCACGCTGCGGGACGCCGGGGAGGTGACCGTTTCCTGCGCCGAGGGAGCCCGGGGATACGTGTACCGGGGAGCTCTGGATTTCGAGGAGCGTGAAATAAGCCTCGAAGACATCCCGGAGACCGATACGCGCATCATGATCAATCTGGCAAGCCCGGAGGACGCCTTTCGCTGGTGGTGCCTGCCCGTTCAGGGCGTGGGTCTGGCGCGCATGGAGTTCATAATCAACAACATCATAAAAATACATCCCTTGGCACTGGTGCACTTCGACAGCCTGGAGGAAGACGTGCGATCATCCGTCGAAGACCTCACGCGGGGCTACGAAAACAAAACAGACTATTTTGTCGAGCATCTCTCCCGCGGCATCGCGAAAATCGCCGCCTGCGCCTTTCCCGATCCGGTGATAGTGCGCATGAGCGATTTCAAAACGAACGAATACGCCGGCCTGCTCGGCGGCCGGACGTTCGAACCGCAGGAGGACAACCCCATGCTCGGATTCCGCGGCGCCTCGCGCTACTGCAGCGAGGCCTACCGGGAGGGCTTTGCGCTGGAGTGCCGCGCCCTGAAGCGCGCGCGCGACGAGATCGGCATGACCAATATCGTCGCCATGATCCCCTTCTGCCGCACCCCGGGGGAAGCCGACCGGGTTCTCGAGGTCATGCGGGACAACGGACTGGAGCGCTCCGGGGACTTTTCCGTCTATGTGATGTGCGAAATCCCCTCCAACGTCGTACTCGCCGGGGACTTCGCCGAGAGATTCGACGGTTTCTCGATCGGCTCGAACGATCTCACCCAGCTCGTCCTGGGCATCGACCGGGATTCCGAGGAGCTTTCATCGCTGTTCGACGAGCGCAACGAGGCGGTGAAAAAGATGATCGCCGCCGTCATCGACGACGCCCATAAAGCGGGTGTCAAGGTGGGGCTGTGCGGTCAGGCGCCGAGCGATTATCCGGAATTTGCGGAATTTCTGGTTGCAGCCGGTATCGATTCGATTTCACTCAACCCCGACAGCGTTCTGCAGGTACTGCAGCAGGTTGCCGGGGAGGAGAACAAAAAGCGCTGAGGCGCCCTGTCTCATGCGCTGCCGTGAGGAAGCACGTCGGCTTCCGTCGCCAGCGCTTCACGGCGGAGCTCGCATTGAATCGTTTTGCGCTCACTGGAAACGAAGGTGATGTCCGCCGGTTCGATAAGGACGGCCCTGTCGCCCGCACCTTCATCGGGCGTCACCACCAGATGATCGATTTCCCAGCGCTCGTCCTCGACGACGATATCGCTCAGCATTCCCGCCTCGCCGTCCGCGGTTTCCAGGCGATACGTACCGAGCGCTTCCCGCAGGCTGCAGACGGTGCCCTCGCACACGGGTTCCTCGGTGCAGGGCTGATCTGCCTCATACAGGCCCCAGGTGCTGTTCCAGTTGGACACCATCAGGTCCTGCAGCACGGACAAAAAGCCGCCCCCGGCCGCATCGGGCATTACGCCCGCGAGATCGGGGCTTTTGTGCACCTGCTGCTTTTCCAGCCGCAGCTCGACGGCGCCCCGCCTGCCGTCCACGCGCTTGATAGTGCGCAGCGGCACGAGAACTCTGTTGCGCATCGTTTTCAATCCGGTGTCGACGACGAGAAACAGCAGCATGCGGGCGCGGTTGTCGAACAGCAGATCTTCCACCGTTCCGGCGTTTCCGTCCCTGGCTTCGACGGCATATCCCGGTAACTGTTTTGTACTCAAAAGCATGCTACACCTCCCGTGGCTGTGTTCAGCCGGCTGTTGAAAAACGCCCTTCTGGCCCGTCATGACGGGCTTTCGCTTCGCTCATCGTGCCGGGCGGTCAGAACATTTCCGAACAGCCGGTAAAAAGACGGTTTCGTATGCATCACGGCTACGCTGCGCCGTTACATCGGCATTGACTGTCATTAAATGCAAGTACCATTCCACTTCCAGCGTGCCGGAAAGTCATGCGGGGGTACATCCGACGGCGTCGTGCGTGCGGGTCCTGTATACCTCCTGTACAACATTCCACTACAGTGTATAAGCCGTATACGTCCGCCTGAAGACTCCGGGGCTGCGGATGTCTTGTCTGCGGGGGTTTCGTGCTTTTTTTTTACGTCCAGCCGGTCGGCACGATTCCGGCTTCCGGTATGATAGAAGCGCAGAAAAACACGGAGGCCCCGACATGACCATCGACGAGATCGCCCGGGACATCGAATCGTGCACGCGCTGCCCCCTGCACAAATGGAGAACCACAGCCGTTCCCGGCGAAGGGCCGGCGGATGCGGGCATCGTTCTGGTGGGCGAAGCGCCCGGGCGCCGGGAAGACGAACTCGGCAGGCCGTTCGCCGGCCGCTCCGGAAGGGTGCTCGACGAGATACTTGAGCACGCGGGTATCCTGCGAAGCGACGTGTTCATAACCAGCATCGTCAAGTGCCGGCCGCCGAATAACCGCAGGCCCTATGGCCGCGAGCGCCAGACCTGCGCCGGACGGCATCTCATCCGGCAGTTCGAGGTTATCGGTCCACGCATCATATGCCTTCTGGGCCGCACGGCCACGGAAACCCTTCTCGGGATAAAAACAATAACCCGTCACCGGGGCTGTTTTCTGTCTGCCGGCAGCGCGGCGGTCCTGCCGACACTGCACCCTGCGGGGGCAGGCCGCAATCCTGCATGGCGCCGCCTGCTTCTGAACGACATGAAAAAACTGCGCCGCGGGATGCAGAATCAGGAGGTGTGAAGGCCGGCGCACCCGGCGGTATCGTTTTTGCATTTGCAGTATGAGGGAACGGGCACCGCCCGGAAAACAGAGACTGGTACCATGAGAATGAACCTTTGCCGTCGCGACATGGCGCCGTATGCGGCACTGCTGCTTCTCAATACGTTCTTCCTGATAGACATCGATGCGGAACGCCAGAAAAAAACAGCACCCTTGCACTGTCGCTGCTCGCCGTCCGGGACATGCACGACGAGGTCCGGCGGGATGCCGGTCTGCGGCGGCGCATGCTGCCGAAAATCGTCGAAATCGGCGCTTCCATACTGACCCGCTATATAGAGCGATACGGAACCGAGCGGGGCCTCAGCGCCTACAACAGCGGCAGCCCCGACGCTGCGCCCCGCTATACGGACAAGGTGCTGCGCCTGGCAAGCGCTGCTGCCGGAATCGACGAACCCCAGGGAAGGCCCTGAAGCGGGCGGCAGCGGGTTTCTGCCTATACCCCCTGAAGCGCCCGGCTGTCGACTGACTCCCCCTCAAGATCGAGTTTGACCGACAAGAACTGCAGAAGGTCTTTCAGCGTCACCAGGCCGCGCAGCGTACCGTTTTCGACGATCAGCAGGCGGCTGTTGTTGCTCTTCTGCATGAGCGTGAGCGCGTGCATGGAGTCGGCATCCGGCGCAAGGGTGTTTTCCTCGGAGCAGGAGGTGACAATATCCTGCAGGGAGCGGTTTTCCCACTCCTGCCGGGGAATATTCTTTACCTGTCTGGTCGTAACGCACCCCGTGAGCGTACCATTGTCGGTGACCGGAAACATTTTGAAATGGTGCTTGTAGACATAGTTCTCCACAAAATCTCTGACCGATACGGACGGCGGCACCGTGACCGGGTCCTCTTTCATGAAGCGCCGCACCGGCTCGCCCGCCAGGACATCGCGTATGAGCAGCCGCTTGTAGGAGCCCTGAGAGGCGCTGCGCAGAAATATGCCGATCAAAAACCACCACATGCCGGTTATGAAAAGTCCCGAGATGAAAAACAAAACGCCGCATACAACCAGCATGACACCGAACCCGGAGCCGATCCTGGATGCGATATTCGTGGCCCAGTGGATGTCGTTTTTCCATGCCCAAAGTGCGGAGCGAAAAATCCTGCCGCCGTCCAGGGGGAAGGCCGGTACCAGGTTGAAGGCGGCCAGAATGAAGTTGATGGACGATAGATAGTTGAGCGTGCCGGTTGCTATGTCGGGCCATCCGGCGCGGACGCCCAGCAGAAACAGTGCTCCCAGCAGCATCCCGACGCCGATGCTTGCCAGCGGTCCCGCAACGGACATATAAAATTCCGCTTTGGCGCTGGGCGGCTCATCATCCATTTCCGCAACACCGCCGAAAATAAACAGGGTGATTCCCTTCATGGGCAGGCCGAATTTTCTGGCGACCAGGGAATGGCAGAACTCGTGCACAATAATAGAAGCGAACAGGCCCAGCGCACCGGCAACCCCCATAAACCAGTAGGTACGCGTTGTCAGGCCTTCATAATAGTGGGGAAAGACCCCTGCAGCAAGCGACCAGGTGACAAAGATGGCGATGAATATCCAGGTAAAATCGATTTTTACCTCAAATCCGAACAGATGAAAAAGAGAAATACTTCTTCCGAACATATCGCACCTCAATGAGTTGTTTTATCGGTTGCATACAGAAAATGCAAAAAAAGCACCATCCGCACTCAAACGGCAAAAAATCACCGGTGCCCGGCTGTTTCCGTCCGCTGCAGCAGCTGCCCCAGAGTCGACCCTGCGGCTGTTCATATATGCACACTGTACTGCCGGTTTGCTGGCTCATGAAACCAGGCAAATCACTGCTGCAGGAATATCGGCGAATTTGCCGTGACGGTTACGGCATACACCTTTTTGATGCTTTCTTTACGGCTCTGGCATGAATTCTGCGATCAAAAGGAGAAAAAATGCAGCGGTAAAGAGAACGGTGTATGATAGCACAGGAGCACTACAATCTGCCTGACATGCGGGTATATCCATTGCGATGCCCGGTGTGCACAGCGCCCCGGCGCTGCTTTTATCCGCGGCAGTTCATGCCGGACGCCGCTCTGAGCATCATACCGCCGGGGCATACGCTGCTCAGTACGCCTGCCGAGGGAGAACCCTGCTGGGTATGCCTGGGATGCGGAGACGTGTATCAGGGTGCCCGGCTACCCGAGCAGTGCGCCGGAAAGCGTATTCAAGCAGCGCATTGCCGGGTAATCCATCACAGTCTGAAACCCGCACCATACCCGAATGACTTCAACGATATCGGTGGAAGCGCGGCAGCCTGCCGGCGCAGCGCCTGCCACCCACGATGTAAATATCTTTTACACACCATGTGTTCTTCGTAAACATTCAATACAGTTTTTCCTGAAGGCAACCTCCGTTACCCTCTTTCTTTCGAAAAAGAGAAAACGTGTCTGCCGTGCCCGGCGCCTGACAGGCTGCAAATCGCGATGAAAAACGGAAGGGCCGCGAAGGGCACGCTGCTGTTTTTCATCGGCCCACCGGGTTGGTATTCGGTTTGCAGGTACTGCAATAGAATCTTTTTGCATCTGAAAAAAAGGAGGGCAGGTTATGGCTATCATAAACAGACTCCGGGAATTAACCGAAGTTGGTCAGAGTTTCTGGCTTGACAATCTGACAAAGAACAAACTGCAGCGCGATGAAATACGGCACAGAATGCAGGAGCAGGGCCTTCGAGGTATAACCACCAACCCCTCGATTTTTCACAAGGCCATTTCCCGCGGCGCCGATTACGATCAGCAGATCGAGGATCTCGGACGACAAAACACTTCTATACCGGCAATATATGAAAACCTTGTCGTATGCGATATTCAGCAGGCCTGCGACGTACTGCAGCCGGTTTATCGCGAATCCGGCGGAGATGACGGCTATGTTAGCGTTGAAGTCGCCGCCCGCCTTGCCCACGATACTGAAGGAACCCTGCAGGAAGCCCGCCGACTGTTCGAAAGCATCAAGCGGCCCAACCTGTTCATCAAAGTTCCCGGTACGCTGGCGGGCGTGCCGGCAATCGAGCAGCTTGTTACGGAGGGCATTAACGTGAACATCACGCTGCTGTTTTCGGTAGAGCGCTACCGGGAGGTAGCCGAGGCCTACATGCGGGCGCTCGAATCCCGCGACCGCGAAGGTCTTCCGCTCGACAACGTTGCGTCCGTAGCCAGCTTTTTCATCAGCCGTGTAGACGTGCTGGTCGATCAACTGCTCGCCCACCGGATGGTGCCGGAAAAGCGCGACAGCCGCCCGGTCCGTCCCCGGCAGCTTATGGGCACTGCGGCAACCGCCAATGCAAAGCTCGCATACCGGGCGTTTCGCGATATGCTGGAAACCGACAGGTGGCGGCATCTCGCCGGAAAAGGCGCCCGCATACAGCGTGTTCTGTGGGGCAGCACCAGCACGAAAAACCCCGATTACAGCGACGTCAAGTATCTTGAGTCGCTTGTGGGGCCCTACACCGTCAATACCATGCCGGATGCAACGGCCGAGTGCTTTGCCGAACACGGACGGATCGACGCACACGCCGTCGAGCGCAATCTCGATGAGGCGCGCGACACCATAGCGAATCTCGAAACCCTCGGCATCCGCTTCGACTGCGTAACCTATCAACTGCTGAACGAAGGCATTCAAAAGTTCATAGACCCTTATGAAAAAACACTTGTATCCATTCGCGATAAACTGCAGCAGCGTGAACACGTGACCGAAGAAGGAATAGTTTCATGAGCTTTCCATCGATACTTGTCGTTGTGGATATGCAATACGATTTTTTTCCGGGTGGCAGCCTGGCCGTCGCCAAATCCGATGAAATACTGCCGGCGTTCAACCGCTGTATCGACCTTTTCGACAACTGCGCGGCCCCGCTCTTTTTCATGCGCAACTGGCATCCCGCCGGCACCGCGCATTTTAAATCGGGCAGCGGGGACCGGCCGGGTCATTGCGTACAGCGCACCCGCGGCGCCGCTTTTCACGAAGCACTGCATATCCCGGGTCGGGCGGTCGCTGGATACGAACAGTCGAAAGGGGAAGATTCGCCATGAGAAGACGTTTTTTTATCTTGATGCTGATTGCGGTCGTCCTGATTATCGCCGTAAGCTTTACTGCGGTTCCCGATCTGCTGGTGGAGTATCTGTGGATGCAGGAGCTCGGCTATGCGTTTGTTTTCTGGAAACTCCTGACCGTAAAAATCCTTCTGTTCTGCTGCCCGGCGATGGTCGTGTTCGCCTGTATTTTCTGGAGCCTCATGATCGCCGTGCGGCGCAGCTTCGCCTTCGGGGAGCAGCGGGAAATCGTTCTTGCCGACCAGAGCACCTACGCCGTCACGGCCACGCCGGGAAAAGCCTCTCTTCTGTGCAGCGTGCTGGCCCTGCTGCCTGCCCTGCTGTTCGGCCGAATTTTTTCCGCTTTTTGGGACAGCACCATCCGTTTTGCCTGGGGCGGGTCCTACGGTATGGCTGATCCTCTGTACGGCAACGATATCGGCTTTTATCTGTTCCGGCTGCCGCTGTACGAGTTCCTGCAGAACGGTCTTGCCGGCATGATCTTAACCGCCCTGCTGCTGACCGCCGGGGTGTATCTGCTCCAGGCGCTGACGCGCAAAAGCGGCGGGTCCGCCGCCGCGTTTCCCGCTGCCGGCTCGCGCCATCTGTACCTGCTGCTGGCCCTGCTGGTTGCAAGCTGGGGCTGGGGCTTCTATCTGGACAGATTCGCCCTGCTGTATTCGGCCACCGGCGCCGTCTACGGCGCGGGCTATACCGATACCGTTATCGTCCGCGCGGGCCTGCTTGCCGTCACCGTCATATCGGGGCTTTTTGCGCTGTGCCTGGCACTGGCGGCGCTTCGCCGCAAAGCGCTCTTCGCCTATGCCGGTTTCGGCGTCTACCTCGCCGCCGTGGTCGTCGCCCTCGTCGCTCTTCCCGCGGCGATTCAGAAATTCATCGTACGCCCCAACGAACTGGAGCTCGAAACCCCGTATCTCGAACACAACATCCGCCTCACCCGTGAAGCCTACGGACTCGATGCGATCGAGGACCGCAACTATCCAGGCCGGATTTCGCAGCTCACACAGGCCGATGTCGAGGCCAACCGCGAAACGCTGAAAAACATCAGGCTCTGGGACTGGCGGCCCCTTATTCAAACGTTCAGGCAGCTGCAGGAAATCCGGCTGTATTATTCGTTTTATGAAGTCGACGTGGACCGCTATTATCTCGATAAAAACGATTACCGCCAGGTCATGCTGTCCGCCCGGGAGCTGGCCGAACGCCTGCCGGACAAGGCGGCCACGTGGGTGAACCGCCATCTGCAGTTCACGCACGGCTATGGCGCCGTCATGAGCCACGTTTCGCGGTCGAGCGGCGAGGGCCTGCCCGAATTTATTCTCCAGGATCTGCCCCCCCGGTCTGCTGCACCGGGCATAACGGTCGACCGGGCGGCGCTGTATTACGGAGAAAAAATGTCGGGCTTTCGAATCGTCAATACCGGCGTCAAGGAATTCGACTATCCCAAGGGCGACGAGAATGTGTATACCTCGTACGCCGGCAGCGGCGGGGTGCCGATCGACTCCCTGTGGAAGCGCCTTCTGTATGCGTGGGCATTTTCGGATATCAACATTCTCTTTACCAACTATATCACCGACGGCAGCAGAATTCAGTACCGCCGCCCTCTGAAGGAACGCATCAGCTCGATCGCGCCGTTTCTGCAGCTGGACAACGATCCTTATCTGGTTATCAGCGAAGGCCGGTGTTTCTGGATCCAGGACGCCTACACCGTCTCGACGGAATTTCCCTATTCCGAACCGCTTCGCGGCATCAACTATATCCGCAATTCGGTGAAAGTCGTGGTCGACGCCTATGAAGGGTCGGTCGTGCTGTACGCCGTGCAGCCGGATGAACCGGTTTTGCAGGCATATGCCGCTGCGTTTCCGGGCCTGTTCGTTTCCGCCGAAAAAATGCCTGAGGAACTGCGCGCGCACATACGCTATCCCCAGGATCTGTTTTCCGTTCAGGCGAACATGTACCGTACCTATCACATGACCGTACCGCAGGTTTTCTACAACCGCGAAGATCTATGGACCCTTCCGCAGGAAAAATACGCCGGCTCGTCCGTTCTGGTCGAGCCCTACTACATTCTCATCAAGCTTCCCGGCGCCGAAACGCTGGAATATCTCATCATGAGCCCCCTGACTCCCGAAAACCGGGATAACATGATCGCCTGGCTCGCGGCGAAGTGCGACGAGCCGGACTACGGGCGGCTGCTGCTGTACCAGCTTCCCAAGGAACGCCTTATTTACGGACCCATGCAGATAGAGGCCATGATCGACCAGGACGACAGGATTTCCCAGAAGCTGTCGCTGTGGGATCAGCGGGGCTCCAAAGTGATCCGCGGAAATCTGCTGGTCATTCCCATGGCCGGATCTTTTCTGTACGTGGAGCCCGTTTACCTCATCGCGGAAGAAAACGATATCCCGCAGCTCAAGCGGGTTATCGGCGTGTATGGAAAAAAGGTGGTTATGCAGAAAACGCTCGAAGACGTCATAGCGGCGCTGACCGGCGAGCAGGAACCTGCACCGCCGGAGGAGCTCGACCGGCCGGCGCAGGTTCCTGCCGGTGAGCTGCTGCGCAGCATCCGCGATCAGCTCGGCAGGGCGGAGGAGGCGCTGCAGGAGGGCGACTGGTCGTCATTCGGCAAGGCCATGGACCGGCTGAAAAAAGAGCTGCTCGAGGCCGAACCGTGATTTTCACACCGCAGCCCGGCAAGCGTAACTTTGAGCACGGAAACCCCACGGAGTTCATTGTTGAAAAAACAGGCCAGAGACAGGCTGCTGCTGATTGTGCCGGCGCTCGCCCTCACCGCGGGGATTGTCTGTGTGAGCCTGCTGTACCATAAGCCCCTGAAAGAGTATCTGCAAAGCGGAGGGGCGGGCCCGGCCGTTTTCATTCTCCTGATGGGAGTACTGCCCCTGGCTGGCTTTCCGGTGAGCGTATTTCTGTTTCTTGCGGGTATGCAGTTCGGCCTGCTCCGCGGAATCGGGCTGACGGCGCTTATAATGGCCCTGCATCTGCCGCTCACGTTCGTTTTGACCCATACGCTGATGCGCCGGCCCGTCGAATCGCTTTTGAGCAGCACACGCTACGATGTTCCCCGATTCGAAGGAAACAACGCGCTCAAGCTGGCCTTTGTATTCATGGCCGTACCCGGCCTCTCCTATACCCTGAAAAACGTGATTCTCGCCTTCAGCGGCATACCCTTCAAACGGTATTTTGCCCTGGCCTGGCCGGTGAACCTGGCGCTGAGCATTCCTTTTATCGGGCTGGGGAAGTCGCTTGTCCGCAACGACATTGTGCAGGTGCTTTTCTTTGCCGCGCTCATTGTACTGCTGTTTGCAGGGGTGAAGGCTGTAAAACACAGCCGGAAGGCCGAGTGAGTATCTTGTACATATCGCATACAGACGCACCGGCTGATGTAAAAATACGATACGGAACGGTTTCTTTGCAGCCCGGAGAGGTCTTCAGGACGCGGGCATTCGGCCCGTCAAAGGCAAAAACAGCCAGTCTGCTTTCTTGGTATCCCGCTTGCAGTACTGATACGCAGAGAGTGTCCCGCGGGTGCGGCAGAAAAACAGCCCCCGGCACGACAGCCGGCAAAGACGTCCCGCCGGACGAAGACAAACGGTTCCCGACTCCGGAAGGGCCGAGCCGCGCAGGGAGGAAACCATGAAGCGCTACAAATGCTCGGTGTGCGGCCACATCTATAACCCCGAAGAAGGAGACAAGGTAAACAAAGTCGTTCCGGGAACTCCCTATGAGGAACTGCCCTACAACTGGATATGTCCGGAATGCGATGCACCGAAGGAGAAGTATGAGACCGCAGAATGACCGCAGCCCCGAAAAACAAGACACAGGGCTGAAGGACAAAGACCGCTTTGCGGCACAGCGCGAGGCCATGATCCGCACGCAGCTGATTCCCCGCGGGATTTCCGATAAGGGAGTGCTCAGAGCGATGTTCAGCGTTCCGCGGGAAGCCTTCGTTCCGGCCGACAGGCGCGTGCTGGCATATGATGACCAACCGATTTCTGTGGGCAGCGGACAGACAATTTCGCAGCCCTATATCGTTGCGCTGATGACCGAAGCGCTGGGTGTTGAGCCGGGACACACGGTGCTTGAGATCGGTACGGGAACGGGCTATCAGACGGCTATACTGCTCGAACTAACGCCCGATGTGTACTCCGTCGAGCGCATTTCCGAGCTTGCGCAGCGTGCCGAAGCGACCCTGAACGCTCTGGGCTACGACATCGCCGGGCGCATTCATACCGGCGACGGATCGCGCGGGCTTCCCGGCCATGCGCCCTATGATGCGATTATCGTCACATCGGCGACACCGTCCGTGCCGGATCCGCTGGCGGGTCAGCTGGCCGAAGGCGGCCGGCTCGTGGTTCCAGTGGGATCGCGCTTTTCGCAGACCCTCTACCGCAGCGTTCTCACGGGCGGCTCCCTGCGTCACGAAGCACTGACAGGGTGCCGTTTCGTGCCGCTCATCGGAGATTACGGCTGGCCGGGAGAGGAGCCGGCGTTGTGACCGCGGCGGGCAGGGAAACCCTATGAGCAAAGATACGCAGCCCATACGCATCGGAACATCCGGGTGGCACTATGCGCACTGGAAAAAAACCTTTTATCCCGAATCACTCGCCGAAGAGGAATGGCTGCCCTATTACGCCGAACGTTTCGGGGCGGTGGAGATAAACAATTCTTTTTACAAACTGCCCGAGGAAACCACCCTGGCGCACTGGCGGGACAGCGTACCCGATGATTTTCTGTTCGCGGTCAAGGCGAGCCGGTATATAACGCACATGAAAAAGCTGCGCGATCCCGACGCTTCGACAGAAGCGCTTTTCGAGCGCATCGGCGTGCTCGACGGCAAGCTGGGGCCCGTGCTGTTTCAGCTTCCGCCGCGCTGGAAGCGCAATGCTAAGCGGCTGGAAGCGTTTCTGGCCGCGCTTCCCGGCACAGGACGCTTTGCTTTCGAGTTCCGCGATCCGAGCTGGTTTCACGAAGACAGCTACGAGCTGCTGCGCCGTTTCGGTGCGGCTTTCTGCATATACGAGCTGGACGGCAGAACCTCTCCGTGCGAGACGACCGCTGATTTCGTCTACCTGCGGCTTCACGGCCCCGGCGGGGCCTACCGGGGATTGTACGGCAGCGAGCGGCTTTCACCCTGGCACGAAAAAATATCCTCGTGGTCGCAGGACGGACGAACCGTCTATTGTTTTTTCGACAACGACGAGGCGGGCTATGCCGTCCGCGACGCCCGGACCCTTCTCTCTCTGTGAACGCCCGCGCACAAAAAACGAAACCCCCGCCTGCGTGAGCCTATCTCCCTATACCGCGGCGGCGCCAGCCGCTCCACGCCGGGGAGCCGTATTCGTTGCGGAGCTCGAGCACATTGCCGTTCTTGGTTATCTCGGCGGCAATGACGGCGGGTTCGCCGTCGAAGGTGATGCGCGAGCCTTTGACGGTGATCAAGTCGCCGGTTTCGAATCCCATGTCCTGATTTTCCAGAAACCACTCCGGTCCGAGATGAACGGGCAGTTTTTCCTTATTGGCCTGCAGGGTCAGGCGGATGCCGTACGACATGCCGCGCATGGGCACGATTCTCTCGATGCCGGTGACCGTCCCGCTGACCGTGTCAACGGTTTTGGGGTTGTACATGCGGTAGTACGGCGACCCGGTGCCCCAGCCCCTGCTTCCCTTCCAGTACATCCCGCGCTGCGCATGGGCCGTGACGGTAAAAGCACAGAGACAGAAAGATACCGCTGCGATACAGAGTAATACGTGTTTTTTCATTTCGCCTCCTTTTGGTTGTTTTCCTGCTTTTCACGGTGTCGGACGCCCTCCGCGCGGACGGCTCTCCTGCCGACCGCTTCGACATGGGGATCCTAGGAGAGCAGACCGTCGATGATCAGAGAAACGGCATCGTCTTCGGACAGGCCCCGCGCAAGCAGTGTTTCCAGCTGCTTGTTGTCGACGCTCCCGATAGCGGCCTCGTGCGTAACGTGCGCTTTGGGATGAGCGACCTCCACTACGGGTACGGCCCGCGCCGTGGCGCTGCCCCGGATGATTTCCTTGCAGTCCACGTGGCCGCGTGTGAAGGCCGCTTCCGCCGCCAGGGTGTTAAGCACGTCTGCAGAAGCGCTGCCGCGTACGGCTATGCGGGAGGTGAGCACACCCCGCGCCCCTTCTTCCACAAGCCTGGCCTTTTCGCTGAGTCGGATGACGTCATCGCCGGATGCATTGACGCGGGCGGTCATTTCCATGACCGCGTCGCGTCTGCACAGGGTTTCGTAATCGACGTCGAGCTCGCCCACGCGGCCTTTCACCAGCTCGAACTCGGTTCTGAAGCGGCCGCCGCTGTCGACCTGAACGCGTGCCGTCGGCTTGACCCTCACACCGCCGTGCCTGCCGTGAATGTGACGCTCGATGTAGCTGTAGGAGGCGCCTTCGCCGATGCGGATGGAGGCCTCCATGATATGCACTATGTCGATGGCGTTCGGAAACGTGCAGTGCGCCTGGATCGCAACGGCGGCGTTTCTGCGGATGTCGATGTTCATGCGGATATTCTGGACCCCGCTTTCCGGCAGCATGCCAAAACACAAATGCACGGTTTTTTCGAGGTGCACGCCTTCGTGCAGGACAATGTCGGCGCATATGCCGTCTTCCTGCGGGCGGGTCCGCACGTCCAGACCGGGCACCAGCTGCGATCCCAGCACATCGTTTGCGTGGACGATCAGGTAGGCGACGTTCGGATCCCGCAGGGCGCCGATATTCTGTCCGCTTTTATCATACAGCTCTTTGGCCGTTGCTTCACGAACCTGCATTCATCGTCTCCTCCGCCGGAACGGGTTCGTTCTGGTGGTCGCAGGGCAGGCAGTTGTGTTCGAAGTAGTATTTTATTTTCTCCGTTTTTCCTTTGTCGTACAGCCTTCCCCCGCACAGCAGAAAAGCGTGCTCGGCCCTGTCGAGCACCGTCAGGCTGTGCGTGATCAGCACGACGGTCGTTCCCCCCGCCTTGAGATCCGCTATTGCGTTGAATATGTTTTCCAGCGAGGCCACATCGATACCCGAATCCGGTTCGTCGAGCAGTACCAGGGCGGGCTGCATGGCCAGAATGGACGCCATTTCGATTTTTTTCCGTTCCCCTCCGCTGAGCGTTGCATCCAGGGCACGGCCGGCGTATGCGGCGGGATCGAGGCCCATGCGCTCCAGCACACCGCGCACGCCGGCTTCGGATTTGTCGACAGCTGCGGCGCGGATAAACGAAGCAACGGTCAGACCTTCGTAGCGCGCCGGCTCCTGCCAGGCGAGCGTAATACCCAGACGAGCACGCTCATCGGGATCGAGCTCCTTCACTGACGTTTCCCGGAACAGAATGTCGCCTGAGCAGCCTCGATACCCCGACAATCCCATCACCGTATAGGCGAAGGTCGATTTGCCGGCGCCGTTCGGGCCGACCACGGCATGGATATGGCCCTCCCACACATCCATGGTAATGTCGTCGAGCAGTTTCCTGCCGTCGACCGCGACCGTCAAATGCTGTGTTTTCAATATGCTCATGCTCTGAACGCTCCTGCTGTCTTCGGGCTCTTCATCTTTCTGATTTGCAATTTAAATACCAATGTCTATGAACAGTTTTAAATGTAAGCCTGTTGCACATATGCCGTACACGGCAGAGACAGCAGGCACGGATGTGAAAAAGCGGATTTGTTTCCGATATGTACACAGCGTTGTTTTACTGTGATGTATATTTACAAATACGCTGTCGAACAGAGGCGCATGATGGCGCAAACACCTTGGCATGCTTCTTGTATTTTTGAAATATTAAACAAGAATCACAATACGAAAGGAACAGGCATGCAGATCAGAGAGATAATGACGAAAGATATCGAAACCGTCGGTCCCGCGGATGAGATACTCGAGGCCGCCGGGAAAATGAAAACCCTCAATATCGGCGCGCTGCCCGTAAGCGAAAACGGCACCGTTGTAGGAATGCTGACCGACCGCGACATGGTGATACGCGCACTGGCCGAGCAGAAAGATGCGGGAAGCATGCACGTCGCCGACATCATGAGCCGGGATATCGTCCACTGTGCGCCGGATGCCGGCATCGAGGATGCCGCCATGCTCATGGAGGAAAAACAGGTGCGCCGCCTGCTCGTTCTCGACGGCGGTTCCCCGGTCGGCATCGTTTCGCTGGGCGACATTGCGGCAAAGACCGGCGCCGAGCAGCTGAAGGGAGAGACGCTCGAAGCGGTTTCCCAGCCGTGCGGACCGGACCGGTAAATGTGCGGTTTGAACGGGCTTCCAGCAGGCGGCGGCCCGGTACCTGTTAAACATCGGGAGGAGACCTATGAAAGCGATATGGTGGGCATGCGCTGTGTGGGCCTTTATGGCGTTCAGCGCCTGTGATACGGAAACGGATTACGACGGCGATATGGTACTGAAAACCTTTTCGGTCGCGCTCGAGGCTCCGGACGCAGCCTGGGGTATTTCGATCGACCGTATCGTCCGGGTAGATGAGGAGCTGTGGGTTGTCTGCTTGCTTCAGGAAAGCGGCGGCCTGGGCGCACAGGTAATAACCGTGATCGAAGACTGCACGCAGGTACTTGCCTGCGACCTGCCCGCCACCTACTATATCGTCGGTAAAACCTGGGAGTGGGAAAACGAAGAAAACTATGTGTTTCTGGACGGCATGGACCAGATCCAGGCCGACCTGCTTACCGGTACGCTGCTGTATCTGCGCGACTGTGTCGAGATGACGGACAACCCGGCCTGATCGAGACGTCTTTTTCAGTAAGATACAATCCCTGTGCCGCTTCCTGCTATTCAGCGTCGATCCCGATGACTCCGCAGGCAATACGCGGCCCGGCATTACCGGAGGGCTGGGATGTGAGATCGTCTTCCCCGGCATGTACGACCACAGCGCGCCCCACGACGCTGTCGGAGCCGTTGAGGGTGATGAGGGTGTCGATCCGCTCGAAATACGCCGTGCCGTTATCGCCGGCCGTTATGTTGCCCAGATCACCAACATGCCGCTTCTCGTCGTCCGGTCCCCCGTGCCTGTTTCCAAGGGGGTTGTAGTGACCGCCGGCAGAGGTTGCATCCGGGGCGCTGCAGTCGCCGTATTCGTGTATATGAAATCCGTGGTTGCCCGGAGAGAGTCCTTCGATGTCGGCGACGATTCTGATCCCTTCGGCTGTCCGGGAAAATACGACTGTTCCGGAGGCGCTGGAGCCTTCGGTCGGATGAACGATCGCTATGGCCTTCGTTATCGTCGGCGATCCGATCTCTTCGAGCATTTTCCGCTCGCAGGCGGCGGCGAGAATAACGGTGAAGAGTGTCAGCGCAACCAGCGTTTTTCCTGATTTCATGGCGGTTCCCCTTTCGCAGAATGGTTCATGAGCGGCCGAAATCGGCCGGCCGCTCATTTTTCAGACCTGTGCAGCCCCTCTATTTTCTCCCGGTACAGGGTATGTATGAAAGTTCGGTCGAATTCCCGCTCCTGCGCCAGCAGTGCATCTTTTTCTTCCTCATCGAAATACTCCATGCAGGGGATGAAGAATTCACTGTCTTCTTTCTCTATGTGGGCGGGATACAGGGTGATCAGCTCCTCGATCCCTGCAATGATGTCCTTCCGTGCCTCGTCAGGATGGACGGAGCAGCGCCCGGCGCCTTGGCGCAGCTCTGATACCAGTTCGCGCGATCGCCGGTGCTCACCCAGCAGGTCTTTCAGCATCTGCCGGTGCGGTGCGGTAAGGTTCTTGCGGCCGAGGGCGTCGAACAGAATATCCTCTTCCTTGCCGTGATGACAGCGGTCGGCATAGATACTGATGCAGTCGCACATCGTCTCCACGCGCACGGCATCGACCGGAGAAGATCCACGGACACTGGTGAGCTCTTTTTGCAGGGCATCCACGATCTTCTCGATCAGCCGGTGTTCTTTCATAAGAGGTCCGATAGGCAGCATTGCCGATCCTCCTGTTGTGATGTGTGCAGACCGTATCCGGCAACGCCGCGCAGCGGCCGGATACTTTCGGTGTCTAATGCACGGAGCACGAAAAGCAGGGATCATAGGCACGCACAAGCTCTTCGCACAGCAGCCGCACCGCATCGCCTTCCTTGTCCCTGTTTTCCTCGACCAGTTTTTTCAGATCGTTTTCCATGTTGAGAAAATTATGCGACGTAGGCGTTACGATATCCGCCGCCTCAACACGTCCTTTGGCGTCCACAGCATACCAGTGATAGAGCAGGCCGCGGGGAGCTTCCGTCAGCGCGCCGCCTTCACCGGCCGCGGTTTCGGCCCGGCGCTCTTCATCACGGAAGGAAAAGGATTCCAGCAGAAGCACGCACCGGCGGATACCGTCGACCACCTCGAGGGCCTGGGCCGCGATGTTGTAAAACGGATTGTCGATCGGAAGGTGCAGGCCCGCCTCCTGCGCAAGCGCTTTTGTTTCATCCTGCAGCTTGTCGTATTTTATGTGCAGCCGCGCAAGGGCTCCCACCATGAACGATCCCCGGCCGCGCACGACGGACTGCTTGGCCGATGCGTGCGCCACCTGGTATTCCGCAAACGTCTCCCGGTATTCGTCGGGGGAAACGCACACGCCGCGGCTGGAAACCACCAGGCCTCCGTTTATCGCATACTCCCCCTCGGCATCGAGCGCAACGTACTCGGAATCGGACCGGAAGTCCGGCAGCGGTAGGCGGGCTGTATCCAGCACGACGTGCCGGGCGTCGCTTTCGACGCTCTTCAGCCTGCGGACCGTTTCCCTGACCGCTTCGGGCTTCGGTACGGCGGTGAACCCCCCGGGAAGATGCGTGACCGGGTGCAGCGCCCGGCCGCCGATCAGCGCCGTCACCCCGTTTACCGCTTCCTTGATCTTCAGCAGGCGCTGCAGGATTTCCGCGTGTTCGGGCAGCATGGCCGCAATGCTTGCGCGTCCGTAATAGTCGGGCAGTGCGAGCATGTATAGGTGAATGAGATGACTTGCCACGATCTGGCTGATCGACATTACTTTTCTGAGCAGCGCGGTTTGATCGCTGACCCGGATGCCCATGGCCCGCTCGACAGCCAGAATAGCCGTCGTCATGTGTGAAACGGGGCATATGCCGCATATGCGGGATACGATATCCCCGACTTCGTCGAAGGAGCGTCCCACGAGAAAGCCTTCAAAAAACCGCGGCGGCTCGAAAATCCTGAGCTCCACACCGGTCTCTTTTTCAAGCCTCACGCTGATGCGCGTTTCGCCTTCCACCCGCGCGAGATAGTCGACGTCGATCCTGCGGCTCATGGCTTCACCTGACCGCGCCTGAGCTCCAGGCTCGGCTCCCCGAACTGCGTGAACCTGCGGTATATGTCCTCATCACTGAGTCCCATTTCGCGGAACCTGCCCGCCAGGGCTCCCGCATTGGCGTCTTTCAGGGGACCCCAGCAGCCGTAGCATCCTCTGTCGTGGGAGGGGCACAGGGCTCCGCACCCTGCGGCCGTGACGGGGCCCATGCAGGGCTCGTTGCGTGAGACCAGAACGCAGATGTTTGTTTTCAGCTTGCATTCCACGCAGACACCGTAATGCAGAAATTTGGGTTTTTTCCCGAGAAGCAGCGATACGAGCAGCTCCGTCAGATCGCGCTCGCCCATCGGGCATCCCTTGACGTATCCGTCGACCCGGACATAGTGATCGACGGGATGTGCTTTGACGGAGCTGATCGTCGCCGTATCCTCATACACCCTGCTGTGCACCTCGGCCTCCGGTGAGGTGTTTTTTAGGGCCGGAACGCCGCCGCAGACCGCGCAGGAGCCGATGGGAATCACATACCTGCTCACCGCGCGTACTTTTTTCAGCTGAGCGGCCTGCCACGATTCCGTAATCGCGCCCTCGATCAGGGCCGCGTCGAACGGTCCTTCCTCGACGCCGCCGGAGGTGAACATTTTGCAGTAGACAATCTCGACCGCGCCGAGCGTTTCGGCGACGTGCTTTTGAAAATAGATAAGCTGAAACTCGCACCCAGCGCAGCAGCTGTATTTGAAAACCCCTATTCTCGGCCTGTGTCGTTCCATGGCATATCCCGTATACGATTACAGCAGCGTGTCGGCGGATCCGTGCATATCCGCGTATGAAAAAACGGGCCCGTCCCTGCAGACATAGCGGGACCCGATCTGACAGTGCCCGCAGGTTGCCGCTCCGCACTTCATTCTTCGTTCCATCGATATGAAGATATCCTCCGGCTTCTGCCCTTTTTCAATGAGGCGCTCGGCGACAAAGCGCATCATTATTTCAGGCCCGCACATAAACGTTACGGCATCCCGCGCCGGTATTCCCGGCTCGTCCAGCAGATCCGTCACCAGGCCGACATGGACATCCGGAATGCCGTCCCCGGCCAGACGGTCGACCGAAAGCAGAATGGTAAGCCCGTTCGACGTGCGCCAGCGGTCGAGTTCCTTACGGAACAGAAGATGATGTTCATCGCGACCCCCGACAAGCAGAAACACATCCGAGCAGTCGGTTCTGTCCTCGAACAGCCGGTACAGCACCGAGCGCATCGGGGCCATGCCGATGCCACCGGCGACCAGAATCACCGGCCGGTTGGATGTCCGCTCGATCGGCCAGCCGTTGCCGTACGGGCCCCGCAGATGCAGACTGTCACCCGGCGAAAGGCCAAACAGCGCTTTTGTGATGGTGCCCGCACGGCGGACGGTGTGCATAAAAGCGTTGTTCTCCAGCATGAGCGTGCTGAAGGAAAAAGGAGCCTCACCGAACCCGGGCAGGCCCAGCATGTTGAACTGTCCGGGCCTGAAGCGAAAGTCTTCGCCGCCGGCGGGCGCGATGGTAAGCGAGCAGACGCTGTCTGTTTCAAACACCTTTTCAAGGACGACGGCCTTTCCCGGCACGAGAGAACCGTAACGATCGTTCACTGCGCTTTCCCTTTCCTGTCATCGTCTCGAATGGATTCTGCAATTTCTGTCAGGTCTATGCCCGTGGGACACCATGTCATGCATCGGCCGCAGCCGATACAGCCGAAACAGCCGTATTGTTCCAGCCAGCTGGAAAGCTTGTGGGTGACGAACTGCCGCAGGCGGGCTTCTCTGGAAGCGCGAAAGTTGTTTTCGTGAACGCGGGCAAAGTTGAGTTCCTGGCAGGAGTCCCAGCGGCGCGTCCGCTCGGTGGTTTTCAGGTCGAAGGAAGTCGTATCCTCAACATCGTAGCAATAGCAGGTCGGGCACACCATGGTGCAGTTCGTGCAGCCCAGGCATCGCGCGTCGGCCGTCTCCCTGAAGACCGGATGATGCTGGTTGCGTGCAAGCAGCTCCGGCAGCCCCCGCGTGTCGATGCGCTTTGCAAAGGTCGACCGGGCTTTTTTCTCGATCTCCTGTTTTTTGCGAAGGTCGGCGGGGCGCGCCTTCGGATACCTGCCGCCGTCCAAGAGGTCGGCGCCTCTGCGGGAGCCGAATTCCACGAGGCAGCGTTCCCCCAGCGGAGAAATTTCGACATCACATCCCGCTGAAAGATTCAGAAACGGCCCCGTTCCCATCGACGGGCAGAACCCCTGGTCGCAGGCGGCGGTACAGTTGAGAACGATAATGGACGTCGCCTCGCGCCGGGCGGCGTACAGAGGATCCCGTGCGCCGCCCAGAAACACCCGGTCAAGAACCGCCACCGCATGCATGTCGCAGGGATGCATGCCGAAAACAATCTGCGGTTCGCCGCCGGCTTCCGCCGGCATGAGGACATCGTTTTCCCTGTCGACGGTGAGAAGCGGCTGCCGCGGCGGATAGATGAACACCCGGGGTGCCGTCATCGTGGAGCGGTATTCCAGCGCAAGATCTTTCGCGGTTCGGATGCTCCGGAATACCGTCTGGCCGTCTTTGTGCGGAATCGGGCCGTACACGGTAAAACAATCCGCCATCCGGTCGATCCATTCGTTGAGCTCGTTTTGCGATAAGATGTACCCGTCCATAACGATGCTTCCCTGTCCCGGTCGTGTTTCCGGAAGTAATGAGCTTTCATTGAGCTAAAACGGTGCAATTGGAGTACCAATCAGCTTGCTTTTCTTTACCGGTTTATAAAAGGGCCAACTGCGATGTTAGCGATGACCCGTTTATGCACTGTTACGCTGCGGCCTGTGCCTTGAAAATCATCCGGCATTCCCGGATTCCGGGAAACGCATTACCGGGGGGCAACGGTTGCAAAATAAAAAAACATATTCAATGTAGCGTCCAATCGTTTTTTTTGTGCCCCTTCTTTACATTAATGCATATAGGTGTAAAGCAGCGTTACAGAGAAGAAAAGGGGTCAACAGCAGACCACTAATGGATATGGATGTCCGCAGGGTACATCTATGATCGCTTCATGTTCCATAAGCCTCCTTTCTTTACTCCGAAGTCAGCTTTTCGAATTCCGGCTCGTCGAGTATTCTGATGCCGTATTTTTTCGCCTCGTCGAGCTTGCCCCCCGGTTTTTCTCCGGCAACGACAAAATCAGTCTCGCCGCTCACACCGGAGGCAGCCCGTCCGCCAAGGGATGCAACCCGGCGCTCGGCCTCGTTCCGGGTATATTTCTCCAGAGACCCCGTAAAGACAAACGTTTTGCCCTGAAGAGAAAGCGGGCCTTCACGCTTCGGCATTGCCCGGACCGCAAAGCCTGAATCCAGCAGCCGCTCCAGCACCTTTCGGTTATCTTCTTCACTGAAAAATTCTTCGATACTTGCCGCTGTTTCGGGGCCGATTTCAGACAGTGCCTGCAGCTGATCCTTTTTCGCCTGTCGAAGCGCCTTCAGCGTGCGAACATTCCGGGCCACGACCTGTGCGATATGCGCGCCGACGTGGCGTATCCCCAGGGCATAGATAAAACGGTCCAGCCTCGGCTGCGCGGCGGAGTGTATGGCATCGTGCAGCTGTCCGGCGGATTTTTCCGCAAACCCTTCCAGTTTCAGAAGATCGTTTTTGGAAAGACGGTAGAGATCAGCCAGATCGGTAACCATACCTCTGGTGACCAGCTGTTTCGCCGTCTTTTCGTTGAGGCCTTCTATGTCAAGAGCTTCCCGGGAAGCGAAATGCACAATCCGGCCGATAAGCTGCGGAGGGCAGGAAAGCCCGGCGGTACAGAAATGATACGCTCCCTCTCGTTTCACTGTGCTTCCGCAGGCGGGACATGCAGCGGGCATGCCGAACGATTTCCCCCGCTTCCTGCCGGGCTGCTCCACACGTTCCACCACCTCGGGAATGACATCTCCGGCTCGTGCAACCCGTACGGTATCTCCTGCGCGTATGTCCTTTCTCCGCACCTCATCCTCATTGTGCAGCGTAGCCCGGCTGATGGTGACGCCTCCCACGTCCACCGGCTGCAGAAGAGCGACCGGCGTCAGCTTTCCCGTCCTTCCTACCTGAATCACGATATCCTCTATGCGCGATATTTTTTCCTTGGGAGGAAACTTCCATGCCATGGCCCAGCGGGGGCTGCGCTGGCGCGTCCCCAGCCTTTCCCGCAGCGCCAGATCATCGATCTTTATCACCAGACCGTCTATCTCATAGTCCAGTTCGTCACGCGCATCCATAAGTTTCCGATAGGTATTTTTTATTTCCTCCACTGACGTGCACTTCCCGTTATGAGAATCGGTTTTAAGGCCCCACCGGGAAAACTGCTCCAGAACGTCCCAGTGAGAAGATATCTCCATTGCGTTTTCCATGGCGAGAATCCTGTAGAACCGCACATCCAGAGGCCGGCCGGCAATTTTCTTCGAATCCAGCTGCCGCAGGAGCCCGGCGGCGGCGTTACGGGGATTGGCGAACGGCTCTTCACCGTTTTCGACCCGTTCCCTGTTCAGCTCATGGAATCCCTTTTTCACCATGAACACCTCACCCCGTATTGCCAGCTTCGAAGGCGTTTCCCCGCCCTGAAGCCGCAGCGGTATGGAATGAACGGTCTTCAGATTTTCTGAAATATCTTCACCGGTTTCGCCGTCCCCCCGCGTGGTGCCGCAGGCGAATGTGCCTTTTTCATACACAACCTCGATAGAGACACCGTCAAACTTGGGTTCCGTTACCAGTGCGGCGTTTCCGCCCGGAGTGTTCTCCTGAGCGAAGCGGAAAAAGCGCTCGATCTCCTTCTCCGCAAGGGCTGCATGCAGGCTGAGCATGGGCGCGGCATGCCGTACCTTCTTCAGGCTGCTTACCGGCTCTGCACCTACCCGGCGGGTGGGGGAATCGGGCGATTCCAGTTCCGGGAACGCTTTTTCGAGCTGCTGAAGACGGTGAAAAAGCCGGTCATAGACGGCATCGGAAATTTCGGGGCGGTTTTTTACATAATAAAGAAAATTGTGATATTCGATGCCTTCTTTAAGGGCTTCGATTTCTTCTTCGGCCTGTTTCCTGCTCATGGTATCGATGTCTTTGAAATCCGTGCTCGGATTTTTCCTGAAATCCATAACGCACCTCTTCATCGGATTGCCGCTGATGCACTTGGGACGCTGAGGCTGTATCTGCGCGCGCCGTTTCTTGCGCCGTCTGCGCCGCAGATCCCGATTCCGTGCATCACGCAGCGTACTGGATACGTATTCTACAGACGACTGCCGCTGGGCATCACCGAACCACATCCGGCGTCTCGGGAAGCGTGAAGGAAACGTCGGTATTTTCCACCAGCATGACCGCTACCGTTTTAGAAGCGGCAGCAGTTCCTTCAGGGCGCGCGTATTGAGGATGTCGCCGGCTTCGAGCCAGCCCCGGCGTGACTGATCCAGACCCCGGCGCATATTGTCGAGATCCGCAGTGCTGTGCGCATCGGTCGAGACGGCGAGCAGCACGCCGGCCTCCCTGGCGGCCTTGCAGTGATATTCGTTCAGATCGAGCCGCTCGGGATGGCAGTTGACTTCCAGAAAGCACCCCCGCTCGGCGGCCGCTGCGATAACGGCCTCCATGTCGACGTCATAGGGCTCGCGCTCGCCGATGAGCCTGCCGGTCGGATGCCCCAGCACGCTGAATCGGGGGTTGTCCATCGCACGGATGATGCGCCGTGTCTGCTCTTTTCTGCCCAGATTGAATTTGGAGTGCACCGAGCAGACCGTCAGGTCGAGTTTGTCCAGAACATCGTCCGGCAGATCAAGCGTGCCGTCCTCCCGGATATCCACTTCGATTCCCTTGAGCAGCCTGAACCCGTCGAAGCTTTCGTTAAGCCGGTCGATCTGTTCGATCTGACGGCGAAGCCGAGCGGCGTCGAGTCCCTTCGCAACAGTGAGGCTGCGGGAGTGCTCGGTGATCGCCAGATAGGCATAGCCCTTTTTCCGGGCGGCATCCGCCATCTCCCGAAGGCTGTTGTGCCCGTCGGTTTCGGTTGTGTGGGCATGCAGATCCCCCCGGATATGCTCCGCCGATACGAGATGCGGAAGCCGGCCCTCTTCGGCGGCCTCTATTTCCCCGCGGTTTTCCCGCAGCTCTGGCTCGATATAGGGCAGATCGACGGCTTTGTAGACCTCCTTCTCGGATTTTCCCGCAATGCGCTTCTCGCCGCGGAATACGCCGTATTCGTTTATTTTCAGGTTTTTGCCGCCCGCGCGTCTGCGCACGGCAATGTTGTGCTCCTTCGATCCCGTGAAATAGTGCAGGGCGGAGCCGAAGCTCACCCGGGCGATGACGCGCAGATCGACCTGCAGGTCGTTGCGCAGGATAATCGTCGAGCGCGTTGTACCCCGTGACACCACCTGCGCAACATCCTCATAGGCGGTAAAGTGGCCTGTGACGTCGGTTCCCTTTTTGCAGGCAACCAGAATATCCAGATCCCCCACCGTCTCCCGGCGGCGGCGGAAGCTGCCCGCGGCCTCCGCATTCTTGACCCCGTCGAGCGATCGTACGTATTCAAGAAGATCACGTGCGATTTCCTCGACATCGGCAAGCCTGAACCGGGAACGGCGCTGTTGGAGGTGTCCCAGTTCATCGAGTATCTTTTCTTCCGTTTTTGCGCCGAACCCCTCGAGACCGCGGATGCGGTGCTGCTGCGCGGCTTCTTTGAGATCGGACAGCTCCTTGATGCCCAGTTCGCTGTAGAGGGTCTTGACGCGTTTGGGGCCCAGGCCGCCGACACGCAGTATCGCGCTCAGAGACGGCGGCATTTTTTTTTCAAGTTCTTCGAGCTGGTCGAGGGAGCCGGTCTCCACAATCTGCCGTATTTTCCCCGCCAGATCCGCGCCGATTTCCGGCAGCTTCGACAGATCGTCACCAGCGGCGATCTTGTCCGCTACGCTTTCCGCGAGCCCGCCGACGGTGCGCGAGGCGTTGCGGTAGGCCCGGATGCGGAACGGATTTTCATCGCTGATTTCCAGCAGATCGGCCAGCCGGTTGAAGATATCGGAAATATCCTTGTTATAGACGGGCATAGAGGACCTTTACCGGTTGCCCGGCGAAACGCGGCCAGCTTCATTTGAACCCGCTCACGGACGGGCACATCAGGTTTGCGTGGCCGTTCCGATTCCCATGCGCGTTGCAGCCCGTGCAGTTTGGTGTGCGTGACCGCCTGTCATTCATTGACCGCTTTCCTCGAAAGTGTCCGCCGGCCAGTGCAGCAGTACTTTGTTAACACCTTCTCCTATGGTAACGGTTTCCCGGCGTGGCATATTATCAAACGTAGCCTGGACAGTATAGCTTCCCTTCGGGACATCCACAAAAAACCACGGGCCCACTGAGGGGATATGCAGGGCGACGCAGTCGCGCTCGTCGAAAAGGGTTATTCCGGCACCGGCTATAAACGAACCGTCGACCGTTGCAAGGCTCACTTGCAGGCTGTACAGATCACATTCTTCTGAAAGTTTGTCGCGCTCATCTATTCCTATGCCTCCCGTTGCATAGGCAATACCGTTGTAACTGTCTCTGACGATCCCCATCATAACACTGTCCAGCGCTGCGCACTCGGCTGAAAACACCAGTACCATCGATGTTGCAGCTGCCGCCCATAAGCCTACTTTCATGGTTTCCTCCCTGCGGATGCTTTCCGCCCGCTCAAGTAAAACATTGTAAGAAATTCATTATTAATTAAATTGCAATAATAATACCAATGACCAGAGGACCAACCGCATGATATTTGATCATTCCTGGTTCGTTTAACTTGCAATGTGTATCTGTTCATCACACCCGGCAAAGATTGTGTAAAAAAAAGAAACAAAAAAAATTCGGCATAGTCATTGCTTTTACTGCAGGCAGGTAACAACACTCTCGAGCGAGGTGGACAGCATGAGTTCATTGGCAGAAAAAACATGTCTGCGCATTATGACCTATAATGTCCACGGCTGTGTCGGTACCGGCGGGTACTGTTCCCCCGAACGTATTGCCGCGGCAATCGCAGAATGCAATCCCGACGTCGTTGCGCTTCAGGAAGTTGACGCTGGCAGAAAGCGTTCCGGACGTCTGCATCAGGCGAACCGCATCGCAGAACTGCTTGATATGAATGTCCTCTATCACCCCGTTGTGGAAAGGGACGGTGAATATTACGGAAACGCGGTGCTTTCCCGCCTGTCGCTACATCTGCAACGGACGGGGCGGCTGCCCCGCCGGCTGAGCGGCTTTCGCCCGGAGGCCCGCGGCGGCATGTGGGCCGAAGTGCAGGCGGGCGGGCATCGCTTGCAGATTATCAATGCGCACCTCGGACTCAGCAGCGCCGAGCGGCTGCTACAGGCCCGGGCACTGCTCGGGCCTGTTTGGCTGGACGATGCTCAGCAGTTCGGCCCGACGATTCTCTGTGGCGATTTTAACGCACTCCCCCGCTCGCGGCCGTATGCTGCCCTATGCAAGCGCCTTTTTGACGTACAGGCCGCACTGAGGGGGCGACGGCCCCGGCCCACGTGGCACAGCCTTTTTCCGATCCTGCGGATCGATCATATATTCATTTCCGGCGGCATGACCGTGCACGCATGCCGCGTCAGAAAATCACTGCGTACCGTCGTAGCTTCAGATCATTTGCCGCTGTATGCCGATCTGGCTCTTCCGGTCCCATGCGATATCGTGACGGATTCGTGAGCACCCGTCTTGGCATGATGGTTGCCTAGCAAACAAAAGTAATGAAAAAGCACGCCACTCTTCAAAGCCGCCTGCATAGCCGGGGTAAAGAACCGGAACCTTCCGGCCTGATTATGGTCCAGATTGACGGTCTTTCCCGGCCGCAGCTCGAAAAGGCGCTTGCGGAGGGCAGGCTTCCCTTTGTTCGCAGCCTTCTTCAAAAACAGGGCTTCGTTCTGCATTCTCTCTACACCGGACTTCCCTCAAGCACGCCCAGCGTACAGGGCGAGCTGTTTTACGGAATCCGGTGCTGCGTTCCCGCATTCAGCTTTTATGACAAACAGCGCGGCAAAATTTTTCGCATGTACGACCCGGATGACGCATGCGAGGTGGAGAACCGGCTGCGCCGTAAGGGGCCCGGCCTGCTTGAGGGGGGGAGCTCCTACGGCAACATATTCACGGGCGGCGCGGCCGAAGCGGTTTTCTGCATCGCAAACGCACACTACGACAGGCTGCTGAAAAAATGTCTGTCGGAACTGGCGCGCTCGTTTCCCCACTATGCCGTCAGCATAACCGCAGCCGCGGGGCTGCTCGCCGTGGAGGTGGTACTGGCCGTTATTGACTGCATCCGCGGTGTGATCGCCGGCCGCAGTTTGGTGAAAGAACTCAAATTCATCGCCGCGCGCGCCTTCATTTGTATCGGCCTGCGGGAGGTTTCAACGATTCTCGGCAGCAACGACATAAGAAACGGTCTCCCCGTTGTGCATATCAACTTTCTGGGCTATGACGAGCAGTCGCACCGTCGAAACCCCTCCTCGGGTTTTGCCCACTGGTCTTTGAAAGGCATAGACCGGTCGATCCGGAAGCTGTTCAGAGCAGCCCGGAAAAGCGCTTCTGGCGAGTACGAGCTGTGGTTGTATTCTGATCACGGGCAGGAGGACACCGAGCCCTATTCGCAGAAATTCAAGCTGCCCTTCCGCAGGGCGGTCGAGCGGGCCTGCGGCGCAACGGTCTGTATCGACTACCCCTGCGGCGAAGAGGACGACCGGGGGGTGCAGGCACGGCGGACAGGAGCATTCAGCCGTGCGAGGCATGCACGCCTGCAGGCGGAAAAAGGCTCCGTTGTTTCGCCCCGCAACCGGCTGACCCTGGCCGCCATGGGGCCGCTCGGGCATGTGTATTTTCCCGAAAACCCTGCGGACAGCGCGCTGCAGGAATCAGCGCAGCGGCTCGTCCACCGGGAGGGCGTTCCCATGGTCGCCGCACGCGCCGGGCCTGGCCGCATCTCTGTCTGGACGAAGCGCGGCCGTTTTACCCTGCCCGATGCTGCCCGTGACGTGCTCGGAAGCGCTCATCCGTTTGCACGGGAAGCGGCGCGCGATATGGTTGCGCTCTGCAATCACGAGAATGCAGGTGATCTCATCGTCTGCGGCTGGAGTTTGGAGGAGCGTGCGATAAGCTTTCCGCAGGAAAACGGCTCGCACGCCGGGCCGGGGCCGGAGGAGACGCACGCCTTCGCCCTGCTGCCTCCCGGCGCTCCGGCCGCTAAACAAAACGGCGCATTCATCCGCCCGGAGGATCTGCGCCGGGCGGCCCTGTCGGTGCTGCAAGGTCTTGCTTCGCTCCCTCCGGGAGACGCCGGGCTCACGTGAGCCTGTCCGAGGTTGTGTTGTTTTTTTACAATGTGGCCATTCTGTGTAAATTACCATTACAGACAGGTCGATACCGAATCTGCACTGAAAGTAAAAACGTTTCGGAAAAAGCGTAAAATGACAGCTCCGGGCCGTTACAGCACCTTGGCATACAAGTTGCCGCTTATACAGACAGATACGCTTGATACGCATCGACGGTGCCAAACCGCAGCCCGCAGCGTTACAGGAACGACATTATATGCATCTCGGAAACGACACAAAGATGCCGTTGCCGGATTCCGGCGACAGCTCGTTCGACTCGGCATTCTGTGAAGCCGTCCTCGATATGCTGCCGGTGGGAATCATCGTTGTCGGCGAGGATCTGCTCATCAGAGTCTTCAACCGGTGGGCAAGCGCCATCACGGGCTTTCTGCAGAAAGAAACGCTCGGAAAACCGTGCAGCGAAGTGCTGAAGTGCTGCAGGGAGGCAGCTGAGTGCCGTTTGAAAAACATTTTCAGCGGCCGGGACGAGGTGGATCAGTTCGAAACCACCGTTCACACGCACTCCGGCATCGTCGTTCCGGTCAGAATGAACATCGCCGCGGTGGGCGAAGACAGGCGGCGCGGCATGCTGGCGTTTCATGAAATCACCCGCATCAAGGCGCTCGAGCGGGAACGGATGAACCTTCTTTCCATGGTGTCCCACGATCTGAAGTCATCGGTTTCCGTCGTCGGAGGGTTCGTGCAGCTGCTTTTGAAAAAACCCGAGCGGCTCGGCGGCAAAAAAACCGTCGAGCATTTGACAATCATGCAAAAAGAGCTCGACAAGATGGAGTCCATGACAAGCGAATTTCTCGAGTGCGCTCACCTGGAGGAGATCGGCATAGAACACAAGGAGGTCCGCATCGACAAAGAGCTGCGGCAGGTGGCGGAGGCGTTCGGGGCGAAATGCCGGCAGCGGGACATTCACCTCCGCCTGGGCGTGCTCGACGGTCTTCCCGCGGTGGCGGGCGATGCGGTCAAGCTCAACCGGGCCTTCGGCAACCTTATGACGAATGCCTTGAAATACTCGCAGCGTAACGGTTCGATCGGCATAACCGCCGGGGAATCCGCGAACGAGGTGCTTATCCGGTTTTCCGACACCGGCTCGGGCATCGACGCCGACGAGCTGTCTTCCATTTTCGATTTTTTCAAACAGGGCGGCGACGGTAAAAAGAAACACGGATTCGGTCTCGGTCTTGCGGTCGTCAAGACGGTGATCGAAAAACACGGCGGGCACGTCGATGTGCAGAGCGCGCCCGGCCGCGGAACGGAATTTACCGTTTTTCTGCCCAAAACGAGCCGGCACTGACCGTGCAGGCTGCAGCCCTGCAAACCGCAGCACGAAGGAGACGCCTGAGGCATGTGGCTGAAATGGCTTCCTTGGAGATTTATCATCGGGTACATATCCCGCAAGCAGGGGTTCGGCGACCCCCTGCACCTGCTGTACCGTCTGAGTGCGTTTTCCAAACCAGCGGAGGTGCTGGTTCCCGGTGAGTTGCTCCGCGCCGGGGCGGTCATGCATGCTCGGGGGCTGGTCAACAGCCAGGTTATCCAGCACAACCTCGACTGGATATGGCCCTACTGGGTTCACCGGCAGTTCGATCCCCGCAGCCCCTCGTTCATTCCGCGTGCGTTTTCCATTTCGAACATCAACCTCACGCACCGTAACTGGACGGCCGTGGGGCTGCCGGGGTTTGCGGAAACGCCCATCGTCGACCCCCGCGGCCTGACCATGCCTTTTTTCGACAGCTGGTCGATCGACGCCTGGATTGTCGGCGGCGACGGCGGCGATCTGCTGCCCTCGCGCCTTTCTTCGGCTTCCCAGCGCCTCGATCTGCATGAGGGCCTGACCGTCGAAACGCTGGCTGCAGCCGGGGGCAAACGCCTGGCAACACGCGTGTGGGTAAAATCCGGCGCCGGGGAGCCTGTGCTGCGCATGTCGATAGAAGGACTTTCCCCGGTACCGGGCACAAACATGGTCGTCGCGCTCAGACCCTGCAATCCGGAGGGCATAAGCTTTATTCACGACATCGCGATGCTGCCGGGAGGGAAAGAGCTGCTGATAAACGATCGCAACCACCTCCAGCTTTCCCCCGCGCCCGGGCGCTGGTGTTTCTCATGCTATCGCTACGGAGATGTCTATCACTGTCTCGACCGGACGCATGCAGCACAGGGCATCGGCTGCGATGTGGGTATGGCGACCGCGGCTGCGGTATTTCCGCTGAAGGCTGGAGAGCACAGGATGGTCTATGCGGACGTTCCGCTGCGGCCGGCCGCGGCAGAGGAGGCAAGCCGCCCCGTGCGGAGCAAAAAAAACGGTATACGGCTCTGGACCGACCGCCTTGCCGGAAGCTGTCGGCTGGCCCTGCCCGACAACCAGCTGCGGTTTCTGTATGAATCCTCACTGAGAACCGTCCTGCTGCATGCATCGGGGGATACAGTCTATGCCGGACCCTACACCTACAAACGTTTCTGGATCCGCGACGCTGCCCTGACCGTCCATGCACTGCTGTGCGCAGGCCTGTTCGATGCCGCGGAGCGCGTGATTGCAACGCTTCTGAGGGCGCGCGAACCATCGGGCTATTTCGTGTCCCAGCACGGCGAATGGGACTCGAACGGACAGGTTCTCTGGGCGCTTGAGCGCTTCCGCCGCCTGTCGGGCCGCAAGCCCCCGGACAGCTGGCTGCCCGCTGTCCGGCGGGGCTGGGAATGGATCCGCAGGAAACGGCTTTCCACTGACGCGGATGATCAGCATGCGGGTCTGCTCCCCTCGGGCTTCAGCGCCGAGCATTTCGGTCCCAACGACTGTTATTACTGGGACGACTTCTGGTCGATAGCCGGTCTGCGCGCGGCGGCCGTGCTGCTCACAGAGCTCGGCTGCGCTTCGGAGTCGGATGCCTGCGGCCGCGAGGCGGACGATCTGGCCCGCGCCGTGGAGCACAGCCTGCAAAAATCACCCTGCGGCGGCGAAGCTCTTCCGGTGTCTCCCACGCGCCGGCTCGACAGCGCGGCGGTCGGCTCGCTGGTCGCCAGCTATCCCCTTCAGCTGTACGACGGCACGGACCCGCGTATTGTGCGAACCGCCGAGCATCTGCTCGAAACCTGTCTCATCGACGGCGGGTTGTATCATGATATCGCACACTCCGGCGTAAACCCGTACCTGACACTGCATCTGGCACAGGCCCTGCTGCGCGCCGGCGATCCGCGCGCGGAGGGCCTGATCGAAGCCGTCGCCGGCCTGGCCTCGCCCACGGGCCAGTGGCCCGAGGCGATTCACCCGACACTGAAAAGCGGCTGCATGGGGGACGGCCAGCATGTCTGGGCGGCGGCCGAGTGGCTGCTCATGATGCGCTTTTGTATTGTCCGCGAGGAATACGCCCGAAACCGGCTGGTCCTGTTTTCGGGTGTCCGGCCGGAGCGCTTTCCGCAGGGCGCGGAAATTAGTTTCGGACCCGCTCCGACCGATTACGGCAGTCTCGAACTGAGCGCCCGGTTCACCGGAGACGGCATCACCGTGCGGTGGAATCCGGTATGGCGCGACGAGGAACCGGGAATCGACATCGCACTGCCCGGCTATCATACCATAACCGCGGATCCCGGATCGTCAATCGTGCGCATACTGCCTGAATGGAGACAGTGATGAATATTTTAATGATGACCAATGCATACAAACCCCTGGTGGGGGGCGTGGAGCGCTCCCTGGAAATATTCACGGACGCCTACCGGGCCCGGGGCCACCGGGTGCTTATCGTGGCGCCGGACCAGCCGCGGTGCGATCCCGCTGAGACCGATGTCGTGCGGGTGCCGGCGATCTGCAACTTCAACGGAACGGATTTTTCGGTGCGCCTGCCGGTACCCGGCGCTCTGGACACGGCGCTCGCGGACTTCCGCCCGGATATTGTTCATTCGCACCATCCCTTTCTTATCGGCGACACGGCCCTGCGCGTCGCCGCCCGCTGCCGGATACCGATCGTCTATACCAATCATACCTTTTACGAACGCTATACTCACTATGTACCCATCGACTCACCGGCCATGAAGCGCTTTGTCGTTTCACTGTCGACCGCCTACGCCAACCTGTGCGACCGGGTGTTCGCCCCGAGCGAAAGCGTGGCCGCAATCATTAAAGATCGCGGGGTCGAGACTCCCGTCGACATCGTACCGACGGGTATTCACGTCGAGGATTTCCAGCGCGGCGACGGGCGGGGATTCAGAAAAAAGCACGGCATACCCGAAGAAGGCTTCCTTGTGGGGTTTGTGAGCAGAATCGCTCCTGAAAAAAACATGGCCTTTTTAAGCGAGGCGGTCGCCGAGGTGCTTGCCGAAGAAACCCGGGCACACTTTCTGCTCGTCGGCAGCGGTCCCTCCCGGGACGAGGTGCTGGCGCTTTTTCGCAGCGCCGGATGCGCAGAGCGCGTCTGTGCCGCCGGTACGCTCCAGGGCCGCGACCTGGCGGATGCCTTTCATGCAATGGATGTGTTTGTTTTTGCATCCCTGTCTGAAACCCAGGGGATTGTTCTTGCCGAGGCCATGTCGGCCGGCGTACCCGTCATCGCGCTGGACGCGCCCGGGGTAAGGGAAGTGGTCGAGGAAAACCACAACGGCCGGCTTGTTTGTGACCGAACCGTCCGCTCCTTTGCCGAAGCGGTTCGCGGAGTCATGCACCTGCCGCCGCAGGAAGCGCAGCGTCTCGGCACGCGGGCAATCGAAACGGCGAAACGCTTTTCCATCGATCGCTGCGCCGAGGACGCCCTGAGTGCATACGGTGACCTCACCGCAGCCGGCGGTGCGTACACGGGAGAGGAACAGGATACGATGTGGGAGGACGCCAAGCGAAAGATACGCGCCGAGTGGGACCTTCTGGCGGCGAAAAGCACCGCCGCGGGGGATGTTTTTGCAGCCGAGTAGGGGGCAGGCCGAACACGGGTTCCGTACGCCCATGCCACGGGCTACCGCTCCGCGCCTCTCTCGCAGGATTCCGCATCTGTCGTCTCCTGCAGCAGCACATGGCGGGTGTGCCGTGCTATCATGAGCTCTTCGTTTGCCGGCACAACGCAAACCGTGATGGGGCTTTCCCCCGTGGAGACGACGGCTGCGTCCGACTCATTCGCCTGCCCGTCGATATGTATGCCGAAATATTCCAGACCCGCACATATGCGCGCCCGAATGGCAGGGGCATGCTCGCCGATACCTCCCGTAAACACCAGCCGATCCAGGCCGCCCATCGAGGCAGCCAGCGCTCCGATCTGCTTGCGGGCCCGGTAGCAGAACAGCGCAACAGCCTCGCCCGCGCGGCTGTCGCTTTTCTCCCGCTCCAGCAGCGTTTTCATGTTCGAGCTTGTTCCGGATACCCCCAGCAGGCCCGAGCGCCGGTTGATGATTTCGTTTACGCGCTGCGGGGAAAAGCGGCAGCGATCGAGAAGATACAGATTGATTCCGGGGTCCACATCCCCGGTGCGCGTACTCATCGGCAGGCCTTCCACGGGCGTGAATCCTATGGACGTATCAAGGCTTTCAACGCTGCGCACGGCGGTCAGGCTCGCTCCGTGACCAAGATGAGCGATGAGATGACCCGCTCCGTGCGGACGGCGGAGCCGCCGTCCCTCTCCAGCGCATTCATAACCGACTCGCAGGAAAGCCCGTGAAAGCCAAAGCGCCGCAGCCCGCGTTCGGTATAGCTGCGCGGGATACCGTACATGCGCGCTACGGCGGGCATGTTCCGGTGAAAGCCCGTGTCGAAACAGGCCACCTGCACGGCGGCGGGCTGCATTGACAGCGGTTAGTTCATTGGGGAAATTAACGGGAACGAAGGTTTTCATGTCCTCGACGACCGCCATGAGCGCGGTTGTGATAAGCTGCGGCTCGATAAAGTTCGGACCGCCGTGAACGATACGGTGACTGACCGCTTCGATGCCGCCTCCATGGATATTTTTGGTTGTATCTCAGCCCGATATGTTGTGATATCTTTAAAATTGTCACTCAACCGCCGTACCCCTATGCTTTTTCCATACCATGAACAGGTGACAGTCCCATTTTTTACGGTTTATCAAAACCGAGAATTGACAAACCATGTACAAACCATGGGACATCCCTTAAATATATAAATAAATCATTCCTCAAACTGATAACTGTTCTGCCGGACTATTTGCTCACCCCAGCGAACGGCATAGCTGACCGCCGGTATGGTCAGGGAAAATTTTCTTGCCAGTTCCCTTATTGCATTAAAGGGGACGGTTCCAATTATCAGCCTTCACTGCTCTGTCCGCCTCAGGGATTTCCAGAAAGATCAATAAATAGAAGCGTCCTTTTTTTCTTCTGACATTAAACATCTGTCGACAAATTAATATGGGAAGTGTCCCTTAAATTCCCAACACAAACTATGATTGTGCCACAGTCGCACGGCCCTGCGAATTCAGTGCATGGTGTTGTTAGGCCCTCCAAAAAAAGAATGGACCTTCTGCTACTCCGATTCATGATCGGTTGGCAATGGGGCAAGTCCCAGTTCTTTCAGAAACGTGTTGTGCTTCGCCGTTGACTCACGAATCTTTTTCTCGATCTCGACCAACTCCTTATGCGTGGTCGACAGGTCGATCTCCGGTTCCGGCTTGGCCGTGCTGACATAGCGAGAGATGTTCAGGTTGTAGTCGTTATCGATGATCTCATCCATCTCGACCCGCCGGGCGTATCGCTCCTCTTCCTTGCGGTGCCGGTAGGTATTGACAATTTTTCTGATGTGCTCGGGGGTCAGATAGTTCTGCCGCTTACCCTTCTCGAAGTTATCTTCCGCGCTGGCGTTGATGATCAGCACGTCATCCGGCTTCTTGCACTTCTTGAGCACGAGAATGCATACCGGAATCCCTGTCGAATAGAAGAGATTCGCCGGCAGGCCTATCACCGTATCGATGTGCCCATCGTCGAGCAGTTTTCTGCGGATCGTCGCCTCAACACCGCCACGGAACAGCACGCCGTGGGGCAGGATGATGGCCATCACGCCCTCATCCTTGAGGTAGTGAAACCCGTGCAGCAGAAAGGCGAAGTCGGCCGCGCTTTTCGGCGCCAGCCCGTGGTTCTTGAACCGCATATCTTCGCCCAGGGCCTCGTTCGGGTCCCAGCGGTAGCTGAATGGCGGGTTGGCGACCACCGCGTCGAAGGTCGGCTTTTTCGCCGGGTTTTGCTCACGGAGCATGTCCCACTCATTGGTCAGTGAATCGCCGTGATAGATCTCGAACTCCGAATCCTTCACCCCATGCAGCAGCATGTTCATGCGGCAAAGGTTGTAGGTGGTAATGTTCTTCTCCTGGCCGTAGATCATGCCGACACTGCCCCCGGCGTTGACCACGCGGTTGCGGACGTTCAACAATAGCGATCCTGACCCGCAGGCAAAGTCCAGCACGCTGGCCAGCTTCTTTTTGGGACCGGTCTTGGGGTCCTGGCAGTCGAGGATGACGATGGCCGACAGGATGTCACTGATACGCTGGGGCGTATAGAACTCCCCCGCCTTTTTGCCAGACCCGGCGGCAAATTGGCCGATCAGGTATTCGTAGGCATCGCCCAGCGTGTCGGAATCGGTCGAGAATTCGGCCAGCCCCTCTGCGATCTTCTGGATGATCTTGCAGAGTCTATCGTTGCGGATCGGATAGGTTTTGCCTAGCTTCTCCGAGCCAAGATTGATCTCCGAAAACAGCCCGGAGAAGGTGCTTTCGAACGATTCGTTCTCGATGTAGTTGAAAGCTCTCTGCAGCGTTTTCAGCAGCTCCCCGTGCTGCGTCCGCGCCATGTTGGCGATATTCGCCCACAGATGCTTCGGCTGGATAACGTAGTGAGCCTTGCGGCGCATCTGCGTCTCAAACGCGGCGATGTCGGCGGGGTTGTCTTCGTACCACTGCGACAGCGGCGTCCGGCCGCCATTGCCCACCGCATCAGGGTCAGGGAAATCCCGTCCCAGTTCCTTCTTTGCCGCCTGCTCGTAATTGTCCGAGAGATAGCGCAGGAACAGAAACGCGAGCATATAATCGCGGAAGTCGTCCGCGTTCATCGCGCCTCGCAATTGGTCGGCGATGTTCCAGAGGGTCTTGCCCAGTTGTTTCTGGTCGTTTTCGGTCATATCACCTCTTCTTTCGTGTCGATCTCGTTGAACAATTCGGGGTTGAACGGGTAGCGCTCGATAAACTCGTGCAGGATACGACGAAAGTGCTCCTTGTTTTCGTCCATCATCTCGCGCGGCTCATATAGCGAGTAGTTGCCGTGACTTAGGAGGTCGAGGAGTCGCTTGTGTAGCACGCCATCCACATCGTCATCGTGTTTACGGACGCAAGCAGAAAAGTGCTTGTGCCCGTGAAAGCTGGCCGTCTTTTCTATGATTGCGCGGAGCATGTTGAAGTGATGCGTGTAGAGTTTTCCGCTGCGCTCCGCCTCGTAAAGTTCGGCCAGCGCAGCCACGTGATGGAAAAACGGCGTGTCGCCGGTGTTGCGGAGCACGTAACCGCCAGTCGCTCGTTCCTGGGACAGGAAATACTTGTTGGCCCGTTTCAGCTCGTTGAACAGCACGTTAAAAAACAACGTGTGGTGCGTCGAGAGGACCGTCTTCAGCGTACTGTCCTCTTTCTTGAGCATCCTCGCCAGATGCGTGGCCACGGCGATAGCGTTTTGTTCGTCCAGCGACGAGATCGGGTCATCAATATAGACGTATTTCACCCAGCCATACGCCTCGGCCCCGTCGAGAGCCAGTTGCACGATGGCCAGGAAGAAACACCAGATGAAGATGTTTTCCTCGCCGCGCGACACTTTGATGTCGTCAATGGTTTCGGTTCTGGCGTCTTCGCCATCGCCGGTCGTAACATTCCGGGAGAAGCGTACTATCCAATCGTCCGTGTCGATCCTGAAATCGAAGTCGGCATAGCGATTCAGCAATAGGCGGATGCGGGTGTCCATTTCCAATTCTTTTAGTCCCGCGAAAAACTTGGAGTCGGCGTTAAGCTTCAGATATCGTTCAGTGTCGTTGTCCAGATCGTTGTGCCAAATGAACAAATCTTCGGTGAAGGCGTTGAAATAGAGTGTGTCGCTCCGGATTTCCTCAACTACAAGGTCGTCACCGTCTTCCGTAGTGAGCGCATCACCATCTTCGGTGGCAAGTGTATCTGTAACTCGTGTTTTGCCCAGATCTTTGAAAACGGTGGACAATCGCGTCTTACCGGTGCCGTTGTATGCGTAGAGCAGGATAAACTTCTTATTCTCCAGCTCATCGCGCAGATGTTGGGCCAGTGCGGTCAGGTCGTTGAAGGACACAGGTTCAGCCATGGCCTACTGCTCCTCCGGCGCGGGGAAAAGCTGCTGCATCAAGCCGCGCTTGTGTTGCTTCAGGGTTTCGATCTTCGCCGCCTGGGCTTCGATCTGTGTGTCGAGGGAGGAGAGGCAGGCGGCGATGCGTTGTTGCTCTCCCTGCTCAGGAAGCGGAATTGGGATAGTGTCCAGCATAGTGCGATTTAATTTTGGCTGAGCCATACCAGTGATGAAGTCACGAAGATCAGTGAAATTCAGATAGTCTTCCACCATCTTCTGCGTTTCTGGTTTGTCAAAGCGAAGGACATGCGCATGGTTGTTCACCCAAGTCTTACCCGAGATTGGAAATGCAATTGGATAAGTTCGAGCAACAAGATTCGCGCCGTCCTCCGATACGCAAAGCAGATCCTCATCGAAGAGATAGTCTCTCACGTAATCAACAATTCCAGACGCACCGTAGTAAGGAACGTCGCCCTTTATTCGATCGCTCTCAGTAATCGGGACTCGCTTGTTGTCAAGATTCTCAGCGATCACCGATAGCGGCTTCTCCTCCCACGCCCCCTTATCCTGGAACTCGGGGAACCGCAGCCGGGGTTGGGTTTGGCCGGGTTGGGGGAAGAGTCGCTGCATGAGGCCGCGCTTGTGGTCGCGCAGGGCCACCAGCTTCCGGCCCTCGGCGGCGATCACCCAGTCCAGCGAACTCAGACACTCGGCGATCTTTTTTTGCTCGGCTGGGGATGGGATACATGTTTTCAGCAAATAGACTTCGTTGCGATTCAGACCCGGCACAGCACCTGCATCACCAAGTCTCTCCAAA
>CAZFIB010000012.1:0-71903 GCA_964518865.1 uncultured Thermodesulfobacteriota bacterium
CCTGTTTTCAGGAACCAACGAGTTTTTCTTTTTTTTAGGTGGTGAATCGGGGAGCGGCACCACGCATGACGTTGCGCCGGGGATGCAGGGTGTCGAAATTGACACGCTGCGCACTTTGCCCTATAGTGCTTGTAACAGCCGCCCTGAAAGAAGCATTGCTGCTGTGGTGGCATGAAAACGGTCGAGATGAAAACAGATTTTTCATCAGCCTGGCCGTCCCGCATAACGAACCGCGCTAACGCAATGGACACAGCCGATATCATGATAATCGGTGCCGGAGCCGTCGGCCTTGCCGTGGCCTGTGAGGCGGCCCGCTGTTTTGCCGGCGCCTCCATCATTGTGCTTGAACGGCAGGACTCCTTCGGCCGCGAAACCTCCAGCAGAAACAGTGAGGTAATTCATGCCGGCATTTACTACCCTGAGGGCAGCCTCAAAGCGCAGCTGTGCGTCGGGGGCAACAGGCTGCTTTATGAATTCTGCCGGGCCCGCCGGATTGCCTGCAAAAGGATTTCAAAACTGATTGTCGCGCCGGAGGAAAAAGACATTGCCGTTCTCCACAGCCTGTTGGAGCGCGGCAAAAAAAACGGTGTGAGCGACCTTGAGCTGCTGGATGCCGACCGGGTGCGGCGCTGCGAGCCGAACATCCGTGCGGCCGCAGCGATTTTATCTCCCTCTACCGGCATTATCGATTCTCACGGACTAATGGCCCGTATGGAGCAGATCGCCCGTGAACGGGGAGCAGCGGTTGCCTACCGGCATGAGGTGCATGCGGTGGAGTGTTCCCCGAAGGGCATCGATGTGGTCTGCCGGCTGCCGTCCGGCCGGTCTTCAGCCGCCAGATGCAGGGTGGTGGTGAACTGCGCCGGGCTGAGCGCCGACAGGGTTGCAGCGGCAGCCGGTATCGATATCGAACGCAGCGGCTACCGCCTGTTTCCCTGCAAGGGAGAGTATTTCAGGATCCCGCCGTCAAAGGCCGGCCTGATACAGCACCTTATCTACCCGCCGCCCTATGCCGACCTGCGCGGGCTCGGCGTGCATGTCACAAAAACGCTCGACGGACAGGTCAGGCTCGGGCCGAACGCTTTTTATGTCGACACCCCTGATTATTCGGTCGATCCGGATCACGCACAGGAGTTCTACGACGGCGCCAGATCGTTTCTGCCGTTTCTCGCGCCCGACGACCTTCAGCCCGATACGGCAGGCATCCGCCCGAAGCTGCAGGCGCCGGGCACGCCGATCCGCGACTTTGTCATCCGGCATGAATCCGACCGGGGGCTGCGCGGATTTATAAACCTGCTCGGCATCGAGTCGCCGGGCTTGACGGCATGTCTCGCCATAGCGCAGCATGTCCGGGAGCTGATAGCGGAAGCGCTGTAGTATTGGAAGATACATTTTTCAGTTTACGAGATGCATGCTTTTTTTGTTTATCCAAAGAAAGGTATGGCCAAAGAAAGGACACCCGTTTGCCCGGCCCGCCATCGGCGGGTACCCTCGCTGAAGCCCCGAGCAGCGGCGGGCCGAAAACTCGCTGCGCTCAGACAGTTCGGCCCTTGTTTCCGCGGCACGGGACTCAGGCTCGGCGCGTTCAGAATGGGACCAGAGGAATTGATGGCCCCCGCCGGGGTGCCATCCTGAAACCTCGCCCTTGGAGGCGAGGGTACATACTATGAACAATATACGATATACTGTTCCCGAAGGCTACCGGCTGCTCAGGCGCCGCAGCGTGTACATGGCCGTTCGGGAGGGCTACGAAGACCGCCTCGAACAATGGCTCGATGCGCCCGAGCACCTTTATAACAGCGCCGGCGCCGGGGGGCCGGCCGGCCGCGGCGCCGTGCCGGTCATCGCACTTGATGAGGACGAGAAGCTGCTGGTGCGCAAGTACCGGCGCGGCGGTATCATGCGGTATCTGCTCCGCGACCGGTATATCGGCAGTCAGCGACCCTTCCGTGAACTGCGCATAACCGCCGCCGCCGCTGAACGGGGCGTCCCGACCGCAACCATTCTGGCTGCGGTCAGCATGCGTGCCACGGTCTTTTTCTACCGGGGGTATCTGCTGTCACGCGAGCTCGGCGGCTGTCTTGATGTGCCGGAGTATATCCGTGCTTCGTGGCAGGGGATGACGGAGCATGAAAAAGAGGAGGTGATAAACGACATAGCAGATGCGGTTCGCCTCATGCACGACAGAGGCATACGTCACGGTGACCTCAATCTCAAAAACATCCTCATCGATAAAACCCGGAGGGATAGAATATTCATTATCGACTGGGACAAGTCTGTAATAAAAGACCGGCTGCACGCAAAAGAACGCCGCTCGAACATTGTCCGCTTGTGCCGCTCCATGAAAAAGTTCATCCGGCAGGGGCTTGTGCTTTCCGGGGATGATATCCGCCGGCTTCTCGAGAGCTACTGGAAAGACCCGCACGAGGTCGAGCGCTGCCTGTCTGTTCTGAACCGTCAGCTGTTCGTGCGATCCGCTTTCCGGAAAAGATGATCCGGAAGTCCGCGTGAAGAACTCATTAAACGCTGCCATTCATCATTGCCGCAAATATCCTGACCAGTCGGGGTGCTTGGAATCTTCCGTGCCGGAAGTGATCCGGCGGATATCCGATCCGTCGGGCGTCATGGTATAGAGCTCCCAGTGCCCGCTGCGATAGCTTTGAAAACAGATCCGGCTGCCGTCGGGCGCCCAGGTGGAGCGCTTGTCTTTTGCGGGGTGGTTTGTAAGCCGCGTCTGCCCGGAACCGTCGGCGCGCATGCGGTAGAGCTCGAAATTCCCGTCGCGGTAGCTTTGAAAGCTTATGTATAAGCCGTCGGGTGAAAAGGCGGCGACTTTATCATGGGCGGGATTGTTGCTGATATTTACCAGACCGGAACCATCGATATTCATCAGGTGTATCTCCGACTTCTGCTTCGACCGCCTGTTGATTCCCCCAAGCTGAAAAGCGAGCCTGGTTCCGTCCGGCGAACGGGCCGGGTGCGTTGCATGGCTTTTGAAGCTGGTAAGTTTTGTGCGCTGGGATCCGTCGGGCAGCATTGAATACAGCTGCGATATGCCGGAGTCCTGGTCGCTTATAAAGTATATTTTGCTTCCGTCAGATGACCATTCGGGGTGGCGGTCTATCGCTGTGTTTCGGGTCAGCTGCTGCAAGCCGCCGCCGTCTGCGTTCATGAGAAATATTTCATAATCACCGTCACGTCTTGAGGTAAAGGCGATACGGGCACCGTCCGGTGACCATACCGGCTCCCAGTCTTTAGCGTTGCTGTCGGTTAATTGTCGCCGGTCGGTGCCGTCGGGCCTGATAGAATAAATGTTTGTAGTTTTTTTAGCGCCATGGGCATACACGATTCGTGTTGTGGCGTTACTATCGGACCCCTCCGCTGCATGCCCGGAGCGTGCCATCAAGAGCTGCAGAACAATTGTGAGAATGAAGGCCATCGCAAAAACGTGCCGCTTTGCCTCATCCATAATAACCTCCTTTTATTGATATCCGTTCTCGCAGGTAAGGTTGCCGAGTTATAGATTTTTTCATGTCTGACGTCAGTTGATTCTGGTGTCATAAAGCGACCCCTGTGAAGCTATTGTAGTGGCTGCTTATCCCCTGCATTGTTAGCGACAACCTTCATATGCTATCAAAGTGAATATGAAATTCACAGAGAATTGGCGGTCACGCTGCGGATTTTTGTTTTTGCCTCTCAGCGCAATATCTGCTATTGCTACTTTCAGAGCAGACTGCTGATTAACCATACGGGAATACGCATGACCCCCTCGCCGAAACGGCCGGTCCCGAACAGACTTGCCGATGAGAAAAGCCCCTACCTTCTTCAGCACGCCCGCAATCCGGTCGACTGGTTTCCCTGGGGCGATGAGGCGTTTCAGGAGGCCGCGCGGCTGGACAGGCCCGTGTTTCTGTCGATCGGCTACTCGACCTGCCACTGGTGCCATGTCATGGCCCATGAGTCATTCGAGGACGGGGAGGCCGCGAAGCACCTCAATGAAACCTTTATCTGCATAAAAGTCGACCGCGAAGAGCGTCCCGATATCGACATGATCTACATGCAGGTCTGCCAGATCATGAGCGGCAGCGGCGGCTGGCCGCTGACCGTTATCCTGACGCCGGACCGCAAGCCGTTTTATGCATGCACCTATCTCCCCAAGGCACACCTTGTAGATCTTGCGCGGCAGGTCGCTGAAATCTGGCAGCACCGGCGCGGCGATATCGCCGGGTCTTCCGAGCGAGTCGTTGAAGCGCTCAGGCGCGGCTCCGACGATCGCTCCGCTGCAGCACCGGATACCGGGACGCTGCACAGGGCTTTTGTGCAGCTTACGGAAAGCTTCGACGACCGGTGGGGCGGGTTCACCCATCAGCCGAAATTTCCGACACCGCACAACCTGCTGTTTCTTCTGCGATACTGGCACAGGACCGGAAGCCCGCAGGCCCTCGGCATGGTTGAGAAAACCCTCGATGCAATGCGGGCCGGCGGTCTGTTCGACCACCTCGGGTTCGGCTTTCACCGCTACTCGACCGACCGGCAGTGGCTGGTCCCCCATTTCGAAAAAATGCTCTATGACCAGGCCCTGCTTGTCATGGCATACACCGAAGCATACCAGGCCACCGGCAGGGCCGCCTACCGGCAAACCGCTGAAGAGGTGATCGAGTACGTGCTGCGCGACATGCGGGCGCCGGAGGGGGCTTTTTACAGCGCGGAAGATGCCGATTCGGAAGGCGTTGAGGGAAAATTCTATGTCTGGACGGAAGCGGAAATCCGGGACAGCCTCGATGAGAAAAGCGCTGCACTTGTCATTGATTATTTCGGCATAACCGCGGAGGGCAATTTCCGGGATGAAGCTGCGGGCCGCACAACCGAACGCAATATACTGCATGCTGCCTGCAGTCTTGAAGATCTCGCCCGCAGGCACGGCAGCTCGGAAGAAACATGTGCGGACATACTGAATGCAGCGCGGAGGAAACTGTTTCAGGTACGGGAAGCGCGCGTGCGCCCGCACCGGGATGATAAAATCCTCACCGACTGGAACGGGCTGATGATCGCTGCGCTGGCAAAGGCCGGCCGGGCGTTTGACAATCCCGTCTATACCGCTGCTGCCGCAACAGCGGCCGAGGCTGTGCTGCACCACCTGTCCGCCCCGGAGGGGCGCCTGTACCACCGCTTTCGGGAGGGGCACTCCGCCATAGATGCCCTTCTCGACGATTACATGTTTCTGACATGGGGACTTGTCGAGCTGTATGAAGCTGTATTTGAGGCACAGTGGCTGGAAAGGGCCCTCGACCTTACCGGGGTCGCAGAGCGCTACTTTTGGGACAGCACGCACGGAGGCTTTTATTTCAGCCCTTCCGACAGCGAAGCGCTGATCGCGCGGCCGAAAGAAATCTACGACGGTGCGGTTCCTTCCGGCAACGCGGCGGCACAGCTCAACCTTATCAGGCTTGCAAGAATGACCGGGTCTCAAGAACTCGAGGAGCGTGCCGCTGCAATCGGCACGGCCTTTGCCGAAAAGCTTACGAGCTTTCCCCAGGCATATACGTTTACCATGACAGCCCTGGAATTCACGGCAGGCGATTCCTGCGAGGTCGTCATTGCAGGAAACCCCGGTTCGAACGATACCCGGGAGCTGATTCGAACGCTGCAATCGATTTACCTGCCGAACGCGGCTGTCATGCTGCGCCCGACCGACACGCCTGCACCGCGGATTCTCTCATCAGCCGACTACCTGAAGGACTTTGAGGATGTGAACGGCAAAGCCGCCGCCTATATCTGCCGCAACAGAACCTGTCAGGCACCGGTCAGCGATGCCGGAGAGATGCTTAAACTGCTCGGGAAAGACGGGTAGAAAAATGCTACTGCATCACGGGGTGACGGCACCCTTTTTTCAGCTCTTCCACCCCCTCGTCATCAAGGTAAACCAGGTTGTTGGCTCCTATCCGTCCGGAGCAGAAATATCTGCGATCGACGTTTTTCATCCTGAACAGATTGAGCGTCATGATATCGAAGGCTGCCTCTGATACATCCTGCCGGTAGGGGATATCGTATGCTTCGTCAACAGGTCCGCTCATGTTCACCCTGACAACGGTTTCCGGCAGGCGCATCCCCGCGCGCTTGACGTCGATGTGCTTTTTAGTCATGGCAAGCATCTCAGGCAAAAAACCCGTCATCTGAAGGCACAGCAGTACGACGGCAGCTGATTTCAAAAAACGCTTTGCTCCGGCCAGGTGCTCCAGCGCCGCCGCAGCGCCGAGAATAATCACCAGCTGTGCGGGCAGCATGCTTCGATAGGAAAGAACATTGTAGCCCGAGCTGTGAAAACAAAAAAGCAGCACAAAGGTCAGCAACACAAAAGACGCATCAGTAAGCGCCTGCCGGTCGGACTGCCTGCGCCGAGCATACACATACATGCAAAACAGCAGTAGCACTACACCGAATTCCACCGCGAGAAACAGCACATAGGCAGGCAGATCCTGAATATCTGCAACCCAGGCAAGGGGTGCCGACCTGCCGGCAATGCAGCCGGCAGCGGGAAGCAGCGCCGCAAGAGCCCCTGCAGAAAACCAGACAGCGGCAGCGAGCGCCTTTCGGATGTTATTCAGGGCGCGCCTGAAAAGTGCCAGCAGGCAGTACAGGCAGGCAAACAGGGCCGTGTAGGCGGAAAACCCGGCCTGGATGCCTGCCAGCAGCCCGCACAGCAGCGCTGCAGCCGTACTCGGCCCGCAGCGCCTGAGCACGGCAAACTGTACAGCGAACAGGGCAAGGCCGCAGGCGTGCTGCGGCGCCCAGAAATGGGTGCTGTACAGCGAGCTGACCTGCTGCTCGAGCCCGATGCCGCGCGCCCACCACTCGGTATGCCAGTTTGGCCGGCCGTGCAGCAGCGAGGCCATGAAGTGCGGCCATTCGTGCAGCCCGCCGAGAAAGGTGATGCACAGTGTGAAAAACAGACGCTGCCCGGTCTCTCGCGGCACAAGTGCATTGCCGCAGATGCACAGCAGCGCAGTTACACTGCACGACACGCACAGGACATACAGCGCCCATATGAGCTTGAGATTGAGGCCCGGTGCTGTGCTGTACAGCGCAGCCGGAATACTGTAGGCATAGAAATAGTAACTGAACGACAGGTCGGGAAACAGATAATGGCGCAGGTGCGGAAACGATCCCATGACCGATACCGCCTTTTGCATGTGCCAGCTGTCGTCGTACACCGCCACCGGCAGATCAGGAGCAAGGGCTGTCAGGCGCGGCAGCGCAACGGCAAGAGCGAACAGGACCGCGCAGAGTATCTGTCCGAATGTCAGCTCCAGCCCCTGCAGGTGCCTGCCGTACCGGCGAACGGCTGCAGCGAGGCCGGCCGTAACAGCCACCCCCGCGCACAGGCAGGTACGCTGGAGAAGGCCGTGAGGCTGCCATGCCGTCAGGGGGTTGAGAATCCTGCCGAGCACAAAGGACAGAGGCGGAACAAGGAGCGTAATTGATGCGCTCCAGATAAAAAAAAGCGTCGATAGTTTCTGCATGCGGTATGAGCAGCCTGTTATTCTTTCGGAACGTACCAGTATTTAATAAGGGGGTAATACCGCGCAAACCGCACATACTCGGGCCTGAGGCGGTAATACCGCTCGATAACTTTTTGAAAACGGGTGAATTTTCTGTCAAGCAGAACAGCGCTGTAGCGCCTTTCTCTGAGGGCTTTTCGGATATCTGCTATCAGCCGGTTTGCAACCGGATGCGGCCCGCCGCGCAGAATATCGTTAATACAGCCGATATGGGCCGAACTGTTTTTCCCGGCTGCCGCGCACAGGTAGCCGTTTGCCGGAGCGAATACCGGGCCGCTGATCTCTCCGATAGCGCTGACCGTGCTTTTACACAAAAGCTCGAAGTCCTGTGACGGGATAAGTCGAACCGGGTTGTAGAGCAGAAAGAAAAACTGAAGCAGTAGGGCCGACACAGCCGCCGCCTGCTTCCAGGGCGGCGGTGGTGCCGGTGCAGCTCCCCGCTGTATGGATGCACCCAGGCAGAGCCCGGCCAGCATCGATACGACGGCATAGACCGGCATCAGCACATTCTTGAAACCGCCGCTTTTAATATACGTCATGCAGGCAATGCCTGTTACCGCAGCCGCAACAAGGCCGTAGAAAACAGCGCGCTCTTTGGTGCGCAGCCGGGATGGCAGCGCAAAAAATGCCGCCGCGAGCAGAAGTGAGCACGGCAGCACCGACAGCATGTGCTCCCCCCAGAACTCGCCGATTCTGCTTAAATCGACGGCGTGCCTGCCGGGCAGGATAAGGGTATAGTAGAGATACCAGCCGTCATGCGCGGCATTGATTGCAAGCGTCAGGGCGGCGGCCGGTCCCCAGGCGCTCAGCGCCAGTACGACGCCGCGGGAAGCAGAGCGGAAACAAAGGCAGTACACGATCAGCGGCAGGCTCAGCACCAGCCCCGTCTGCTTTGTCAGCGCCGAGCAGGCAAGCAGCAGCCCGGCCGCAACCGCGCCGCCGAAAGAGGTGCGAAAACGGCACACATACATCCCGGCAAAAAAGAGAAACAGAAAAAGCGTGTCGATGCGGCCCATGTCGAGGTACGGGCCGCCTGCCTTGTAGGTTGCCGCGAAAAGCCCCGCAGCGGCAAGGCCTGCCAGCCGGCTTCCCGTCTCGCGCTTCACGAGGGCAAACAGAAGCCAGAAAATACCGATGCTCGACGCAACCGACACCAGCCGCAGCGCCGCCATTCCTTCTCCCGCAACCTTGGCCGCCAGCGCCGCGATGCAGAAGTACAGCGGCGGATAAATCGACGGGACAAACCCGGGAGAGGGGGCACAGTAAAGGCTGCTCCCGCGCAGAACCCTTCCCACATGATCGAGCATGCTGCCCTCGATCCACTCCAGGGCAAAGGGAAACTCAAGGTGGGCAAGTGCCAGCGCAGCATACACGCCCAGATAGTACAGGCTGAGCCCCGCCAGCCCGTACCGTGAAAGAGCCCTGATTGTCACAAACATGTTTCTTTACACCATCCTGAAGTGATGCTACCTTTTCAGAACCGTTACCGTAGTATATGTGTATATTTACAATTACCGCCTCCGGCGGTGCAGCCCGAAAATCATTCTGCGTTTTGGGTTACAATTAAAGTTACTGGTTACATAACATGTCAGCTTGCAAAGTTCATACCTTTCTTTGCGTGTCCAAAGAAAGGTATGGCCAAATAAAGGACACCCGTTTGCCCGGCCCGCCTCCGGCGGGCAGCCTCGCTTGAACCGTGTGCAGCGGCGGGCCGAAAACTCGCTGCGCTCAGACAGTTCGGCCCCTTTTTCGGCAGCACACGGTTCAGACTCGGCGCGGTCACAATGGGACCAAAAGACCCGATGGCCCCTGAAGGGGGTTATCCTGACACCTCGCCCTTTGGGCGAGGATAATCACTCTCCGGCGCCGTATGAAAATCGCGCTCGTCATTCCCCAGTTTCTGCCCTTTGTGGGCGGCGCTGAAATGGTTGTCCATCATCTGGCCTGCGCCTGGCATCGTGGGGGCCATGCGGTCCGTGTGTTCAATCATACAACCGGCGCCGCACCGCCGGATGCCCCCTACAGCGTCAGAAAATACCGCCTCCTGCGGGGATCGACCCGCCTGGGCGCGCACCGCTTTCCGTTCCGGCAGTACACGTCCCGCCACCTCAGGCTTCTGCTGCACGATTTTCAGCCGGATGTCATCTCAGCCCACTTCGGCTACCCGACCGCCGTCTGGCTGGATGATACCGGTATGCTGCCACGCTGCCTGGTCACCTGCCACGGCATGGAGCTCAACGAGCAGGAGCGCCCGCGCCGTGTTTTTAAGATCGACCGGCTCATGGCGGACTGCATCAACAGATCGGCCGGCGCGGTTGCAATCAGTTCCAATGCCCGCAGTGTTCTGGAGTCGATGGGGGTACGGCAATCGAAAATATATTATATTCCCAACGGCATCGACACGCGGCAGTTCAGCCGCCGGCCGGCATTCAACCTTCGCGCAGCGTTCAGCCTGCCCGAACAGTCCCCGATCGTACTCAGCGTGGGTCGCAACAACTGGATAAAAGCCCGCGATGCAGGCCTGCACGCTTTTGCAACGGTCCTCCGCAGAATGCCCGATGTCTACTATATCATACTCGGCACAGGAAACCGGCAACTGCTTCCGCTTGCCGCTAAGCTGGGAATCGCCGACAATGTCGTCTTCAGCGAACTCTACGGAGATGATCTCACCGCCGCGTATCAGCAGTCAACCGTATACTTCTCATCATCGCTTTTTGAACTCTGTCCCGTCAGCGTTCTGGAAGCGATGGCTGCCGGCCTTTCCGTAGTTGCAACCGATGTCAGCGGAAATCAGGACCTCGTCGATCACGACAGGAACGGGCTGCTTGTCCCGCCGGGCGACACGGCGGCAATGGCCGATGCCCTCTGCGCAGTCATTGATTCCGAATCTCTCCGGAGCCGCTTCAGCCGATGCGGCCTGGCGCACGCCTCGTTTTATGACTGGAGCGCCATCGCCGACATCTATCTCGGCTGCATCCCCCGGGCTGCGACCTGATCGACTTCCGCCTAGCGGCCGTGTTTTATCCTGCTCAGCACGGCCGCCATGCCCGGCGGCAGCAGCGCCTTCAGGAAGAAAACGATTCCCCGCAGGGTGGGGGAATGCCGCAGCGAGGCCGCGATGCTGCGGCGGGCACGCCGGTGGTCCCCGGCCGAATAATAGTTGATACCCCACACCAGATGGTGATCCGCGAAAAGCATCTTTTCATGCGGCCGGTAGATATCGGGCTGTCGTTCCAGGGCCCGCTCGATAACGCGAAAATGTGCAGCGCGCTTTGTCTCGAGAGCGGTGGTGTCGGAAAGACTGCCGCTTCTAAGGTGGATGACGACCAGGCGCTCCGGCACCTCGCGAACGTCGGCGTGCTCGGCCATGCGTATCCAGAGATCCTGATCTTCCCATGCGGCAAGCGATTCGTCAAACCCTCCCGCCTGCTCAAGAACCGCCCGGCGGCAGGTGGTGGCGGGCGTGAACTGAAACGGGCTCGGCCACAGGATGCGCGGGAAAGCTCTGTGCCGTTCATACTCCTCGTTAAGCCGTACCCGGGTTCCGTCCGGACGCTGCCCGATCGACAGACAATAGGTCATGCCGGCACCATGATCGTCGATCATCGGGTCCACTCCTGAAGACAGCCTGCCGGCCAGCCACTCGTCGTCAGCATCCAGAAAGGCGATATGCTCACCCGTGCTTGCCGCTATGCCTGCATTCCGGGCGGCCGCCGCTCCGGCATGCTCCCGGCGCACAAGGCGGACGGCAGAACCGAAGGCCCGGACAGCCTCAGCGGTCCGGTCTTCCGAGCCGTCATCGACAACGATTATTTCCCGGGCGGCATAGTCCTGCGCAAGTACAGAGCGCAGAGCCCGTCCGATACAGGCACAGCTGTTGTAGGCGGGAATGACGACTGAAACAAGCGGATTCCGTCCCGTCATATTTTTTCGAACACCTTTTGTTTGAAAACCTGTTCGAGCCTGCCGAACCACGGCACGTGCCTGCTCAGGGCGGCATAGGCGCGCGGTCCGATCATCTGCCTGAGCCGGTAACGCAAATGGGTAAAGGATATGAGCAGCAGCGGGCAGCGCCGCCAGGCCTGCCGCCAGCACTGACGGGCCTCGCGGTGCTTTCCCGATTCCCGGAGGCGCATGCCTTCGGTCATCAGCTGAGTCGCATACATCAGGTGCATCGGCAGCAGTATGCGCCATGCTGCAATGCCGCCTCTTTCCTTCCAGTAGCGTCGGGTTATGAGCATGCCCTCCTCGACAAAGGGTTGCCAGCCCCGGGAGGTTTTGGCCTGCCGGTGCAGCCGGTACGCTGCAAGCGCTTCATCCAGGTAATAAAAACGCACCGTCTCAGACAGCCTGAGCCAGAAGTCGTAGTCCATCATGTAATGCAGGTCCGGATCAAAGGGGCCGAACCGCTCCCGGAGCTCTTTTTTAAAAAAGCTGCCCGGCTGGCCGAAGCCGGCCCCGCCCTCCCGCCACCACCGGAAAAAGGAGCGGGGGTCATAGGAGGCCCGCTTTGTCTCCACGACAGTGCCGTGCCCGTCGACAAACGTGCAGTTGCTGAACACGAACTGCGCCTCGGGACAGTTCCCGGCGAAGGCGGCCAGCTTGTTCAGCGCTTCCGGAAACAGATAGTCATCGGCATTGATCCAGGCGATCCACTCGCCCTCAGCCATGCCGATTCCCTTGTTGAGCGCATCGGACTGCCCGCGGTCCGGCTCGCTGATCCAGCGCAGGTGACTGTAGTTTTGTATTATATCGAGCGTTTCATCGGTTGATCCCCCGTCAACGATAATGTGCTCGATATCGTTACGACCCTGTCCGAGAACGCTTTCAATCGTGCTGCGGATAAAGCAACCCTGATTAAGAGACGGGGTAACGACGCTTATGAAGGGATTGTCTGAACTCATGTCAGTACCGTTTCGCACAGCCTGAGATAATCATCGACCATGCGCTCCAGGCGATACGATGCGCGGACTTTTTCAGCACCGGCGGCCCCCGCCCGCCGCCTCTCGTCCTGATGACCGTACAGGCGCCTGAGGGCCCGTACAATCGCGCCCGCATCACCCGGTCCGGTCAGGAATCCTGTTCGTCCGTGCTCGATCTGCTCGGAAACCCCGCCCACAGCAGTGCCGACTACCGGCACCCCGCAGGCCATGGCTTCCAGCACGGACACGGGGAAGTTATCGGCTTTGGTTGCGTGAACGAACACGTCGGCGCAGTTGTACACGGCCGCCATATCTTCAGGGGAGGGTACTCTGCCGAGAGACACGATACCCGTATCTTCGCGGTCAGCCTCCGGGTCGCCGGCTGCCAGAACACAGCAGGAGGGGACCGCCTGTTTAAGCAGCCGTGCAGCTGCAGCGAATGTCGCATAATCCTTGAACGGATTCCTTTTACCGAGGTTTGCACTGAAAAGCACCGTGAACGCACTGTGCGATATGCCGAGTCTGCTGCGCGCGTTCCTGCGCTGATGGTCGGTAAAAGGTGTAAACACGGCCGTATCGATACCATACGGGATATGATGTACGGGAAGATCACCGGCAATGCTTTTCTGAACACATCCCGTAAGCCATTGCGACGGGCATACAAGGTGAAGCCGGTCCGGAAGCAGCCTGCTGATGCGCCGGTACTGGTGCCTGCGCCGCCACAGGTTCAGCCTGCTCAGGTCATAGCGCAGGGGTACATACACGTCCGGGTACGGACAGTTTCCGCAGCCGCGCTGCCAGCGCAGGCAGTCAAAAGAATAGGCGCAGTGGCCGGTGAAGGCCCACATGTCGTGCAGCGTCCATATGAGCGGCGCGTGCCGGCACAGGCGGTACAGGTCCTCGATCCGCATGAGATCGGCCCGCATCGTATGTGACAGTACGATGTCGGGCCGGAACGGCAATTCATCGAACAGGTGTCGTGAGGAGCCGCCGGCACACTGCTCGAGACCCAGCGCCTCGAGTTTACAGAGAAGGTAGTGAATAACCTTGTCCGGAAGAGGTGCGTCGCCCGCCTCGCAGGGTGTTGCTGAAACCGCTGCACAGCCGCCTGCATCCTTGCCGGCGCGCACCCTGGTGTGAGAGCCGTGACCGCTTTTCAACAGCTCGCCGGCAAGCAGCATCGCCATGCCTTCGGCACCGCCGCCGTAATGCTCTGATGTGAGTGTAAGTATGTTCATGGCACGAGTCGGGCGGTTGGAAAAGTCCTGCGGCGCCTGCTTGCAGCGGTGGTGTGCTGCAGGCTGCCGCCGACAGTCCGCTAGTAGCGTATCAAAGTGATTCGTCAAAAGCAAAACAAAGTTGTGCGGAGCGTATGCCCGGCCGATTGAAACACCTTTTGCTTTTCAGGGGCTGAGCAGCTACAATGTTCTTACGCTGCAAACCCTCAGGAGCCGATCCGTGCAGTACGCACCTGTTTGTCTTTTTGTCTACAACCGGCCGGAGCATATCCGCCGCGTGACCGAGGCGCTCGGGCGGAACCTGCTGGCCGCTCAGACCGACGTGCGGATTTATGCCGATGCCGCGGAAGGAAGGGACAGCCGGGTCGAGGCCGTCCGTGAGCATGTGCGATCCCTGGAGGGCTTCAAATCGACAACCGTTATAGAGCGCGAAACCCACTTCGGGCTGGCGCGCTCGATCTTAAGCGGCGTAACCGAAACACTTGCTGCTGCCGGCCGGGTGATCGTGCTGGAAGACGACCTGGTGACAGCACCATACTTTCTGAGCTTCATGAACAGGGCGCTTGACTATTATGAGCAGCATGATGAAATATTTTCCGTCAGCGGGTACAGTCATCCGCCGCACACCCTGCCGATCCCTTCTGCGTACCGGCACGACGTGTACCTGAACTACCGGCCGTCGTCATGGGGCTGGGCGACCTGGGCCGACCGCTGGGAACGAATCGACTGGGACGTGTCGGACTATGAGCAGTTCTGTAACAGCAGTGCTCTGCAGGCGCGCTTCAACCGCGGCGGAGATGACCTCACTCCCATGCTGAAAGACCAGATGGACGGCAGGATCGATTCCTGGGCGATCCGCTTCTGCTATGCACATTACAGGCACAATGCCTACAGCGTCTGCCCGGTGCGCTCCTACATCAACAATATCGGCTTTGATGATACAGGCACGCACCCGAGCCCGCCGTTCAGCTGCGAAAACGACCTCGATGCATGCCGTGAAGCCGTAACCTTTCCCGACAGCCTCGAGATCGACCGCGAAATAGCCGACAGGTTCAGGGATATGTACCGCAGGAAACCCGCTTCAGCAGGACGCACCGGCATCCTGCATAAAGTAAAAAAACTGTTCTCCTCGGTGTCGAAAGCAGGGCGGAGCTTCATGGTGCTGCTGGGCCTTGTGCTGCTGTGCTCTTCGTGCACCTCAGCCGGGCAGCCATTGAAAAAAAACGGCTATCTCATTATCGTTCCGACTGCGGTTTCGGCAGCGCTAGAGGACTTTGCCGCCTTCAAGGAATCGCAGGGGTTCCTCGTGCAGACCGCCCTTCTGGAAGAAATCCTTGCCGCATCCGAGGGTACGGATGATCCTGAAAAAATAAGAAACTATTTGATCCGATATTCATCCCGCGTGCCTGAAGCGCGCTATGTCCTGCTGGTCGGCTCGCCGTCCGGCATGCCGATGCGTTTTTCATATCCCGACCCCGACAACCACGGGCATTCGGTCCCGACCGACTTCTATTACGAAGACCTGTCCGGCAGCTGGGATGCCGACGGTGACGGGTACTGCGGTGAGTACGGCGACGACCTGAGCCCCGGCACACATGACTACCGGGCCGCGCTTCTCACCGGGCGCATCCCCTGGGACGGGTACGATGAAATAAAGGCTGTCTGCGATTCAAGTATCTCCTACCAGCAGGACACATCGCCCCGCATGCAGAAGGCGCTCGGGGCCGGTGAAGACCTCGGGTTCGGCGAGGCCTGTGACGGCCCCCTGATCATGCATATGGTGAAAAAAATGGCTCTTGACCCCGGCGGATTTGATACCACCGTATTATACAGCGACTGCCCGATGGTGGCAGGTGACTTCGAGCTCAGCGCCGGTGCCTTTGTGGAACAATGGGAGCGGATCCAGCCCGGATTTGTGGTGTGGGTATCACACGGGGCCCCGGAGGGCACGACGTTTATCGATATTGAGAACTACCCGCAGGGTGCGGCACCCGCAATCGCGGTTTCGGCATCCTGCTCGGTTGCCAGCCCGGACGAGCTCAGCCTTGCCCGCGTGCTCATTCGCGACGGCTCCTGCGCAGCTTTCCTGGGTGCCTCGCGCTGGGACTACTTCGACCCTTTTCCCGTGCTGGCAGCCGGATGCCGGGCGGCGACAGAGCTTCTCCGGCGGGGACGGTCGCTCGCGGAAGCAAAAGCCGAATTTATCAAGCGCTACGCGCGAAAACCTTCGTCGATCGAAGGCTGGCAGTACCACCAGAACATGTTCCTGTTCATGCTGTACGGGGACCCCTCCATTACCGTTTCCACCGGCGCCTGAGCTGTTTTACAACGTGTTTATTGGCTTCCTGTGCTGCCTATATACCCCCGAACCGTCTCCTCGAAGTGTGAAAAAAAACCTTCCGGGCTCAGCCAGGTCTCCCACACGCGTCGGCAGGTGCGCTGCACGTCTTCAAACGAACCAGGGGTCAGGTTCGCGTGAAATGCCGCGACATGGTCAGCCGCATGCGATATGTTTTTTTCATCCACCCACACGCAGATGTCACGCCAGGGTATCCGGTCTTCAAACGGCAGCACGCAGTCCGTGTCGACAAACACGGGAATTCTGCCCAGTGACAGGGTTTCATACAAACGATAGGAAAAGTTGCCCCCGCCCCGGGCGCACAGCACATAGTCGGCGTCAAGCATATTGTGCACGTACTCCCGCCGCCTGGCCTGCGCAGCGCGCGCATCCAGCCTGCCGTCCACAAGCGCCCCGCCCCAGAACCCCTCGCGTATGACGAACCTGCAGGCAACCGCAGTGCTTTTTTTCAGCGCGCCGAGAGCCCTGGATCTGACTGCCATGCCCGGATGCCCGCCGGTATCGATGCCCAGCGCCTTTTTTATGTTCCGCTTGAGCGCCGGCATCCCTGCCTGCAGGCCGTAGCCGCAGTAGCTTACCGCCGGAACGGTCTGCAGCTGCCGCAATTGCAGGCTGCCCTGACAGTAGCACTGCAGGAAATCCTCCGACCAGCACGGCAGGGCAAATTCATTCGGCTTTCTGCAGGAGCGATACAGGGAGGTGCGAAATACCACGGAGCCGGGTATGCTCAGGTTTTCGTCGGAGTCGCTGTTGAAAAAAACGATGAGCGGCTTGCCGGCATCACGCGCCGCTTCCGCGGAGGCTCCGGCATCCTGCCGGCCGGGCTGCCACTCACACGGATACACGACCACGTCGGCATCCTCAAGGGATGTCAACTGAAAGAACTGCCTTCCCCGTCCGGCATAGCGCTCAAAGCGGCCGGCGGTGGGCAGCGCCGGGTCTTCATCTGGCAGCCCCCAGAACGGAATGAGCATATGAACATGGCTGCGATCCGCAGGCAGGCACGTACGGTCAGAAAATATTTTGAGCATTCACCCACCTCTGCTATAGTAATGCTTCCCGCAGATAACTCGAATGTGCAAATCCCACTGCCTGTTGCGGGATTGCGGTCAGGTGACTCATACTAGCATACTTTTAGCGCTCCCGGTATCTGAAAGACACCGGCCGCACAATCCATGAAAACCAGCTCAGGCTCTGCAATGGCGAGCGTCAGTGTCATAGTGCCGACATTCAACAGAAAAGACCTGGTGTGCGGGGCACTGGACAGTGTTTTTGCGCAGACCTTTCGTGATTTCGAGCTGCTGGTCATCGATGACGGCAGCACTGACGGAACCTTCGAGCTGCTGCAGCAGACATACGGCTCGGCAATCAGGCTGTACCGGCAGAGCAACCTGGGCGCGGCAGCCGCACGCAACAGGGGCATGGACGAGGCCCGGGGCCGTTTTATTGCCTTTCTCGACAGCGATGATACGTGGAAGCCGGAAAAGCTCGAGCGACAGATCAGCGCTTTTCAGCGCGACCCTGACCTCGGGCTGGTCTACTGCGGGTTCGAAGGCCGCAACGAGCGCGGCGAACTGATTCGAACGCACATTCCGCAGCTTGACGGCATGATCGCCGACCAGCTTCTCTTCGGCAACCATATCGGCGGCGCCTCGGTCGTGGTTCTGAAAAAAGAATGTGCGAATGCCGTCGGCCGGTTTGACGGTGCATTCTCTCCGGCAGAGGATCACGAGTACTGGATTCGTTTCTGCCGCCGGTATAAAGCAGGCTTTACGCCAGAGCCCCTGGTCCTTTACCTGTCGCACCGCACAGGCATATCACAGGACAACGGCAGGCTGGAGCGGGCCGACCGTGCGGTTCTGCAGGCCTGCCTTGCCGGTGAGCCGGATACGGAAGAAGCCGCGCGCAGGAAAAACCGGGTTTTTCAGAATCTCTACACCCGCTGGGCACGGATATACTGTACCGCCGGGAACGATGACGGGTACAGGCGATGTTTTGTCGACCTGCTGCACTGCCGGCCCGACACAATCTATGTTGATACGGCAACTATTGGAAAAGAAGAGCTCCTGGCGCTCGAGGCGCTTGATGCGTACTGCCGGCATACAGGCTGCTCACAAGAGGAGAAAAACACGCTTTCCGCCGTGATCGCGAAATCCTGCGCATATGCTTATTACAGCCAACGCAACACCGGCGGATTCAGCAGATGTTTTCTGCGCTATATGCGTCACGACTCACCACGGCGGCTGTTCAGAAACACGGTGACGTACTGCATGCTGATGATGCGGGCCCTTTTTCTGAAACGCCCCCCCGGCACCGCTGCATAAGCTCCCTGTAGAGGTGTGGGCCTGATCGGGCATGTGCAGCAAGCGGACGTCAGCCGCAGGATTCAAGCACCCTGACCATTGCGCCGGTCAGCACGGAAAGCTCATCCGCAGAGATGATGTAGGGCGGCATTACATATACCAGCCTGCCGAAGGGGCGAATCCACACGCCCTCCTCGACAAACCGGGCCTGGAGCGCGGGCAGGTCGACCGGCTGCTTCATTTCAACGACTCCGATAGCTCCGAGAACGCGCACATCAGCCACCGTTTCGAGAGAGGCGGCGGGCGCGAGTCCCTGCTGCAGCTGCTGCTCGATCGATTTCACCTTGTGCCGCCACTCTGACGACAGCAGCAGGTCGATACTGGCATTTGCAAGCGCGCAGGCGAGCGGATTGCCCATGAACGTGGGGCCGTGCATGAACACGCCGGGAGGGCTGCCGCAGATCGTTTCGGCCACCCGGTCGGTGCACAGGGTTGCGGCAAAGCTCATGTAGCCGCCTGTTATGGCTTTGCCGAGACACATGATGTCAGGCGATACGCCCGCGTGAGAGCAGGCAAACAGCTCGCCGGTTCTGCCGAAGCCGGTTGCGATTTCATCACACACAAGCAGTACGTCGTAGCAATCGCAGAGCTGCCGCGCCCCGGCGAGAAACTGCGGATGATAGAAGCGCATGCCCCCGGCACCCTGTACCACCGGCTCGAGAATGAAGCCGGCAATTGATTCGCCGTGTTCCTGCAGCACCGCTTCTGCCTGTTGCAGGTCTGCCGGGTTCCATCGGTCGTAGAAACCCGATGCCGGCACCGGCACAAAGTGCTGCCGCGGCAGCGCGCCCTGAAAGAGCGCATGCATGCCGGTTACCGGGTCGCACACCGACATGGCATGCCAGGTGTCGCCGTGGTAGCCGCCCCTGACGGTTAAAAAAGATGTTTTGGCTTTTTTTCCGGCAGCCTGCCAGTACTGCAGGGCCATTTTCATGGCGATTTCGACAGCCACCGAACCGGAGTCGCAGAAAAAAATACGCTGCAGCTGCTGCGGGGTCAGGTCGACCAGCGTTTCCGCAAGCTGCACAGCCGGGCGGTGCGTGAGCCCGCCGAACATGACGTGTGCCATGTCATCGATCTGCGCGCGCAGGGTTTCGTTCAGCACCGGGTGACTGTATCCGTGAATCATGCACCACCAGCTTGCCATGCCGTCGATCAGGCGGCGCCCGTCCAGCAGCTCGAGGTACACTCCGCGCGCGCGTTGCACCGGATAGCAGCAAACCGGGTCGACGGCCGATGCATAGGGGTGCCATATGTGGCGCCTGTCAATCGAGAGAAGCCTGTCCGTATCCATTGTTCGAATATCCGCAGGAGCCGTTCAAATAACGGTTAGAAAAATTTCTGCTTTTGTGCGCCCGGCAGAGGAGGGCGGGTGGCCCATGAGCACTGTTTGCATGCCGTTTGCTCGTTTGCACACTCTTTCATTACCGGCGGCACGGTTACTGCATTATACACCATGCAGCACCGTGAAACAAAGTGCTGCCCGGCAATACTGCAACAGCTTTAAAAAATCCGGGAATGTCAGATTACAGGAAAGAAGCGCTCGACCCCTCCGGGAAGCTCCGTACCCCCGGCGGAGCTTCCTCTTTTTTCACGCACGAGAGCAGGCTTCTGTCGGATGCAACACGAGGAAAACGTCTATTTATAGGTCGCCCTCACCGGGTCGTGCATCATTGATTCGCCCGAGGAATCGATATCCTCGAGCCTGTACCAGTTCGTCCACCACCGTGCGGACTCATCCACGAACTCATACGCCGCCCCGCCGGTCGGTGAGCCCCTGGCGGGAATAAGGGCTTCATTGACACGCACATAACGGCCGCGCTGAAAGGCGCAGCGGTATATGTTGAAACCGGCGCTGTCGACCTCCGAAGCCGTTGTCCAGCTGATTGCAACGTGCTTAAACCCGCGGCGCTCGGCAGACAGTGATGAGAGCTCTACGAGGGTAGATGATCCTGCACCGCGGACCGCCCGCACATAGTGCAGAGCGCTTTTACCGCTGCCGAAGTAAAAATCCACATACCCGAGATCGAAGTCGACAACCCAGGCCCTGTCGGTATAGCCCCCGGGGATGCTGGTTGATGTGCGGTAGGATGCGGCTACGGCTGCAGGAAAAAAATCGGTGTCGATGCTTGGTCCGTATCTCGTGTAATCGACAAGGGACTGCAGCTCGTTGACATTGGGAAGGCGCCAGTCGCTGTAACCGGCAAGTTCCAGGTTCTCGCAGTAGGCGAGGGCTTCCTGCCAGTCCATGGTCTGCGCAGGCCCTGCCTGCTGCCACATAAGCCCGGTGCCCTGATCACTGACTGTTCCGTCGCCGTTATCGACAAACATACCGCGTTGTGCGATATCACCGCGCACCGCCATGGCGCCGTCACCGTCTTTAATAAAATTGTACTCATAGCCTGTGAAAAACTGCACATAATAAGGGCCCAGCGCTGCTGACGGGTCCGGGGTCGCGGTCCAGTAGTAAAGTGCAACGAGGGGGAAATAATCGGTATCGACTGCCGGGTCGATGGTGCCGCGGTCGATCAGGTATGACAGCTCGTGAATTTCCGGGAGGCGCCAGTCGCTACAGCCGCCGAACGCGGCCTGGTTGAGCGCAGGAATAAAAATATCCCGGGCATCATTCCAGCTGTAACTGTTTTCGAAATCGTGGATCGAGCCGTCATCGGTCTTGACTTCCCAGGTCAGGCCCGTAACCGTGTCGCGGACCATGGCCCAGGATTCCGCAGTATCGGGAAGCGGCAGGCCGCTGCCGTCCAGCTTTATATATTCACGGCTGCCGGTGTCATACTGGGCATCCTGACCGTAGAAGGGCTCCCCGGGTGCAGGGCATGCGATTTCCGCAGTATTGTCGTAACAGGCTGTCTGTCCTGTGTCGGGCACGTGACCGCCTAAAGCCGGCTGGCAGGTAAAAAGCAGCACTACGTGCAAAAAAATACCTGATATTGCAACATATTTATTCATTTTATCTTTACCTTGAGAAAGGTGACCATGTTTTTCACTCATAATTATTATAGTACGTGCTGATTCCGGGCTCGTCAATGAACAAAACAAACAATTAGTATTTATTGCTTTTTCCGTCATGCTTTTCGGTGTGGAGCATAGAAAAAGCACCCGTCCTGCCAGGACGGGTGCTTTTCTGCTGCGTTCGAAACTGTTCAGCTGTCAGCCTCAGTCAATCGCCTTTGCGATTCCTGAAAGCAGTTTTGCGGCGGTCCAGCGCAGAAAGGGGCTTTCCTCCAGCATTCCGCGCAGGTGCGGGCTTGCACGGTAGTAGGCTTTAATCAGGATTCTCCCGAACCGAATCCGGGACAGCTTTTCATCGCGGAAGCGGCGGAACGTTTCAACTTCCTCCTCAGAGAGAACAAGCGCGAACGGGCAGGCGGAGGCCTCGTGAACCGTTACCTCGATTGTGCCGGTGCCTGTCAGGCCACCGCTGTCTATGACTTCCAGTGTTGCCGTGTACAGGTCCGCACTCTCAAAACGATGAAACGATATCGGGTCGCCGTCAAATGATGTGTCCCACGAACCGTCGCTTTCAAAGTCCCATCTGAACTCGAGGCTTTCGATCGGATCTTCAGGATCGGAAGAGTCAAACGCCATGAACTCGAATTCGGTCTGGGTGTCACCCTCCGGCGGATGCACCAGAGCGACAGCTGTCGGCGGATTGTTTGTGCCGCCTGCAGGTGCTGTAGTCGTTGTCGTAGTGGTGCTGCCGGAAACTGTTGTCGTAGTGCTGCTGCCCGCTGCGGCACTGACCACCACCTGCTGGTCGGTCTGGTCGGTCAAGCCGCCCTGGTCGATAACTTCCAGGGTGACCGTATAGGTGCCGGCAGCGGTATAGTTCCACGTTTCGGTTTTAGTCGTTGAAAAGCCCGTATCCCACATGCCGTCACCGTCAAAGTCCCAGATGACCTTCAGTGCCGACACCGCATCCTCGGCATCCGTGCAGCCTGAGGCATCAAAAGAAAACATAGTTGTCGTATCACCGGAAGACGGGCTTACGGTGAACACGGCCGTCGGGTTCGTGTTGCCGGTGGTCGGTGAGACGACAATTACCTGCTGGGATGCCTGGTCGGTAAGCCCTCCGGTATCCTCAACTTCGATGGTTATCGTATAGGTGCCGTCCCCCGTGTACTGATGATCGATATCCTTGTCGGCCGTGATCTGGTCGTCCCAGGCACCGTCGGTTTCCCAGTCGATACGTACGATCAGCGCGGCGATCGGATCTTCGGCATCAGCGCTTGCAAACGGCTCGAGGTGAAAGGTCTGCGACGTGTCACCCGCTGGCGGTGTTACGGTAAAGGCGGCTGACGGTGCAGTATTGGCGGCAGCGGACGTTGTTGTCGAGGACGCGGCTGTTGTGGTTGTGGTGCTCGCCGCCACACCGTCATAGCGCAGCAGCGTACCGCTTGTTCCACCGGCGAACACATTGCTTGACGATGTTCCCCAGACGCTGAACAGCCCGAAATAGGTGCCGCTGGTCATTGTCGACCATGAGGTGCCGTCGTAATGTAGAATCGTGCCCTGATCGCCGACCGCAAAAACATCGTTAGACGCCGTGCCCCACACATCTCTGAGGGTGTTGGTTGTGGGATTGGTCATGACGCTCCAGCCGGTGCCGTCATAGTGAACGATGTCGCCGCCGACCGCGAAGATATCTGTTGCCGATGAGCCCCACACAGCTTCAAGAAAACTGGTTGTAGGGCTGGTCATTGCCGACCACGAGGTGCCGTTATAATGAAGAATCGTACCGGAATCCCCAACCGCATATACGTCGTTAGCCCCTGTGCCCCACACCCCGTAAATCGTATCCGTGCTGCCGCTCGTCATGGCACTCCAGCTCGATCCAATGCTGTGAACGATCTCACCGCTGTAGCCGACGGCAAAAATATCACTCGCGGATGAGCCCCACACATCGATCATCCAGCTGTTGATACCGCTCGAAGTTGCGGTCCAGCCGGTGCCGTCGTAGTGCGAAACGCTGCCCGAGCTTCCGAGCCCGCCCCCTGCGATATAGATATCCGAAGCAGATGAGCCCCAGATGCCCCTGAGGGTACTGGCCCCTGCAATACCGCTTACCGACACGGACCAGGCCGATCCGTTGTAGTGCAGAACACCGCCGCCCCCGGAAGAGTCATCAAGGGTGGCGTGGATGTCAGATGCAGAGCTGCCCCAGATGCTTTGAATGGAGTAAGACGTTCCTGAGCTCACAGCGCTCCACCCGGCAAAAGCTTGGGTCGATGTTACGACCGCAACTAAAATACACGTTGTAAAAACCAGTTGTAAATGCCTCATGAAACCTCCTTTGCTTGTTTTTTTCCTGATACGGCTTCCGTGTGACGAACATCATCGTTTCCATGGCCACTAAAAAGAGTAACGTGCCTTTGTATTTTTGCAGCCGGGAAGCCATGAAGTCAAATTTTTTATTCATTGACATTGCTGCCGGGATAGCCTATATGTGGACATGAATCCATATTCAAAAAACCTCGTGCTGCATGACTTCGCGCCGGACAACGAAAAAAAAAATCATTCTGGATGCCGCCCTCAAGGTTTTCGCGGACAAGGGTTATCACTATGCAACCATAGGCGACATTGCCAGAGAGGCCGGCATTGCCAAGGGATCGGTGCATGTTTATTTCGAAAGCAAGCTCGACGTTCTTCTCTCGATCATACTCCTGTTCTGGCAGTCGATAAACGAAGCCAACCGTAACAAGCTGAACGACGATAAAAATCCCCTTGAAACGCTCAAGGAACTTTTCAGCACGTTTCAGGACATGCTGCTGCATGATGTCCAGTCGCTGTACTGGGCAAAAATACTCAGGGAGGGTCTGCCGAAACTGCACGACATCAAGAGCGAGCAGCTCCGTAACAAACAGGCCGACATCGAGCGCGAGCGCAAAAAACTGATGGAAACAATCGACGCGGTCATTCGCAAAGGACAACGGCAGGGCCTGATCAAGAAAAACATCAAGCACCAGGCGCTCCGGCAGATTCTGGGCGGCTCCAGTCAGCTGCTGGTATACGGTTTGTTTATGCATCTGAATGAGTCAAAAGGCATCGGCTACCGGGAAAAAGATGTCAGGGATTCCATGAGTATTTTAATCGACAGTTTTTCAGCATAACGAATGTATTGACAACACAACCAGAAAAGGAGGGAAACATGGAAAAGGCTGTAGGCAAGGAAATGCCCTGGGAACAGCAGCGGCAGATTCTGATTGAAACCGCGGCGCTGAAGCTTCCGATGCTGTATCAGTCGCTTGTGGGTCTGTACGGCGAGGAAAAGGGCAGGAAGATCTATGACGAGCTGTTTGAGGAAAACTTCAAAAAAAGATCGGCCCGTTTTGCCGATAAAGACATCGGCGACATCATGATGGCGGAGATCGACATGTTTCCGGCAATGGGATGGAAGCTCTGGGTGGAAAAAAAGGAGGCTGACGGCGAAACCGCATGGTTTGAGCATCTCGAAAAATGCCCCCACCTTGAAGCGACCAGAAAGTATAAGCTGCCCGACCCCTGCCCGCTCATCTGCGACATGGACTGTGTCATGGGCGAAAAGTACAGGATCGCGCGGTGGGAGCGTCTGAAACATATGCCGGCGGGTGATTCCGAATGCTGTTTCAAGATTACCCGATGCAAATAACACAACACCGACATTCACCGGAAGGAGGATTTTCCATGATGAACAGCACAAAAAAAAGTCGAAAGAGTTTTTTTCTGACAACAGCGGTTATGCTGTGTGCAGCACTGCTGGTGTGCAGTCCGGCAGCGGCACAGACCCTTGATTTTATCGGCAGCGCCAAGCAGAGCCTCAGCACATTCATGCAGGAAACCGTTCCGTTCGATGAAAAGTATGAGCACTACGAGGGTGACGGCGGTTCGATCGACCTTGAGGTATACACGGCGGATAAAATCGAAAAAATCGTTTTTTCTTCCATCCAGATCGAGGAGACCAACGTCTCGGAAGAGTCCGTCTTTATCTATCCTGCTGAAGGGTATGAATTTCCGGTGTTCTGGGCAAACATGACGCGCTTTGGCATTATGACGATTTTTATTTTCGACTTCCTGCCCCTGCAGGACCTTATCATGTCCCCGGAATACGGCGAGCAGTACATTCAGCCGCTCAAAACGACCAAGGATACGGTTACGGGTGATATCCTGAAGAACAAAATTCGGGACAAATCGCTTGAGCTCGACAGCCTGGCGATGTATGTCTATTCACCCTACAGGATGGTCGTCATGGTTTCATTCTTAGGAGCGCTGAAGGTAGCGGAAGTGGTCGATGCCTATGCCCAGAGCTACATCTCCCTGTGCAACGCAGCCCAGGAACTGCCCGACGGCGATGCCAGGGACTATGCAACCGACAAGCTGGCGGCGCTGCGGAATCTTCTCAAGGAGAATGACCCGGGCTATCCGATTATGGTGGAGACGTTCGGCGAGGCCGCCACGCTGGAAATCATGGAAGTCATTTTCTGACGACGGTTAATCCAGTAAGCGATTTTTTTGAAGGACGGCCGCGGGAGTTTCCCCGGCCGTCCTTTTTAGTGGTACGCCCGGACGAAGCCGGATCCTGCGGTAGCGCCGCGGCTTGATGGTACGGGATTTATTCAGTATCCCCTGCGCGTGGTTTTCAGTGATTACATTTATACTATAAGTCTGTTTTTCCGCAGGTCAAGCTTACCCCCTGCCCGCTTTTCCGGCAGCAAAAAAAATCATCCTGCCCACTTGACTTCGAAAAAACCGTTTTTATTATTCGAGAAGAAACGTACACCAAACAACAAACGAACTACGGAAACATAGGGTACACATCAAAACAGCAGGATACGGAAAGGAGGCATGGCTATGCAGGTACGATGGTATGACGGCTTTATGCCCACGTATAACGATTTTTTCAGACTGCGGGACGAGCTGGACCAGATATTCGACATAGGGCTTCCGCTGTCGAATATTCGCAGCGTTCCGCGGGGAACCTTCCCTGCAATCAACATGCAGGAAGCCCAGGATGCGGTCAGCATTCAGGCGCATCTTCCCGGCATCGACCCGAACGAAATCAAGCTTTCGATTGAAAACAACACGCTTTCCATTGCCGGAACCCGCGAAACCGCTGCCGCCGATGTAAAAACCAATTATCACCGTCGGGAGCGTTACAGCGGCCCGTTTTCAAGAATCATAAGCCTGCCGGAGGGGCTCGATGCCGAAAAGGTCGAAGCACACTATCGTGACGGTATTTTGAACATCAGCATCGCAAAAGCCGAGGAAAAGAAACCGAAACAGATCAGTGTTTCAGTAGGATAAGAAAGGAGGGACAGCCATGGCTGATAAAAACGTCCAATCGGTCGCACGAACCGAAAAATCCGATCCGGCGGAAATCGCCCGCGATGCCCTGGTCCCCCCGGTCGACATTTACGAGGATCAGGACAGTGTGACGCTTCTTGCCGATCTGCCCGGTGTTGCAAAGGACGGTCTGGATGTGCATATCGACAAAGACACCCTGCAGATCTCCGGCAGCCGCACGGCGGTCGACAGCGGGCAGGTGAAAAATCAGTATACCGAGTTCCCGATGAAAGACTACTATCGCGCATTTACCATCGGCGATGAAATCGATCGCGATAAGATATCGGCTCAGATGAACAGCGGTGTTTTGAAAGTCGTACTGCCGAAGGCTGAAAAAGCAAAACCGAAAAAAATAAACATTAAAATTTCCTGAAACCGAACACGCTCGGCAGGCTGTGTGCAAACAGCCTGCCGAAAGACACAAGGGGGGTGAAAACCGTGTCTCTGACGCTGTGGAAAGACAAAAGCCCGGCACATCTGCTTGACGATCTCAAAGGCCAGCTCGACCGCTGGTTCGGCGAGTACTTTTCAAAAAACAAGGAGGCTGTCCCGCAAGAAAGCATCTTCAGCGAGCGCGGTTCGCTGCTGCGCTTCCCTGCGGTCGACATCGAGGAGCGTGATGACAAATACATCGTGCATGCCGAGATACCGGGCATGAAAAAGGATGAAATCGATGTGCAGTATCACGACGGTTACCTGACGATACGCGGAGAAAAAAAGTTCGAACACGAAGAGAAGAAGAAAGATTTCCACCGCATCGAGCGCTCCTACGGCAGCTTCCACCGCACGTTTGAAATCCCGGAGGATATACGCGAAGACGCGATAACCGGTGAGTACAGAAACGGAGTGCTTGAAATCAAGCTTCCCCTGCAGTCTCCGGAGAAGCGGCGGGTAAGAAAAATACAAATCGACTAATGGCGTCCTTGACACCGTTCTGCATCTGCAGAACGGTGTCGCATTACCCCTCGTCCGCTTCAGTACCATGCCCGTATCAAGAAACATATTTCTGTGTGCCAACCGTGTAGCCCCGCTTCGATTTTCGATGACGGTCATATAAATTCAGCCCGGCCCTTGACGTGACGGTATAACTCTTTGTATTGTTAATAATTAACGGCGTATCTATGAGATACAGTACGGTACTGTAATACTTCGTTCCGGTATCGCCCAATGAAAGCGCAGAGCGGCTGCCAATCGAAAAAGGAGTTTGCCATGACCGAACGTGAAGATCACAGGCCCTGGGGCTATTATGACGTACTTGCCGATACGGATACCTTTAAAATCAAGCGCATTGTCGTGTATCCCGACAAGCGCCTGAGCCTTCAGCGCCACCAGCGCCGCAGCGAGCACTGGTTTCTGCTTGCGGGGCGGGCCGACGTTACCCTTGACGATACTATCGTGCCGCTGGAGCCGGGAAAGGCGGTAGATATCCCCCGGGGTGTTGCCCACCGCATCGAAAACACCGGCAGCGGGGATGTGGCGTTCATCGAAATCCAGACCGGTGATTATTTCGGTGAGGACGATATCGAGCGGATCGAGGATGATTACGGCAGAGCATAAAACGCTGTTTTCAGTGAGCAGAATCGCTTCTTCGACTTGTCAGCCCTTCCGAATCTCGAACACAGGGAGAAATCATGGGTGAGCCGTCCGACATTGAAATCCGCACTGCAAAAATCGATGACCTTGCGCTCATTTTTCATCTGGGAGAAAAAATATTTACATCACAGGAAATTTCCAACCTGTACCGCACGTGGGATGAATTCGAGGTGACCGGGCTGTTTAACAGCGAGCCGGACTATTTGCTGGTGGCCGAAACATGCGGACGGGTTGTGGGATTTGCCATCGGCACCACCATTGAAAAAGCACGCTCGGCCTGGAAATACGGCCACCTGCTCTGGCTGGGGGTGGATCCCGCGTTCGCCCGCCAGGGGGTCGGTGCAAAGCTGTTCGATTGCTTCCGTGAAATCATGGAGGAAAACGGCGTGCGCATGCTGCTGGTTGATACGCAGGCCGACAATATGGCGGCCATAGAGTTTTTCCGCCTGAAAGGCTTCAACAACCCCACCGACCACGTCTATATGACGCTGAATCTTCAGAAAGAAGAATAATGTCCGAACGATCCGCAGTTATAAACCGGGAGCGTCTCTTCTCCCTGTTTCGCGACATGGTTGATATATACAGCCCGTCCGGAAAGGAGGAGGAGCTGGCCTGCTTTTTATCGGACTACCTCGAACGTAAAGAGTTTCCCGTGTGCAGGCAGCCGGTGGATGAAACGCGATACAACCTGCTCGTTTCAATCGGCGATGCAGTACCCGACACACTTTTTTTCGGTCATATCGATACCGTACCCGCCTTCGACATAGAGCAGTACGGCTTTTCCGTCAGCGAGGGATTATGCCGCGGCCTCGGTGCCGCCGACATGAAAAGCGGGTGCGCTGCCATGATCGAGGCTTTTAATGCTGTCCGGGAGGCCGGTCGGCTGCCGGATAACGTTTTGCTTGCCCTGGTGGTCGGAGAAGAAGAGGCCGGCGACGGGACGCAGGCTTTGCTGGAAACACATCGATTCGAGCAGGCCCTGGTCGCTGAACCCACAGATGTACACCCCTGTCTTGAACACTTCGGATACATTGAAATGGAGGTCAGCGCTTTCGGCTCCCGACGTCATGCCGCCATGTCGGACCGTGACACCAATGCCATCCGGGCTCTGCTGCGCTTTCTGCTGCAGCTGGAAGCGCGCGTCGAGTCTGACGGATACGATTCGGTTCTGAACATCCGTGATCTGCACAGCTCCGAATCCGGCTTTGCTGTGCCCGACTGCTGTGCAACCGGTATCGATCTGCATATACCTCCCGGAATCTCAGCACGCAGCTATGCCGATGAGCTTTGTCCGTTTGTGGAACGAGAGCTTGTGCGGGGAGGGGCTTCCCGGTATGAGCTTGATTTTCCGACACTTGCAGACGGCTTTCGGACCGACACTCAGGAACGTCTTCCCCGGCAGCTCCAAAAAATTTACCGCGCACAGGGCCTGCCCTGGTCCCCGCGCTCGTTTAAAAGCCACTCGGATGCCAACATGCTGAGAGATGCGGGATGCAGCCCGGTTATTCTCGGCCCCGGTCAGCTTGCAAAGGCACACACGCGGGATGAGTCTGTCGATTTCGAGCAGGTTGTCCGTGCGGCGCAAATTTATACCCTGCTGCTGGCCGACGGCTGCTGAGAGCGGATTTTGATGCAGGTGTTTACAGAGATGAACGGTCCGTATCTTCAGCCTGATTTCTGCGTTAGCTGTAACGGCGGCGTCCAGCTGGTCACGCCGGGTGCACGTCTGCCCCATGTGTTGTTATGCTTATCCGGCCGGCCGGTAAAAAATCTTACAATCATCCTGTGCAGCATGTTCATATTCGGAAGAATACCATGAAACCCCGACATTTCGGTCAGGGCCTTGTCCTGAACTTCCCAGTAGCCGAAGTCGTCCGGTGTTACACAGACCAGGCTGGATGGATTTATAAACTTCGGTGTCGCCCCATTGAACGGCACGGTTCCGTCACCGGTTAATTTTTGTTTTTCAGGGTGATCTCCGGTATTCCACTCATTTCTGCGGTCTGATGATCTGAATATAAATTCAGCTGCCCTTCCCCTCCTTTTGGTTTCCAGGCCGACTCGCGTAACCGTATCGACGCCGACAATCGCGAGCCAGTCTTCTTTGTTCAATCCGGCATCAGCCGGCCTGAACGTATCCGTTCTGGCACGATGTTTTTTTGCTTTTTTCAGCAGATGTGCAAAGAGCTCTTCAGCAGCGGCTTTTCTGTTTTTGGTATCGAGGCCCTGCAACCGAATAAACTCCTCTAATGACGCCAAAACACTCGGCTGCCAGTTTTTCGGATCGAACAAATCATAATCCTGTGCCGAATAATAGTTATTGTCAAAGCTCGGTAACAGGTGATACAGGGAGGGAGTGATGCGTGCCGCTTCCCGTTCGCGTGAGCTCGGAGGGGTTGTCCCGAGGCTGGCGGTTCCTGTCGTTATTTTGATTACGGCCTCGAAAGATCCCTGAAACGGCGTTGCGAGGGTAACGACCTTATTGACGGGAGCCGACTTTTTCTTTTTTTCAAGATATCCGGTAATGATGAGGCCGCCCATCGAATGGCCGACAAGATTTACTTTTGCGTCTTCGGCATAGCCGGCCTTGTGATAATGCTTGAGAAGTTTGGTCCTGTTGATTACCTCTTCGATAAACAAATCCAGCTCATCTTCAACGGTGGCCAGCGGCATGCGCCAGTCATAGTTGAATGCATACACCGGCACGGGAACATCTTCTCTAGTTCGCAGATTGTAACGCAATTCCTCCAGTATCTCTTTGTATGCCACCTCATATACCTGATCCGGTTTTAAGCGTGCCGGTTCTTTTGCCTCATAGCGCAGGTCATCGGGATGCAGAGATATCCGCTCATAGTTTTGAGAGCAGTCCATTACCTTCCAGACAGTTTCCGGCGGCAGTTGGTACTCATCGCGTAAATATGTCGCCGTAATGCCGGGCACAAGAATGACAGGACAGGACGGTTTCATGAAAGCCCCTTTTTATGTGCTTGGTATATTATTGATCGAGAATCATTTTTCGAACCGGAGGCTCAGGTACAGAGTCCCTTCAGCCAAGCCTGCGCTCGATGAGCGGCAGGATTTTTACAAGTATGCGTCGCAGCGCGCGCTGAACAAACGGCGAGTCTTCCAGCATGGCCTTCACGCGGGGGGCCGTGCGGTAGTATGCTCTGATCAGCAGCTTTCCCGGTTTTGTCTTTATAAGCTTTTCATCGCGGAAGCGCCGCAGTATCTCCAGTTCGTCCTCAGCGAGCAGCAGTGCGAACGGGCACCAGCCCTCCGGCTCGAACACCAGCAGCTCGACCGTGTCCTGGCCGGTCAGCCCCCCGGTGTCCATTACCTCGAGGGTTACCGTGTAGAGGTCGGGAGCATCGTAGCGGTGAAATACGGTGGGCTCGCCCGCATATTCAGTATCCCAGGTGCCGTCTGATTCGAAATCCCAGCGGGCAACAAGGCTTTCCAGCGGGTCCTCGGCATCACTTGAATCGACGGCAAAAAACTCGAACTCGGTGTCGACGTCACCCTCGGGCGGCTCGATACGGGCAACAGCCGCCGGGGCGGTATTGCCGCCCGCAGAAACCGTGCTGGTCGTCGTGCCGCCCCCGGAAGCCGTCGTGGTCGTGGAGGAGGCGCTGCCGGTCACGACCACCTGCTGGGTGGCGACATCATACAGGCCGCCCGAATCGATAACCACAAGCTCCGCATCATAGGTGCCTGCCGCCGGATACTGGTGCGTTGCGGTCTTCGCGGTGCTGAACTGCGTATCGAACATGCCGTCGCCGTCAAAGTCCCACATGACCTCCAGTGCGGATGCGCTGTCCTCGGCATCGCTGCACCCCGAGGCGTCGAAGGTGAACGTCGTTGCGGTGTCGCCGGATGAAGGGCTCACGCTAAAGGAGGCCGCCGGGTCGGTGTTGCCGCCGGCAGCAGACACGACCTTTACCTGCTGGGTTGCCTGGTCGGTGAGCCCCCCGGTGTCCTCCACCTCGATCGTAATGGTGTAGGTGCCGTCAGTCAGGTAGGTGTGGCTTGCCGTGGTGTCTGCGGCTATCGTGTCGTCCCAGGCACCGTCGGTTTCCCAGTCGATCGTTACATTCAGGGCGGCAACGGGGTCTTCGGCGTCGGAGCTTGCAAAGGGCTCGAGCACGAAGGCGGTCGAGGTGTCTCCCACGGTCGGGCTGACGCTGAACGCGGCTGTGGGCGCGGTGTTGCCCGCAGGCGCGCTTGTGGTGGTCGTGGAGCCCCCGGGCGCGGTGGTCGTGGTTGAGGATGCTGAAGAGAACCCAAAAAGAGATCCGTTAACAACATCCGATCCTGCGGCAGAATCCGTCTGTGTTTGAAGACATGTTCCGCTTGCGGCGCACGCAAGATCGTAAAGGAGTTCCACCGATGCAGTATTTGTGCTGATCGAGAGGGGGTTTGCGGTGATACCGGCAGCCCCTTCGGGCACATACTGTCCCCAGGTGTCCCAGTTGTTGCTGCTGCTGCTCCAAACCACCAGATAGCCGAAATCCGGGATTTTTGCTGCCTGCGGATAGCGGTCATACGCATTTGCAATGTCGCCGATACTGAGTGTGCTCGTCCCCAGCGTTCCGTCACCATCTGCCAGCCGCCCTTTTATCTGATCGGGCGTCAGGTTTGCACCGTCTTCCCACACAACCAGGAATTCATCGTCACCAGCCGCTATCTTCGGCTGTCCCTGATGTCTGGTATCCGAGACGATTTTGATTTCGCTGATTGCGGTTGTTCCTGAGAGGTTCGCCGGCAACAGCTTGCCGTAGATGTCGGATATATAGGTGGTCGGATCCGAGTGTTCATAAACTACCAGGTATTCATTGCGGTCGGCATTATATGCAACATCGACCCAGGACCGGTCCATACTGTCTCCCCCGCTGTCCCAGCCGGTGGCGATGTTGACCAGACTATACAGGTTCAAATCGCCGGCTCGCACACGCCGTGCATACACATCGGTCTCGAAACTTGTAGTATTTGACCGTTCCCAGCAAACCAGAAATTCATCGTCATTGCTGTTATAGGCAACCCGGGCGCCGCCGTAATTGTCGGAGGTGGAAGGGGCCTGTATTGTTTCGGTTTTTTCAACCGTACCGTCACTTTTGATCAGCGTTGCATAGATGGCGAAGTCTGTCTGATAGACAACCAGATATGTATCCTGCTTTATACTGTAGGCGGCATCGGGGTAATCACTGTCAGCACTGCTTGATACGGCAATATCGATGGTGCTTCCGACGGCTGTGCCGTTGCTGTCGACCAGTAGTGCTCGAATATCCTTATTGTTCGAAACCCCTGAAACATATTCGGTCCAGACAACAAGATACCCACCCGTTGTTGTGTTCGGGGCAACGGCACCGTAGGTGCTTTTGTCGATTCCGTCACCCTTTACGATATCAACCTGCGTGAACGAAATCGAGGGGGTCTGTGCATAAGCCGCACACACATTTACCAAAAAACAGAATGTAAAAACAGCGATGAGTTGAGACAGTTGCGCTTTCATATCTGCCCTCCTGTAACTGTTGGAAATTTTTTACCGGAAATGTTTACCTGACTATGTAGCATATGCAATGGTTGTCAGTAAAGTCACCCCTGGAGGCAGTAAGATGATAAAACCGCCTTTTTTATACTATCGGCATTTCTGCGGTTAATTTAATTTTTTTTAAGAATCTGCTATAGTCTTTATAGGTAGTCGCAGTAAAAAAGCCGGAACAGGAGCCGGCAACAGCATCTTTTCCTCAACAAATACCACGAGGTGCTCTTATGACACTACAAAGAAGATTTACTCTGTGCTGCTGTGCGGTTGCTGTCTGCGCTGCTCTTTTCTGCAGCTGCGATCAGCGCTCCGGCGAGGAGCCCTACAGCGGCGGCTATGACAATGCAAGCATAACAACACTTACCCAGGAGGAGGGCTACCCCGAGGTCCGCTTTCCGGTCAACCAGCTTGTCGTCTACGCAGAAGACGATGCCGGACATGAGGAGGTGCTGGAGGCGCTCAACAGCATGCGCGGGGTGAAGGTGATCGGCCAGGCCCCCTCTGTGGGCTTCTACCAGGTCGAGGTCAGGGCCGCGAGCAGGGAGGGGCTCGATCAGGCCAAAACCTCAATCCTTGAGAGCGATCTCATCAAGGGCGCCTCGTACAATATCCTCATGTCGGACCGCTCGGATCCGGGTTCCTGCCCGACCGAGCCGGATGTGCTCATGTCGTTTCTGATCGAGCACGACCGGCTGCCCTACTACCAGACCGGCTATCAGACCGCCCTTGAAATCATGCAGGGCCTGCGCGACACCATCTCCCTGCAGGAAGTAACGATCGGCATTCTGGAAGACGGCTACGCGCGCGGCAACGGCCAGTTCGACGATATAACCATCGACAACTACTCCGAGCGCGATTCACGGGGCCGCCGGGTGTCTCTGGATTACAGTGACTCGCACGGCACAGCGGTCGCGGGCATTATCTGCGCCGACAACGACGGTGCGGAGGTCAACGGCCTGGCAAGCACGCTGATCGGCACAGACCGCCTGCGGGTTATCATGGCCAAACAGAAAAAACTCGATTTCATGTCCTACTGCGCCGCACTTGAAAGCCTGATTATAGACGGCGGGGCGGACATCATCAACAACAGCTTCGGTCTGGGGCCCTTCGACAATGAAACGGCTCAGGAGACGCGCGATACGATTACTGCTTTTAAAGAGGTAATGCGGCGGTTTTCCTATGTTCTGTTCGTCAATGCCGCCCCGAACGAATCTGTCGAGCTCAACGGCCGCAACGACGCGCCCGCGGGCATAAGTCTCGGAAATACCCTTACGGTCACAACCTGGAACCACGATGATGCCACCCGGCGCTACAGCGGTGCGGCCTACGGCGATGTGGTTGACATAGCCGCCGCCGGACACGAGCTTATCATTCTGACTCCTTCGGGCGGAACCAGGGAGGACTGGGGCACCTCCTATGCAACGCCGCAGGTGACCTCGGCAGCGGCGCTGCTCAAGTCGATCGATCCGAATTTGTCCCCCCTGGAAATCAAATCAATGCTGCTCGATCCGTCCTTTCACGGCGAGCTGACCCAGCCGGGCGGCGGCATTCAGCTCAGTTTTTCAGCCCCGCTTGTCGACCTGCTGTGGGAGAAATACCAGAACACCTCGTGGGGACCCCTGCTGCTCGATGCCGACGGGGACGACCTCCATGATATCGCGGAAATTGTCGAAACAACTATCTGCGAGCAGGCCTCGCTGACGGTCGGCGATTTCGGCTCGTTTGAGAACTATCCCGAGCATGCCTGCAACAGCGGCACGGCCATGTACATGGCCAGCGACGGGTCTGACTGGAGCCTGTTCGTCGTGAGCCTGTTCAGCGAGAACAGCGACCGGCTCAACCTCAGCCTGGACACCTCCAGCCCGCAGGAGTTCAACCTTGAGAACACCTACAGTCTTTCGCAGGACAGCATGTCGATTAATATAGAGAGCGATCGCCTGGTAGATGACAGCGACTGCACTGTTGAGGACCCTGAAGACGGCGACTTCCGCTACCAGGGGTTCAGCGACAGCGGCTCGTACCGTTTTACGCGCTGCACCGTCAGCGAGCGCAATTCCGACGGCAAGGCCAAGTATCTTAACGTCGATATCTACTATTCCGGCAGCGCCGACGGGCATCTCATGACCTATTATCCGTCGAACGACATCGAACCCATCGACATCGACGAAATGAGCGTGGACTTCGACGGGTTCGTCAAGAGCGTGCGGGTGCAGACCCTTGACCCCTTCGGCACCTACACGCAGGCGGTCGAGGAGGCCTGCCTGCAGAAGGAGAGCGAGGAGGAGTAGCATGAAGCTGAATATCAAAGCTTTTGCTTTGACCTGCGGCATCCTCTGGGGGGTGGGGCTGCTGCTGACAACCTGGTGGATTATGCTGTTTGACGGCGCTACGATGGAACCCACCCTGATCGGCAAAATCTACCGCGGCTACTCGATCAGCATCCCGGGCAGCTTTATCGGTCTGGCCTGGGGGTTTTTCGACGGCCTTGTCGGCGGCGCCGTGTTCGCCTGGCTGTACAACACTCTGGTTGAAAAATTTGCAGCAAAGTAGTTCGTAAGGCATTTGCGGGGTTGGACCCGGTCAACACAGGGTAAATCCTTATTAATCAATTCAAAAACATACGTTTTCAGGGCTTGGAATCTCATTTTTGACCCAAAAATCAGCTTTCCAAGAAACAATAACGTCTGCGCAGGCTAAACTGATTGATCAACCCTGTCCTTTTCTGCTTTATAGCACTTACTTCATGACTGAAACCGGCTTTCTAAGGCATTATTTCAGGCTGAAATGAACCTTGTTTATCATTGTTTCAAACACGTACCGGGGTCCGGCACCAGCACTTACCACAACATGAAAACGCTTAAAAATGGTTATTGTGTTTTTCGGAGATAAAAGTTCAAAGAAGGTGTCCGGTCATGATAAAACTCGTTTTCCATCAGAGTATAGTCGTTATACAGCGTTGAACATTCGTTTTTGTCGCCATTGGATTCGATCTGGGATTTCAAAAACAGATCAACCGCACCGGCGACATCCCCGCCGTTTATACTGCACGCAACGCCGTCGGCAGTCTCGGAGCATGAAATACCGGAGACCGTAATCTCAACCGATTCACTTGTTACCCCAAAGCAGTCCTGACCGTCCGCCGGCTTCTTTTCTTTTGTCGCCACCAGGCTGTCTATCGACAAACCGTCCTCGAAATTGAAGATTACCGATATGTCTTCATGAACCGAAAAGCACTGATCATCATAATCGGCGGAAACGGTAAATTCCCCGTCCGCATAGGTTCCGTATCCCTGCGGGGGGCAGGGATACAGCCCGTCAGGATCGCCGCCGCCCCAGCTCGGATTCAGCGCCCGGTAAATGTTTCCATAGTCCGCTTCCGAACAGAGTGAAACAGCATTCAATTCCAGATATGCACAGTTATAAACCGACAGATCTGTTCCGGCAGTCGTCGTGGTAGTTGATTCGGCTGCGGTTGTTGTCGTGGTGGTATCATCGGCAGGTGTGAAGGTTATGTTCACCCAGCGGAATCCGACATACTCCAAACTATAGTTCCGGTTGCCGTCGCTGTCGGTGGTGTATTTTCCGCCGTTGACGCGGACACCGATGCGGTTGAGCCCCGGGCTGAGCCTGAAGGCGGCAGTACCATACTCGGTGCCGTCCTCCCTGAATTTCGCAGAATATACATCCTCAATCGCATCACTTTCGGCTTCGATAAAATAGTCAACGCCGGAAGGACCACTTACCGCGTAGCTGTCCGTTAGTTCACCGATTCGCACCCTTTCGCCGCTCGCTCCGGATTCGCTGCTGCGTTCCAGGTAAAGGGCGTATTCGGGGAATTCACCATCACCGATGGTTGCATCCTCTAGCTGGTCCCACAGATACGTACCGTCAAGCGCGGGATCGAACAAATCACGTTTTTCCTTAAAATAGATTTCGGGAAATTGGTCGCCGAGGTTGTCTGCATCGGAACCGGAACTGTAGGGCTCAAAAGCGCCTTTCGCGAAGCTGTACAGTATTTCGCGCTCCTCTCCCGGATAGTTCGGGTCTGCTACGTGCAGGACGCCTTCCTCGAGCCCCTGGCTGTTCGTGCGGCGGGACTCCTTATACACGATCATTGCATGGCCTTCCCGTTTTCCTTGAGCGGTCGTGCGGTATATGGTGGCAAACTGCGGTTCCCCTGAAATCAGAATCGCCTGGGAAAACATATTAAAAGTTGCCAGATCGCTGTGCTGCCTGTCATGCCAGGACAGGTCATCCACAGCGACATTTGCTCCCAGGACATTTTGTGCCACAGAGCACAACTTGTAGGCCAGAACATCGTCATACTGCAAATCAGGTGTTTTATGGTAGATATTGCCGTCATTGTCGTATCGGCCGAAGAGCGGGGGTGCGCCCTCCTTGAGTTTTTTTTCGGTATAATAATACAGTGCCATGATGGACTGGCCGGCGCAGTGGCCGTTGGGCGCAACCCAGGAGCCGTAGTTGGCAAACTGCCAGTCGTCGATGCCGGGCTTGAATTCGCTGTCGATAAAGCCCAGGAGTTTAGCCTTGGGAACGGCTACCGCGACAAAATCAGAAAAGTGCCGTGTGAGAAAGGTTATGCCGTCGCCCCCGGACGCGACTACAGTCATGCCTTCCAGGCGGTTTCCCGCTTCATCGTAATAAAAAACCATCGCCTCATGATCATCCGGCACCGCTGCCGGCAGCGACACGGCCACAAAATCACCGGCCCGGCTGTTGCCGTTATCCACCGAAACAAGCGGCGTCAGCAGCTGTGCTCCTGCAGGCAGGTTATGGTTTGTCACCTGCCGGTACGAAATTTTGAGTGTCTGAGATTCACTGAAGGCACCGGCCGGCACATCGATACTCATGCCATTGATCAGCTCATCATCGCTTGTAACGGTTATGACTCCGCCGCCGTCATCGACCGTTTCTGTCGTAACATCAACCGTATCACCCGGCACGATAACCGGCGTGGTTCGGCTGCAGCCTGCAATACAGCTCAACAAGCACAATACAAACAACATGTTTTTATGATATTTTTCAAAAGACATAACTTCCCCTTTTTTCTTTCAGATTTACGGTCGACTGTTTGAATTGCTTTGGGGTGCATTCCCCGAAGCTTGCTTCGATTGCGGAAAAACACGTGCAGCAAAAAGATAAGATTGCTTTGTCGCTGCTGCTTCTTCTAAGACGAGCATGTCATCGCGAGGCCGAAGGCCGTGGCGATCTCCACGATATCCCATAGCTTGCTGCGGGGTAGTTCATTGAAATTTGAAATGCAGTCTCTAAAGCATAAATGCTATGCCTGTGCCTGTCAACAAAAACAGAGTGGTGCGGCATGATCAGACAGCGTTGCGATGATGTGCCGTTTTCAGATTGGGTTGAGGAACGCATTGTTTAATGGTCCCTTGCGTCATCAGACAAAATCTATTGAACTTCAGCATATCCTTAAACTTATAAATTTTCTGGTTTCATTTCTACATTTGTGTTTCCGAGAATGTTTGACAGTTCCCTTGTAACATATAACGCCTCTTCTCGATTTTTGAAATTTTCTATATGAATATCTTTGCAGCCGTTTCGACAGATCAAATCGACAAGATAATCAACAGTTGTGTTTTCGTAGTCATCGACTATTTTTTCCAGTTGTATTTTTTGAATGTCGTCAAAGCCGGCAGCACGCCTGTTATTGCAAAAGACGGTTTTTGCAGCCGTATCAAAAGAATATTTATTGCCGGCAACCGAGGTCTTTCGAAAACCGACAACGCCATACACCGTAGAAGCAATAGAAGCGATTAGAAGCACTGTTACAAAAATAATTTTAAAATCAATATGTTCCTGCAGGTTTAAGATGACACCCATGACAAGCAGCCCCATGAAAATCATGTAACAGATACCGACAAGATACCGCTCAAATAGTATTGCCCGGGAAACCCTCAGAACAACAATATGCGGTTCCGGTTTGGAAAAAGAAATTGTTTTCATATGCGCAGTACTGTTTGTCCGGGCCGAATGGATTCTGCGATAAAGTCGCAGAATGAGCGCTTCGTTATGGCACGCAGTACAGTTGTCCTGAACGTCTCATCAAAGAATCGAATATCAAAAAAACAAAGCAGGGTTGAGGAACGAAACCCGAAAAATTATTCATCGCCGACACCGTCACGAAACGGTTACGTGTTCCGCGATGCTTCCAGCGCCTGGCGGGCGCGGTACATGAAAGCCTCGATGCGGGTCCGGTCGCCGGCCTGCTCCGTTCCGTCATACACCATTTTCAAGACCGGCACGCCGGGGTAGTCCCGCGCAAACGAGCCGAGAAGCGCGTTGACGATCGTACCCGGCATGCAGCCGAAGGGGATCAGGTTCGCAACACCGTGAATGCCGCTGCGGGCGTATTCCACGGCCCTGCCGAGGCTCAGGTTGGCCTCGCCCCTGAGGTGCTCGGAGGAATACGGGCTGCAGAGCTTCATGGCCTCGGCGGTCGGGTGGTCGGCAAAGAACGGAATCCCGTCGGCCTTGAAGCAGTTGCTGATTTTTTTCACCCCGGCGGTCTGCACGGCCGACTTCACCTGCTCGATGCCGTAGCGGTAGAAATCGCCCTCGCGCCGGAGGTCTTTTCTGCGCTCCCAGTCCGTATAGCGCACCCACTCCTGCATGGTGGGCATAACCGCCTCGCCGCCCAGCTCCCCGATCGTATCGATAAAAAAGCCGTTGCTGAACCGGTTGGAGCGCACGTAGATTTCCCCGACGATTCCGATAAGCGGCCTGGGGGCACGCCGGTCCACAGCGATGGCGGAAAAGCGTTCGGCGGCATACGCCGAACACCCTTTCAATGTGCCGCTGTGCCGCACGTCGGCCATTGCCCGCTCGAGGCATTCGCGATAAACGTCGTCGCTGTCGCCTTTTGTGCGCTCGTAGGGCCTGGTATGCAGCAGCAGCTTTTTCAGCATGTCCACAAACACGATGCCCTGCCAGGCCAGCAAACGGAACCCGCTGCCGAATCCCTGCAGGCTGCTCTCATAGTCGGTGTTCTGGTCGAGAATCATGACCGGCACGTCATTAAGGCCCAGGGCGTCGAGCACCTGGCGGTGAAACCGGTTGTACTGGCCGAACCGGCAGGGCCCAAGGGCCGAAGGCATTAAAAAGCCGGAACGGTCAGGCCGAAAACCGGGGGACAGGGCTTTTTTTACGATGTCGCCGGTGGTCAGGATGCAGGGGTAGCACTCCCTGCCCGAGGTGTGACGGCGGCCGAGCTCCAGGGTTTCTTCATCGGACATGGGCAGGGCCTCGGCCCGGATGCCGTTGCGCAGCATGGCGGCGGCAAGCATGAGGCCGTGGTCGTCCATGTAGGGCACGTAGACGGTGCGGTGGTTTGAAGAGGCCCGGCGGCTTTCCGCGGGCCGGGCTGCCGGGCGCCTGACAGCCGTGCGCGCACTGCTGTCAAGAAAGGCTTCCAGCCTGGTCATCAGTCCCGCATCGGCGCTGTGCTCGTCGATCTCGACTGCGAGGTAGGGCTTGCCGTTCATCTCGCGCTCGAAATATTTGGTAATGAACGAATCGGGACCGCAGGAGAAATTGGAAAGATACACGGCGCTGAGCCGCTCGTTGCCGGCAATGATGCGGGCGGCTGAGAGTATGCGCTGGCCGTAGCGCCAGTACATGGTTTTCATGCCCTCGGGCGGCTCTATATCGAGCGGCAGGAAGTCGAGCGGCACGGCCTGCGCACCGAGCTCGCGCAGCTTGTCGGGCAGGCGCAGGTTCAGGCCGGGATCGCAGGTGTTGTAGGGCCTGCCGACAATGACTGCCGAGGGAATGCCCTCGGGGAGTCCGGCAAGCACCTCGTGACCACGCTCCTGCAGGCGGCGCTGAAACGCTTCAAGCGCCGCACGGCCCGCCCTGATCGCCCGCCCGGCCGCGCGGCCGCGGCGCCCGAGCATGCGGGCCAGATTTCTGAGCTGCGGCTCATACACCCGCGGACCCCATTCAAAGTGCAGCACCGGCGAAAGAACGCGCGGGCGGCAGCCGGAAAACCCGAGCGCTGCGTCGGCCACGAACGGCAGGGCCTGCACATACGGGCAGTTGTATGAGGCGGGGGCACCGGCTGCGACCGGCTCGCCGTTGACAACGCAGGGCAGGAGCAGATAGTCGACGCCTTCTTCGAGCAGCGCGCGGATGTGGCCGTGCGCGACCTTGATCGGAAAACAGAACTCCTCGGCCGACAGCTCGCAGCCCTGCCGTATGATCGCGCGGTTGGTGGGCGGCGAAAGCCTCACCCTGAAGCCCAGCTCTGCAAGAAACGCCTGCCAGAACGGGTACAGCTCGAAAAAAAGCGTTGTCCGCGGCAGGCCCACACAGGGGGCCTCAGGCGGAACAGGCTGCCCGGGCGCACAATCTGAAAGCAGCATGCGCTCGCGCTCGGCAAAGAGGTCCGGAATCTTAAGGGTGGCAGAGCTGTGCCGTTTCTCGTCGAATTTGCCGCACCTGCTGCCGTAGCAGAGGGGCTTTTCGCCCTCGAGCCGCACGGACCGTATCTCGCAGGCATTGGGGCAGTCGGAGCAGGTAAACGAGTCGAGCTCGTAGCTGCGGCCGGCAAGGTCAAATCCCCGGAAGCGTGTCGGCGAGCCTGCGATTGCATCGCGGGCGATCAGCGCGCAGCCTATGGCGCCCAGCACGTCGTGATGTGGCGGAACCGTGATCTTCGTGCCGCACACCTGCTCGAAGGCAGCCCGCACGCCGCGGTTGTAGGCCGTGCCGCCCTGGAAGAAGATCACGTCCCCCACGCGCCGGTTTTCGACCACGCGGTTCAGGTAGTTGAACACCACCGAATAGCAGAGCCCGGCCGCGATATCCGATGCAGGCGTGCCCTGGCGGAGGCAGCTGGTCAGGCTCGATTCCATAAAGACCGTACATCGCTCGCCCAGATCGGCCGGGTTTTTCGCGGAAAGCGCCAGGTCGCTGAACTCGTCTTTAATGCTGATGCCGAGCCGCTCGGCCTGCTCCTCGAGAAACGAGCCGGTGCCTGCGGCGCACACCTTGTTCATGGTGAAGTCGACGACCGTCCCGTTGTCGAGCGAGATGTATTTCGAGTCCTGCCCGCCGATTTCAAAGATGGTGTCAACGCGCGGATCGGCGGCAAGAGCGCCGCGGGCATGCGCGGTGATTTCGTTTTTGATGAAATCGGCACCGATAAAATCGCCGATCAGGTAGCGCCCGGATCCGGTGGTTGCCGCCCCCCGCACGACCGCTCGGCCGGAGACCTCGCGGCCGATTTCATCAAGGCCCCGGCGGACCGCCTCGATGGGCTGTCCGGCCGTCATGAGATAGCGGCGGGCGATGACACCGCCCTGCCGGTCGATCAGAACCAGGTTGGTGCTGATCGAGCCGACATCGACGCCGAGGAAGGCGTCGCAGGGAGCATCTCCCGCCGCCGGCCGCGTTTCGATATCGAGCGCGGCCCCGCTTCCTGAAAGCGCGCACAGGCGCGACGGAACCGGCTTTCGTGTGCGGATGAAGTGCTGCAGGCGCTCAAGCCCGCCGAACCTCCCGGCACCGCCGCTCTCAGTCATGATCAGAACAGCGCCGACAGCGCCCATGAGGGCGAAATGCCGCGGCACGACAAGCTCGTTTTCGCTGAGCCCTAAAACATCCTGCAGCGCCCTGATCATGCCGCGGTTGGCGGCAACGCCCCCCTGAAAGGCGACCGGCCGCTTGAGGTGCCGGGCGCCGACGAGGCTGCCTTTAACCGTCCGGGCGAGCGCGATGCACAGGCCCATAATGATGTCGTGCTCGGGCGTCGCGATCTGCTGCAGGTGAATCATGTCTGATTTTGCAAAAACGCTGCACCTGCCCGCGATGTTCGCCGGGTGGGTCGATTTGAGCGCCAGCGCGCCGAACGCATCCTCTATGGCAACGCCCAGGCGTGCTGCCTGCTGATCGAGAAACGAGCCGGTGCCTGCGGCGCAGACCGAGTTCATGACAATGTCGCTGATTGACGCCCTGCCGTTTGACGAATCTCCGTCAAGCAGTATGAGCTTCGAGTCCTCGCCGCCCATTTCGATGATCGTCCGAACGCCGGGGTGCAGGCGGGCGGTGGCTGCTGCATGGGCGATAATCTCGTTGACGTGAAGGCAGTTGAGAAGGCCGGCAACCGGTGCGGCCCCGGAGCCTGTCAGTGCGACAGCCGATACGGTGGTGTGCGGCCTGCGCTGCAGCATGTCCTCGAGAACCGCCAGCGCTGTTTCAAGCTGAAGGCCGCGTGTGCGCCGGTAGCATGTCTCAAGCACATCGCCGCCCGGCGTCATGAGAACAGCCTTGACGCTGACCGAGCCGATGTCCAGCCCCATGAACATATCGTTCGGCATAAACGGATCCCCTAACTGGTGCCCCTCAGGAAAAGTGCATGCCACAGCTGCACAAAGAATACAACCGTAATAACACCCGAGTAATCGACTTTGGGGTTTGTTTCATGTTCGGACAGAATAAAATCGACAAAGCCCGGATTGAAACAGCCGGTCTGCCGGATGCTTCTGTTGCTGAGCAGCTCCCGCAGCAGGTCTCCGGCCGCATCCACAAACCACTTGCCGGGCGGCTGGAGCGGCTGTTTTTTTCTCGTGCAGATTTCACGGGGCAGCAGGCTGTGCATGCTGCGTTTCAGAATATGCTTTTCCGACAGGCCCTGTATTTTCAGGTGATGGGGGATTCTGAAAAAAAAGTCCACCAGCTCGTGATCGAGAAACAGCGGCCGCGCCTCAACCGAATTGGCCATGCTCATTTTATCCGACAGCGGCAGGGTCAGGTTCAGAAGGCGCATCCTGGTTTCGAAATACAGGGCCTGGTCGATAAGGGGCCGGTGGGCGCAGGCCCGCGGATCGAAAAAGAACGGATTGGCAGGAGGCGCTTTGTCCAGCACGGCCTTGAAATCGGCCGAGTAGAGCTGGTCCTTCATCTGAAAGGCCTGAAACTGATACGGCAGGGCCGGGTGCAGAACCGGAAAGCGGTTGCGGATGTTTGTCAGATAGACATACTGGGCTGCCGCGTCCTCCGAATCCTGCAAATGCGGATAGATGCCGCGCAAAAGGTTTTTGCGGAACGGTGTTTCGTTTTTTCCGATGAACGCCATGGCTTTCAGCAGCTTGAAGTAATCGTAGCCCCCGAGCACCTCGTCGGCCCCGTCTCCGGTAAGCACCACTTTTATACCGCGTTCCCGTGTTTTTTTCGACAGAAGAAACAGGGGCAGATTGAGCAGCGTGACCAGCGGATTTTCCAGAAAGTATACGAGGCGCTGTATGTCGTCCTGAGAAACGCTGCAGCAAAACTCTTCGTTGTCGGTGCCGAAATAGCGGGCCACGCTTCGCGAAAAGCGGGATTCATCATACCCGGCCTGGTCGAAGGTAATGGTGATGGTTTTGACCGAGGCGTCCGCGTTTCTGGCGTACATGCCGGTTACGGCGCTCGAGTCTATGCCGCCGCTCAGGTATGCGGCTACCGGCACATCGGCGACAATGCTCTGGCGAACCGACTGCTCGAAACGGGATGCGAGCTCCGCGGCGATGTCGTCGGCATCCGCCGCGAGCGGCCCGGCAGTGAGGTCGATATCCCAGTACTGTTTGCGCTCTATGCCCCGATCGGAAACAAGAAGCCAGTGGCCGGGCAGGACCTGCTGGATGTTTTCAAAAAACGTGTGCGGTGCGAGATTGAATCCGTAGGTGAGCATTGTATCGACGGCCTGCGGATGCAGGGCGCGCTGCACGCGGGGGTGCTGCAGCAGCGCCTTGATTTCAGAGGCGAACAGGATGGTGGAATCGGGCAGGGTGCACAGGTAGAGCGGCTTTATGCCGAACCGGTCGCGCGCCAGAAAAAGACGGTTTTTTTTCAGGTCGCGGATGCAGAAGGCGAACATGCCCTTCAGCCGCGCCAGGCAGTTTTTGCCCCAGGTGCGGAAGGCGGCAAGCACGACCTCGGTATCCGTCTTTGTTTTGAAGGCGCAGCCCTGGTCCTCGAGCTCTTTGCGAAGGGCCCGGTAATTATAAATCTCTCCGTTGAAAACGATACATGCTTTTTTGTCGGGGGTATAAATCGGCTGGGCGCCTGATTCAAGATCGATGATGCTCAGGCGGCGCGCGGCCAGGTGCGAGCAGGCGTCCATGTGGATACCCTCAGCATCGGGCCCCCGGTGAGCGATAGCTGCCGACATGGCCTTTATTATCCGTTTTCCTGTATCAAGGCCGTTTTTATTGTATATCCCGGCTATTCCGCACATGATCGTACGTTATAAAAGTGTTGAGAAAAAATCAAGTCATTTGTTAATATTTATTAAAATTATTAAAATATATAGAAATTGTGTTTTTAACTTACAATTAAATTGTTATTTATGCTTATTTAATTATCATGGTCTATAATTTACATAAAAAACTAATTATTTACACAAGCATAACCATTTCATAACACAGGAAAGGAGGTGCAGCATGAATAAACTTCTTGAACAGCTGATAATTCTGTTGCTGTTTGCGCTGATGGGGCTGCCGGTAACCTCATGGGTTAACCGTACAGCCGGCTCTGAGGACGTTTACGGCTCCGTTTATTGTTACGACGTACAGCCGGTTCCCCCCTTCAGCTTCGAGCTGCCCTAAAACCTTTATCTATTCTTCAGTAGTCCTGAAAACATTCTGATTGACGAAAGAAACGGAAAGAGAAAAACAGACGGCCGAAGCGGGGCGGGTACAGGAGCACGGACAGCGGAAGCTGACCGGTGATGCACAGGCGGCACATACAGGAGAGCCCTGCAGGGTGTCTCCGCAGGGCTCTCGTAAGTGCAAACAGTACCGGGATATCAGCAGGGGATATTGCCGTGCTTCTTGGCCGGACGGGCCTCACGCTTGTTGCGCATGGCATCAAGAGAGCGGCACAGGACTTTTCTTGTATCCTTCGGATCGAGAATGTCGTCCACATAGCCGCGCGTGCCGGCAATATAGGGATTTGAAAAAAGTTCTTCGTATTCCTGGATTTTTTCAGCGCGCTTGGCCTTGGGATCCTCGGCGGATTTTATCTCTTTGCGGTGGATTATATTGGCAGCTCCTGCAGCGCCCATAACGGCGATTTCAGAGGACGGCCAGGCATACACGAAGTCGGAACCCAGGTGCTTGCTGCACATGGCGATGTAGGCGCCGCCGTATGCCTTGCGGGTAATAAGGGTCATTTTCGGAACGGTGGCCTCGGAGTAGCACCACAGCAGCTTGGCGCCGTGACGAATAATGCCGCTCCACTCCTGGTCGCATCCCGGCATGTATCCGGGTACGTCGACAACGGTCAGCAGCGGGATATTGAAAGCGTCGCAGAACCGTATAAAGCGGGTTGCCTTGTCCGAGGCATCGACATCGAGCGCGCCGCCCAGCACGCTGGGCTGGTTGGCTATGATGCCGATGACGTCACCGTTGAGACGGGCAAAACAGACGACGATGTTCCGGGCGAAATGCTCATGGGGTTCGAAAATAACGCCCTTGTCGACGATCGTGCGGATGACGTTTTTTATGTCGTAGGCCTGGTTGGGCTCGTCGGGGACAAGTGACTCGAGCTCCGGGCACGCGCGCTCCGGGCTGTCGCCGGTTTCGACACGGGGCGGGTCCTCCATGTTGTTTGAGGGGATGTAGGAGAGCAGCTCCTTTATGAGGTCAAGCGCGTGCTCGTCGTTTTCGGCGGCGAACTGCGAAACGCCGCTTTTGGTGTTGTGCACCATCGCACCGCCGAGCTCTTCATGCGTTACCTCTTCGCCCATGACGGCCTTTACCACTTCCGGGCCGGTAATGTACATGTAACTTGAGTTTTTGACCATAATGATCCAGTCGGTCATGGCCGGCGAATACACGGCCCCGCCGGCGGTAGGGCCCATAATACAGGTAATCTGGGGTATGACGCCCGAGGAGAGCGAGTTGCGGTAGAATATTTCACCGAAGCCGAACAGCGAGTCGATGCCCTCCTGAATGCGCGCACCGCCCGAGTCGTTGAGCCCGACGCAGGGGCAGCCCGCTTTAGCGGCAAGGTCCTGAATTTTGGTTATTTTTTTTGCGTGCATTTCACCCAGCGATCCGCCGCGGGCCGTGAAGTCCTGGGCAAATACATAGACCGTGCGGCCGTTCACCCTGCCGAACCCGGTAATGACACCGTCGGCGGGAATATCGGTCTTGGGCATGGTAAAGTAACCGCAGCGGTGCTTTACGAACATGTCGATTTCCTGAAACGTTCCGGGATCGAAAAAACAGTTTATTCTGTCCCGGGCGGTCATCTTTCCCTTGGATGTCTGACTTGCAACCGCTTTTTCTCCGCCCATACGGGCAATTTTCTCTTTTCGGGCTTTCAGGTCCTCTATTTTTTCGCTTATCTTTCCCATTAACCTTCTCCTTTCATTAGACGCGGTAGCGGTTATCTTTCATATATCGTACGAGTAAGGGTGCATAGTATACCCTATCAGGCAGTTTAGTCAAGAAAAACAGGGTGTTAAAGGGATTCGGGACCGCCGTCGCGCTCTTCTGCCTCCCACCGGCGCAGGGTGCGCGCTGCAGCGCGTTTTTTCCTGAAATAGCTGCAGATAAAAATGATGCCTGCCCCGAACCACAGTGCGCCGGAGCTTGTCAGGATCGGTATCCAGCTGAAGCGAAGGTGCAGGTAGTCGAGCCAGCGCTCCTCCAGAAGCGACCAGCTGATGCGGTACGCGCTCAGAATGGCGTGCTCGAAGTCGCGGCTGCGATAATAATTGTCCAGAAAGAGCCGAAAGGCATCCGGACCGAATTCACCCTTGAGAAACGATATGAAATAAAAACTCTGGCAGTAGGCGATTTTCGCCTTGCGCAGGTCGGCCGGAAACGATTGGGCAAGGCTGTCCATGGGAAGCAGCGAGTCTGAAAGCACGGCGAACGTCATGGTGGAGAGCCTGCTCATGTTCCACTCGCGCGCCTGAATCATGGCGAGCCCTTCATTGAGCCAGCGGGGAATGCGGTGGGTGCCGCCGAAGGCGCGGCCCAGCAGAATATGGGTTGCTTCGTGGCGGAACAGCTTGAGAAGATCAGCGCCCGGGCTTAGACAGAGAACAATCAAATTCTTTTCCGCGTAGGCAACACCCGCAGCCCAGTGCGGTACCCGCGCGCCCGCAGGCTGCAGGCGCTCAAAGGCCTGCCGATCGGATGTGAGGGCAACGGTTATGCGCGGGCCGGGCCTGAGCCCGAGCAGGTGGCCTGCCTCCTCCACGGCGGCATCGGCATGCGATGCCAGCCACCGCGCAGCGTCGGCATCCTGCGGCTCATGCGTGATAACACAGTGCCCGGTTTCTATACGTCCCGCTCCGCCGCCGCCCCGTGCCGCGGGCAGCCACAGCAGAAGCAGGCACAAAATGGTCAGGGCACCGGCAGCCGGGCGCAATTTCTTTTGACTGCAAAAAGGTTTTAGGATACCTTTGACGGGTGTCAGCACAGCTCCTAACTGCTCTGTAAAAATCATGCCGAAAGAAAGACTGTTCCTCATTGATTCCAGCGCGTACTTTTACCGGGCGTTTTTTGCGCTGCCCCGGCTGACGACCTCCACGGGTTTTCCCACCAATGCCATTTACGGCTTTACCACCATGCTGCAGAAACTTCTGAACGACCACGCGCCCGAGTTTATCGCAGCGGTATTCGACTGCCCGGAGCCGACCTTCAGGCATGAGGCCTACGCCGACTATAAAGCAAACCGGGAGGAGATGCCAGACAATTTGTCGGTACAGATACCGCACATGAAGGAAGTGACCGCGGCCTTCGGCATAGCTGCCGTGGAGAAGCCCGGATTCGAGGCCGACGATGTTATCGGAACCCTGGCGAGGCAGGCTGCCCGGGACGGTTCGGACGTGGTTATCGTAAGCGGGGACAAGGACCTGCTTCAGCTCGTGGGGCCGCATGTCACGGTTCTCGATACCATGAAAGACCGGGTCTTCGACCGTGCGGCGGTCGAGAAAAAATACGGGCTCGGCCCTGAGAAGCTTATCGATATGTTCGGGCTTGTGGGCGACGCGGTCGACAATGTTCCGGGTGTTCCGGGAGTCGGCCCCAAAACCGCAGCCCGCCTGCTCGAGCGCTTCGGCAGCATCGACGCTGTGTATGAAAACCTCGAAAGCATCACACAGAAAAAGCTCAAGGAGTCGCTTGCGGAGCACAGAGATCAGGCGTTGCTGAGCAGGCAGCTGGTTACGATCGACTGCAGTGTCGGGCTCGAGTGTTCCTGGAAATCATTCAAAGCAATGCCGCCGGACCAGGAGGCCCTGCGGCGATTCTTCCGGGAATACGAATTCACCCGCCTGCTCAAAACCCTGGACGCCGGAAGTCCGGCAGCCGAAAAGAACTACCGGCTGCTGACAGAGCCGGGTGATATCCGGGCCCTGCTGGAAACGCTCCGCGCGCTGGGGCGGTTTACGCTCGATATCGAAACGACCTCCGAGCAGCCCATGCTGGCGGAAATCGTGGGCATCTCCTTTGCCTGGCAGGACCATGACGCCTGCTACGTTCCGCTTGCCCACCAGGGCCTTGCCCGGCAGCCGGATGCAGATGCCTTCCTTGCGCAGCTGAAGCCGATTCTGGAAGACGAAACCGTCAAAAAGACCGGTCACAATATCAAGTATGAATACATCGTTCTCAAGCGCCGGGGCATCACGCTGCGCGGCATCGCCTGCGATACCATGGTCGCCTCCTACGTTCTCAACCCCTCAAAATACCGGCACAACCTTGACGATGTGGCCCTTGACATTCTCGATCACCGCATGATCTCCTTTAAAGACGTTGCGGGCACGGGGAAAAAAGCCGTAACCTTCGACCGGGTTCCCATCGAGCGCGCAACGGAATATGCCTGTGAGGATTCGGATATCACCTGCATGCTTGCCGGCCGGCTGCTGCCGCGCATACGCAGTGAGGGGTTCGAGAGCCTTTATTACGAAATGGAAATGCCGCTGGTTCCCGTGCTTGCAACAATGGAAATGGCGGGCGTAAAGCTCGACACCGATCACCTGCGCGCGCTGTCGGTTGAGTTCAACAGCGCGCTGAAAAACCTCGAGGAGAAAATCTACGGGCTGGCAGGCCAGGAGTTCAACATCAACTCGCCCCGGCAACTGGGGGGTGTCCTGTTTGAAAAGCTTGGACTGCCGGTTCTCAAGAAAACAAAAACAGGCTATGCCACGGATGTCGGCACGCTCACCGAGCTGTCAAAGCAGCATGCGCTGCCGGCAGAGGTGCTTGCCTACCGTGGCTTTGCAAAGCTGATTTCAACCTATATCGATGCAATGCCGGCGCTGCTGAACCCCGTCACGGGCCGCATTCACACCTCCTACAACCAGACCGTCACGGCAACCGGGCGACTCAGCTCGAGCGATCCCAACCTGCAGAACATTCCCATCAGAACCCAGGAGGGACGCCGTATCCGGGAAGCCTTTATCACCGAGCCGGGCTGGCAGCTCCTGTCGGCCGACTACTCACAGATCGAGCTGCGGATTCTGGCGCACCTCTCCGAAGACGCCACGCTCATCGACGGATTTTTGAAGAACGAGGATATTCACGCGCGCACCGCATCGGAAATCTGGGGCGTGGCCCCTGCAGCTGTCGGCGCCGACATGCGGCGGGATGCCAAGGTCATCAACTTCGGCATCATTTACGGCATGAGCGCGTTCGGCCTCAGCAACGAGCTCGGCATCGCACCGGGCACGGCCCAGGAGTACATCGACAGCTACTTTGCCCGCTACAGCAGCGTGCAGAGCTATTTTGACGGCATTCTCGAGCAGGCGCGCACAGCTGGATATGTCGAGACCCTGATGAAGCGGCGGCGCTACCTCCCCGACATATCGGCCGGCAACAACAACGTGCGCAGATTCGCCGAGCGCACCGCCATCAATGCGCCCATACAGGGCACGGCCGCCGACCTGATAAAAATAGCCATGATACGGCTGGCGCGCATTATCGGGCAGGAGAACCTGCGGGCCCGCATGATCATGCAGGTGCACGACGAGCTTGTGTTCGAGGCTCCGGAGGAGGAGCGGCGGCGCCTTGAAACCATAGTGCGCGAAGAAATGGAGGGAGTGCTTGCACTGCGGGTGCCGCTGAAAGTCGATCTGCACTGGGGCCGCACCTGGCGGGAGGCGCACTGAAAAGCGGGCACCCCGTGGTTGTTTTCTGTGCAGCGGCTCGGACAGTGCCACCGCCGACTACTGCATTCCCGAAAGTATCGAAGGGCTCGGCAGAGCATAAGAACACCGGTTACCCACACGTGAAGCGGGGTGTAAGTAAAAAAGCATGAACAGCAAAAATATTCCGACCGAATACGTTGATTCGGGCAAATACATCGTCAGCGGCCCGGCGGAAAAAGTGCTTGCCGCATGTCTGGGAAGCTGTGTCGGCATAGCCGTGTTCGACCGCACCGCGCGGGTCGGCGGCCTGTATCATATCCTGCTTCCCGAGCCGCCGGGCACGGGACTGTACTGGCAGCGGGCCTGTTATGCCAGAACCGGACTGCCGGAATTCCTCGAGGATTTGTGCGCTGCCGGAGCGGACAAGCAGCGTTTGCAGGCGGTTGTGGGCGGCGGCGCCCTGGTGCGCCCTGTTTCAAAGCATGACTTTGATCTCGATATCGGGGGGCGGACCGTCGAGACGGTGTTTGAAATACTGAACGAAAACGGCATTCCGATAAGGAAATCGGAGACCGGCGGCTATTTCGGCTGCCGCCTGTTGATGAACATGCAGAGCTTCACCACGAACATAGAGCCGCTGGGCATGCCCGAAACTGAGCCTGACAGCATACAGCAGCCGACACCCGAGGAAATCGATGCGGCAATTCAGCGGGTGCAGCCGATACCGCAGGCGGCCCTGAAGCTTATCCGCCGCATCAGCACCGGCGATTATACAATAGACGACATCACCGGCATCGTCCGCAACGATCAGGTCATCAGCGCGCGTATCATAAGCCTGTGCAACTCGGCCCTCTTCAGCCTGCCGTCCCGGGTCGATTCCATACAGCGGGCCCTGGTGCTTCTGGGGGAAAAGCAGCTTCTTCAGATAGCACTGATGGCATCGGTCGACCGGTACTTCAGTGAAGACGCGCAGGGCTACTCGCTGTGCCGGGGCGGGCTTTTCCACCACAGCATCCGCAGCGCCATGATATCGGCAGCGCTTGCCAGGATGTACGGCAGGATCGATGCGGATGCTGCATATACGGCCGGCCTGCTGCACGATATCGGCAAGTCCGCGCTCGACCAGTACATTGCCGGTGCGTATCCGCAGTTCTACCGCGGGGTTCAGGAGGATGGCCGTGAGATGACGGCAGTCGAGCAGGATGTTCTCGGTATCACGCATGCCGAGGCGGGCAGGCGGCTCGCTGAGATGTGGTCGCTGCCCGGCAGCCTTATCGAGTGCATTGCCCGGCACCACGAGCCGGAGAAGGCGGAGTCGTACCCCGAACTGACAAGTATCGTCTACCTTGCAAATGTTATTCTGTGCCTGTTCAATCCCGGTGACGAGCTCGAGCGCATAGACGCATCACGCATAGCCTCAAGCCTCGAGCGCCTGGGCCTGCACACCGACGAGTGGGCCCGCGTGATCAACAGCATTCCGCAGAATGTGTTTGTTCAGACCATGCTTTTTTAGCAAACTCCGGGGGCTGCCGATCCGCCTTGCCGCCGGTCACCAGCGGTGAGGAAAACACTGCACCGCCTGTTTCGACTTGCCCGGCACGCTCACCCGTGCGTGAATGTACGCAGTAGACCTTCGTGTCGTCGCTGCCGAAATACACATGCCCGTCAGCCACCGCCGGCCACGATTTTACCCAGGCATCTGTTGCAAACTCCCATACGGGGGTCACGCTCCGGCCGGTTTCTTCAGCCGCAGCAGGCCAGACGGAAAGAAACACGGCAGCACATAAGATGCTGAAAATGACATATCGTTTCATGGAAATTCCTTTCCGGGCATAATGGTTGCGGGATGCAATGACGCCTTCTGGTATATATTTTTTTTGTTAAAAACATGTTAATCCGCCTCGGTTTTGCAGTAAATATAAACAACGCTCAGGAACGCAATATACTGTAAAGAATACTCCGTGACGGACCGAAGTAGATATAATACCGGAGAACAGCCGATTCCGTGCCGATGAAAAGGTTTTCAGTAATTATTTGTATTTTGTTGGGTTTTCAGATTGTTGGGCCCGCTGCCCCGGATCTGGGGGCTGAAACGGCGCAGCAGGTCTGCAGCCCGCAGGAACAAAGCACGCTGCTGGCGCTTGCGCGCGATACTCTGGCACTGTATTTGAACAGCAAAAAAGTGCCTGACCTGAAAAACTATGAAATTACCGGACTGTTGCATAAAACCCGGGGGGTCTTTGTAACGCTGAAGGAAACAAAGAGCGGTAATCTGCGGGGGTGCATCGGGTATGTGCGGGCTGTCCGGCCGCTTGCCGAAGCAGTCCGTGACTGCACGATTCAGGCGGCAACCCGCGATCGGCGCTTTCCTCCCATGCAGAAAAACGAGGACTCGCGCGTCTATATCGATATATCTGTTTTGTCTCCCCCGCGGAAGATTCGGCATATCGATGAAATCGACGTGGGGAAGCACGGTTTGATAATTCAAAAGGGCATGCGTTCCGGCATCCTGCTGCCGCAGGTTCCCGTTGAGTGGGGCTGGGACCGTGATGAATACCTGCAGGCTATCTGCAGAAAAGCCGGGCTGCAGGACAACGGGTGGCGCAATGGTGCCGAGCTGTATGTTTTTACCGCTCAGGTGTTCGGAGAGAAATAAAGCAAGTAACTGCTAATTTTTCAGGAGGTATCTGTTATGAGAACGTTCAGCAAAAAAATTGCATGTATTATGTCATGCGCCCTTGTTGCAGGGCTGTTCTGCGTGACCCAGGCTGATGCTGCCATACGGGCCGGCGGCAGCTTCACCGCTGATGAAACCGGAGTCGTTCTGGATTATAACATTCCCGTTGTGGGGTTCGGCCGGGTGGACCTCCCGGGGGTGGGCGCCACCGACAGCATCACGGTCAGGCTGGCGGGGGTAAAGCTCGCCGATGTGGACCTGGAGCTGATCGCAATCAACACCGACAACGAAACCGTTGATGTTCAGTTTTCCGCGCAGTCCCCGCTTGCGCCCGGTCGGACGATTGACGGCGTCATTCCGGTGCCGTTCGGATCGGTCGAGTTCGGTGCGGTACTCAATATTATGGGAAGGCTTTTTATTCCGATCGGCGATCACGATGTGGATATTTCCGTGCTGATTTCCCGGTTCAGGACAAAGTATGCGGCTGTGGTCGATCTCCCGCCGATAGTCGATGATTTTGAAGTGGAGGGACTGGCCCAGGACAATGAAATTTCGATCGAGATACCGAACCTGGCAACGCTTAACTTTACGCTCGAGCCCGGTGCGGCCTTTACGCAGGTGACCTACAGCATAGAGCTGGATCTTCCCGCACCCGAGATGCCGGATATGCCCGAAGGCGGAGAGATTCCCGAAATTACCATTCCTCCCATCGAGGGCGGGCCGATTGCAATACCCAACGGCAGCTATCATATCTGGTTCGACCTTGATATCGACCTCGAAGAGCTTCTGGGACCGCCTCCGGTCATGTAGGCGAACGGTACTGAAAAAGCCTGCAGCAGATGCTGCAGGCTTTTTTGTGAAGGTGAGACCTTCCAGGCAATTTTCTGTTTTCTGCAGCCATCTGTTTTTTTGACATTTCGACCGACGGGAGAAATCTCTTCACGGGCGCGATTTTTCTCAGTCGCCGTGTTCCCCGGAAATGACAGCAAGGCTCTGGAAGTGCAAACAATGCTCTGGATGCGGAGTCGGGCAGGGCAGCTTCACAGAACTTTCAGCCGGGGCGCGGGCTGCCGGTCGAGAATGTCCCTGAGCGTCACCGAAAGCTCGCTGATTGCAAAGGGCTTTTGAATAAAGCCGATATCATCCCGCTGCAGCAGCTCGGAGGATTCGCAGTCCCGGCTGAACCCGCTGGAAACGAGCAGCCGCGTCCGGGGGTGCTGCTTCAGGATGGTTTCGCACAGTTCGATACCGCTCATGCCGGGCATAACAAGATCGCAGATGACAAGATCGATTCCTGAATCGCTGTCGAGCCGATCGAGGGCTTCCTGTCCGCTGCCGGCTGTTGCGACGGTATAGCCGAGGGTTTCCAGTATCTCCCGCCCTACCTCCAGCATGGGCTTTTCATCGTCGACGAGCAGCAGTGTTTCCGTTCCGGTGTGCAGGGTCTGCTCGACCGGCGTCTGCTCTTCGACGTGCCTGTCCGAAGCGGGTAGAAAAACTGAAAAAACCGTACCGTCGCCCTTTCTGCTCTGCACGGTTATGGTTCCTCCATGGTTTGCAACGATGCCGTAGGCGGAGGCAAGTCCCAGGCCGGTGCCGTTTTTGTCCTTGGTGGTGAAGAAGGGTTCGAATACGCGCTGCAGGACCTCATCGTCCATGCCGACACCGGTGTCTCTGACATGAACCGCGACATAGTCACCGGCCCGCAGGTCGCTTCTGCGGGCGTGCAGCTCATCGACGCTCAGGCATTCGGTCGCAAGGGAAATCGAACCGCCTGCGGGCATGGCCTGCATGGCGTTGACGTACAGGTTTAGCAGCACCTGCTCGATCTGCCCCTCGTCGACCTCTACGGCGGAAACCTGCTCGGCGAAGCTGCGGGTGATTGCAATGTTCTTGTGGGCGCGGCCGAACATGTTTACCGTTCTGTCGATGATACCGTGTATGTCGGCCGGTTTTACATCGAACGTGCGACCGCGCGCAAATCCCAGCAGCTGCTTGGTGAGGTTCGCGCCGCTTCTGACATGCTGTTCTATGCTTTGCAGTTTGGCATGATGAACGTGGTCTGCATCGGTTTCGGAAAGCATCAGAGAGGTATAGCCCATGATGCCCATGAGAATGTTATTGAAGTCATGGGCGATGCCGCCCGCCAGGCCTCCGATAGCCTCCATTTTTTTTGCCTGGCGCAGCTGGTTCTCCAGCTGCCTGCGATAGGTTATGTCACGGGCGACGCCGTAGGTGCCGGAGGCCTCATCGTCCGGGCTGAACCCCATCCGGGCGTGTTCGATTTCAAACAGTTTGAACCCATCGGGGTGGTCGCGGAGCTTAAGCTTAAGCTCGACAGAAAGGCTGCTGCGGGCACCGCTGCCGGTAATATCCTTCAAAAAGCCTGCGAGCTGCGCCGCACTTTCCTCGTGGACGATGGTTTCAAAGGGGCACCCGATCAGCTCATCGGCAGAAAAGCCCAGAATGCGCTCAACCGTTACATTGATAAAGGAAAAGCAGCCCCGGCCGTCGACGATATAGATAATGTCAGGCGAGTTCTGCACGAGAAACTGATAACGTTCCTCGAAACGTTCAAGCTTGCCGTTGATGATCCTTTTTTCATGCACCAGCTTTTTCTGCTGGAGGGCGTTGCCCACCCGCTTGATAAGCTCCTCATACTCGAAGGGCTTTTTCAGGTAGTCGAAGGCACCCTTTTTGAGGGCGGTCACCGCGGACTCGATCGAGGCGTTGCCGGTAATGACGATAGTGAGTATTTCACGTTCGCTGCTGTTGATATGATCCATAATCTGGAATCCGCTCATGTCGGGTATGACCATGTCGAGCAGCAGCAGATCGAATGTTTCGTGGCTCAGCAGGTCCACGGCCTCCCGGCCGCTGGTAGTGGTGAAAATATCATACCCCTGACGCGCCAGGAGCAGGCGCAGGCTGTCGCATATCTGCGGTTCGTCATCGACTATCAGTATGCGCGGTATATACGGCATCGGTATCCTCAGGGCCGCACGTCAGGCAGCGAGCGTAACGGGAAGGGTAATGGTGAATTCGGTTCCCTGCCCCTTCTCGGATGAGCAGGCTATAGAGCCCTGCAGCTCTTTTATTTTACTGTATACAATCGAAAGGCCGAGCCCGGCGTGATCATTCCCCTTGGTGCTGACATACGGCTCGAAAAGCCGGTCACGGACAACCTCTGCCAGGCCCGGGCCGTCGTCGGCTACGGCGATGGCAATTGAGCCCGCCGCATTGAGCTGTTTGGTCGACAAAGATATGGTTCCCCCCCCGGCAAGAGACTCGGCGGCGTTTTGGACGAGATTCACGATTATCTGCTTGAGGCTGTTTTTCCCGGTCGTAACCCGGGGGAGCCGGCTGTCGAGCTCAAAGTGAAACCGGATGCCCTGCTGCTCAAAGGACTCTCTGGTCAGGGCCGCTACATCCTCCAGCAGGGCGTTTACGTCCACGGCATCGGGGTCTTCGTGCGGGGGGCTGGAAAAGTCGGAAAGGCTGTTGATAATGCCGGATACGCGGTCGATCTCCTCGCGCATGATGGGAACCTCATCGCAGACAAACTCTTTTTCAGCAAGATTCAGCTCGAGAATTTTTAAATAATTCTGAATGATGCTCAGCGGATTGTTGACTTCATGAGCGATTTTTTTAGCTATCGCGGAAGATGCGGCAAGACGCTCTTCAAGTTTTTCCCTGGACTGGGCCGCGCGGGTGCGCTCGGCGTCAAGCGCCATTGAGAGATAGCAGGTGAACATGCTCAGGACCTGGAGCCGTTCCCGCAGCACCGCCAGCTTGTTTTCATCGGCTCCGATGGCGACAACGCCGATCGGCCGTTCGCTGAGGCTCATGGGAAGACACACAATACCTGAACCTCCCAGAAGCCCGATAATCTGTTCGTCGATAATGGTCGGGTCCCGCTGCGATAGTGAAAAGGAGTCAATCGTGCTGCCGGCGAGCAGGGCTTCTGAAATGAGGCTTGTTTCCCGGCGGCAGGGGACCGTCAGCTCGTCGAAAAGCGACTGTTCCGAATCCCGTCCTGGCGCTGCCGCCTCAAGCACACCGTTTTGTTCGTTATGCAGGAAAAACAGGACATGCTCGATATCGAACAGAACCTGCAGGCCCTCGCGGGCGGCCTGCAGCATGCTTGCGGTATCATCGGCGGATATGAATCTTTGCAGCGTACCGTGCAGCAGCGAAAGATCGCGAACGTGCCGGGTCAGGCTCTGCATGGCCTCCCGGTCGCCTTCGGCGTCTGCGGCAAACGGCTGCTCGATGGTAATGTCGAGCGATGCCGCAATCTGCTCGACCCGCTCTTCGGCTTCCTGAAGCAGCTCCTGCGCTTCCGATTCGTCGATCTCGAGAACGGCCCGGGCCTGTTCGATACGATGCTCGCGCGATTGCGGGCCGCACGAGCACAGAAGGTTTGCCGCATACACGGTTTTCACCAGCGGCAGCGCATTCGTTATTCTTTCGCCGGGCTCATGGTGGTATCTGATAGCGTCCGCTATGAAGGTCTGCAGGTTCCAGTGCGAGACGATGCGGGCACCGGCATAGCAGTGGGTGATGCCGAAATGGCGCAGCTCCTCCTGAAAAACGAGGTCCGGTGAGGAGGCCTCCTGCAGAACGGCGTCATATCGTTCCGGATAGTTGTTGAACAGCACCAGCTTGCCGATATCGTGCAGCAGGCCCGCCAGAAAGGCCTCTTCGGCCAGGGGGCTGGAGAGCTTTTTCGCTATAAGGTTCGACAGGACGGCGCACATCAGCGAGTGCCACCAGAACTGCCGCAGGTTGAAGGAAGCGCTTTCCCTGACATTGTCGAATACCTGGTACACCGAAGCGCTGAGGCCTATGTTGCGGATCGTGTCGATTCCCAGCAGAGAAAGCGCCTGATTGAAATTGCTGATTTTACGGGAAAATCCGTAGTGGACGGAATTGACCAGCCGCAGTATTTTTGTGCTCAGTGACGGGTCGTTTTCGATAATCGCCGCGAGGTCTTTCATGCTTGTTTTTTCATCGCTGCAGGCCTGAATGAGCTTGACAAGAATGTGCGGCAGTGTGGGAAACTGGACGACGTCGAAATCGATCGGTGCTTCTGGCAGTTCAACCGCTGTTGCAGCGGGAGCATGTTCCTCGACCGGTTCCACGGACTCTGTCGCTTCGCCAGGCTGCGGTTCAGCGAATTCGGGTGCGGTGTCCTCGAAGGTGTCCGGCTGCGGCTGTCCGGCGGGTTCGGGTGCGGCGTTCTCGAAAGCGACCGGCTCCTGTTCGGCCTGAGCTTCCTGCAGCACAAGCTCGTCCTCCGCAGGGGCTTCCGGCTGAACCGCTTCCGGCGCCGTCTCCTGCCGGGGCAGGGGCTGTTCCCTGTCGGGCAGCCGGAGCGGGCTGCGGGCGATATCGAGAAACTTTTCCCAGAATGTTTTTATTGAAAAGGGCTGCAGGTCGGCCGGCTGATTTTCGATGAGACGTTTTGCGATGGCCTGTATGCACTTTGCCGCCGGCGCATCAGGGGAGACCTTGAGCAGTGGCTCCTGGCGGTGCACCGCGTCGATTACTTTCTTGTCCTGGGCGATTATGCCCAGCGGCTCTATGTCGATGGAAAGATAATTCTGAACGACTTCTTTCAGTTTTTCGAATGTCCTGGTCGCTATGGCCGTGCTTTTGCACTGATTGACGATGATTTTTGCCGTGCCGGAGAAACCGTTGAAGGTCAGGACTTTCAAGAGGGCATAGGCATCGGTCAGTGAGGTCGGCTCGGTTGTCACAACGATTATGACCTCTGATGCGGAAAGACAAAACGCTATTACGCTTTTTGATATTCCTGATGATGTGTCGAAAATGCAATAGTCATAGTTTTCCAGCAGGGCAAAACTGGTTATCAGGTGCTCGATGTCGTCGTGATCGATGTTTGCAAGCCGTTCGACGCCGGAGCTGCCCGGAATAATATCGATGCCGTTGTAATCCTTTATTATTATATCCTGGAGGGTCTTTTCGCCGAGCACGACGTCTTCAAGGTCGAAGTCCGGATACAGGCCGAGAAGTATATTGACGTTTGCCAGCCCCAGGTCGGCATCAAACAGACAAACGCGGGATTTTTGTCTGGCAAGGGCTATGGCAAGGTTGACGCTGATATTGGTCTTGCCCACGCCGCCTTTTCCGCCGCTTATGCTGATTACACTTGCCATACTGTGAGAAAATGGTTTATTGTAAGATTTATTAAAGCAATTGATTAATTATATAAATTAATCGTTTTATTTTCAATGAAAAAGTATTTTTAAGATAAATTTAAAAAAAATATTATGCAAAATAATGAAAATAAACTCATGATTTTTCAAAAATCTGCAAGATACTACATCTTTTATCGGATAAGTTAATCAAAGCATGAGTTATTATATTAAAAGAATTATAATGATTATTCCCACGCTTCTGGGCATAACCTTCATAACGTTTCTACTGTTGAGTGCTCTTCCCGGCGATCCGGTCCGCGGTATGGCAGGGAACCGGTCCGATCCGGAAACGCTGGCACGAATGAGGCGTGAGCTCGGAACCGATCAGCATTTTATTCGCCGGTATGCCGGCTATCTCAAACTCCTGAGTCGCGGTGAAATGGGGCGCTCATATTACACTCAGAAAAAAGTCAGCCGCGAAATCGCCGAGAAGCTGCCCAACACCCTGAAGCTGGCATGCGCGGCGATGCTTGTTTCAACGGTTTTCGGTCTGGTGCTCGGCAGCCTCATGGCCGTATACCGCGGCCGGCTCCTCGACCGTATCTGCCTGATTATCAGCACGGGCGGCATTTCGGTCCCGGTATTCTGGGTCGGTCTGGTGCTCATCTATATTTTTGCCTTTCAGCTGAAGCTCCTGCCGCCATCCGGCACAGGCGGCGCCGCTATGGTCCTGCCCGCCTGCACGCTCGGTCTGTACTCGGCGGCGTTCATAGCCCGGATCACCCGGGCCGGCATGATCGAAACCCTCGGGCAGCCGTTTATTCTGACCGCACGGGCCAAGGGTGTCGGCGCGACAGCCGTTGTCATCAGGCATGCATTGAAGAATACGCTCATTCCGGTTGTCACGCTGGTGGGGCTTGATTTCGGCAGCTACCTGAACGGGTCCGTGCTGACGGAAACAATTTTCGGCTGGAACGGTATCGGCAGATATGCGGTCGAGGGAATATTCCGAAGGGATTACCCGGTTATACTGGGCAGCGTTCTGGTTGGCGCCGGGCTGTTCGTAGCGGTCAATCTCATCGTAGATCTGTTATACGGCCTTTTTGATCCCAGGATCGGTGCAAAGAAAGGCGGGGGCTAGAGCGTTTTCACACTGGCTGATAAGCCATTCTGTCATTTCGAAGGAGCACAGCGAAAGAGAAATCTCATGCCCCTGAAGAGATTTCTTCCTTCGGTCGAAATGACAAACAACAGACGGCTGCAGAAAACAGAAAACTGCTCTGGCATGCTGTCACGGCATTTCACAAAAAAGCGGAGATGCGGCACCCGTTTGCCCGGCCCGCCTCCGGCGGGTGCCCTCGCGTGAGCCCCGTGCAGCGGCGGGCCAAAAACCCGCTTTGCTCAGACAGTTCGGCCCTTTTTCCGCAGCACGGGACTCAGACCCGGCGCGGTCAAAACGGGACCCGGAGACTTTATGGCCCCCGCCGGGGTCCATCATGAAGACTCGCCCTGTGGGCGAGGATAATTACCGGAGGGTGCTTGTGAGAGCTGTGCGTATACTGCGGACGATATTTTTTCGTCATACCGTGCTGGCCTGCTCGGCCGGGCTGCTGCTGGTGCTTGTGGCTACAGCCCTGCTGTGCCCCTGGCTGGCGCACCATGACCCGCTTGCAATCGAACTCGACCGGATCAAGCTGCCGCCGGGTTCGGAGCACTGGTTCGGCACGGACACGCTTGGCCGGGATATCTTCAGCCGCGTTGTCTGGGGCTGCCGCTATTCGCTCGCCATAGGGCTTTCAGCCACCGTGCTCGCGCTGCTGGTCGGCCTGCTTACCGGCCTGGCTGCGGGGTACTGGCGCGGAAAGCTCGATGCGCTGTTTGTCGTAACGACAGATATTTTTCTGGCGTTTCCCACCCTGCTGCTGGCTGTCGGCATCTCGGTCGTGCTGCCTCCGGGCGCCGTGTCGACGGTTATCGCGCTTTGTGCAACCGGGTGGGCTTCCTTCGCCCGCCTGTTTCGGAGCATGGCCATGTCATTAAACGAGCAGGCGTTTGTCGATTCTGCCAGGGCAGCGGGCTGCTCGCACCTGCGCATCATTTTTTCTCATATCCTTCCGCACTGCCTGCCCCTGGCGCTGGTTTCCGCAAGCATCAAGGTCGGCAGCTTTATTCTTGCCGAAGCCGCACTCGGATTTCTGGGGCTGGGCGTTCAGCCGCCCATGCCTACCTGGGGCTCGATGATAAGCCTGCACCGGGCGTACCTTGCAAGCGCTCCCTGGATGATTCTGTTTCCGGGGGCTGCGATAGCGCTGACCGTGTATGCCTGCAATGTGTTCGGGGATGAGCTTCGCGACAGACTTGATCCTGGACTCAGGGTGTAGGAAAGTGTAAGGCAGGAAAATCAGGGTGTGGTGACGGCGTTCGGGCTAGTCGCTCAGCCACCGGCGGACTTTTTTGAGCTTGGGCGAATTCAGCCAGTTGTCGATTTCATCTTCATCGACATCGACTGTCTGCAGTGCCCGGTCGATATCGGTATCGTCTTTTTCCTCGAGCCACTCTATTATTTCTTCCAGGGCCTCCATCTGCTCGATAATATCCCTGTCTTTTGTGCCTGTGTGGCTCTCGGTGAAATGCTGTTTTTTCATGTCGATAGCGGGGTTCATTTGTTTTTTCACATAGTATTTAAAATCGGATAGACCCCATAAAACATTAATTAAAATCCCCGTACGAACACGTTTTTTTCGCTCCGTGCAGGAAAGTGATAACTTTGCAAATCTGCTGCAATAATTGCATACAATAACTATATAAGCTCATCGTCCTCCGGCAGAAACTCGTCTTCCGCGCCGGCCAGCATGTCGATCATATCGGAGTAGGATGACGAAAAACCGCCGGAAAAGCATTCCGAATCATTTTCCGGCGCAGCGCCCGGGCTGCCGAAGTAGGCCTCGGCCCGTTCAACGATATGGCGTGCTTTTTTGCCGGCATCCGAACGGTTGCTTTTTGCCTGCGGCAGCTTTTGGATAACCTCACCTGCCAGTCGTTCATAGTCGGCACAGCCGATCGAGTTCCGGTCGAAGTCACCGACCGGCAGGCCGTGGTCGACCGACTCGCGCAGCCGCACCGTGTAGCGTATGACGGTTTCAAACACATTCTCACCGAACGCTTCCCGCACCTTTTCCAGAACCCGGCGCGCATAGCGCGTTCTGAAATCGAACATGGTAATCAGTGCCGTGCTGTCGATTTCATGGCCGAGAGATTTTTTCAGGTACTCGATGACATCGACCAGCTTTACAACCCCGCGCAAAGAAAAAAGGCTCATGTCGATGGGAATGACAACTTCGCTGCAGGCGCGCAGGGCATTGAAGCAGAGGTGGCCGATGCTCGGCGGGCAGTCGAGGATTGCGAAATCGTAGGCCCGCGTGACCGGGGCAAGAGCCTCCAGCAGGGTGTGCTCGCGTCCCTGCACCTCGGCCAGCTGCTGCTCCAGGGCGCCCATGAGCGATCCGGCAGGCGCAAGGTGAAAGCCCGGGCGTATCGGCACGATGACCTCGGCGATGGGCAGGCGCTCCCCGCCGCAGGGCGTGAGCACATTATACATGCTTGCCTGCTCGGCCTCCACGTGCAGCCCCAGGGTGGCATGGGCCTGGGGGTCGCAGTCGACGATCAGAACCCGCTTTCCGAGACGGGCAAGCGAGGATGACAGGTTGACGGCGGTGGTTGTCTTCCCGCAGCCGCCTTTTTGATTGGCGATGGCGATAATCCGCATAGTGCGTTCCGGTCCCTGACGGTTTGGGGTATGGCAATACCAGAGAATGTGCAGCCGGTCAAGGCTTAATACGAAATATGGTACCTGAAAGGAAGGATGTTACGGCAGGTGATTCAGGTCCTCGAGGTCTTTGTGTCTGCCGGCAGCGCGCTTGTTCTCCCTGATGTCAAGAAGTGAAATAATATTTACCGGGATACCGTCAATATCTATAATCTCACGCCGTGAATAGCACTCCTCAAATACAACCCCTGAAGCACCGGTAATTATTTCTATGCGCACCGGCGGTACTCCCATGCGAATCACCTTGTCTTTTTCGAGAAACAGTTTTTCCGGCAGGGATTCTTGAGGCATGCCGAAAGCAGTAAGTGCTTCAGCGGTCCTGCGGGCATTGGAATCGCTGACAGCGATCCAGATATTCATATCGCCGGTAGCGCGCGGATAACCGTGATAGCCGACAGCATAGCCGCCGACAAGCAGATACTCAACCTCGTATGAGTTCAGAAGTTTCAAGAAGTCTTTGAAGTCTTGATGAAACCCGATCCTTTCCATATACCATCCTTCTGTGTATTTCGACGGCGGCAAGCCGTTCCTGCGGTTTTTTAGACAGCCAGTACTCTTTTTCTTCTTCGGTATCGTGCAGGGAGGTAATTGAAATCACGTTTTTGTCGAGACGAGGAAGTGTATCCATGCCCTCCTGCCCTCCTGTTGTAATCACGATTATGTAATACTACTAATCTACCAGAACAAAAACAAAGTCAAGTATCAAGCAAACAGGCGGCTATCGTATTCAGCTGGATGCGCCACGCTTTGTCCGGCTTCGGCAGCTAAACCGTGGTTTACCATAACGAAGGAATTCTTTTGACCCTGTCTGAAGGGCGCGGACAGCGCTCAGGAATCTACGCTTTTCGTGAACTGTTGAATGCAGCTGAAGGCGAGGAGGTATTTTGAGTCTCGTTTGTGACTAACGGGTGAGCCACAAATATGAACGAAGCAGAAACCGGAGCTGAGCATATTGATCCTGCACCGTCTCCTGGTACGCGGCCCTCGGGCGACAGCCGCCGCCGGAAGCCGGTATCGGTGCCTGGTGCGTTCGCCTGGTTTGCGCCTGCTGGTCGCTTCGCTCCGGCGACAGGCGGATTAATCTTGGAGCGCATTCAGGAACTGGTTTTGCGTTGATGAGGCCATATGCTGGGGAGGGCCAGAAACATCATATGTTCTTCTACTATTTTTCACCATCATTCAGATCGTCTCGGGCTCTCATGTTGAAGTGCCGCAAAACGCTTTACCCAGTTAACATAAGTACGCTCTGTGCGATTCGAGCAAAGCCGCCGTTTCTTCACACTTCGTGTTTCGTTCAATAAATGACTTGACATAAAATACCTTGTATTTTAATTTTTATTTGCACTGTTTATAACAGTATTAAACTAAATTAATTATTCCAATCATGCAGATTTACCTGTTTAGCTGCCCAATATCAGGGTAGAAGGCAAATCGGCTTTATCTAATATGTTTTTTTAAAACTATGTACATCCTGCTCCCAAACGAGCCAGTACAAGATGCCGAGCTTGAGCAGTTGTTGGAGCTACTCGCTTTGCTCGATAGGCAGCGTGACCGATACGATTGCCAGCGCAGAGTAACGCAGCCCCCAGAGCAGAACATCTTCTGGGACCGCATATCCTACATTGCCGGTCTGGGCTTCGTGATGTGCCAACAGTACGTCACCACTACCTGTCAAATCCCAAGTGTGGAAAAAGCTGACGCTCTTCGTTTGCCCCCCATGCATGAGTCGGGACATTCTGTCGTAGAGATTATCAACGCTGCTGCGAACCACTGGAAGCACTATTTGGAGGACGTGGACCACCCCAAAGGAACGCTAAGAAAGTCTACTATCTCCCCGATTTTGGCTTTGGGCTTGGGCCTTGAAGAATGTTGCCTGCAGGAGACGATTTTGGAGGCTCTGGCAGAGACAACCATGCAGCCGTTCGAAAAGATAGGGGCACTCATAACCAAATGGCGTGACAATCTGATACTGAAAGACCAACAAACCAGTAGTGCCGTCCCTCGCACCTCGGGCGGCACCGCAGCGTTAGCCACATAGGTTGCCGGACTACCGACGAGGGGCCGATGGAAGAACACGTCATATCGAAAAAACGTGTAGCAGATCACGGCGAGGTGTTGACCGGAAAACGCGAGGTCAACGCCATGCTCGACCTGGTGAAGCAGGAAACGGAGCGGATCGAATCACGCTTCCTCGAACCCGCCTGCGGCACCGGGAACTTTCTGGCCGAGATTCTCGAACGGAAACTACGCGTCGTGGAGAAGCGCTACGCCAAGAGCCAGCTTGAATACGAGCGCAACGCCGTGCTGGCCGTTTCCAGCATCTACGGCATCGACATCCTGGAGGACAATGTCGAGCAATGCCGCCAGCGGCTTTTCGGCATCTTCGAGCAGAACTATCTGAGCCTTTTCTCGGGCAAGACCAACGACAAGTGCCGCGAATCGGTCCGCTTCATTCTCGACAGCAACATCGTTCACGGCGACGCGCTTACACTCAAAACGGTGAGCGAGCAACCCGATTACATCGTCTTCTCCGAATGGTCGCCGGTTAACGGCAGCTTCCTCAAGCGCCGCGATTTCACCTTTCACGGTCTGCTGGAGCACGAGTCCATGAAGGAACTGCCGCTTTTCTCCGACCTTGGCGATGATGTCTTTATCCCCACGCCGGAGAAGGAATACCCCCTGACGCACTTCCTGGAAATCGCCGATGCTGACAAGTGAAAGTTACAATCCCGACGTGCTGACGTGCATCGCCAACCTGTCGAGCGATGAGGTCTTCACGCCGCCGCAACTGGTCAACCGGATGCTCGACCAGCTGCCGCCGGAACTCTGGGGCGACCCGAAGGCGACTTTCCTCGACCCCGGCTGCAAGTCGGGCGTATTCCTGCGCGAGATCGCCAAACGGCTCGACGCCGGGCTGGAGCGGCGCATCCCCGACCGGCAGGAGCGCGTCAACCACATCTTCCGCAACCAGCTTTACGGCCTGGCCATCACGGAACTGACCGCACTTCTTTCGCGCCGTTCGGTCTATTGCTCCAAGACCGCCAACGGCAGGTATTCCGTCTGCGAGACATTCGACACGCCCGAGGGCAACATCCGTTTCGAGCGCGTGGAACACGTCTGGGTGAATGGCCGCTGCGCCTTCTGTGGGGCCAACGAAGCCAACTACGAACGCGGCGAGGAACTCGAAACCCACGCCTACGCCTTTATTCACACCGAAAACCCGGAGGAACTATTCAAGATGAAATTCGACGTCATCATCGGCAATCCGCCCTATCAGCTGAGCGATGGCGGTTTCGGCCGCAGCGCCTCACCGATTTACCACAGGTTCGTTCAACAGGCCAAGAAACTCAATCCCCGCTACTTGACCATGATTATTCCCTCGCGCTGGTTCGGCGGTGGAAAGGGCTTGGATGAGTTCCGCACCGAAATGTTGAACGACAACCGTATCCGCAAGATCGTGGATTTTGAGGATGCCAATGAAGTTTTCCCCGGTGTCGATATTGCAGGAGGCATTTGTTATTTCCTTTGGGAGCGCGATTCGAAGGGTGAGTGCCAAGTCGTCAACATGCACGGCGGTATCGAAGCAACCTCAAACCGTCCTTTGAATGAGTTCAGGACATTTATCCGCCACAGCCAAGCTGTCCCCATTCTTCGTAAGGTTCTTGCGAAAAAAGAAAGGAGAATGAGCGAACAGGTTTCAGCTAGTAAACCTTTTGGTCTTCGCACCTTTGTACGTCCACAGAAGAAGGGAGACATCATACTTCGCTGGCAAAAGGGCGAAGGACCTTACAAGCGATCCGAGATATCCGTCGGTTTTGAAATAATAGACAAATGGAAGGTTATCACGTCGTATGTCGGATACGATCATGCCGGTAATCCCGGCAAGGACGGGAGGCGGAGAGTTCTTTCGAAGATCGACATACTGCCGCCGGGGACTATCTGCACCGAGACATATCTTGTTATTGGTGCGTATGATGATGAAGAAAAGGCCCAGAATCTCGTTGCTTACATGAAGACCCGTCTGTATCGCTTTCTCGTATCGCAGTTCATGTTTTCCCATCACATCACAAAGGATTCATACTCCTTGGTTCCCATTCTCGACATGACGAAGCTATGGACAGACGAAAAGCTCTACAAAAAATACAGCCTGACTGAAGAGGAAATCGCCTTCATCGAATCCAAAATCCGCCCGATGGAGGCGGACGATGAGTAACGGCTTCTTCCCTCGGCGCTCGAAATCGCGGCCCACGATTTACGCCTATGAGGACACGAATCCGCAGTACGCGGGGCTGCTCAAGGTCGGCTATACGACCGTGGACGCACAGAGCCGCGTGGCGCAGCAGTATCCGACATTGCGGCCCGGCAAGCTACCCTATCGCATCGTTCTCGAAGAACCGGCGATGCGTAACGACGGGACCAGCTTCACCGATCATCACGTGCACAGCATGTTGCGGATCAACGGCGTCAAAAACGAGGGCGGCGAATGGTTCCGCTGCACGGTCGAGCAGGTCAAGGCGGCGATCGTTGCTGTGCGAACCGGCCAACTGAACGAAGAGAACCGGTCGCTTGATTTCGCGATGCGCCCCGAGCAGGTTGAGGCGGTCGAGAAAACGGCGGCCTACTTTGCCGCCTGGCGCAAGGACAGGAGCAACCACGAAAAGCCATCGCATTTCCTCTGGAACGCCAAGATGCGCTTCGGCAAGACCTTCGCTGCCTATCAGCTGGCGAAGAGGATGGGCTGGCGCAAGGTGCTGGTGCTGACATTCAAACCGGCGGTGCAGAGCGCGTGGGAAGAGGACCTGAAGCAGCACGTCGATTTCGCGGGCTGGCAGTTCATCAAACCCGGCGGCCTGAGCTATGAGGAGATCGACAAGAGGAAACCCTTCGTCTGCTTCGGCTCGTTTCAGGACTACCTGGGTAAGAACCGGAGCACGGGCGGCATCAAGACCAAGAACGAATGGGTTCACGCGACGAACTGGGACTGTGTGATCTTCGACGAATACCACTACGGCGCCTGGCGCGAGAACGCCAAGGAACTCTTCGAGGCCGAGGACAAGAGGGAGATCGCGTTCGCCGAGGGCGAGGGTCTGCAGGATTTCGATGAAGAGATCATGCCGATCACGACGGATCATTACCTGTATCTGTCGGGCACTCCGTTCCGCGCCATCGCCTCGGGAGAGTTCATCGAGGAGCAGATATTCAACTGGACCTACTCGGACGAGCAGCGCGCCAAGCGGGACTGGAAGGGCGGGGACAACCCCTATGCCTGCCTGCCGCGTATGGTGCTGATGACGTATCAACTGCCAGACGCGATCCGGGAGATCGCCATGCAGGGCGAGTTCGACGAGTTCGACCTGAACGTGTTTTTCTCCGCCGAGGGGGTGGGCGGCACGGCGAAGTTCAAGTATGAGGACGAAGTGCAGAAGTGGCTGGACCTGATCCGGGGTGCGTTCCAGGCGGCGACGATGGACAACCTGAAGCTGGGAGCGAAGAAGCCTCCGATGCCCTATTCCGATGCCCGGCTGCTGAATATCCTGTCGCATACCTTCTGGTTCCTGCCCAGCGTGGCGGCGTGTTACGCGATGCGCAACCTGCTGGCGAAGAAGCAGAACCGCTTCTATCACGATTACACAGTAATCGTGGCGGCGGGCAGCGCCGCCGGAATAGGCGTTGCCGCGCTGCCGCCCGTGCTGGACGCCATGTATGATCCGCTACAATCGAAAACGATAACGCTGACCTGCGGTAAGCTGACAACCGGTGTTACGGTGCGGCCCTGGTCAGGCATCTTCATGCTTCGCAATGCGTCCACGCCCGAGACCTACTTTCAGGCGGCTTTCCGTGTGCAATCGCCCTGGACGGTGTCGAACCCCGACGGCGACGCGCCGAACAACGAGCAGATCATCAAGGAGGAGTGTTACGTCTTCGACTTTGCGCCGGACCGGGCGTTGCGCCAGATCGCTGATTACAGTTGCCGGTTGAATGTGGATGAGGCTAACCCGGAGAAGAAGGTCGAGGAGTTCATCAGTTTCCTGCCGGTGCTGGCCTACGACGGCAGTTCAATGAAGCAGATTGACGCCGCAGGAATTTTAGATATGGCGATGAGCGGGACGACGGCGACGCTGCTGGCCCGTCGCTGGGAAAGCGCTCTCTTGGTGAATGTTGACAATGACACCTTAAAGCGGCTGATGGCCGATGAGGCCGCCATGAAGGCGCTGAAGAGCATCGAGGGCTTCCGAAACCTCAATCAGGACATCGAGACAATCATCAACAAGTCGGAAGCCGTGAAGAAAACCCGCAAGGAAAAGAATGACGAGGAAATGACGAAGGAAGAGAAGAAGGAGCTGACCGAGGAAGAAAAGGAATACAAAAACAAGCGCAAGCAGATTCAGGAGAAGCTCATCAAGTTCGCCACCCGCGTTCCCATCTTCATGTATCTCACCGATTATCGCGAACGCACCTTGAAGGACGTGATCACCCAACTGGAACCCGGCTTGTTCAAGAAGGTAACGGGCTTGAGCGTCAAGGATTTCGAGTTGCTGGTGAGCCTGGGCGTGTTCAACAGCGCCCTGATGAACGATGCCGTCTACAAGTTCAAGCGTTACGAAGACGCCAGCCTCAGTTACACCGGCATCAACAAACACGCGGACGAGGACATCGGTCTCTACGATACTGTCATTACGCGGCGGGATGCCCTGAAAGTATTTGAGAATTTTCCCGCTGGTGCTGGATACGGAACATAAAACAATGGGTTAACAATCTTTTGCAGCAGGTGTGGACAAGACGCGCCGCTGAAGAGTGACGTTTGCATGCAAAACATTCCATTTTCAAAGCAGCTGTATTGTTCTGAGCTTTATACATTTCAAGAGGGCAACTTCTCGGTTAACACCCCATGAAACTTAGTCCCCCTGAGGATAGTACTACACAGAAAGGAAAGGAAAAATAAACGATAAATTATATTATTCTTACTATCTTACTATGCTTTCACCTAAAATTATTCTCTTGCGCATGGCCGTATAATCCCGTATATCAGTATATCTACCTTAATCTCCAGCCACAAGAAAGGGGCACGCGATGAAGAGATTCTTCTCGATTTTCCTGAGCATATTATTCTGCATCATTACCGTTAACATCCTTCCTCTCAACGCTGAGCTATTGTCAAATGTTGTGTTTAGGAGCTTAGGCGGCGATCCTTTCAACTC
>CAZFIB010000013.1:0-68576 GCA_964518865.1 uncultured Thermodesulfobacteriota bacterium
CCCTGTTTTCAGGAACCAACGAGTTTTTCTTTTTTTTAGGTGGTGAATCGGGGTAATGAAGGCAAAGAGCAAGGAGCGGCCTTCGGCCTTGAGGGACGAGGGTTGCGGTAAAAACAAAAAACGGATCCCCGCTTTCACGGGGATGACGGATAAGAAACAGCTCCGGCCGAGGTTGTCATTCAAACGGCAGGGCAAATCACTAAAAATACAGTTCATGGGAACGCCCGCTCGAAAAAAAAATTAAAAAAATTTCCCGCCGCTGATTTTTTTTACCGCACCGGAGTCACCACATTTTTTACGGTTTCAAAGGCTTTCAGAAGCATTTTTTCCGGTAACCTGACCCGGTTCAGGCCCTGGTCCGAACCGGGACGGCGGGTATGATTGACAGCGCCGGTCATGCTTTTTATACTAAGGTATTACAGCAAGTTATAAGATTATGCACAAGGAGACCGGACATGAAAAAGAGTATGATTCTGACAGCTGTTGCATTTTTTATGTTTGCCGATCAATGCTGCTTTGCGCTTCCCGAGAACTGGCCGCCGGGAGGCCCGAAACAGCTGTACGTGAAGCCCACAAAAAAGCCGCCGCACCACGGTGTGTACGATGAAGGCATGAAGTGCAAGGACTGTCACACATGGGACGGTACCGATGCCTACACATCCGCAACCATGGCCATGACGAAAACCGAAACAGGGCGCATGCCGCGCAGTGAGATAGAAGAAGCCGTCCGGGACGCCCTCAAGGGCAAGGGGGACTTCCGGGAAATATTCGTTCTCAGTACATCGTTCGAAAACAGGCCCCTTTCTACCGTCATCGAGTTTGTGCTCGATCCGGACACGTTCACCCTGTATGCCGTTTCTGAAAAGCAGACCGAGAAGCTGTTCCACATTGCCGCCAATCCGCACGTGTCGCTTGCCTACGTAAAACACGTCGAGGACTATAACTACTTTACGGGCGCCCTTGGCGTGCAGATCGTCGGCACTGCCGAGCAGATTACCGGTGACGACCCCGGTTTTGCCGATGCCCTGAAGATATATGTCCCGACCCTGCCGAGCGCGCCGGCACCGGCACCCCAGCCGCCGCCCCTGGACGTTATGATAGAGATGATGAAAAAAAATAAAATCGTCACGAAAATCACGGCCGAGCGCATTGCCATCATGAACCGGAAATTCAAGGCAGGCGGATTTCACGCGCTGCAGGTGTGGGAACGGAAAACAAACGAGTGAGCTGTGGCATGTGTCAAAAGAGGGCAGCCGGGCAGGAGCGGCCTTCGGCCGCGAAAAAAAAATCGCAGCTAAAGCAGCTCCTGCATTTTCGCACCACCAGGCGGGCACCGGAAAAAGGCTATGTGAATAGTGTTACGTGCACTTAAGTTCAAGGCTAAAGAGATAGAGGCTGCTGAAGCGCACTGCCGCAAGGTTGATACGGCTCCATCAGGATAGGAACAGAATATCACACCCTCCGGGGAGGGGGGGTCATATTTTGTAATCGTGCCTGATTTCTCTGCAGGCCTCGACAAAGCGCTGCCAGAGCACCCGGAACAGGCAGGCAAAGGCTTTCAGCAGCGACATGTCGTTGTTTTTGCGGGCCACCGCCAGGTCGAACTTGATATCGAATTTTATATTATCCGCTTTCAGCATGGACTGGATCCAGGGGTCGCTAAGGATTTTCGCCTGCAGGGCTGCCGCCGCCCGTGAAAGGTCCTTGATTTTTTTCAGCACCTGCTTATCGGTGCTGTTGGCCCTGGCGATCGTCAAAAACTGAATGATGAAATTGACGGACTGCAGGAATTTCAGCTTTTCGTCGTTGGTCATGCTGTCGATATCCTGCGAGGCGAGCTCGCCGATGTGCTTCTCGATACCGGTGAGATCCTCCATGCCCAGCTCGAACTCCTCCCCCATGATCGAAGAAATAACGACAAAGATGAATTCCCGACACATTTCCTGCAGCGTGTATATCTGGTTCAGGCCCTGCAGGATTTCAAGCATTTTGAGCTCTTTTACCGATTTGCTGGCGGTGTCGTACGAGCGTTTTTCCTCGGTGTACAGGTCGTCGCCGCCCAGGTTCATGGGCGGGGGCTGTGTGCTGTAGTATTTCCAGAAGTCCGGCATGGGGCGTGTACCGCTGGGGCCCCCTTTTTCCCAGGCGGCTCGGGTGGGGTAGAGCTTGAGGATCTTTTCAATGTCCAGATCGGGTATCAGCAATATGTGCAGCCTGATGCCGCCGAGCCGCTCGATCAGGTCGGCGGGCACCGGTCCGAACCCGTCGGTCATGACCAGAATTTCGGCCTCTTGCAGCTCAGGGTCGCTGGTTATGTCGTCAAGGGCCCGCAGAACCGCATCGCCGATATTGGTGATGCGGCCGCCTCCGGTCTGGAGGTCGATAATATGCTGAATGAGCGACTGTATCTCCTCCTGCGTGCCTGCCTTGGCAAGCCCGCCCACCTCGCTGTGGAATGTGCGGAAGTACAGCTGCGGCTTTTCATCCGAGACGCGGCGCAGGTATTCCAGCGCGATAGCCTTTGCAACGAACAGCTTTTTGAAATTGTCGCCGTTCATTGAGGTGGAGTTGTCGAACAGAAGATATATTTTCTGGCTGCGCTTCAGCTCAACCTCTTCTTTGCGCAGAAAGTTTTCAACCGACTGAATGCCAACGGACGGGCTTTCATAGTCGACCTTGATCAGCTCGCGGTTGGCGAGTTTTTTGTAAAAAATATTCTCCGCATAAATCACGTGCTCGCGCGGCAGCAGGTGGGCGATGTCGCGCAGGGAGGCGATTTTGCCCAGGGTGATAAAGTTGTCCATGGGGGATTTTTTATGAGCCTCCGGGTCGTCGGATGTACGGGTGGTTTTTCGGGTGAATATTTCCTCACGGTTGAACAGCGGGGAGGCCTGGGTTTTGATACGGTGACGGCTGGTTTCGCTGAAGATTACCCGTGCCAGGTAGAATATTTTCAGAATCTCCGGCGTCAGATGCAGGTTGCGGGTGTCGCACACGCCGCAGGGCGGGGTGTAGAAATCAAGCTGTGCCTGAAACGAGGAGCTCTCCATGATGCGCTACAGCTGCAGAAGCTTTTTTTCATTAAAAATGTCCTGCCGGAATCCCGTCAGGAGCTCGCGTGCCTCACGCGTCCGCACATCTTTGAGGGAAGCTTCGCTGATGTTTTCCAGCACCGTAAACGTTTCCGGAATGTAGGTGTCGCGGGTCAGGCCCATGAATGTCTGCTTGAGCTTGTTGAAATATTCCGTCAAAAAGGAGTTTTCCCTGCGGGTCACCTGGTCGAGCCGGGTCCGGATGCTGGTAAAGGTCCTGTCGGATTTAAGACTGTCCTGATCACGCGAGCTTTTTATAAGGGTGAGAATGCTGACGGCATCGAAAATGTTTTCCAGCATTTTTTTGTCCTGGCGGAAATAATTTCTGGCGGCGCTCAGTATTTTGTTGAAGCGCACGGTTTCCTCCTCCCGGCCGAGTGTGCAGACAGCGAAAAAAAGATTGTCGAGGTCTTTTTCCTCAACTGTGTGGCGGCCGTCAAGTATGGCCGCGGCCCGCAGGGTGTCCTGGGTTTTCACGCTTTTGCGGTCGCTGATGGTATAATTTTTTCGATCGGAAACCATGTTGCGGGTTTCTTCAATGTATTTTTTCATGATGTAGTTTTTCAGAAAAAGCACATAGCCGGGTATGTCGATCTGCCGGCTTTGAATGAGCTTTTTCAAAAACGACAGCTCGCCGAGCGTTATGCGTATATCGGGCGCGGCGATTTTTCCGAAGTGCTGCTGATAGATATGATCTATCGAATACTGGAAATACAGATCCTTGTTTTCCGGTATATAACTTTTGTACATGAAGCGGTCGATCACCGCTTCCAGCACTTCGGTGAGCCGTATGTAGTTGGCCGCGGCGATTGCGCTCAGCAGCGTCGAGGATACGATCTGCTCACCGTTGACAAGCTGCTTTTCGTTCAGGAGCGACAGCAGGGAGCGCAGCAGCATGTCGTTTGCATCGAATATTTCGTCAAGGAAGGCAAAGTGCGAAAGAACCAGAGAGCCCTCGACGTTGTGGATCATTTTGCCTTTTTTCATGGCATCGATATCGTATGCGCCGAAGAGGTTTTCAGGCATCGTATCCTTGGTAAGCTGCTTTTCGAATATCTGAGCTCCGTCGAAACAGGAAAATATCTGCCGGGCCAGCAGCGATTTGGCCATGCCGGTGCGGCTGATAAGCAGTTGGTGCTCGCCGGTTATGATGGCCATGAAGGCCTGTCTGATAATGTTTTCGCGTCCCAGCACCTGCTTGCCGACAAAGACCATGCACTCGTTGAGCTTTGCGGTGATAGAGCCCAGCTTTTGCAGCGACGCCTGTTCGGCGCTTTCCTCCGAAACAGCCATGGGCTCAGGCTCGGATTGCGGCATCATCAAAACCTGCTCGGCTGCCTCGGGCGGACGGGCCTCGTCCACCTTGCCGGTTGCCAGGGAAAGAACGGATGCCTCCAGGGGATGCAGATTGGATTTTGTCTCGTCGGTTTTATCGTTCGGCATGGGAAATTCCGATCACCTCGGGCTGTTGTTATGGTTTCGTGTCCGCCCGGCTGCAGCGTCTATCGATTACTGTGTCGGCCGTTGTACGGAAATGAATAAGAGTAATTTGCATACCGGCTTTACAAGCAATAATAGCGCCAGAGCCTGTCATGTCGGCTGATTATTTATTTTTTATGGCAGCCGGGTCAGGCACTGTTTCAGGCTGCTCTTGATGAGTATAAAAATCAAACAAATTCAATATGTTGCTTGTTTTCACCATGTCGGGGCCGTATAGCACAGGCATGAGAACGGTTGTGCCGCTGCTTTTGCCGTTCCGGCAGCCTGACAAAATGTCAGGCGTTATTGTAGGTACTACTCTGTAGTCAAAGATTACAGAGTAGTAAGAAATGATTTAAATTATATTTATTGTTTATTAAAGAAAAACAGCAATGCTGTGACAAACTGACAAAAGAAAACCATGCAACTTATTCCAGTGAATTTCTATTGACAAAGTGAACTATATGAAATAACATTTATAATTCTTTATCGTGCAGTTTGAAGCCATATATGATTCTTGGCATATTTATTGTTTGAATTAGCTGATTTACACTATGCCGGCAGTTCCCGGCATCAGCTTTGAATCGATCAGAGACGTAAACAGCTTTATACTCTGCACCTTTCCGGTAAGCTGTTGCTGCCAAAAAGGAACCGAACAAATCGTAGAAGGAGGATTGAAGGGATGGCTGAAGAGAAAAAATCAATGACTTCCGTTGCGTCCGAAGGGTACAAGCGCGTATTTGATATCCCCAAGGACCTGCAGGAAAAAGCGCACGTCAAGAGCATTGAACAGTACGAAGAAATGTACAAACGCTCCATCGAGGACCCGGAAGGTTTCTGGGGCGAGCAGGCCGAGCAGAATCTTGATTTCTTCAAGAAATGGGACAAGGTCCTGGACTATGAATGGGGCGACAAGGTGCGCATCGAGTGGTTCAAGGGAGCCAAGCTGAATGTGTCCTGCAACTGCCTGGACCGCCACATCAAGACCGAGCGCAAAAACAAGGCTGCAATCATGTGGCAGGGCGAGCCGGTCGACGAGGCGCGCACCTATACCTATATCGAACTGTATTACGAGGTCAACAAGTTCGCCAACGTGCTGAAGAAAAAGGGCGTCAAAAAAGGCGACCGCGTATCCATCTACCTGCCCATGATTCCCGAGCTGCCGATCGCCATGCTGGCCTGCGCCCGTATCGGCGCAATCCACAGCATCGTATTCGGCGGTTTCAGCGCCGACGCTCTGCGCGACCGCATTCTTGACTGTGATGCCAGGGTGCTGATCACCAGCGATGCGAGCTACCGCTCGGGCAAGGTCATCCCCCTGAAGGGCAATGCCGACCAGGCCCTGAATGAATGCCCGAACGTCGCAACCACGATCGTCGTCAATCGCACCGGCACCGATGTTCCCATGAAGGAGGGCCGCGATGTGTGGTGGCATGAGGAGATGAATGCCAAGGGGCTGCCTTCATACTGCGAGCCCGAACAGATGGACGCCGAGGACCCGCTGTTTATTCTCTATACATCCGGTTCCACCGGCAAGCCCAAGGGCGTGCTTCACACGACCGCCGGCTACCTGCTGTACACGAATGTAACGCTGAAGTATACCTTCGATCTGCAGGAAGAAGACACCTTCTGGTGCACGGCCGATATCGGCTGGGTAACCGGTCACAGCTACATTGTCTACGGCCCCCTGTCGAACGGCGCTGCAAGCGTTATGTTCGAGGGCGTGCCCAGCTATCCGGACTACTCCCGTTTCTGGCAGATAGTTGAAAAATACAAAATCAACCAGTTTTACACCGCACCGACCGCTATCCGCGCCATCAATGCTCAGGGCGACTCCTGGCTCGACGGCATCGACCTGTCAAGCCTGCGCATTCTCGGCACGGTCGGCGAGCCGATCAATCCCGAGGCATGGATGTGGTATTACAACAAAATCGGCGGCGGCAAATGCCCCATCGTCGACACCTACTGGCAGACCGAGACCGGCGGCTTCCTGATCACGCCGCTGCCCGGTGCGATGAAAATCAAGCCCGGCTCCGCCAATCGCCCCTTCTTCGGCATCAAGCCTGCGATTATCCGTGAAGACGGCTCCGAGGTGGATGTGAACGAAGGCGGTCACCTGACGGTCACCCAGCCCTGGCCGGGCATGATGCGTACGGTGTACGGCGATCATGACCGTTTCAAAGAGACCTATTTCAGCCAGTTCCCCGGCAAGTACTATACCGGTGACGGCGCCCGGATCGACGACGACGGCGACTTTATCCTGATGGGCCGCCTCGATGACGTTATCAACGTATCCGGTCACCGCATGGGTACCGCCGAGGTTGAAAGCGCGCTTGTTGCGCATGAAAAGGTTGCAGAGGCAGCGGTTGTGGGTATGCCCCATGAGATCAAGGGGCAGGGCATCTATGCATTCGTGACCCTGAACTCGGGAGTCGAGGGTACCGATGATCTGAAGAAGGTGCTGGTCAAGCACGTGCGCTCCGAGATCGGCCCCATCGCGACACCCGACAAAATCCAGTTTGCCGCGGGTCTTCCCAAAACACGCAGCGGCAAAATCATGCGCCGCATCCTGAAGAAGATAGCAGCAGGCGATACCGGAGAACTCGGTGATACGTCCACGCTGGCCGATCCTTCAGTTGTCGACGACCTGATTTCCGGCAAGCAGTAGCATTCGGAAATTTTTTCGCGATGTACATTCAAAGGCCTGCCGCCGGACCGGGTTCCGGCGGCAGGCTTTTTTTTGCGGCGGCAGAAGGCGGTGCGCACGGCGCGCCGTGCAGTCTCGCCCCTGTGCTTTCTAAACTCACTTTAGAGCATGTTCACACCACTGCAGCCATTCTGTCATTTCGAAGGAGCACGGCGACTGAGAAATCTCACGCCCCTGAAGAGATTTCTCCCCTTCGGTCGAAATGACAAAAAAACAGCCGGCGACAGTAAAGAGAAAGGCACGCTGCTTCAGCTTTTCTTCTTCGCCCCCGTCTCCGCACCTGCACCTTAAACCCGTTGCTTTATCGCAGTATTTAAATTAGTATAGATTTTATTTAATCTTCGCTCCTGCTGTGCACGCCATGAGCGGGACGCATCGTGCCTGCGGGGCGGGGACACGCACACCGTTTGGACAGGAGAGCACCGGGCGATGAAATCGCGCAGCACGACCGTCAATATCTGCTTTGCGACTGCGGTATTAATTGCCGGTATCGGGGTGATCGTTCTGGCGACCCAGCGTGCCATCGGACGAAACACCGCCGAAGCCTTCAACCGCCAGCAGCTGTTTCTGGTGCGGGAGACGGCCCGCGGCATCGAGCAATCCGTACAGGATATCACGGTACATTTGAAGAGTGCGGCGGAAATGTACCGCTCTTCGGGCCGAACGGAGACGCTGGAAATCATGTACCGCCACCGCAGCTCCATGGTGAGAGCGGTTTTTCTTTGCGGTGCCGGAGGCGGGGTGCCGTTTGTGTACCCCGGGGGCAGTCATGACGAAACAGCACTTGCGGAAAAAGTGACGCCTGTCATTGCCGCGGCAACGGCTGCCGGACATGATGTGTGTATCAGCGATTTTATGACCTTCGGCAGCGGGAGTGAAGGTGTTTTTTCATTTGTCGTCGCAGTACCCGTTCAGGACGGCGGGGGACAGTGGCTGTGCTGCATTCCCGATTTTGCGGCAATGAAAAAAGAGTATGTGTACCCTATCAGAACCGGGGCCACCGGATATGCCTGGATGATCGACAGCACCGGTGTGCTGCTCGCCCATCCCAACACCGCCATGGAGGGTCGCAAAGCACTTGAGGTTCTCAGGGAGCTCTGGCCCGCCTACTCGGACTACAATCTCGAAATGATCATCAACCGAGAAATGACCCGGGGGGAGGAGGGCAGCGGCCGATATACCGGCTGGCACATCGGCGAGAAGAAGCTGACGAAAAAACTCATCGCCTACAGCCCGGTCCGCATCGAGCAGGTGCTGTGGTCGATCGGCGTGTCCGCACCGTACCGGGAGGTCATGGCACCGCTCATGAAGAGCATCGCCGGCCCGCTGATTTTTATCGCCTGTTTTATCGTGGTCATTCTGGCGGGCGCGTGGCTGCTGATCGTGCAGGAGAGAAAAAAGAGCGGGGCTCTCCAGGAGCTGCGCTGGGGCCAGGAGGTGTTTGACGGTATTACCGACGGCATTTCAATTATCGACCGGGACTATCGCGTGCTGATGGTCAACCGGGCGGTGTCGCAGTGGCAGGGCAGGCCGCAGAATTATTTCAGGGGCAGGCGCTGTCATGAGGTTTTTCAGCAGCAGGATACTTTGTGTGTCGGATGCCCGGCCAGGGAAACGTTCGAGACCGGGAAGCCGGCCCTGCGCGAGCGCGTGAGCACGACACTGGCAGGAAAGAAATACTATTTTCATCTGGCAGCCTTCCCCTTGAAGGATCCTGACGGTAACATCGTTCGCGTTGCCGAATGCGTGCGTGACGTGACCCGTGAGATGGAGCTGCGTCAGGAACTGCTGCAGCACGAGCGCAAGTCCGTAATCGTCAAGATGTCGGCACAGGTCGCACATGAAATCAGGAACCCGCTCGGTACGCTTACGCTCAATATCGACCTGCTCGAAGACGAGATCGACGGTTTCGGGATAACCGATACTGCCGAGGCAAAACAGCTCATCTCAAAAATAAAGTCCGAGATCGAGGGCCTGCACCGCGTTTTGCAGGAGTACCTCGAATGCACGCGCTTTCCCACAATCAAGCCGGAGAAGCATGACGCGGGCGCCGTTATCGAAGACCTGCTCAACCTTATGGAGGAGGATCTGCGCAGAAAAAAAATAGTTTTCACAACAGGTTTCGAATACGATCTGCCCGCCGCCCGCATCGACCAGGACCAGATACGCCGGGCGTTCATCAACATTATCCAGAACGCGGTCGATGCAATGGGATCCGGCGGGGGCGCAATAGACGTGCGGACGCGTTCGATCGACGGATGGCTTGAAATCGTCTTCCAGGACAGCGGGCCCGGCATACCCGCTGACAGAATCGACAAGATTTTCACTCCGTTTTTTACCACAAAGAGCGGGGGCACCGGCCTGGGGCTTTCCATTACGCAGCATATTGTCGAGGAGCACAAAGGAACGATCACCTGCGAAAGCGCAGAAGGCCGGTACACGCGCTTCATTATGAAGCTGCCGGTCTGGCGTGACGAGGAGCAGGGGGAGGTGTGACAGGCGTGGAATATGCCGGTGACAGATCGGTGCTGGTTGTCGAGGATACGGCAGGTATCCGGGAAGCGCTGGTAAAAATATTGTCCAAAGAGAATTACGCTGTTTTTTCCGCGGCAGACGGACAGGAAGCCGTGACGCTTTTACAGCAGGAGGATATCGGCGTCGTGGTGACGGACTTGAAAATGCCCCGCATCGACGGCGTTGAGCTGCTGCGCATTGCAAAAACCATTTCGCCGGATATCGAGGTTATCCTGATTACCGGCCACGGCACGGTGGAGGTTGCGGTGGAGGTGATGAAGGACGGCGCGTTCGACTTTATTCAAAAGCCCTTCAACAAGCTGACCGTTCTCAAAATCGTCAGGAATGCCCTGGAAAAGCGCTCGCTTGTGCGTGAAAACAGAATGCTGCTCGAACGGCTGCAGGATGCCAGGGGAACCGACAGCGTTATCGGCAAAAGCGCGGCCATGCGGCGGGTCATGGACCTGGTCGCGCAGGTGGCACCGAGCTCGGCAAACATCCTGGTTACCGGTGAGAGCGGCGTCGGCAAGGAGGTCATCGCCAAAGCCCTGCACGATATGAGCCCGCGCCGCGAATGCAATTTCATCAAGGTCAGCTGTGCGGCACTTCCCGAGACCCTGCTGGAGGCGGAACTGTTCGGCTATGAGAAAGGCGCATTTACCGGAGCGGTCAGCCGCCGGGAGGGCCGCTTCGAGCTTGCCCACGGAGGAACGCTTTTTCTGGATGAGGTCGGTGAAATCAAACCGGCCATGCAGGTCAAGCTTCTCCGGGTGCTGCAAAGCGGTGAGTTCGAGCGGCTGGGCGGCGGAAAAACCATAAAAGCCGATGTGCGTGTCATAGCCGCCACCAACGCCGCCCTCAAAGATCTTGTGGAGCGCAAGCGGTTTCGCGAAGACCTGTACTACCGGCTGAATGTCATCAATATCGAGCTGCCGCCGCTTGTCGAGCGCCGGGAGGACATCCCGCTTCTGGCCGACCACTTTCTTAATCGCTATATGAAAAAAAACGGCAAGAACATCGAGGGTGTTTCGCGGGAAACCATGGACATTCTGACACGATATCACTGGCCGGGAAATGTGCGTGAGCTCGAAAACACCATGGAACGTGCCGTGGTGCTGTCACGGGACAGAATCATTTCACCCGACGATCTGCCGTCGGATATCGTATCCTCAGCCGCGGCAGTCAGGGATGTTTCTGCGGGAGGGCGTGTGCTCAATATTCAGGTCGGTAAAACCCCGCTCAAGGAAATCGAGAAAAAGGTCATCGAGGAAACCCTCAGGCAGGCAAAGGGCAATAAAAACATCGCCGCAAAGATCCTCGGCGTTTCGGCGCGCACCCTGTATCGCCGCATTGAAGAATAACTAATTGAAATATCTTTATTAATTTTAATTATTGCTCCTCGGTACCTCCAGATTTCACTTGACACTTTTTTTATCACCATGATATGTTTAGAACTTTATTACTGCTCGGCGGAAGACCATGGGCGTAAGCCCGCGGGTATCTACGGATTATGATTATTCATTCTTATTAAGATTTAGGGCCGCACGAAAAGACTCATAAAATTACAAAGCAGGGAGGTAAAATGAACAGTATTGTATGTTTAAAACAGGTTCCTGACACAGAAGCACAGATTGTGGTGAAGCCCGACGGATCAGGGGTCAAAATGGACGGAATCAAGTTCGTTATCAACCCCTACGATGAATTCGGCATCGAGGAAGCCCTGGTGAAAAAGGAACAGGCCGGTGCCGGCGAGGTGACCCTGGTGTGCATGGGTCCCGACAGGTGCGTCGAGTCGATCCGCACCGGACTTGCCATGGGTGCTGATAAGGCTGTTCACATCGATGATCCGGCCTGTGACGACAGCGATGCCATGGCAACCGCTGCGGTTCTGGCCGAGCAGATCAAGAAGATGGAATACGACCTTGTATTCTGCGGCAAGCAGGCAATCGACGACGACCAGGCGCAGGTCGGCGTTGCACTGGCCGAGCTGCTGGGCATTCCGCACGCATCGCTGGTGACAAAGGTCGAGGTCGCCGACGACAAGAAGAGCGTTACGGTCAATCGGCAGATCGTGGGCGGTGAAGAGGTGCTCGAAATGCCCATACCCTGCGTTATTACCGCTCAGAAAGGTCTGAACGAACCGCGCTATGCCTCGCTTCCCGGCATCATGAAGGCCAAGAAAAAACCGCTGACGCCGGTGAAAACAGCCGATCTGGGCATTGATGCAGGCACGGTGGGTGCCGGCGGCTCCCGGACAAAAGCATCCAATTTCACCAATCCGCCTGCCAGAACCGCCGCTAAAATCATCGAGGGCGAGTCCCCCGAGGAAAAGGCCGCCAACCTTGCAAAAGCCCTGCGGGAAGAGGCAAAGGCAATCTAAAGCCGTTACGTACATAAGAGCGAAACGATTCAGATCATATAAAGGAGAGAGTGACAATGGGAAATATATGGGTTTTTGCCGAACAGGATCAGGGTAATCTGCGCAAGGTTACCTTTGAGATGCTGAGTGAAGCGCGAAAAATCGCAGATGCCAAAGGCGACAAGCTGTGCGCCGTTTGTCTCGGAAAAGACATCGCCGGTCTTGCCGACAAGTTCGCTCCCTACGGAGCGGACAAGGTCTACATGGTAGAGCACGAGCTGCTGGATCAGTACACGACCGATGCCTATGCCAAGGCACTGTGTGACCTTATCATTAAGGAACAGCCCTCCATCGTGCTGTTCGGCGCAACCGTTCTGGGCAAGGACCTGGCGCCGAAAGTCGCAGCGCGCTGCAAAGCGGGCCTTGCCTCGGACTGCAGTGAGATCAAGCTCGACGGCGATAATTTTTGCATACGCCGTCCGATGTATGCCGGCAAGGCATATGCCGATGTTACCTATCAGAATACCGACATCATGATGGCCTCGATCAGACCCAATGTGCTGATCGCTTCAGAGCCCGATGCGTCGAAGTCGGCCGAAGTGGAGAACGTCACCCCCGAAATCTCGGCAGACGATATCAAGGTAAAAGTGGCCGAGGTCATCAAGGGCGATGCCGGCAAGGTGGATCTTACCGAGGCCGAGATCATCGTTTCCGGCGGCCGCGGCATGAAGGGCTCTGAAAACTACAAAATGCTCGAGGATCTGGCTGATGTGATCGGCGCAACGGTCGGCGCCTCGCGTGCGGCAGTCGATTCCGGCTGGCGGCCACAGTCGGACCAGGTGGGCCAGACCGGCAAGGTCGTATCACCCAACCTCTATATCGCCTGCGGTATCTCCGGCGCCATTCAGCACTACGCCGGCATGGGAACCTCCAAGGTCATTGTCGCCATCAACAAGGACGAAGAAGCCCCGATTCTCACCAAGAGCGATTATGCTGTCGTGGATGACCTGTTCAAGGTCGTGCCCGCGCTGACCGGAGAGATGAAAAAGCTGATGGCCGAATAAAAAACAGGCAGCGTTTCCTGACAAACAAAAAGCTCCCCTTTTGCACGGGGAGCTTTTTGTTTTGTGCGGTCACGCAACTTTGACGGTTCCGTAAAAAGTCCATCTGCTGCGTTGCGCGGCATCTTCAGTCATTGCGGCGTACAAACAAGTACGCCTCATTTCTTCAGATTTGCGCGCCTTGCATCTGAAGCTTTTTACAAAACCGCCCCGTTTCTTGCTTTTTACGACTTCATCAATTTTAAATGTCATAATCTACTATGGCCATTCTGTTACTTCGAAGGAGCAGGGCGACTGAGAAATATCACGCCCTGAAGAGATTTCTCCCTTCGGTCGAAATGACAAAAAACAGATGGTTATAGAAAATAGAAAATTACTCTATGTAAAAAAGTTGATTGCAAATATAGCATTAAAATGTTATTTAATATTATTAAATAACAATAATATGTTATTTATGGCATTTATTGATAGAGTGCAGCCGTGCAGGAGCGGCCTCCGTCCGCGAAAAAAATTGCAGCTAAAGCAGCTCCCGCATTTTCGCACCACACGGCGGGCACCGAAAAAAGGCTGTAGAACAGAGTGAAGTGCACGGGACCATCAATTTTAAGATATATGCTGCTATAAAACGTACAGGGGGTTTATGCTGTTTCGTCGGTTGCTCGACCTTGAAAAACTGAAAAGTTCAGCATTTGTTTTCGGTCCCCGGATGACCGGTAAAACGACGTTGCTGCACAGGCTGGGCTCCGATGCGGCCTTCGATTTGCTTGACCCGGAACTGGAACTCGAATACCGGGCAAACCCGAAACTCTTCTGGGAGGTCGTTTCCGCTTTAGCCGAAAACTCACTGGTAGTGATTGATGAAATACAGAAAGTGCCGGCACTTTTGAACTATGTTCAAATGGGAATGGATCGCTTCAATCACAGGTTCATTCTTACCGGATCGAGTGCCAGGAAGCTCAAGCGGGGCGGGGCTAACCTGCTTGGCGGAAGAAGCCTCGACTTGAAACTTCACCCCTTGACGCACGAAGAGCTGGAAAATCATTTTTCCATCGACCGTGCATTACTGTACGGGACGCTTCCGAAAATAGCCGCTCTGCTTGTCGATCAGGATGTCTCGCTCGCTAAAAAACATCTCAGAAGCTATGTGACAACGTATATCAAGGAGGAAGTTCAGGCTGAAGCGCTTACCCGGAACCTTGGCGCCTTCCAGCGGTTTTTGAACGTTGCCGGTCAAAGCAACGGGCAGATTGTTGAATTCTCCAATATTTCACGGGAATGCGCGGTTCCGGCAAGTACCGTCAAAGAGTATTACCAGATTCTGGAAGACACGCTGCTCGGCTTTTTTCTATGGCCGTTCGATCGCAATGAGCGGAAGAAAGCGCGACCGAAATTTTATTTTTTTGACTGTGGTGTTGTTCGATCCATTCAAAACAGACTGGAAGATCCTCCGACGGCCCCTGAGACGGGTTTTTTATTTGAAACCTGGTTTGTAACGGAAGTTATCCGTATACGGGATTATTATGAAAAAGACCATCAGATAGCCTTCTGGCGCAGCCGGAACCATGAAATAGATATTATCATTTCAGGAGGGCACGGGCCGATACTGGCTATTGAGTGCAAGTCGGGAAAATCGGACGTTGCCGGTTCGACCTTCCATGCATTTAAAACCTCTTTCCCCGGAACGCCGTTACTCGTTGCTTCGCTTACTGATGACCGCCCCAGGAGAGCGGGCGGCGTCGATATCCTGCCCTGGCGACAGGTGCTCGAAACGTACCGTATGCTGTAAATGTCTCCACCCGCCCCGCAGTATTGCATGTACCGGTATCCTGTAGCCGCAAACCGGATTCCGGAATCAAGAGGCTGTGTCGTAATGCATTCATATGCGATTTCGAGCAACAGCGGGAAACGGCAAGGTTTCAGGCCGCCCCTTCTTTATCCGCTGCCGGGCGGCGCAGCAGACAGGAGAGCGCCTGCGCTGCACGCGCGGCAGTGCACCGGGCCTGCAGCACCAGAAACAGTTCAAGCGCGATTTTACAGATTTTCACAGCGGACAGGGGAGCGGAGACCACGCGTACGCTTCCTTTCTTTACGGCGCGTATGATTTCTGCTGCATCCTTCGGTGCCTGTATCAGGGAGTAGGTGGTCCCGAACTGGCTGAGCGTGTGACTGTCCGAGGTTCCGATCAGGGGCAGGCCGAGCCCGCGGGCGAGTTTTCTGGCACGCCGGTTGAAGTCGACGGCTGTTGTATAAAAATGGCACAGCTCGATTGCATCGAAGAGCCCGGCATGCTGTATGCACCGTGAGCCCAGGCTGTGACGCGAGGGGAAAAAGGGATGGGGCGCGATTATCAGCGACGCATCGGTCCGGCAGCGCTGCAGATCGCGGAATGAACTTATTTTTTCAGGTGCTGTTTTCAGGTTGTAGGCCAGCACATGCGTGCCCTGAACGGTCAGCTCAACACCCGGTATCAGAACGATACCGCGCTCTGCAGCATAATCGCGCAGGTAGGCGGTGCAGGTCACCGTATCGTGATTGGTGATCGACAGGACATCGTAGCCCCGACGGTGCGCTTCGTCGATCAGCCCGCATGCATCGTACCTGATTTCAGGCTCTTTGTCGGATTCGCAGGTGTGCAGGTGCAGGTCGGCTTTAAGCCATGCCGGACGGTTGTGAGCGCCGGGCGCATCAGCTGACATATGTTTCACATCATTTCTCCCGCAGGTTGATCGTTTTCCATACAAGACAGCATTCTACCCTGAAAAAAATCGTATATTCACAGAATTTTACTCTAAAAACCGCTGTTCCCGGTGATTGTCGTATCGGCCCGGTACTGGTACATCTGTAGCGAAATCAATCAGCATTTTTTACAGGTGTAGCATGCAACGTCCAACTGTTAAATACGAAAAAAGTGTTAAATGTGACATTTTGTGTAAAATTTACCTTTTCCGCATTCTGACGTACCGACGGGGATTCTCGCTTGTCGAGCAGATGGTGGTGGTTGCCGTTATCGGAATTATTGCAGCGGTAAGTGTTCCGAACCTGGTTACGGGATTGCCGAAATACCGCGTCAGGTCCGCCGCCGTCGACCTGATATCAAAAATGCGGGTTTCGCGCTTCAAGGCCATAAAGGAAAAGCGTACCGTCAGGATGCTGTTTTATGATGATGCAGGTATATACAGCGTTGATGGTGAGGCCTATCCGCGCAGCGGCTCTTTTGCCGAACATTACGGCAGCGGCGTCGGATACGGATTCGGCAGCGCAACCAAAAGCGCCGCCGGCGGGGGCGGCAGCCTGCCGTCCAGGCCCATAACCTTCTGGGGCAATCCGAAATATCTGGCATTCAACAGCCGGGGGCTGAGCAATCCGGGTTCGGTCTATCTGTGTAACAACAAGGGGGATGCCTATTGTATCGTAGTGAATTCCGCCGGCAGACTACGGCTTCGACACTGGACCGGCGGCGGCTGGGAGTAGCATCCAAGCTGTTTTAGATTTATGATATTCGCGGTTCGCGTTTTTGTCCTTTCCCTCCACCCTCTTTCCTGTGCCGCGGCCGAAAGCCGCTCCTGCCTCTTTGCCTTGCTGCCTTCTCAACATAGCGGCCATTCGTTGACTTGCCGGACGTAATCTGGTAGGTGTCTCATACACCGGAGAGGAAACGCTTCCGCGTGCTGTTCATAACCCATGGCTGCTGTCAACAATGAGTTCTGAAACCATCATTTCACCGGTGTCCTCCGGGCACCAGTATCCCGGCGTGCCATCCCTAGGTAAGCTGACGGCGGTCTATTTTCTCTTTTTCGTTTCGGGCGCAACCGGTCTGGTGTACGAGGTTGTCTGGAGCCGGATGCTTGTGCTGGTGACCGGCAATACCGCCGCTGCCACGTCGCTCATTCTGGCAGCGTTCATGGCCGGCCTCACCCTCGGAAGTTTTTTCTGGGGACGCTTTGTCGTGCAATGGCGGTTCAGCGGCCTTGTGCTGTTCGGCTGCCTCGAGGCCGCAACCGGCCTGCTGGCGCTGTGTGTGCCCGTGTGTATCAGCCGGGCCGCAGGGGTCGAAGCAGCGCTCATGGCCGCGGTTCCCTGGCACCAGCCTGTGCGGTTCGGCTATTGTTTTCTGGTGCTTCTGGGACCTGCCTTTCTCATGGGGGGAACCTATGCCGTACTCGGGCACCACATTATCCGAAGGCGCCGCCGGTTCGGACGACATGCGTCACTGCTGTATGCCGTCAACACACTCGGTGCGGCTGCCGGCTCGCTGCTTACCGGTTTTCTGCTGATACGGCTGCTGGGGCACACGGGCAGCATTACTGCAGCGGCACTTGTCAACCTGGCAGTCGGCGGGAGTGCCCTTTTTTTCGGCCTCCGGAAAAGCCTGCTGCCGGACGTTGCCGAGCCTGACCGGCTGGGTGAGAATGGAACGTCGGGGCCGTCGGTGCCCCGGACAGTTGCCGTGACAGCTCTTGTTGCGGTGACCGTCAACGGTTTCTGCAGCATCGCCTATCAGGTGCTGTGGACGCGGCTGCTCGTGCTTGTTGTAGATAACTCCGTTTATTCGTTTGCCTTTATGCTTACCTGCTTTCTGCTCGGCATGGGGCTTGGCAGCCTCTGGCTCGGGATGCTTGACGGCTTTGTGCGCAGGCAGCCGGTTGTGACATACGGGCTGGTCTGTGCCGGTATGGGTATTTCATCCTTTTTCGTGCCCTTTTTCATAGCGTGCAGTCCGCCGGACCCGGCCCAGCCGTACTGGGTGTTCCTGCTGCAGCGGCTGCCCCCCTTTGTGTTCGTGCCGACGCTGTTTATGGGCATGAGCGTGCCGCTTGCCGCCCGACTGTATGCGGTTCGTGCCTGCGGGACGGGAAAGCGGCTGGGCATTGTGTACGGGCTCAGTACGGCAGGCGGTGTGCTGGGGGCTCTGGCAGCCGCTGTCCTGCTGCTTCCCGTGATGGGGGTTCGCACAAGCCTGCTGCTGCTGCCCGCCCTGAGCATTGTGTGCGGGGGGCTGCTGCTGGTGCAGCACTTCAAGGGTTTGCAGGCCCTGGGCGTTGCCGGCCTGATGACCGTTCTCTTCGTCACCGGGCCGCTGCTCATGCCTGAAAATTATTTTGCAGACAAATACAGCGGCCTGGAGCCGGGCAGCGAGCTGCTCTACTATGAAGAAAGCCTGGCTGCAACCGCAACGGTTTTCAGGCGTCCGGACGGCAATGTGCTGCTGTACCTGAACGGCATTCCCGAAGTCGACACCACCAGGCTGTCGGTTATGACGTTCAAGCTGCTCGGTGCGCTTCCCTGCCTGCTGCACCGTGGTCCCGGGCGCGCGCTGATGATAACATTCGGGGCAGGTATTACCTCAGGCACGGCGGCTCTGTTTGCCGACCGCGTCGACTGTGTCGACCTTGCCGGGCAGGCGCGGCGTATCGCCGCGCTGTTCAGGCCGGTCAACAACGGTGTTGCTGCGCTTCCGAACGCAACCCTGCATATTGATGACGCGCGTCATTTTCTGCAGACCGACATGCAGCGCTATGCGGTCATTGTCTCCGATGCGACGCATCCGCGCTCCTATGACTCCTGGATACTCTATACGGAAGAGTTTTACCGCCTGGTAGCGCAGCGCCTCGGCCCCCAGGGTGTTTTCTGCCAGTGGGTGCCGTTCCACGGCCTGGCCCCGCAGCAGTTTGCAAGCATCATAGCGACATTTCACAGTGTGTTTCCTCACACATCGCTGTGGCGGATCGGGCAGGGATATGCCGTGCTTGCCGCAACACCGGAAGAACTGCGCATTGACGTAAAAAACATGTTTGCGCGTCTTTCCGCGCCTGATGTGCAGCGCGATCTGAAAATGGTGGGTCTCGACAATCTTTTTGAGCTGCTTGCCTGCTTTGTGATGGGTGAGCAGCGGGTCGGCGGCATTGCGCGTACCGCATCCACGGTCATCCGTGACAACAGCCCCGCAAACCTTTTTTTTCCGTTCACCGCGACCCTCGATGAACAGTACCAGGGATGGCCGCGGGAGAATTTCTCCCTGATCGCTCAGCATGAGGAGTCAATAGAGCCCTACCTTGCAAACATCAGCAGTAATCCAGAGGACCGCCGCAAAATTATCGACATCATGAAAAAATATGAACAGCGCCGCAGGTGATTTGCGGGATTCCGCCGGACTTTTTTTCTGCTGCATGAAGACTGCGCAAATGTCTTGAATATACGGTTTTCCGTCCGATATGAACAAAGAGGCGCGTCTGCCGCTGGTTCTGAAGCATGGTGCGAGACCATACCGATTATTGTGCTGTAGTGTAAAATTATTTTATAGTTACTATAAAAATAGTTTATATTTTCACGTGGCAATTATTGAAATACGGTATGTAAAATAATAAATAGTATGAAAAATCAAATATTTAAATAATTTCGGTTTTTCAGGGAATGATTTATGCTTTATAAGTGAAACTGAAAATTATCAGCAGGGGGAAGAAATGCTTTCATCCTCAAAAGGTTTTTCCTTGGTGGAACTCATGGTTGTCGTTGCCATAGTATCATTAATGGCAATCGTGAGCGTTCCGAGCATGACACGAGGCATACCAAAATACCGTGTCAAGTCATCCGCAACCGACCTGGCGGCTAAGCTGAGAAAGGCCCGCTGGGTGGCTGTCAAGGAAAAGCGCGATGTGTCAGCCACCTTCGATACCTCCAGGAATAATTATATCGTTGACGGAACAGAGTTTCCCCGCACCGGCGGTCTTTCATCGTATTACGGCAGCGGTGTCACCTACGGGGTCGGTGCTACAGGTGAGCCCCAGGCCGTTGACTGCGGGGGGGCTGACATCAAAACCCTCAGTTTTAACAGCCAGGGCCTTCTGGAAGACGGAGACGCGGTCATTCACCTGATCAACAACAAGAACAAGGTATACCGGGTCAGGATCACCGCCGCCGGCAGCATCGTTGTCCAGAACTGGACAGGCGGAGACTGGGACCCGAGCTGACACAGGACCGCTTTGTTATAATATATACTGCATGAGGGGTTGATCGTAATGAATACAAACCGCGGATTTACTATTATCGAGCTGATGGTAGCAATGGGGGTCTTTTTTATCGCCGTCACCAGCATCTATCAGACCTATCACTATCAGCAGCGGGCATACATCAAGCAGGAGCAGGTTGTCAACATGCAGCAGGAGACACGGGCCAGTCAGTTTTTTATCGGTCGCGATATACGCATGGCCGGCTTCGACCCGACCGGAACCGCCGAGCTTACGCTTCCCCTGGGAACCGAAAAAATTTCCATTGCAACCGTCGGAGAGCTTGAGTTCTACATCGACGACAATGCCGACGGCGACTACTGCAGCTCAGGGGGCACCGATCCGACAAGCTGTACGCTGGATGCGCGGGAACGGGTCCGCTTCGCCCTGACCAATGATGCAGACAAAAACGGCATCGCAGACGGTTTTCCCTGCCGGCTCGGACGGGAGTACAACAACGGCGGGCTGCAGCCGGTGGCGGAAAATGTTCAGGCGCTTGAATTCTGCTACGTTCTCAATGACGGCACGGAAACGGTTGCGCCGACGGCCGACGAGCTTCCGCTGATTCAGTCGGTGTTCGTTTCCCTGCTGCTGCGCAGCAGTCAGAGGATTCACAACTATCAGAATACGGACAGCTATTTTCAGGCCGGTGCCTCTACCAATCTGACGCCAAGCTTTCGCGGATCGCGCCCGTCCGAATGGGGGCCGTTTCTGGACGGAAACGGCAACCCCGATGCGTATAAGCGCCGGCTGTCGGTTTCCAAGTTCCGTTGCCGAAACATGGGTCTCGATCCGTTCGGCGACATATAAGCTGCTGCGGTGCCTGTCAGGCACTGCTGCCGGAGGACACTACATGAAACGATCTGCTACAGTACACAACCAGCGCGGATTCACCCTGCTGGAGGTCATTATTGCGGTTATGGTTCTTACGGTCGGCCTGGTCAGCACGGCGGCCATGCAGACGCGGGCCGTTGACGAGTCAAACGAGGCCTACCGGCAAAGCGAGCGTGTCATGAACTCCGAATACTGGATGGAAGATCTCATCAACCGCCCGGTCGTTGCCGACCGCGAGATCGAGCCTGATGAAATTTTCAGCGACAACTGTACCGGGGATCGGGAATGTGCCGACGGAAGCTGGTTTGACTCATCGTCGGTCGGGGTCGCCGCGTCAAGCAGCAGCAGCTACCGGGTTGTCCCCGGCAACCCCATGCCGTTTTTGATGACCATTGAAGTGAGAACCGAGCCCAGCTACGGGCACGGCGGCAGCGACGATCGTGATGCATGGCTTGATAAAAAAGCCGTAACGTTTTCCTATATCCGCTCGTCGCGATATAACTGAGTCCCGCAGGCGGGCTCCGAGCCTGCCGGGGGCAGTAACGCAAACACTACATAGAAAGCGGGTAGGTACGATGATGCGCAATGATTCCGCCCTCGGCAATCAAAACGGCGTTGTGCTGGTGCTGTCGATATTCATGCTGGCGCTGCTTTCGATGATCGGAATGGCATCCATGATGCTTGGCACCTCCGAAATCGAAATTTCGGCAGGTGAAAAACATCACAAGGTCGCTTTTTACCAGGCGGAGTCCGGCCTGTCCATCGCGGCGGAGATCATTGAACAGCTTGACGGGTATGAATCGGTTTCCGACAATTTCCTTTTTGACGACAACAGCACCATCGAGGTGGTGGACGGAGACTTTCTGTTCGAAAGCAAGGAAGTCAGTCAGGCAACCGGTATCTGGGACAAGGACAACCAGACCCAGGATTCGGTAAACATAAAAAAAAGAGGCCAGTCGGGTGAATCCATGTATCCGTATCTTGCCTCAGGGTCGACGCCCGATATCGTCGTCCGGTACTATACGGACGATTCCCAGACAAACTATTCTATCGATATGAGTGTTGATGTCGACAAGGTCGGTGTGCGGCATGTAGTCGGAGGCGGTGCGGAATTCGGAGCCGGATCCCAGGGTATCGGGGTTGCATCGCACCGCGTGATTTATAATCTTGACTGTATCGCCACGCTGCCGGGCAGCAACCGAAACCCGCAAAATCACATTCTGGGCTATCAGCTGCTGCCTCGGTAGCCCGCAACCCGAATTTCCGGGCCAGGCCCTGTGCGGCACGGCCGGGAGGAGTCGCCATGAAGCTATACTACAGGTGGATTGTACTGCTGCTCGCTGCGTTGTATCTCGCGGGCGCGGCGGATGCCCAGGCGGTCGAGCCCGATGTCGCCGACTATGCCAACCCCCCGATGTTTTTAACGGCTGATGTGCCGCCGCTGGTCATGCTGGTTATGGGACGCGACCACAAGCTGTATTATGAAGCCTATAACGATGCGTCCGACCTTGACGAGGACGGAAACCTCGATGTGGGGTTCGATCCGTCAATCGACTACTACGGCTATTTCGACTGTTACAAGTGCTATGAGTACAATTCGTCGAACAGCCGCTTCGAACCCCTGTCGGTAACGGCCGACAAAAAATGCACCAATGCCTGGAGCGGCAATTTCCTGAACTATGCCACCATGTCCCGCATGGATACGCTGCGCAAGGTTCTTTACGGCGGCAGGCGCTCGACCGACACGGCGACCGAAACCGTGCTGGAGCGGGCCTATATTCCGAAAGATGCCCACTCCTGGGGCAAGGAGTATCACAGCATAGCCCGCGACGGCTATGATATCAGCGACTACACCCCGCTCAGCGAGCCCCAGGGCGGCACCTATCACCAGTTTGTCAGCACAACGCTTTCGGACGCGGGCGACCCCCTGATGCGCGTGCTTGAAAACACCATTTACCGCGTCTGGGAGTGGGTGTCGATCGAGCGGCCTGTGGCCAGCGACAGGGCCCTGCACGGCGGCAGCGGCCCGTCGATTACCGATAACGGTGCTACCGGGGACCCGGAAGACGTCACGCTGGGCGGCAGCGCCGGCACCGCCAGCGACAATGCGGCCGGCGGCACTACCACCACGGATGACGATTTCGACGACGACAGCCTGGACGCCATGTGGACCACCGCCGACCACGATACCGACCCCGGAACGACGTTTCAGGAGACCGGCCAGGAGCTCGTCATCACGGCAGCCGGCGCCGACGTGTGGACGAGTTCGGACGAATTCGGGGTCGTCTACCTTGACGATGTTACCGGCAATTTCGACGTCAGGGTTCAGGTCACCCAGCAGCAGAATACCAACGAATGGGCCAAGTGCGGCATCATGGTCAGGAACGACATGACCCAGCCGGGCTCTTCGACCGGCTACTGCATCATGGGTGTGACACCCGGCAACGGGCACTCGTTTCAGTACGATAACAACGATAACGGTTTCCTTGACTCGCATGTCACCAACACCGGCGTCTCCCTGCCGCGCTGGGTTCGCCTGACCAAGGTCGGCACCACGTTCACCGCCTACCGCTCGGGCGACGGCGTCAACTGGACCGAGCACACGACCCAGACCATTTCTTCGGCCGCCACAACCCAGGACGTGGGCCTGTTCGTGACTTCCCACAGCGGCGGCAACCTGAGCGAGTGTCACTTCGATAATTTCTATATGGAACAGACCGCCAACGCGGATCCGGCGTTCGCCTTTGACGACAACACGTCGACCAAGTGGCTCATAGCCGATGAGCCGAGCCTTGCCGATCCCGCCTGCATACAGTTCGCGTTCGACTCCGCGCAGCGCGTCCTTAAGTACACCATTACAACGGCCAACGATGCCGAAGGGCGCGACCCCAGGACCTGGATTCTTGCCGGCTCCAACAATGAAGTCGACTGGACCGAGATCGACACGGTTGTCAACGGCGCGCTGCCCGCGGACCGCGAGGAAGAGACGGAGTTTATCTGCTCAAATCCGCCCGGCGACAACGAGACCTATATCTACTACCGGCTGTGCATATCGGACACGAAGGATGCGGGCGTGCCGGGTGTGCAGATCGGCGAGATCGAGTTCCTGACGTCCCTCGACCCGGTGCCGGCAACCGCCACGCTGACGGACTATGTTGTGCGCGTGCAGGTGGGGGTGGCCTCGATGCCCGAAGAAAACGCCAAGATGTACGGCGAAGGCGCCTCTGCCGTGTACAAGCCGATCGGCCTTTTGCAGCGCCACGGGGAAAACGAACGAATGTACTTCGGGCTTATAACCGGGTCGTATGCCAAAAATACCTCGGGCGGCGTGCTGCGCAAGGGCATCCGCTCAATCGCCGATGAAATCAATCTCACGACCGGGCAGTTTACCTCGGTCAACGGGATTCTCAACACGATCGACACGCTGCGAATCGTCGACTTCAGCTACAGCAACAATTCATACAACAGCAACTGCGGCTGGATCACGACCCGGCCGATCAACGAGGGCGAGTGCCGCATGTGGGGAAATCCGCTCGCCGAGATGATGTATGAGGGCCTGCGGTATTTCGGCGGCAAATCCGCCGGCACGGCAGACTATGACTATTCCTCGGGCGATGACGTCGATCTCGGTCTTCCCAAGGATTCCTGGATCGATCCCTACGACCCGTCGATCGGCTACGGCAAGTGCGCCCAGGCGGTCATGCTGGTCATGAGCGATGTCAACCCCTCGTTCGACTCCGACCAGCTTCCCGGAGTCGACAGTAACTTCGGCTCGTTCAGCGCCGCCCTGGAAGACCACAGCGGCGGGCCGGACCTCGACGTTGCGACGCTGGCCGATGTGATCAGCGCCCAGGAGGGCATATCCGGCAACTATTTCATCGGTCAGCAGGACACGACCTACGACGGGGCCTGCACCGAAAAGTCAGTCAGCGGCTTCGGCGATATCCGCGGCCTGTGCCCCGAAGAGCCGACCAAAAAGGGCAGCTACTACTCGGCTGCGGTTGCCTATTTCGGCCAGACCGCCGACATAAGCGCCGAGGAGGACAATCAGACCGTCATGACCTATGCCGTTGGCCTGTCCTCACCGCTGCCGCGCATCGAGATACCGTTTCCGGGCCAGACCGTCACCCTGGTGCCCTTTGCCAAGTCGGTCGGCGGATCGAGCATCAGCGCGGCCCGCGGCAGCTTTCAGCCGACAAACACCATTGTCGATTTTTATGTCGATGTCATCGAGCCCACCTACGGCAGGTTCAGGATCAACTACGAAGACGTTGAGCAGGGCGCCGACCATGACATGGACGCCATAGCATTCTACGAGTATCAGCTGGTGGACGCTGCCGGTGACCCGACCGACAATGCAAGCCTTGCAGTCGGAATCGATGTTACGCTCACCTCCGAGTATGCGGCCGGCGGCATCGCCCAGCACATGGGGTATATCATCTCGGGAACCACGCAGGACGGCATTTACCTCGAGATTCGCGACTGCGACACGGCCAACCCCGCAGGCGTCGACCCCTGCGACGGCAACAACCCTTCGACCGACCCGGACTATTTTCTCGATACGCCTCCGGGCATCGGGCCGAATCAGGGCGCAGGCGACACCAACTGGGATGACGATGCGCCCCTGCCGCTGCAGACCACCAGAAATTTTACGCCCGCGCCGGCGGGGACGGGGTCGGCCAACCTGCTGGAAAACCCGCTCTGGTTTGCCGGCAAGTACGGCGGGTTCGACGACAAAAACAACAACGATCTGCCCGACCTGCAGGAGGAATGGGATGATGACGCCGACGGCGTGCCGGACAACTACTACTATGTCGTAAACCCCCTGAAGCTCGAGGAGGAACTCAACCGCACCTTTGCCGACATCCTGAAGCGCACCGGCTCGGGTACGTCCGTCTCGGTTCTGGCAACCAAGGGCGAGGGCGAGGGAACCCTTGTACAGGCCTACTTCAAGCCCAAGGTAACCGGCCCCAGCGCTCTCTACGACGTGATCTGGGTCGGCTACCTGCAGTCGCTCTGGATCGACCGCTACGGCAATACGCGCGAGGATTCCAATCACAACTATACGCTCGACCTGTACGAAGACGACATCGTCAGGTTTTATCTGGACAATAACGAGACGCGCTTCAGGCGCTACGAGGTTACGGTGGACGATCCCTACGCCGAGAACAATCCGGCGGTGGACGATTTTCCGCTCGATGACCTTGAGCCCATCTGGGAGGCGGGTGAGCTGCTGGCGCTGCAGCCCGAAAGCCAGCGTAAAATCTTTACCTATATCGGACCGGGCACCGAACTCGAACCTGACACAAACAAAATCGAGTTCAACGAAATGAACATCGATCAGATAAAAAGTTATCTGGGTGTCGAGGACAGCGCCTGGGACTATCTGGGCACATCCTACGAGGACCGGGCCGCAAACCTCATACGCTTCGTGCGCGGCGTTGAGGATGACGATCCGCCGTCGGTCTATAACTATGAGCCCGGCCATCAGATCCGGCCGCGCAAGCTCGAACTCAGCGACGCTTCGCTTGCCACGTGGAAGCTCGGGGATATTGTCTACTCCACACCGCTGTCCATTTCAAAGCCGGTTGAAAACTACGGCCTGCTCTATGATGACGATTCTTACAAGAATTATTACGGCATGTACAGGGACAGGGAAACCGTGGTGTACGTTGGGGCCAATGACGGCATGATTCATGCGTTCACCTCCGGGGTCTTCCGGCTCGAGGACCAGAAGTTTTACAGTATTCACGATGTCGATTCCGGTTACAACCTCTCTGAAATCCCCGACACGCTGGGAATTGGCGATGTGCCGCTGGGCAGCGAGCTGTGGGCCTACATTCCCCAGAACCTGCTGCCGCACCTGAAGTTTCTGCCGGACCGTGACTATCCGCACGTGTCCTATGTCGATTTGCGGCCGAAGGTGGTCGATGCCAAGGTCTTTGCCGATGACGGTACGCACCCCGAGGGCTGGGGAACGATTCTGATCGGCGGCCTCAACATGGGCGGCAAGCAGATCTCCACAGCGAGTGCGGGAACGTTTAAGCCCTGCTTTTTCGCCATCGATATCACCAACCCCCGCAACCCGGTCCTGATGTGGGAAAAAACCTACACCGGGCTCGGTTTCGCATCCAACGAGCCGGCAGTCATAAAAGTCGAGGATGAGTGGATGCTTGCCATCGGGTCGGGCCCCACCGACTTTGACGGATCGAGCACGCAGAACGCCAAGGTGTTCATCGTCGATCTTGCAACCGGCACCCTCCTGCAGACGTTTACCGCTGCGGAGGGCAGCTCCGTCATGAACGCTCCGGTGGCGCTCGACAAGGGCCTCAATTTCAATGTCGACGCGATTTTCGCGGGCGCCACCTATCCCGATGCAGGCAGCCTGAAGGCAAAGGTGTACCGCGTCACCGTGCCCCAGACCGGCTCGGACTTCGATCCGGCGGCGGATGCCGAGTACATACCCGACCCGACCGACAGCAAGTGGAACATGGTCAGGGTGTTCGACTCGCCGCGGCCGCTTTCAGCGCCGTTTTCGCTCAGCGTCGACAAATTCGACAACAACTGGATTTTCTGCGGCACCGGACGGTACATCGAAACCTCTGATAAAACCAATACCGATCAGAACTATATTTTCGGGCTCAAGGACCCCTTCTTCAATCCGGACAACAATACGACCTGCTACGGCCATTATCCGGCGGTGGAGTGCGAGCTGACCACAGCCGACCTGTTCAATGCCGAGCTTTTTAAAGATCAGATTCACAGCACCGGCCAGATCGACCCGGTCAACATCGACGGTGAAACCGTGGACAGCTTTTCCGAGCTCCTCAACCAGGCGCGCAAAGACGACTACCGCGGGTGGTACCGGTATATGTGTCAGGGCCGTACCGATGAGGACGGCAACTGCTACCCTGCCGGCCCCTCGGAGAGAAATATCAGCAAGCCGTCTGTCCTGGGCGGGATAGTGCTGGTGCCGTCGTTTTCACCCAATGAGGATATCTGCGGTTTCGGCGGCAACGGCCGGCTGTTCGCGCTGTATTATGAAACCGGCACGTCATACCAGCGCAGAATCGTCGGTGCCATGGATCAGGATATCGTGCTGGATGTGGTGTCCCTCGGCGAGGGGCTTCCCTCGAGCTTCGGTATTCATGTCGGCCTCGAAGAGGGCGGCACCCTGTACAGCCAGGACAGTACCGGCAAAATTCTGCAGATCGATATTACCCCGGCCTTCAATCCCAAAAGCGCCCCGATTTACTGGCGTGAAGAGCCCTGACCTGCATATCCGGCCGTTTCGGAAGCCGACCTGTTTTTTGTGCAAAGCCCCTTTCAGAAGGGGCTTTTTTTATGGATTTGACTTTTAGACGAAACATTATATTCTTAAGCCCATGAAAGAGCGGCTGACCCTCCAGGATTACTGCGACATACTGTTGCGGCAGAAGGCGATTACCGCCGAGAGCCGCGCGATGCTGCTTTCACAGGAGTCGGAGCAGCGCGAAAAGCTTGAAAAGATTCAGGAGCTCAAGGGCGATGCGGGTGACTTTGCCGTCACCCCGGCTGAAATCATCGCCTCGCTGCACATAACCGATGCGCGCAGCAACACGGATCAGCTGACCGAGGAGGCGGTCATGCGCGAGGTGGCCGCAGCCCTGGGGTTCGATTTCAAGAAGATCGACCCGCTTGAGCTCGACCTCGACGTGGTCACGCGCACTGTCTCGAAAGCCTTTGCCGTCAGGAGCCTGGCGGTTCCCATAGAGCTTCAAAACGGCGTGCTGAAAGTCGCGATGGTCGATCCCCTCAACCGGGAAATCGTGGACGACATTCACAAGGTTCACAAGCTGAACGTCACGCCGGTGATGAGCACCAAGTCCGATATCGTCAAGCTCATCCAGGAGTTTTACGGGTTCAAGCAGTCGGTGGTCAAGGCCGAGCGCGAGCTGGTGGCGCCGTTCAGCGATATCGGCAACCTCGAGCAGTACGCACGCCTGGGAACCGTCGGGGAAATCGAGTCGACCGACAAGTATATTCAAAACGCGGTGGACTACCTCTTCCGCTACGCGTTCGAGCAGCGCGCCAGCGATATTCATATCGAGCCCAAGCGGGAAAAAAGCATCGTGCGCTTCCGTATCGACGGGCTGCTGTATCCGATCTACTCGGTACCCGGCGTTGTGCACAATGCCATGATTTCGCGCATCAAGTCGATATCCCGGCTCAATATCGCCGAAAAGCGCCGGCCGCAGGACGGCAGGATCAAGCTGCAGCATGACGAGCGCGAGGTGGAAATACGCGTTTCCACCGTGCCGGTGGCGTTCGGCGAAAAAGCCGTGCTGCGCGTCCTGAATCCGGAGGTGCTGTTTCAGGACCTTGAGATGCTCGGCTTCGATGCCGGCGAACTCATCCGGTATCGCGGTTTTCTCGATCAGCCCAACGGCATTATACTGTTTACCGGCCCGACCGGCAGCGGCAAGACGACCTCGCTGTACTCCTCGCTCAGGTTTCTTTCCTCGACCGAGACGAATATAACCACCATCGAAGATCCCATCGAGATGGTCTGCGAGGACTATAACCAGATCGCCGTGCAGCCGGCGGTGGGCATCACCTTCGCCTCCATACTGCGCACCATTCTCAGGCAGGATCCCGATATCATAATGGTCGGTGAGATACGCGACCGGGAGACGGCCCGCAATGCCATCCAGGCCGCCCTGACCGGCCACCTTGTGCTGAGCACCCTGCACACCAATGACGCATCCTCCGCGGTTACGCGTCTCATCGATCTTGAGATCGAGCCGTTTCTGATAAGCTCGACCCTCATCGGCGTTGTTGCCCAGCGCCTGGTCCGCACGGTCTGCCCGCGCTGCACGGAGTCATACGATCTGACGCGGGAGGATTTCGAAGGCCTGGGCCTGCAGCTGCCCCCCGACAACCGCGATGAGGTGATAACCATGAAACGCGGTACGGGGTGCCTGCACTGCCGGTCGACCGGGTATGTCGGCAGGGAGGCGGTTTTTGAAATTCTGAGCATTACCGAAAAAGTGCGCACGCTGATCAACCGGAGTGCCCATGCAGAGTCGATACGCAAAACCGGGCAGTCCGAAGGCATGAAGCTTCTCAGGGAAAGCGCCGTGCAGAAGGTGCTCAAAGGCAGAACCACCTACAACGAGGTGCTGCGGTGCATCAGCCAAGAAGCCTGAAAAGCAAACTCAAAACACTCGAGGAGCTGCGGGACATCATCGCCGGCATGAAACGCGAGGGAAAGCGCATCGTGTTCACCAACGGCTGTTTCGATATCCTGCACGCGGGGCATGTGTGTCTGCTGGAGGAGGCGCGCCGGCAGGGCGATGCGCTGGTTGTCGCCATGAACAGCGACCGCTCGGTAGCCGGTCTCAAGGGCGCCGGCAGGCCTGTGGTGCCCGAGCATCTTCGCGCGCAGGTGCTGGGGGCCCTGGAATCTGTCGACTATGTGGTCATCTTCGACGAGCCCGACCCACTGTGCCAGATCAGCACCGTCGTTCCCGATATACTTGTAAAGGGAGGCGACTGGAAGCCGGAACAGATCGTCGGACGAGATGTCGTGGAGCGGGCCGGCGGGCGCGTGGTGACGATTCCGCTAAAGTATGGCGCTTCTACAACCGATATAATAAGCACGGTTATCAAAAAACACTCATATCGGTATGATTCAGGGCCATGAACTCAGGCAGCGTACAGGATGGGGGGCAGGTATGTCCTATGACGGCTGATCAGGCAAAAAGGGTGCGCGGGTCACAGTTGCAGGGGGTGGAGAAACGGAAATTCCAGCGCCTCGATTTCCCGCTGCAGGTACAGGTAACGGTTGTTACCGAGGAGGATCCCGCAGGACAGGACCCCTCCTGCATCGCCAAATGTCTCAATGTTTCTTTGCAGGGCATATGCCTTGAAACCCCGAACATACTGCTCGGCCCCTTCAATATCCTTTCGGGCTCACCCGGTTCCCGGGAATATATTCTCAGGCTTGCATTCAGCTGTTTGCCGGACACGGCACCGGTGATCGCCACCGGGCAGGTGTGCTGGTATGATGTTGCCTGCGAGAGCGATGATTTCAGATATCAGGTAGGAATAGTGTTTCTTGAAATCGAGGGCGACGGCAGGGAGCAGCTGAAGCGTTTTCTCAAGACAAACAGAAAAAAAACAGGCTTTTTCCAGTCACTTTGGGCACGGGTTGCCCATTGATACATCTTTCGCAGAGGTCCCGTTTTTACCCTCCCGCTTTTTTTTTTACCCTTTTCGATATATCCTAAAAAATAATTAAAAATCTTTGAATATTTTTTCTTGACATTCCCCTATATGTTGTGTTTTATAGAACCACAAAACACAACATAGCGATATTTAAACGGGGAGGGCGCCATGGGGTCTTTGGTAGAGCTTAAAGCTCACGCAGGAGAGAAGCAACAAAAAGGTGAGACCACCGATTTAGCTCTTTTTGTCCGGACGTCGAGCGAGGATCTGGCCGGCTGGAATCGACAGAAAATTGTCGATGCTCTGGTGCGTGAAGCAAGCCTCGATACGAGCGTTGCCGAAGAGATCAGCAAAGAAGTTCAGGAAATCATACTCGCCTCCAAGATCAAGTGGGTTACCGCGCCGCTCGTACGAGAGCTGGTCGACTCCAAGCTGATAGAGCGCGGGCTTGAGGATGCCCGCAAGAAACACACCCGCCTCGGTGTTCCCCTGTGGGATGTCGAGCAGCTTCTGCTTCATCCCAACAAGGAAAACGCCAATGTCCCCCACGGGCCGGAAGCCACCAACCTGACCCTGGCGGAAGGAATCAAAAAAGAATATGCCCTGCTGAAAGTTTTTTCTCCGGCGGTGAGCGATGCGCATATGCGCGGTGACATGCATCTGCACGACCTGGGATTCATCGATCGTCCGTACTGTTCCGGCCAGTCGCTGGAGTACATAAAAAAGTTCGGTCTCAGCCTTCCCAATTCGCTCTCCAATGCAAAGCCGGCAAAACAGCCCGAGGTGCTGCTGGCTCACATGGTAAAGTTCGCTGCCGCCCTGCAGAGCCACTTTGCCGGCGCGATCGGCTGGGATGCGGTGAATCTGTTTTTTGCCCCGTATCTTGAAGGCCGCAGCGACCGGGAGGTGCGTCAGCTTGCCCAGATGATGGTGTACGAGTTTTCGCAGCAGGCGGTGGCCCGCGGCGGACAGGCGATTTTTACCGACATTAACCTGTACTGGGAGGTGCCGAAGCACTTTGAGAACGTACCCGCTATCGGCCCGGGCGGCGCATTTACCGGTAAAACCTACGGCGACTATGAAAAGGAAGCGCAGCGTTTTGTCTGGGAGCTGTTTAACGTTTATAAAGAGGGTGACGGAACGGGCAGACCGTTTTTCTTCCCCAAGCCTTTGGTGCATATCACCGAAAAGTTTTTCAGAACCGAGGGCCACAACGAATTCCTCAACCACATCTGCGATATTGCCAGCGAAAAGGGCACAACGTATTTTGTGTTCGACCGCGGCGAAACAGCCAAGATATCGGAGTGCTGCCGTCTGAGCTTCAAGCTTAACGATAATGATCTGCTCGATGCAAAAGAGCCCTGGCGCATGCGTTTTTGTGCGCTGCAGAACGTGACGATCAATCTCCCGCGCCTGGGGTACCGGGCGGACGGCAACGAGGAGCTGCTGTTCGAGCACCTGACGAAAATGATGGAAACGGCCGTTACGGCCCACCTGGAGAAAAAGGCCTTTATCGAGAATCTGCTTGACCTGGGCGAAAACGGCCCTCTGGCGCTGCTGACCATGAACAAGGACGGCATGGGCTATCTCAGAATGCACCGTGCCTCGTTTCTGATCGGTATGGTCGGACTCAACGAGCTGGTGAAAATCCAGACCGGCGAAGAGATGAACGAATCGCGCCGGGCGCTCAAGTTCGGACTGAAGGTTATTTCACACATGAACCTGCTGTGCCACCGCTGCAGCGAGCAGTACGGCATGCATTTTGTGCTCGAGCAGACCCCGGCTGAAAGCACCGCCTACCGCTTTGCAAAGCTTGATTTGCGCGATTTTCCCGAACATGCGCCGAAGCATGTAAAGGGAAGCATTCCCTACGGTGAGGTATACTACACGAATTCGACCTGTCTGCCGGTTTCGTCGCGAGAAAATCCTGTCGAGCGCGTCAAGGCCGAAGGTATGTTTCATCCCATTATCGAGGCCGGCGCAATTACCCATATCTGGCTCGGCGAATCCAAGCCGTCCAAGGAATCGCTGGCGAATTTCGTCAAAAAGGTTTTCAGGGAAACACAGAACGACCAGATCGCGTTTTCACCTGAGTTCACCAACTGTCTGCAGTGCGGTAAAACCGTCCGCGGCCTGCGCGAAACATGCCCGCACTGCGGCTCTCCCGAAGTCGACGGCATAACCCGGATCACCGGCTATTTTACAAAGATATCGAGCTGGAACAAGGGCAAGCTGGGTGAGCTCAAGGAACGCAACAAGAACAAGGGATATTTTTCCGTTCACTAGGAGTGACGCCATGAGCGTGATCAAGCTTTTTGTTCAGCAGCAGTGCGCCAAGTGCCCGCAGGCCAAGGAACTTGGACAGGCCCTGCGGCAGGAAGGGTGTACCGTGCTGGAGTATGATGTCGGCACAACCGAGGGTCTTGCCGAGGCAACCTTTTACGGTGTGCAGGCAACCCCGACGTTTATCGTTGAAGATGATCAGGAAAACATGATTGCAGATTTCAGGGGAACACTTCCCGTCAAGGACGAACTCAGGCAAATCGCCACTGCCCGGTAGAACGTTATGGAACGCCTCAACCATATACCCGTCAAGGGCTTTATTGAGAATTCATTTGTCGACTGGCCGGGCATGCTGTGCGCGGTAGTCTTTCTGCCGGGCTGCAATTTCCGCTGCCCGTACTGTCACAATGCAGAGCTTGTGCTCAGGCCGGATGCGCTGCAGGACGTCGACTGGACCGAGATAGCCGACTATTTGCACAGTCAGCGCGGCTGGATCGACGGCGTATGTATCTCGGGAGGTGAGCCGACGCTGCACAGGGGGCTTCCCGATGTTTTTCGTGCAGTGAGGGCCATGGGCCTTGCGGCAAAACTCGACACCAACGGCAGCAATCCCGCAATGCTTGAAGCGCTTATGGCTGAAGGACTTCTGGACTATGTAGCCATGGATGTCAAGTCATGTCTCGACGAACAGCATTACTGTATGATCACCGGTGCTGCAAACATGTTCGATGCCGTCAAACAGAGCATACGCATTCTGCTCGGGGGCAGCGTTGACTACGAGTTCAGGACGACGGTGGTTCCGACCTTTCACAAGCCTGATGATATTTTTCGCCTGGCTGCGGAGCTCAACGGGGCTCCCCGGCTCAGAATCCAGAATTTCAGCCCCTCCGAGTCGATCCTCGATCCGCGCCTGAAGAATCTGCAGCCGTTCACGGACGAGCAGATCAGCAGTATTCAGCAGCGCGTGGACAGGCTGATAGCCCCGAGCTGCCGACCTGTCTGAACAGAACCTCCGTGAGTACAAGGATCCTGCGGGAACCTTTTGAAACACGACGGAGCGTGATCCTCAACCTGCATATAACAACAGTATCGCGAGCATTTGACACTGGTTGGCCGGGGTTCTTCATGCAATGAACAGAGGCACTGTCACCGGATATGGTGCGGTGTTTGTGGAGATTGCTTCGTCACGCCACGGCGTGACGAAGCAAGGACAGTAAAAAAATGACGTTATGGAAAATCAATAGCTTACCGTATGTTCATCAGGAATCACGCTTTGGAGGGATGACCAATCTCAATTACCTGATTTTATGAGCCGTGCCCCATCCATGCCCCGTCCATTGACTTTGAAAAATCATTATGGTACATTTTTTTACTTGAGTTAAACAGTCTCGCAGCTATGGAATACAACAGGCAGTTTGATGAGCTGTGCATGCGGGCAGCGCTTGAGCAGGCCTGTCTGGCGCGCCGCAGCGGCGAAGTGCCGGTCGGTGCGGTGCTTGCCGGAAAAGACGGTATTATCGCGCGGGGCTACAACAGTCCCCGGTCGCTGCATGACCCGAGCGCACACGCTGAAGTTGTAACGCTTCGGCGGGCCGGTGAGGCGGTCGGCAACTATCGCATGCCGGGCACGGTGCTGTATGTAACGATCGAGCCGTGCATTATGTGCATGGGAGCGCTGGTCCAGGCCCGTGTCGACCGCCTGGTGTACGGAGCGCCGGACCCGCGGGCTGGGGCAGCCGGAACGGTTTTCGATTTTTCAAACGACCGGCGGCTCAACCATCGCATGGACGTGTGCGCCGGCGTTCTGGAGCATGAGTGCCGTGCCGTGCTTCAGGTTTTTTTTGAGCAAAAACGCTGAGCACACCGGCGTGTGCGATCAGCTATGCATGCTGTTGAACAATTGCGGAGAGATGGCCGAGCTGGCTGAAGGTGCACGACTGGAAATCGTGTGTGCGTTAACAGCGTACCGAGGGTTCGAATCCCTCTCTCTCCGCCATTTATATCCGGAAACCAGGAATGTAGCCGGATCCCAAGCAACAGGTGATTTGCGAACCCCGCCAGGTCCGGAAGGAAGCAACGGTAGTAAAGATCCTGTGTGTTTGGTGTATCCGGCTATTTTTCCTCTCTGCCCGGTCGTGCCGACGTCATGACATCCGATCAGCCATCTCAACAGACAAGCGCTTCCTACCGGGTTCTGGCCCGCAAATGCCGCCCGCAGACTTTTGCAGAGGTCGTGGGGCAGCAGCATGTCACCCGCACGCTGGCCAACGCCATCAGCGAAGGCCGCCTCGCGCATGCATTTCTTTTCAGCGGCGAGCGCGGTGTCGGCAAGACCTCGGTTGCGAGAATCCTCGCCAAGGCCCTGAACTGTCACGGCGGCCCGACCGAGACCCCCTGCGATGCCTGTGCATCCTGCACTGAAATCGCAGCCGGCTCAAGTCTTGATGTTCATGAAATCGACGGTGCGTCCAACAACAGCGTGGAGGATGTCAGAACGCTTCGCGAAAATGTGAAGTATATGCCCTCGCGCGACAGGTTCAAGATATACATCATCGATGAAGTGCACATGCTGTCCACCTCGGCGTTTAATGCTTTGCTGAAAACCCTTGAGGAGCCGCCGCAGCATGTCAAGTTCATATTCGCCACCACCGAACCCCATAAAATTCCGGACACCATCAATTCCCGATGCCTGCGTCTGGACTTCAAGCGCATACCGCTGCGGGATATTGCGGCCCAGCTTGAAACCATTGCCGCGGCCGAAAAGGTAAGCATCAGCGCCCGGGCCCTGCATCTCATTGCACGGGAGGCCGAGGGCAGCATGCGCGATGCCCAGACGATGCTGGAGCGCGCAATCTCGTATTGCGGGGATACGGTGGGCGATGAGGCGCTCGCCGACCTGCTGGGCCATGTCGACCGAAGCCTGCTGCACGGCATTCTGGAGGGCCTTGTTCAGTCTGACGCCGCCGCGGTTGCGCGCAGTATCGGGGATGCCTACAGCAGCGGTGTCGACCTGCACCGGCTGTACTACGGCCTGGTCGAGCTGCTGCGGGATGTGCTGATGACCAAAACAGGAGGGGGCGAAAGCAGGCTGATCGATGCATCGGACGATGAGCGTTCGATTCTTCAGCAGCACGCCGAATCGCTGTCGCACGATGATCTTTTACGGTGTCTGCGGCTTGCCATGGCATCCGAACCCGACATCACCCGCTCGCAGAACCCGCGCATAGCCCTTGAGGTGCTGCTGCTTGAAATGGTTTTTATCAGAGAATCACTGCCGATTGACGAAGTAATGACGCATATCGATGCGCTTGCGCGTCAGGGCACGGCGGGGGCACGGCCCGGGGGGTCCGCCGGTTCTCCGCCACAGCCGAAGCAGCAGGTCTCCCGCACGGTGCCGCGCACGAGCGGAGGCACCCCCGATGCGGAGGCTCTGCTGCAGTTCATCAAGAAAAAAAGCCCGCCCATGGCCGGCAAGCTTTCCGGCTGCACGATAAGCATTGACAAAGACGCCGCGATACGGCTTATGATGCCCGAGGGTTCTTTTTTTGCCGAGCAGCTCAAAGAGACTGAAGAGCTTGAGCGTCTGACAGAATGGTGCTCTGAGTTCTTCGGCCGTGACGTGCGGGTGGCCGTTTCCCAGACCCGGATGCGACGGCAGGAAGCCGATCGGCCCGATCCGCGTGAACTAAAAAAAAAAGCACGGGATCAGGCGCTGCACAATCCCGTCATTCAAAAAGTGATGGAAACCTTTAACGGACAAATCATAGAGATCCGTACCGATCTCTGAAGGAGTCAGCCATGGATATTCCCGGCATGATGAAACAGGCTCAGAAACTTCAGGAACAGATGGCGAACATGCAGGAACAGCTCGGTTCCAGAACGGTACAGGCAGCATCGGGGGGCGGTATGGTAACGGTTGTCGCCAACGGCAGACAGGAGATCGTTTCCGTCCGGATAGCGCCGGAGATCGCCGCCGGCGGTGATGTCGGCATGCTGCAGGACCTGGTTGCGGCAGCGGTCAATGAGGCGCTGCGGTCTTCGAGAAACATGATGCAGGAGGAGCTCGGCAAGCTTACCGGCGGTCTGAAAATACCGGGTATCACTACGTGAGGAGTGCATAATGAGCGTGCAGAACCCGATACAGCATCTTGTGGCATGCCTGTCCCGTCTGCCGGGGGTCGGCGAGAAGACGGCAACCAGGCTGGCCCTGTACCTGGTCAACTGCCCTCGCGAGGAGGCGCTCGATTTAGCACGCAGTATCGACGATGCCCGTCGGAAAGTCTCATTGTGCAGCCGCTGTTTTAACTATGCAGAGGGTGATGTGTGCTCGATCTGCTCGGAGACCGTTCGGGACCACACGACCGTCTGCGTTGTGGAGACACCGGCCGATATCCTGTCAATCGAGCGTACCGGCGGGTATCGGGGCGTATATCATGTCCTGCACGGCTCGATCGTGCCGCTGGACGGAATCGGTCCGGAGCAGCTGCGCATCAGCGAGCTTGTCGAGCGCATCAGGGCGGGTGGTGTTGATGAGGTCATTATCGCCACAAACCCGACCATGAGCGGCAATGCCACCGCCGCTTACATCGCGGACAGGCTGAAAAGCGGCAGCGCAAAGGTTTCACGTATTGCTCAGGGCATACCCTCCGGGGGAGATATCGGCTATGTGGACACGGTAACGCTGAAAAATGCGCTTGACGGCCGCCGCTGCATCTGAGAAATCAAAATTAATATTGCAATAAATCGATAAAATATATTTACTGTATTACTTTCCGGTATGTGCATATTGACAAAATGCTACCGCCGCGATATGATTTCACCCTTCTTTTCGGGAGCACCGTGCAGAGGATGATTCGATAAATAGCTATTTACAGGTCATACAGGAGGACATTCTATGATTGAAGTCAGAATTCACGGAAGAGGCGGGCAGGGTGGTGTGACATCCGCCGAGCTGGTTGCGCTGGCGGCGATCAGCGAGGGCAAGTATGCCCAGGCTTTTCCAAGTTTCGGTCCCGAGCGCAGGGGCGCTCCGGTGCTGTCGTTTATCCGTGTCGACTCGGCGCCCATCAAGGCGCGATATGAAATTCGCGAGCCGGATGTGGTCGTCGTTCTGGACCCATCGCTCATCGATGTCGCCAATGTGACGTCCGGGCTGAAGCCGGGCGGTATGATCGTCATCAACACCGGCAAGCCCATCGATGTCATCAAGAAAAACTATAACATTCAGGCTGCAACGGCAACGGTCGACGCAACAAACATAGCACGGGAAATTCTGGGCCTGCCGATCACCAATACCACAATGATCGGCGCCCTTGTCCGTGCAACGGGCATCGTCGAGATGGACTCTCTTGTCGAGCCGCTCAAGCACCGGTTCGGCCGGATCGCGGAAAAGAATATCGCCGTCTGCCGCAAGGCCTACGAAGAGACCAACATGGAGGGAAACTGACGTGGCCAAAAAAGACTCGGAAATAACCTGGAAAGATCTCGATATCGGCTGCATCGTCGTCGAAGCGGGCAATGCCGCGCAGTACAAGACCGGCGACTGGCGCTCGCAGCGCCCCGTGTGGGACAAAGGCAAGTGCGTGAAATGCGGCCGCTGTTATTCATTCTGCCCCGAGCCCTGCATTGTGCAGGATGAGGAAGGGTATTACGAAGCCGATCTGTACTGGTGCAAGGGCTGCGGCATATGCGCCCACGAATGCCCCAAAGGCGCTATAACTATTCTACAGGAGGAGAACTGATGAGCAGGAGAGTAGGAACGGAGGCGTCGTTCGCCATAGCCGATGCGGCTATCCTTGCCGACGTTGATGTTGTGGCAGCCTATCCTATCACCCCGCAGACCCATATCGTCGAGCACCTTTCAGAAGTCGTCGCCGACGGCGAGCTCAACGCCGAGTTTATCTGCGTCGAGTCGGAGCACTCCGCCATGAGCGCCTGTCTCGGATCTTCGGCCACGGGAGCGCGCACCTTTACCGCTACGGCCGGGCAGGGGCTCGAGCTCATGCACGAGGTTCTTTATGTCGCCTCATCCATGCGCCTGCCGATTGTAATGGCGGTTTCGAACAGGGCCCTCTCCGGACCGCTGAATGTGTGGGGCGACCACTCGGATGCCATGGCCGCCCGTGACTGCGGCTGGATACAGTATTTTACCGAAAACGCCCAGGAGGTATTCGACCTGACGCTGTGCGCGTTCCGCATCGCCGAGTCTCCCGACGTGCTCTTTCCGGTTATGGTTCACCTTGACGGATTCAACGTTTCACACGTGGTCGAGCCGCTGGAGATGATCGAAAAAGACGAGCTTGGGGACTTCATCCCGCCGATCAGTCTGCCGCATCCCCTGGACCCCAACCGGCCGGTCACCATGGGCGCATTTGCACCCCCGGTGCTGTACTCGGAGTGCCGCAAGGCCCAGGAGATGGCCCTGCGGCCGACGAAGAATAAAATAATCGAGGTGTGGGACGAGTTCGGCAAGCGCTTCGGCCGTCAGTACCGTCCGGTGGAAACGTACCGGGCCGAGGACGCCGAAACCCTGCTTATTGCCATGGGAAGCTTTACCGAAACCGCCACCAATGCAATAGACGCCCTGCGGGAGCGCGGCGAAAAGGCGGGCCTCGTGCGGCTGCGGCTGTGGCGCCCGTTTCCCTTCGAGGAATTCCGCGAAACCGTCCGATCTGCAAAGCAGCTTATCGTTTTCGACCGCGCCATTTCCTACGGCGGCCCCGGCGGGCCGCTGTGCTCGGAGATCAAGGCCGCGCTGTACCGCGAGCCGGTACGGCAGCCGATCGTGAATTTTATCGGCGGCCTCGGCGGCCGCGACATCACGCCGCAGCAGTTCGAACAGATGTTCGAGCGCGGGCGGGAAATACTGGACAAGAACCTAGACTTAGAATATGAAACGATTGGAGTCCGAGAATGAATGAGCAGACATTTCAGAAGCTGAAAGACGCCGGTGAGCTTTTTTCTCCGGGCCACAGGTCCTGTATAGGCTGCGGCGAGGTGCTGGCAGTCAGGCAGGTATGCAAGGCGCTCGGCAAGGACACCATTATCGCCAATGCCACCGGTTGTATGGAAATCGTATCATCGCCGCTGCCGACAACCAACTGGATGGTTCCCTGGATTCACACGCTGTTTGAAAACACCGCGGCTGTGGCGGCAGGCATTGAATCAGGGCTGAAATCCATGAAAAAGAAAGGGCGGGGGCCTTCCCAGGATGTCACCGTTGTTGCCATGGGCGGCGACGGCGCCACCTGCGATATCGGCTTTCAGGCGCTGTCCGGTGCACTCGAGCGCGGCCATAACTTCATCAATGTTTGCTTCGACAATGAAGCCTATATGAATACCGGCATTCAGCGGTCAAGCTCCACACCGTTCGGTGCCATGACCACCACCTCGCCGCCCGGCAAAAAAAGTATCGGCCAGGTTACCTGGAAAAAGGACATGCCCTCTATTGCGGTTGCCCACAACATCCCCTATGTCGCAACGGCCTGCCCCAGCTATGCCGGCGACCTTGTCAAGAAGGTGCAGAAGGCCCAGGCGGTACAGGGACCGGCTTACCTGCACATTTTTTCGGTATGTCCGACTGGCTGGCGGTCAAAGCCCGAGCTTTCCATAGAACTGGGACGCCTGGCGGTAGAAACAGGTGTTTTTCCGCTCTATGAAGTCGAAAACGGTGCCTACCGGCTTACCAAAAGCGTCAAGGAGCTGAAGCCCATTCGGGACTATATGAAGCCGCAGGGGCGGTTCCGTCATCTTACCGATGACGTCATCGATGATATCCAGAAAAAGGTCTGGGAGCGCTACGAGGCACTCAAACAGCGCTGCGGCGCATGATCCCGCTGCACCGCTACCGAAGAATTCTGCAAAGGCCTCCCGCGCGGAGGCCTTTTTTGAATTTTTATGCTGCTGAAACACCCGGCAGCAGCATAAAAAACACTCGACAGCTCCAAAAGGTCTTGACAATTAATATTTTTTTGTATTAATATATTAATTTCTTTAAAACTATTATATCGAATGTTATCTTTTTAAAAGGAAGATGCCTATGGCCTGGGGAGACGACAAAAACATTCAGCAGGGCCCGTGGAAAAAGAATGACGGCCCGCCCGACCTGGACGCGTTGTTTCGAAAGTTCGGGGACTGGTTTTCCAAGGGCGGCTTTCCCGGCTTTTTCATTATAGCTGCGATTCTGGCGCTGATGATCCTGTTCTCCTGCTTTTACAGCATACAGTCGGGCGAGGTGGGTGTCGTGCAGCGGTTCGGAAAATTTGTCAGGCTGGCGCAGCCCGGCCTGAACTGGAAGCTCCCGGCCGGGATAGAAAAAGTCACAAAGGTGAAGGATGCCTTTGTGTACACCGAGGAGTTCGGCATCAGAACCGTGCGCCCCGGTGTCAGAACGCAGTATGCGCCCGAGCGGGGGTTTGTCGAGGAGTCGCTGATGCTGACGGGGGACCTCAACTGCGCCATTGTCCCCTGGGTCGTACAGTACAGAATCAGCGATCCCTACAGATACATGTTTAAAGTGCGCCGGGTAAACGAGACGCTGCGCGACATGTCGGAGGCGATCATGCGTCAGGTGGTCGGCGACCGCAGCATCAACGAAGTAATCACCGAGCGGCTTGAAATAGCGACCGAGGCACAGCGGCAGCTTCAGGTTGCGCTAAACGACGCCGAAACGGGTTTGACGATCGCCAACCTCGAGCTGAAAAAAACAACCGTGCCGGAGCCTGTCCAGCCGTCGTTTAACGAAGTAAACCAGGCCCTGCAGGAGAAAGAAAAAATGATCTACCAGGCCCGGGAAGCCTACAACAAGGTCATTCCTGAAGCCCGCGGCGAAGCCGAACGCCTCATCAAGGATGCCGAGGGCTATGCGCTCGAGCGCATCAACAGGGCCAAAGGTGATGCGAACAGGTTTCTCGAGGTGTGGAAAGAGTACAGCAAGGCCAAGGATGTCACCCGGCGGCGGCTCTATCTTGAAGCCATGGGTGAGGTTATACCGAAGCTTGGTACGAAATACATTCTCGATCCCGAGCAGAGCTCTTTGCTGCCGCTGCTTGACCTGGGAGTGAAAGGGGGCGGGCGATGACGAAAACAATAACTATCGTAGCAGCTGTCGCTGTGGCGGCGGTTTTGATTATCGGCACCCCGTTTTACGTGGTTGATGAAACCGAGCAGGTCATCATCACGCAGTTCGGCAAGCCGGTAGGCGATGCAGTAATCGAACCCGGTCTGCATGTGAAGCTGCCCTTTATACAGGAAGCCAACTATTTTGCCAAGAATCTGCTCGAGTGGGACGGCGATGCCGGCCAGATACCGACCAACGATAAAACCTTTATTTCGGTAGACACGTTTGCCCGCTGGCGAATAAAGGACCCGCTGCAGTTTTACAAATCGGTCAACAATGAGCGCTTTGCGCAAAAAAAACTCGATGATATTCTGGATGCTGCAACCTATAATTTTATTACTTCCTACCACCTGATCGAAGTGGTGCGCAGCTCAAACCGACTGATGAAAGCCGAAAAAATAACCATCGTGGGGCTGCCGGAGAAGGTCGATCAGAAAGCCCGGATAAAGCTCGGTCGCGAGCAGATGACCAGAGGCATTCTGGAGCAGGCTGCCCCCAAGCTCGACAAATTCGGTATCGAAATTGTCGATTTCCGCATCAAGCGCGTCAACTATGTCGAGGAAGTCCGCAGGAAAGTATACGAGCGGATGATAGCCGAACGCAGGCAGATTTCCGAGAAATTCCGTTCCGAGGGCAAGGCTCAGAGCAAGCGCATCGAGGGAGAGCGTCAGAAGGAGCTGCGCAAGATAAAATCTGAGGCCTACCGAACGGCTGAGGAAATCAAGGGCAAGGCCGATGCGGAGGCCACAAAGATCTATGCCCGGGTGTTCAACAAGGACCCCGAGTTCTACTCTTTCGTAAAGACACTTGAAATTTACAAAAAATCTCTTAATGAGGATTCGCGGGTGCTGATGAGCACCAACAGCGATTTTTTCAAATATCTTAAAAACTATAATAAATAAAAAGGTTTTACAGCAGGAGGTTGCATAATGGCTCATAAAAAGGCGGGAGGAAGCTCGCGAAACGGACGGGACAGCGCCGGTCAGCGCCGCGGTGTAAAGCGCTACAGCGGTCAGACGGTCAAGGCCGGCAATATCATCGTCAGACAGCTCGGAACCAGGCTTCATCCGGGCGAAAATGTTGGAATGGGAAGGGATTACACGCTGTTTGCAAAAATAGACGGTGTTGTGCGTTTCGAACGGTTCGGGCGCACGAAAAAAAAGGTCAGTATCGTTCCGCCCAGTGCAGCTTAGTGCTGTGATGTGTCAGTGCGGCAACCACGCTACCGTGTCACGTTTTGTTGTATGCTCACACACCACTGAGTCCTTTGTGAATGCGTTCCCGTGTGAACGCATTCAACGGCGGGCTTAGCGAGATCGTCTGCAGTGACCGCAGGACATTACAGAAAAAACATACTCTCGAAAGTTCAGAGAATCGTCTTAAAGCTCGGCAGCTATGTCCTGACGACACCTTCCTGGAAAATCGACCGCAAGGTTATTTCCGACGTTATTCAAACCATTGCCGAAATACACTCCACAGGCAGGGAGTTTGTCCTTGTCAGCTCAGGGGCAATCGCCGCCGGCATGGGCAGGCTCGGCCTGAAAGAGCGGCCCCGCATTATCGCTCAGGAGCAGGCTGCCGCCGCTGTCGGACAGATCGGGCTGATGGGCATGTATGAACGGCTTTTCAGCCGTCACGGGCTTCACGCAGCCCAGGTGCTGTTGACGCATGACGACTTTCGCAACAGGAAGCGGTTTCTGAATGCACGGCTTACCCTCAGCAGCCTGCTCGAGTTCGGCACCGTACCGGTAATCAATGAAAACGATACGACCGTTGTTGAAGAGATAAAGTGCGGGGACAATGATTACCTCGCCTCGATGGTGACGAACCTGGTGCAGGCGGATCTGCTTATTATTATGACCGACATCGACGGGTGCTATGACAAGGATCCCCGGCGGTACAAGGATGCACGACTTATTCCGCTGATTGAGAATATCGACAAAAGTTTTGAACGTTTTGCGCTGGGAACAAAGCGCACGATAGCGCGGGGCGGCATGGCGACAAAGATAGCGGCCGCCAAGACGGCTGCACGGTTCGGCGTGCCGACGATCATCGCCAACGGAAAAGTTGCCGGAACACTCAGCCGCATTCTGGCGGGGCACGAGGAGGGCACACTGATTTTGCCGCAGAAGAACAAGCTCGCAAGCCGCAAGCACTGGATAGCCTACATGCTCAATCCGCAGGGAACGCTGCAGGTGGATGACGGCGCGCGGGATGCGATTATACGGCACGATAAAAGCCTTCTTCCAAGCGGCATTGTATCCGTTTCAGGGCACTTCGACACCGGTGAGTCGGTAAGCTGCACAGACAGCGCCGGGCGGGAGTTCGCCCGGGGCCTGGCCGGGTACCCGTCGGCGGAAATCTCAAAAATCAAGGGACTCAAGACGTCCGAAATAGCGCGGGTGCTGGGCGTGTGTCCACACCCTGAAGTCATTCACCGCGATGATCTGGTCGTTATCGACGGTCACTGACGGCATGCCTGTTTCAGTATAACTGTGTGCCGGATCATAACCGGTTTGACCGAAACCTTGTTGTAGGCGCGAGAGCAGCACGTGGATCGAATCAGCGATAACAGACATGCACCGGGCATTTTCGGCGGAACCTTTAACCCGCTGCATTTCGGCCACCTGCGGGCCGCGGAAGAGATCCGTGAACAGTTTCTCCTTGCAAAAGTCGTTTTTGTTCCCGCCCGCATACCGCCGCACAAGAAAGCTCCTGCCGCCTCGGCAGAACAGCGTTACAAAATGGTCGAACTGGCCATAGCCGACAACCCCGCCTTTGAACTATCTCATGTCGAGCTTGACCGGCCCGGCAGCTCGTATGCTGTTGAAACCATTCGCTTTTTTCTTGACGCCTGCCCGGACGGCATAAAACCGTACTTTATCATGGGAGCGGATGCGTTTCAGGATATCGCTTCGTGGAAAGAGTACCCGGATTTTTTTTCGCTGTGCCACTTCATAATCATGAGCCGGCCGGGCCACGGCACCGACACTTCGGAATTGCCGCCGGATTTGCGCGACGTTTTTATGCCCGGGGAACAGAAGCATGTGTATCGGCATCGCAGCGGAACGCTATTATGTTTCAGCTCAATTACGGCCCTGGATATTTCTTCAAGCCGTATTCGTCATATGGTGCGCGACGGCAGGAATATCCGCTATCTCGTACCCGAACCTGTTGAGCGGTATGTGCGCGAGCAGGGTCTGTATGCAAAGCAGTGAGCGGCGGTGTCCGGCAACAACACGCGGCGACGGCACACGACAGAAAAAAGCAAGGAGGATTGTAGTTGGATTCGCTTGAAAAAGCTCTTTACTGCGCACGATGCGCTGATGATACAAAGGCACAGGACCTGGTTATTCTTGAACTGAAAGAGATATCATCACTGGCCGATTATTTCATCATTTGCAACGGGACCTCGGACAGGCAGGTCCGGGCTATCGCAGATCACATAGCAAAACGTCTGACCGAGATCAAGGCCAAACCCCTGGGAGTGGAGGGGCAGCGCGAGGGAACATGGATTCTGATGGATTGTGATGATGTCATTATTCATGTTTTCCAGGAACAGGATCGAAGGTTTTATGACCTTGAAAACCTTTGGACGGATTGCCCGAGAGTACCGTTTGAGGCTGTGTCATCAAAGTAGGGTCGTTCGCAAGGCAACGCGGATACTTGCGGGCGGTTTTTGTGATGTGCTTTTCCCGCCGCAGTGCCTGCTGTGCGGCTCGACGGTCGAGCAGCGGGAGTACGGCAGCCTGTGCAGCTCCTGCATCGCTGAAATGCCGATATGCGCCGGTCCCGTCTGTTCGCAATGCGGTGCGCCGTTTGTTTCAGAGGAAGGTTCGGATCATCTATGCGGATCGTGCATCGTGCGACCTCCGCGGTACGACCAGGCCCGGGCGGTCGGCACCTACAGTGGATATTTGCGGGAAGCGATACAGCTCTTTAAATACGGCAAAAAAACATTATTTGCACGGCCCCTGGGCACTCTGCTGGCTGATCATGGTAAAAGACTTTTACCCGGAACGCGCTATGATAGTATCGTACCCGTGCCGCTTCACCGCCGCAGGCTTCGTCGACGGTGCTTTAATCAGTCACTGATGCTTGCCCGCCGGGTCGGCGCGCTGTGGGGGGTGCGTGTGAGCATATCGGGGTTCAAACGGATACACTGGACCGACCCGCAGGTGGGTCTTGCACTGGCTGAACGAAGACGGAATATAAAGGGTGCTTTCGCCTGCAGCGCGGGACTGTTTTCCGGTGCCCGCGTGCTGCTGGTCGACGATGTCTACACGAGCGGTGCAACGGTGAATGAATGCGCAGCAGTGCTGAAAAGGGCAGGAGCCGTAACCGTAGATGTTTTAACGCTCGCACGAGCACAACGGGAGAATGAACGTTGAATAGACTGGACAGCGTATTTGATATCGTTGCGGACGAGATGAAGGTTGTTGAAAAAACACTGTTGGCGCATGTCGGAAGCGATATAGACCAAATTAACAGTATCTGCTCGTATGTTTTCAAAAGCGGGGGCAAGCGGCTGCGGCCGCTGATACTGCTGCTTGCGGCACGCTGCTGCGGGTATCAGGGCGACAGCCATATTACCGTTGCCTGCGTGATGGAGTATATTCATACGGCTACACTTCTGCATGACGATGTAATCGACCATGCCGAGATACGACGGGGCAATTCTTCGGCAAACATACTCTGGGGCAACCAGTCGACGATACTGAGCGGTGACTTTCTGTTTGCCAAGGCCTTTTCGCTTGCTGTCTCGATCCATGATATCGAAGTACTCGATATCATCGCCGAGACCTGCAGCCGTCTTGCAGAGGCCGAAATGATGCAGGTTATCAAAGCAGGGGACCCCCGAATAACGGAACAGGAGTACTTTACAATCATTACCGATAAAACGGCATCCCTTTTTTCCGCCTGCACACGCATCGGCGGAATTCTCGGCCGGGTGTCCGGGGAGAAAGTAAAAGCCGTAGAGCGCTACGGCCACCACTTCGGCATAGCTTTTCAGATTATGGATGATGTGCTTGACTATTCCGCCCGCGAAGAGGACCTCGGCAAGACTATCGGCAAAGACCTGCAGGAAGGCAGCATAACCCTTCCCTTTATTGCCGCCCTGGAACGAAGCTCACCGCAGGACCGTGATTGTCTGCTCAATGCCTTCGGCCCGGGCAGCGTATCACCGGAAAACCTTTCGAGAATTATCAAAATTGTCGAGCACTACAAGGGCAGCGATTATGCTGTAGCGCGTGCGCGCGACCATGTGCAGCATGCCATCGATGCGCTTGAGGCTTTTAAAGATCGTGATGCGGTACAGCCGCTCATCGATCTGGCGAAGTACGTCGTTGAGCGCACATCATGATGCTGTGGCATGTATCAAAATAATGCAGCCGGGCAGGAGCGGCCTCCGGCCGCAAAAAGAATCGCAGCCAACGCAGCTCCTGCATTTTCGCACAACCTGCGGGCACCGGACTAAGGCTATGGAATAGGGTGAAATGCACTAGCGCTGAATGGTTTTATCGATTTCATACTCGAGGTAATAGGTGTATCCGGGAAACTCCAGTGCGGTCTCCCACCAGACGTAGATGTTGAGGCTGTGCGGCCTGGCCGTAATTTCTACATCTTCTTCATACAGCTCGATGCCGATTTTTTCGGCTTTCAGAATAACTTCGTTTCGGATTTTGTCGGCATCTTTGGGCCCTGCTCCCGCATTGGCCCAGTATTTTGTGATTGTAGTCACCTCCTCCTTCAGCGATTCATAGTCCCACTGTGCGTACCCCCACTTCAGACCAAACCAGACTCCAATTGCAATCAGCAGTATCGGGAAGATACAGCCGACGGCCGAGCCTCCTCGCATGGATTTCAGCATCGCGGCTTACTCCTCTGGTAGTGAACGAAAAGCTCCGATTTTCAGAACAGCCTGGTGCTGTCGAGCATGAATGTCACCGGGCCGTCGTTTATCAGCGAAACCTCCATCATTGTTTGAAATCCGCCTTCCGCCACGCTGATGCCGCCTTCCCGCAGCCTTTCGATATATGTCCGGTAGAGCTGCACAGCACTTTCGGGCTGTGCGGCACCGCTGAACGACGGACGGCGTCCTTTGCGGCAGTCACCGTACAGGGTGAATTGCGAAATCACCAGCGCTTCTCCGTTGATGTCCAGAAGGCTCAGGTTCATTTTATCGTTATTGTCCGAAAATGCGCGCACGTGAATGGTTTTCGAAACCATGTAATCGACATCCTTCACTCCGTCCTCGACCCCGACACCCAGAAAAACAAGCAGGCCCCGTCCGATGTGTGCGCTGTGGTTTTGATCGACTATATCGACCGATGCTTTTTTGACTCGCTGAATTATTGCCCGCATTTTCGAGAGGCGGTTTGTCCGCAGGTGATGGTGGTTGACCTGAGCGATACGCTCCCGAAATCAGTTTTGACTACCTGGATGCACTGCGCGCGGGGAGCATCACTTTTTTTCAATTTATGCAGATTTTTTTTGTGAAGTAAAGTAAAATATTAAAATCATGGCATTGTTCACAAAATCTTCAGGGGACATTTACAATGGAGCATGAAAATATTACCTGCGTTGTAACCGGCGCTGCCGGAAGAATGGGCCGGCGGCTCTGCAGCCTGATTGAAACTTCGCCGAATCATGTGCTGGCCGGAGCAACCGAGCACCCGCACAGCGAACATGCAGGAGACACCCTGCAGGATGCAACCGGAATACCGCGCAGGGATATCGTTATCGCAGACAGCCTCGATGCGGTTGCCGCTGACTTCGAAGTCGTTATCGACTTTACGTTTCCCGAGGTCTCCATGGAAACGGTTCGCTTTGCCGCCGCCAGGCGCGTGCCTGCCGTGGTCGGTACAACCGGGTTCAGCGAGGAGCAGCGGAGCGAAATCCAGCACCTGAGCAGGTCGTTTCCCTGTGTCTGTGCTCCGAATATGAGCATGGGGGTCAATGCCCTTTTCAAGCTGGTTGCCGAGGCCGCCGGGGTTCTGCGTGAGGGATTTGATGCGGAGATCATGGAGATCCACCACCGCCACAAAAAGGATGCTCCCAGCGGAACGGCCGTGCGGCTTGCCGAAATTATTGCCGACAAATACGGCCGCGATCTTGCAGCGGTCGGTGTTTTCGGACGGAAGGGTTTTATCGGCGAACGCTCTTGTGAGGAAATCGGTGTTCAAACAATGCGTGCCGGGGATATCGTCGGAGAGCACACCGTTCTGTTCGGTGGTGCCGGCGAGAGAATCGAGCTTGTCCATCGTGCCCAGAGCCGGGACTGTTTTGCGCAGGGGGCACTGCGTGCCGCCCGCTGGATTGTCGGACGCCCGGACGGACTCTACGACATGCAGGATGTGCTCGGCTTGAGGTGACCGGATACACTGCCCCGGCCGGCACAGCGGCACACCCCCGGATAAGCAATCATCGAAAAGAGTTCCTCCGGGGCTGCTGCAGTAACGCACACTCCGTCTATGCGGGCTATGGAATCGCTTTGTAACACAGCATTGGTGGGTATCGGATCCAATATCGGCAACAGGCGCAGGAACTGCCGTCGCGCCGTCGAGGCGCTTCATGCTGCAGCGCGCCTGCAGGTGTGTCACGTTTCCTCATACTACGAAACAGAACCATGGGGGGTGCCGGATCAGCGCGGGTTTGTAAACTGTGCTGCAAGGCTTGCGACTTCTCTGAGCGCTGCCGGTGTGTTTTCGGAACTGCAGCGCCTGGAAAAGGAACTGGGAAAAAAGGTCGTATCAGTGTGGGGGCCGCGCAGGATAGATATCGACCTTCTTTTTTTTAACAGCGATGTTATTACGACAGACCGCCTTGTCGTACCGCACCCCCTGCTGCATGAACGACGGTTTGTGCTGGCGCCTCTTGCCGAAATCGAGCCGGAGTTCGTTCACCCCATCCTGGGCCTGACGGTCAGAGACCTTCTTGAGAACGTCAGCGATATTAAAAAAGTTGCAAAAATTTCCGGGAGCGTGTATTGATACTTTCAGGACTTATCAGGCTTGTTTTTTTTATTCTGCTTGTTTATTTGTTTACGAAGCTGTTTAAAAAGCTTTTTCTCAAGGTCGGCCGGCCCCGGCAAAGCTTTAATGACAAGTTTGCAGGACGCAAAAGCCCAGCTGTAAACGAAATGGTGCAGGATCCGGTGTGCAGCGTGTATATCCCCCGCACGGAAGCACAGACGCTTATCCATAACGGCACGACCTATTTTTTTTGCAGCGCTGCGTGCAAAAAGCGTTTCCAGCGTGACATGGCTTCCGATGCGTAAAGCATGATCTGTGCGGGGGGTTCCGATTCTCCAGATTTTTTCGACCTGACGCGTACAACGGGTCCGGTGGCCCGCTACGGTATCTTTTTAACAATCCGGCAGAGACCATGAAACCATCCGGTACTGATCAGGGCAAGCATCGCGACGATGCCGGTCCGGACGATGCTATCGGCAAAGAGGTTATTGTCGAGGATTCGTCCGATACGGCCGAACCCCAGCAGTCATCCGGCCAGACCGCCTCCCAGAAGGATCCGCTTGAAATCTATCTCAAAGAAATCCGAAAGATTCCGCTGCTTGACCAGAAGGAGGAGCTGTACTGGGCACGCATGCTGAGCCGCCGCACAAAAGAGAAAATCAAGCTTCTCAAGCAGGTTGTCGAAATACTCAGCACGGGAAAGTTTTCCCGCCCGCTTAATCAGCTCATGCTTTTTACCAACGAATCACTCTACGAGTATGTTCACCTCAAAGAGGCGGTCGATCTTTTCAAGAAAATAAATAAAATCGAGGTGCAGCTCACGCAGCAGGGCGGCCAGCGTGAAAAGCGCAAGCTGAGCAAGGAAAAAATGAAGCTGAAAAGCGACTATAGCGACAGCCTCGCCAAAATCAGAATCAAAGAACTCAGCGACTGGGAGATGTTTCTCGACTTTGATAAAAAACGCGGCGGAACCCCGGGCCGCATGCGCAAGGAATATAACGATCTCAAGGGCCTGTGGGAACAGCTGATCGCGCTTGAGCCCGACATACGCCAGGCCAGACAGAAGCTTATCCAGAGCAACCTGCGGCTTGTCGTCAGTATCTGCCGGCACTACAAAAACAGGATGGTTTCGTTTCGCGACCTTGTGCAGGAGGGGAACCTGGGCCTTATAAAAGCAGTGGAAAAATTCGATTACAAGAGGGGCTTTCGCCTGAACACCTATGCTTCCTGGTGGATACGTGAGAGCATCAACCGGGCTATTGAAGAGAAAAGCCGTGTTATCAGAATTCCGGTGTACGTCAACGAGAAGTTTTACAAAATAAAAAAGGCAGCGAAAGAGATGCTGCAGGACGAGGGGCGCGAGTCTTCGATATGCGAGATTGCCAGCAAGCTCAAGATGAATCAGTCCGAAGTCTCGCGCATCCTGACGGCCTTCAAGGATCCGGTTTCGCTTGAAACGTCGTCCGCGGACAACGTCGATCCCCTGGAGAACTTTCTTTCAGACGATCAGCCCTCACCGGTTGAAAATATCTGTGAAGAAATAATCAGGGAAAGCGCCAACAAAATCATCAACAGCCTGCCCCCGCGTGAGGCCTCTATTCTCAAACTGCGTTTCGGCCTGAGCGAAGAAGGCGAAAAAACTCTTGAAGAGGTCGGCGCACGCTTTGCGGTTTCCCGCGAGCGCGTGCGTCAGCTTGAGAACAAGGCACTCAGAAAGCTCAGGAAAAACAAGGAGCTTCGCACGCTTTTGTCGCTGCTGTCAAAGGGCTAGCTCCAGGACAAGCAATAGAGCGATGATGGGGAGAGATGTGCTGCCCTGAAAAATTCGTGTTTTGAAACGACAGGCCCGCATATGGCCCGGCTACCGTGTTTTCCCGTTTGTTCCGTGCTGCTTATTGTGCTCTGGATCACTCCTGCAGCGTATTCGCATGATACCTGCTCGATCGAACTCGACTGCAGCGATGCAGAAGGTACGGTGCGGCCCTTTGCCGAGATAAACTGCGGACCGATTCCGGTCTCTGCATCCGCAACCCAGGTCGATGTGACCCGCCAGTTTCAGGAAATCGGCATTACCTCAGTGCGAACGCATGATTTTTACGGTCCGACCGACATATCCATGATATTTCCGGACTGGACGGCGGACCCGTCCCTGGCGTCCAGCTATGATTTTTCAGAAAGCGACCGTCATATAAACAGTATCGTCGACGGCGGGTTCGAGGTTTTTTTTCGCCTGGGGGAGAGTGCAAGCGACAATGAGTCGCTGCGGCAGCCGCCGCCCGATTTTTCCGTCTGGGCCGAGGTGTGCAGGCACGTTGTCATGCATTACAATGAGGGATGGGCCGAAGGTTACCGCTACGATATACGGTACTGGGAGATATGGAACGAGCCCGACCTGGACGGTTTCTGGGCGGGAACCGCTGAGGACTATTATGAGCTGTACCGGCTGGCTGCCGAAACCCTCAAAGCGCACGACCCCGACTTGAAGGTCGGCGGGCCGTGCACGTCGAACATAGCCGACGAGCGCTTTGCCGGAGGCTTTCTTGCCTATATCGATGAACATGATGTGCCGCTTGATTTTTATTCGTGGCACAACTATGCCGACTCCCCGGCAGAGCTGTACGGCAATGCCCTGGCCGTCCGCAGCATGCTTGACGCCTGCGGGCTGACCGGCTGTGAGAATATCAATACCGAGTGGAACATAAATATTCTCTATCCCCAGCGCGACAATGATAATGCCAAGAACGCGGCCTTTACCGCCTCCTGCCTGACCGCCTTTCAGGATGCGGGACTTGACCGCGCCTTTCGCTATCGCGCCACCCAGGATGACAGCAGCCTGCTGGGGCTGATGCTGGGATTCGACCTGAGCCTGTTTGCTGCTGACGGCACCTATAAAGCCCCCGCGCTTTCATATCTTGCGATGCAGTACCTGTACCGTGACAGCCCGCTGCGCCTTGCCTCCCCCGCAATGGACGCCTCGTCAGGCATTACCTGGCTGGCGGGAAAAGCCGCAGACGGCTCCTGCGTGTCAGTGCTTGTCAGCAACTACGAAACCGGCGATACGATGTGTAACGTGCGTATCGACAGTCTGCCGTTTCAGGGCGGCTATGCGGCGGCACGCTACCGGATCGACGACACCAGCCACCTTGAGACGGTCGGTGCTGCAGCGGTGATGTCCGGTGCCTATGAGACATCCTTTGTGCTTAAGCGTAATTCCGTCGTGCTGCTGCGTCTGGCAGCGTCTCCCGATCAGCTTCCGCCGGAAGGACCGGCGGTTGCCGATATCCCGCTGCTGCTGCAGCTCAAAATTCTCGATCCAATATTCAAACTGCTCGGGTACTGGCTGCTGCTGGCAGTGTTCGGGTAGGTCGAAAAAATCATAAATGTGTGTCCGGCGAAGGCGGGAATCCAGTGCTTTCGTTTTCGACTGACTTCTCATCCCGCCGGGGCTGGATTCGAAATGACAGTACGGATCGGTGCGCACGGCACACCCTGCGGAAGCTTTTCCGCATTAGTGCACTTTACACTATTCCATAGCCTTTTTCCGGCGCCCGCCTGGTGGTGCGAAGCCGGAGCCTCTTTATCTGCGATTTATTTTCGCGGCCGGAGGCCGCTACCCGGCTTCATTGTTTTGGTACATGCCGTAGAGCCATTTTTACACTACTATGGCCGTTCTGCCATTGCGAAGAAGCACAGCGACTGAGAAATCTCACGCCCCTGAGGAGATTTCTCCCTTCAATCGAAATGACAAAAAAAAGATGGCTGCAAACAAGAGGAAACTGCTTCAGACGGCAGCAGTTCTATTCACCATAGAAGTAATAACAGGGAATATGGTATAATCATTTGTGTTTTATATGCTATACACCAATGCGTGTGGAGGGGACGATGAAACTAAAAAAACAAGGCATTGTATGCTGTCTGGCGTTGCTGGTTATGCTTCCCTGCTGCCGTACCGATCAGCCGTCGACTATCGAAGACGGATCGCAGTGGGAAACGGTCTGCGACCCGGGACTGGGAAACATCAAAAACTACTCAATCGTCGCCATGGCCGAGTTCCAGGGGCTTCTCTATGCAATGACCCGCAACGAGGAGGCCGGAGCCGAGGTCTGGCGCTACGGGGGAACATCCTGGGAGCAGGTTCCGTACCCTGACGGAGAAACAAACGGCATATACGGCAATCCGTGGCTGAACTGCCTGTGGGGCGAGATGATTGTTTTCAACGAAAAGCTCTACTGCGGTTTTTCCTCCGGCTGCCAGGGCCGGGTGCGCAGGTCAACCGGCTGCGAGATCTGGCGTTATGACGGCGATGTCTGGGAGCCGGTCATTTCGGACCGGCTCGATACGGAAGAGAACGGTACGATTACCGGCATTGCCGGCTGTGACGACGCCGACACCGAAACAACAGCTTTTTTCACTGACGCGGGTAAAATCTGGGAGATTGATCAGTGGGCCGGGGCCGTGCTGCAGATAACCTCGGGCGAGGGACGGTTCCGCCGGTTCGATATTATTGCAAACACCGCCGACACGCTTACCGTGCAGCAGAACGAGGTCGACAGCACCGCAAACGATGACTTTACCGAATACACCGTCTGCGGCTCCCGGCACTTCGACAACCCCTTTCCGCCGCATGAGACGGATATCGGCGCAGTGGCGGCCGGCGATACCTATGAAATCGGCAGCGGCAGCGATGAAAACGGATTCGGCGACTACTGGAACCGCATGGTGACCGGCATGGTAATATTCGAGGACCGTCTCTATGTCAGCACCGGGCTGAATTACGAGCGCGGCGGCCAGATATGGTACTCCTCCGACGGTGATACCTGGCAGGTAACCAGCCCCGCACACAGCTTCGGCAACTACCACAACAATGAGCTTTACCCCACCGGCCTCAAGCCGGTCAGCACCAGCATCACCGACCTGTGCGTCTCGAGCGTTTCGGGCAAGCCCGTGCTGTACGCGGGCGGCACGGGCGCCTCGGGCGACAAGGGGCGCTGCTCGCGCATGGCGCGCCTGACCGACGAGGGCTGGGAGCTGATTGTCGATGCGGGCGTTGACGACAATGACGAGGGCAGCAATGAAAACGGGTTCGGCTGCGGCATGGACTGCTCGATGTTCAACGGCGACTTCATGCCGTGGAGCCTGGCTGAGTTCAACGGCATGCTGCACGTGGGCATCCAGTCGATCGCGGGCGCGCGGGTCGTCTATACCCCCACCGGCAGCCCGGAGGACGGCAGCTGGTTTCACAGCGTGGGAGGTGACGCCGCTCTGCCCAACGGCTTTGACAACAGCCGCAACCGCGGCAACTATTTTTATTACCAGAACACGGCCGCCAACCTGTATGTGTATGAGGACACCATGTATGCCGGGCTGGTGTCGCTGTACGCGCCGTCTATCGGCGCCCGGCAGGAGGATCTGACCGGCGCGCAGCTCTGGAAAACCGGCGACGGGCTCAGCTGGACGCCGGTGACGCGCAACGGTTTCGGGGATACGAATGCCATCGCCTTTGATGCGTTTGCAGAATACAACGGCGAACTGTATGTGTCGGTCAACAAGGGAAGCGTCGACAGCCCCGAGGGACTGGAACCGGAGGAGGGCGGCCTGGTGTACCGGCAGGTGTCATACCCCCGGATGCCTGAGCCCGCCTATGATGCAGTGGAATCGTACACAACCGTTATGCCTCAAAACGGCGACCCGGTCGATATCCATCATCCGGTCCCGGCAGCCGTCCCTGAGGGCACGGTCCTGCCGGTTGCGCTGCTGCTGCAGGGCGGCCGGGTGGACAAACAGCACTACAGCTCCTACGCACGCATTGTCGCCGCCTACGGTTTTATCGTGCTGGTGCCGAATCACACCGCGACGTTTTCATTCCCGGGGTACTCATCCGAAGGGCTTTTTTCGCAGATGCGCCAGATTACCGATACGCTTGCGTATGCGGCCGAGCAGAACGACAATGCAACCTCCCCGCTTGCCGGCATCGTCGACACCGAACGGCTTGTCATGCTGGGGCACTCCTACGGCGCGGCCTGCACGATCGGCGCGATTCAGAACCAGTGCGAGTATCCCTTCTGCGAGGAGGGCGAAACCTTTACCCGGCCGCCCGAGCTGAAGGCCGCGGCCCTGTGCGGCATCAATACCAAGCCGCGCGGCAAGCCGTTCGACTACAAGATCAGGGAAACGGACAACGACGGCATCCCGCTGGCGTTCATCAACGGCAGCATCGACAACAATGCCCGCTACTGGGTGACCAGGCGCTCGTACGCACTGATCGCTGATCCGCCCAAAATGCTGGTTTTTATCAACGGCGCAAATCATTATGCCATGTGCGACATCAACAACCCCGAGGGCCCCGGCGAAGATCCCAACGATCCCACGCTTTCGCAGAGCGTTTCCGTTGAGACGGCCGCCCGCTGGAGCGCCCTGTTTCTGCGGGCCTTTGCTCTCGATGACGCCGACGCGCTGGCCTATGTCGGCAGTACGGGCGCAAGCCTCGATCCGAACGTGGAGGTGCTGATCGAAACCGGCGGGTAAAAAGACGCTGAGGCAGGTGCGGCCTCCGGCCTTGAAGGACGAGGGAAGAGGCGAAAGCTTCGGCCTGCCTGCGAAAAGCCGCTATACAACAGCAGCCGGAAGGCGGATGTCCACCGATTCACCTTTTCTTGTTTATTTTGCAGAGTACGGGATACAGTATAACCGAAGCTGCCAGCAGGCACCAGGCAAGCACCTGTGAGGTGGGGAAGCGTTCGAACAGCAGATCGCCGCGAACATCACCGCGGAACAGCTCGTTGATCGATCGGAAGCCCGAGTACAGAAACACCCACAGAACGGCAAGCTGCCCGTCGAATGACTTGCGCGTTCGAATCGCATACAGCACCAGGAAGGTAATGAGCGCGCCGCCGGCTGAGTAGAGCTGCACCGGGTGCAGCGGCGTGTTGAGTCGTGCAAGGCTGTGAGGATTCGTGAAGGTAACAGCCCAGGGCAGGCTGCAGGAGGTGCCGTAGCAGCATCCGGCGAAAAAGCAGCCGATTCTTCCGAAAAAGACGCCGGCGGCGAGAGAAGGCGCAAAAATGTCGAAGGTTTCCCATGTGCCCATGCCGCGCCGGCGTATGATCCAGATGCACAACAGGAGCGCCATGATAAAGCCGCCGAAAAAGGTAAGGCCGCCTTCCCATATTTTAAACGCATCCAGCACGTGGCCCCGGTAATAGCTCAGGTGTGTCAGTACATAGAACAGCCGGGAGCCGACAATAGCCCCCACGATGATGTAGAAGGAAAGATCCAGGACAAACTGCGGATCACGGCCGGCCCGTTTTGCCTCGCGCATTGCCAGCGTAATACCTGCCAGAAAAGCCGTTGCGACGAAAAAGCCATAGGTTTTGATGGAATACCCGCCGATTTCGATCAGGAGTGGGTGCATGGATTCCGTCCCTTCCCGGCGCTGTGCCGCTTGTTTATAAAAAGTTCGCACACGACATACACGGCAATGCCCACACTGATGGCCGAATCGGCGATGTTGAACGCAGGCCAGTGCCAGGATTTCCAGTAGACATCCAGAAAGTCCACAACTTCCCCCTGCCGGAACAGGCGGTCGATAAGATTGCCCAGCGCACCGCCCAGCACCAGGGCCAGGCTCGTTGTTTCAAGCATACGCGACCTGTTCACCTGCGTAATGAGATAGCCGATCAGCACAACGGCGATGACGCCGATAAGGGCAAGCGACACCATGCGGTACTGACTGCCGAACTGTTTGAAAAGCCCGAACGCGATGCCGGTGTTGCGGATGTGGACGATATCGAACAACCCCGGTATCACGGTAACCGTATCATATCGCGAAAGATTTACGCAGATAAGGTATTTCGAGGCCTGATCGGCAGCCACCGTCAGGGATGACACAAGGGCTGCAAAAATGATTTTCTTTTTACCGTTGTTCAGCATGACGGTGGATGCTTGCCGCGCTTAGCGCTGCGTTACACACAGGGTTGCGGTCAGTGTCTCGGATAAGCCGAAGCGGAACAGCGTGCGCAAAAAGCCGCACCCTCACGAATTCTGTACATAGGCCGGTGATTGCAGGGCCTCTGAACATCGTTCACACACGTCGGGATGACCGTTGTATTCATCGTCGGGCAGCACTTTCCAGCAGCGCAGGCATTTTGTGCCCCCGGCGCGGGCGACCGTAAGCTCGATGTCCTGCGTCATGGTTTCCACGGAAAAACGCTCCCTGTCGTCGCTGCGCTGCAGTGATACCTGCGAAACGATGCACAGGTCGGGCAACTCGTTTTCGTAGCGCTGCACGATGTCGAACAGACCGGAAGGAAGCCTCAGGCTGACGGCGGCTTCCAGCGAGTTGCCGATCTGCTTGTTCTCCCGGGCTGTTTCGAGCTCTTTCAATACGCACTCGCGCAGTTTGAGCAGAACGGCCCATGTTTTTTCAAGGTCGGCATTGTCAAACGATTCCTCGGGTGCGGGAAAAGTCGAGAGATGAACGCTTTCCAGCGGGGTGCCGGGCATCGCCGCCCAGGCCTCATCTGCAGTGAATGACAGAACGGGGGCAAGCAGCTCAAGCAGGCTTTTCAGAACCGTATAAATAGTGCTTTGCGCCGCCCGGCGCTCCGGCGCCTCCGGCGCCGAGCAATACAGGCGGTCCTTGAGTATGTCGAGATACACGGCGCTCATGTCGATGATGCAGAAATTCAGCAGGCTGTGGTAGACTGTATGAAACTCATAGGTCTCGTAGGCCGGCAGCACCTTGCGGATTACAGTGTTAAGCCGCATAAGGGCCCAGCGGTCGATTTCAGAAAGCTCGGCATAGGGCACTGCGTCACGAGCAGGGTCGAAGTCCGCCAGGGTTCCCAGCATGAAGCGGCAGGTATTGCGTATCTTGCGGTATGCCTCGGAGAGCCGCTTGAGAATATCCTGGGAGATGCGCATGTCCTCCTGATAATTTTCCGAGGCGACCCACAGCCGGATGATTTCTGCGCCGTACTGCTTGATGATTTTATCAGGGCTTATGACATTGCCCTTGGATTTGGCCATTTTTTCGCCTTTGCCGTCGACGACGAACCCGTGAGTCAGGACCGAACGGTAGGGGGCCTGTCCGCGGGTGCCGACTGCGGTGAGCAGCGAGCTCTGGAACCAGCCGCGGTGCTGATCGCTGCCCTCGAGATACATGTCGCAGGGGCTTGCAAGCTCCCGGCGCTGCTCGAGCACGGCAGCATGGCTGACCCCGGAGTCGAACCACACATCCAGGATGTCGGTTTCTTTATCGAATGAGGCAGATCCGCAGGACGGGCACACGGTGCCGTCGGGCAGGAGTGTTTCGGCCGGCTCGCTGAACCAGATGTCGCTGCCCTCCCGCTCGAACAGGCCCGCTACGTGATTGACGATTGCGCTGTCGAGCAGGAGCCCGCCGCAGTCGCCGCAGTAGAACGCCACAATGGGAACGCCCCAGGACCGCTGCCGGGAGATGCACCAGTCGGGTCTGTTTTCGACCATGCCGGTTATGCGCTCGCGCCCCCAGCGCGGAATCCACCGCGCACCGGCTATGCAGTCAAGCGCTTTGGTGCGCAGGCCGTTTTTGTCCATGGAAACAAACCACTGCTCGGTCGCCCTGAAGATGACGGGTTTTTTGCACCGCCAGCAGTGGGGATAGGAATGGCTGATGTGCTCCTCTTTCAGCAGGGCGCCGGCCTCGCGCAGCATGTCGTTTATGCGCTCATTGGCGGCGAACACGAACTCGCCCGCAAGCGAACCGGCATCGCCGGTAAAGCAGCCGCGGTCGTCTACGGGTGCATAGATATCAAGGCCGTAGCGCATGCCCGCGACATAGTCCTCCTGGCCGTGTCCGGGAGCGGTATGCACGCAGCCTGTTCCCGCCTCGAGCGTGACATGGTCGCCGAGGATCAGCGGGGATTCGCGCTCATAGAGCGGATGGCGGCAGCGGACGCCTTCGATATCCCTGCCGGGAAATCGATTCAGGATTTCAAAGCCCTGAATGTCGCAGGCCAGCATGGTGCGGTTCAAAAGCCCTTCGGCAAGAATAAGAATGTCGTTTCCGGCACGAACCGCCACATAGTCGAAATCGGGGTGCAGGCAAACCGCCAGATTCGCCGGAATGGTCCAGGGCGTGGTGGTCCAGATGAGCACCGATACCGCTCCCTGCAGCCCGGGAATCTGTTCGGCGATATCCGACACGACCGGAAACTTTACATATATCGACGGAGAGGACTCGTCCCGGTACTCGACTTCCGCCTCGGCAAGCGCGGTCCTGCATGAGGCGCACCACTGAATGGGTTTTTTCTGCTTGTAGAGATCGCCCGTGTCGACAAAGCGGGCAAACTCCCGGACGATAGCCGCCGTATAGGCGGGGCTCATGGTCAGGTAGGGGGCCGCCCACTCGCCGAACACACCCAGGCGCTTGAACTCCTCGCGCTGGATATCGACGTGCTTTTCAGCATAGGCGCGGCAGCTTCGGCGGATTTCCTGTTTTGAAAGGCTGTTCTTCTGTTTGCCCAGCTGTTTCTCAACGTTTATTTCAATCGGCAGTCCGTGACAGTCCCACCCCGGAACATAGAGCGTGCTGCAGCCGGACATGGTCTTCGATTTGATGATAATGTCTTTCAGGATTTTATTCAGCGCGTGTCCGATATGGATGGAGCCGTTTGCGTATGGCGGGCCGTCATGCAGGATGAACGAATCGGCGCCTGCACGGGCCTGTCTGATTTTTTCATACAACCCGCTGTCCTGCCAGTGCTGCAGCATTTCAGGCTCCTTGCGCGGCAGGCTGGCCTTCATGGGAAACGCGGTCTTCGGCAGATTGATGGTGTTTTTGTAGTCCATGGAACGCTCCGCTGGTACGTACCGATCGCATTTTCTTCAGTACGTTTCGGATGCATGCGCTCGGTAAATGTAGAAATTTATCATATGTCTTTGTAAAGTCAATAAAAACCTTCTTTTAACTTGCCAAGCCTGCAAAGGCTGTGATAAAAATTTTAGTTTATGTAATCGAGAATACTTTTCATACAGGATCCGGCGGTATGCAGAAACAGTACGAGCCCCACGCCGTAGAGGAGAAGTGGCAGCGCATCTGGGAAGAACAGCAGGTGTTCAAAACCGTTGAGGGCGGCGACCGCAAAAAATATTACCTGCTTGAAATGTTCCCCTACCCCTCAGGGCGCATCCACATGGGGCATGTCAGAAACTACACGATCGGCGACGTCGTGGCACGCTACAAGGCGATGCAGGGCTATAATGTGCTGCATCCCATGGGGTGGGACGCATTCGGCATGCCTGCTGAAAACGCGGCACTGCAGAGCGGCACCCACCCGTCCTCATGGACCTACAGCAACATCGACATGATGAAAAAGCAGCTCAAACGCATGGGTTTCAGCTATGACTGGGACCGTGAGCTGGCAACCTGCGATGTGTCGTACTACAGGTGGGAGCAGTGGATTTTTCTGCAGATGTATGAGCGCGGACTGGCGTTCCGCAAAAAATCCTATGTCAACTGGTGTGCCGCCTGCAGCACGGTTCTGGCCAATGAGCAGGTGGAAAGCGGCCGGTGCTGGCGCTGCAAGAACGAGGTCTCGCAGAAAGAGCTGAGCCAGTGGTTTTTCCGCATCACTGACTATGCCGATGAACTGCTCGCATCCCTGGACGCCCTTTCCGGCTGGCCCGAGCGGGTGATTGCCATGCAGCGCAACTGGATCGGGCGCAGCTACGGAACCGAGATAGACTTTGTTGTCGAGGGAACGGGCGAAAAGATCACCGTTTTCACCACCAGGCCGGACACGCTTTACGGGGCGACCTTTATGAGCCTTGCACCCGAGCACCCGCTTGCCGGGCATCTTGCAGCAGGCACACCGCAGGAACAGCCGGTGCGCGAGTTCGTCGATCGGGTTCTGGTGCAGGACCGGACGGTCAGGACATCGGATGATCTTGAAAAAGAGGGCGTGTTTACCGGCGCCTACTGCATCAATCCGGTAACGTCGCAGCGGATGCCCGTGTATGTCGCCAATTTTGTGCTGATGGAGTACGGCACCGGTGCGGTTATGGCGGTACCGGCACATGATCAGCGTGATTTCGAATTCGCAAAAAAATACGGGCTGGAGGTCAAGGTCGTTATTCAGCCCGAGGACAGACCGCTCGACGCCGATTCGATGACCGTGGCCTATGTCGATGAAGGGGTTCTGGTGAACTCGGGCCGTTTCGACGGCCGGAAAAACACGGCCGCCATGCAGGCTATAACTGACTATCTTGCAGAGCAGGAAGCCGGTCGGCAGGCAGTCAACTACCGTCTGAAAGACTGGGGTATCTCACGGCAGCGCTACTGGGGAGCGCCGATTCCGATACTGTACTGCGACGCCTGCGGCACGGTGCCGGTTCCCGCAGACGATCTGCCGGTGACGCTGCCCGAGGAAGTGTCGCTGGAAGTCATGGGGCGCTCACCCCTGGCCGACTGTGAGGCATTCGTTGCCGCCGTCTGCCCGACGTGCGGTGGGCCCGCCAGGCGGGAAACCGACACGATGGATACATTTGTCGAGTCCTCCTGGTATTTCGAGCGCTATGCCTGCCCGGACTGCGACGCAGGCCCCCTTGACGCCGGTCGGGTGAACTACTGGATGCCGGTCGATCAGTATATCGGCGGCATAGAGCACGCTGTCCTGCACCTGCTCTATGCGAGGTTTTTCACAAAGGTGCTGCGCGATCTGGGGCTGGTCGGCGTCGACGAGCCGTTTGTCAACCTGCTGACCCAGGGTATGGTGTGCATGGAAACCTGCCGCTGCGAATCCTGCGGCTGGCTGTATCCGGAAGAGGTTCGCGACGGCTGCTGCACCAGGTGCGGCGGTCCCGCCCGGATCGGGCGTACGGAAAAAATGTCCAAATCTACCAGAAACGTTGTTGACCCCGAAAAGCTGATTGCGCGGTACGGGGCGGATACCGCGCGTCTTTTCTGCCTGTTTGCAGCCCCGCCAGAACGCGACCTGGAGTGGAGCGACAAGGGTGTTGAGGGCTCATATCGGTTCCTGCAGCGCATATGGCGTCTTCTGGCCGACCGCGGTGATGCTGCAGCGGCCACGACCCGGGTCGACTGGAGCGGCGCCGATGAAGAGACGGCAACCATCCGGAGAAAAACGCATCAGACCATACGAAAGGTAACCGAGGATATCGAAAAGCGCTTTCATTTCAACACCGCTATCAGCGCCGTTATGGAACTCGTCAATGATTTGTATCAGTTCGATGCCGGCCGGGATGCAGGCCCCCAGCGACAGGCGGCGTTCAGGGAGGCCTTTGAATCGGTGGTCCTGCTTCTCTCGCCCATGGTGCCCCATGTCTGCGAGGAGCTGTGGAGCCGGCTGGGAAACGAGGGCGGCATCAGCCGGGCGGCCTGGCCGGTTTTCGATCCGGCGATAGCACGGGCGGATGAAGTCGAGATCGTCATACAGGTCAACGGCAAACTGCGCGGTAAAATAAGCGCGGCAGCCGATGCTGCAGACGATGAGCTCAAGCAGCAGGCGCTCGATTCCGACAGCGTCAGGCCGTGGATCGAGGGCAGGGACATTAAGAAAGTTATTGTCGTTCCCGGAAAGCTTGTGAGTATTGTGGTAAAATAAGCGGCCTGCGCCCGGTGCGCATGCGTGCCTGTTTAAAAAAAAGGAGGTCTGCTGTGCTCAAGCGTTTGCCGATTGTCTGTCTGCTGACCGTGCTGCTTCTTGCCGGCAGCTGCGGGTACCGTCTCGCCAGGCCGGGCAACAGCCTGCTTGCGGGAATTTCAACAATCGCCGTTCCCTACTTTCAGAACAAGAGCTATGAGCCCGGAGCCGAAGCGCTGTTTACGGAAGCCTTTGTCGATGAGTTCGTCAGGAGCGGCAGACTTGCGCTTGCCGACGCATCGGAAGCGGATGTCGTGCTGCAGGGGACCATACAACGCCTCAGCGACTACATAAGCGCTTACAGCACCGACGACAAGTCGCTGGAGTACCGGGTTGCTGCCGTGCTCGATCTTGTGCTTCTGGAGCGGACCAGCGGGGAGGTGCTCTGGAAGCGGATACGCCTTGTTCATGCTGAAGACTATTTAATCGGCGAAAGTATCGCAACCGGAGAGGCCGGCAAGCGGGAAGCTATCAGGCAGCTCGCCGTCGATCTGGCCGAACGGGTGCATGAAAGCATTATGCAGGGCTTTTGAATGCGACCCGACGAACTGCTGCGACAGATAAAAAAAAACACCATCGCCCCGGTCTGCCTTCTCCACGGAAACAATCTCAGGGCCGTAAACCAGTGTGTCACGGCGCTGCGCACAGCGCTGTTCGGCGATGTCGAGCCGGATATGGACCTGCAGACGTTCGACGCTCAGGTGCATCAGCCGCAGGATATCGTGCAGGCGGCCCGAACCGTCCCGTTGCTGTTTCCCCGCAGGATGGTTCTTGTCAGACGCGCGGAGGCTTTCAGGGAACAGCAGTGGAAGGAATGCGAGCGCTGCTTCAGCGCGCCCTCCGCCCGCTGCTGCCTTGTCATAACCGCGCAAAAGCTTCCGCCGAAACGCTGGGCGGACCTGCTGAAAAAAAACGGCGTGACGGTGGAGTGCAGCAATCCGCGCGGCGAACGCCAGGTGCGTGCACTTCTCAGGGAGGAGCTCAGGCGCCGCGGCCTGACAGCCACCGACGCCGCGCTCGACTATATGGTCGAAACGGTGGCGGCCGACGGCCAGTCGGTGGCCGCCGAAGCGGCAAAGATCGAACTGTACTGCCGCGGCAGAAAACAGGTCGATCTGCGCGATGCCCAAAGCATTATCACGGGATCGGGCTCGGTCACTATTTTCAAGGCGACCGATGAAATCTTCAGCGGAAACCGTCTTCAGGCGCTTGTGTATCTGCATGATCTTCTGATCGACAACTACGAGCCGCTTGTGTTTCTCAAGATGGTTGCCCGTCATCTGAGGCTTGTTTCCCGGGCGCATGAAGCGCTGCGTCACGGGGAGGGCGCCGCCGGTGCGGCACGACGCACGGGCGCAAAAGACTGGCTTGCGGAAAAGTACGCAAAACAGGCTCGCGGATGGTCACAAACGGCCCTGAGCAGGGCGTTCGAGGAGATTTTTCAGGCTGATGTGCGCATTAAAACCAGCCGCCTGGACAGGCGCTTTGTTCTGGAAGACCTGGTGGGAAAACTTGTGCAGCTGCGCAATCAGCCGGCTGCCTGAAGAACCGAATTGGCACGCTTTGCAAGGCGCGCTATTTTTCGTGAAGCGGTTGTCTTTTTGATAATGCCCTTGCTTGCGGTCTTGTCGATCACTTTTGACGTTATCTGAAGCTGCTTTTTGACCGCCTCCCGGTCTTTCTCCTCAACGGCTTTCAGAAGCGACTTGATAGATGTTTTCATGAATGATTTTGCCGACCGGTTGCGGGCGCGACGAATAAGGCTCTGACGGTGGCGCTTGAGTGCCGATTTATGATTAGCCAAAACAAACTCCTTGCTGTGAGTTATTATATTTAAATAAATTAAAATAACATATAGCATTTTAATGTCAAGTAAAATTAACCATGATAAAAAATATTTCACTGTTTTTACTACCGGTTTCGGCTGGTGCGGGGTGGTTTTCACCCTGCGGGGGGTTCAGCGTATTTTCCTGCCCGAAAAAAAGCGCGCGTATCTCGATAAGCGGATTCAGGATGCCTTCCCGGATGCTGTCACGGATACGGAAACGTTCTCCGGACTCTGCAGCGAGCTGATATCGTATTTCCGGGGTTCTGCCCCTCGTTTTGACTGCCGGCTGGATATGCGCAGGGCAACGGCGTTTCAAAGAAACGTCTGGAACGCTGCCCGCAAGATTCCTTATGGAGAGGTCACAACCTACGGCGGCATCGCAGCACAGCTGCACCGGCCGCGCGCAGCCCGGGCGGTGGGCACGGCGCTGGGCCGCAACCCGTTTCCGATCGTCGTGCCCTGTCACCGCGTGCTTCCCGCTGCCGGCGGCCTGGGAGGGTTTTCCGGGCCGGATGGGGCCGCGTATAAAAAAAGACTTCTTCGGCTCGAGGGATCGCTCGGGAGGCAGCCGTCTGCAGCATGAATTATACTCTATGCATAAATTCCCGCCGGCTCGGGGATGACGGATGCAACGACGGTGGGCAGCGACTCTCATTGTGCAGACGGAAATCCATTTTTTTGACTGCGATTGATCCAGGAAAGGACATCCATCGTGAGCGGTTATTACACAGACTGGACCGAGGTTGAGCGGGAAGCGGCTGATCTTTTAAGCAGGTACCTGCAGGTCGACACAACGAATCCGCCGGGCGGCGAAACCGAGGGTGCCCGGTTTCTGCAGGATGTGCTTGCACAGGACGGCATCGGCAGCGATATTATCGAGTCCAAGCCGGGTCGCGGAAACCTGGTGACACATTTTGAGCCTACAGAAGAAAGCCCGGCCATTCTGCTGCTGCACCATATCGATGTTGTTCCGGCCGAGAAGCAGCGGTGGCGGCACCCCCCGTTTTCCGGCCGCATGGAGGGTGATTTCATATGGGGCCGGGGAGCGCTGGACTGCAAGTTTCTGGGAATAATGCAACTGCTGGCCTTTGTGCTGCTCAAGCGTGAGGGACTGCACCCGGAACGCTGCTTCAGGCTCGCGGCAACCGCCGACGAGGAGGCCGGCGGTACCTGGGGTGTCAAATGGCTGATGGAAAACCGGCCGGACACCTTGAAAGCCCTGGCTGTCGTCAATGAAGGTGTCGGCTGGGCGTTTCCGACGACCGGCCGCAGCCTGTGTCTGATTCAGGTCGCCGAAAAGGCGGCCTGCTGGATGGGCATCAGGTTTGAGGGCGAGCCGGGTCACGGGTCGCTGCCCCACGGCCGCAACTGCATGGCCGGCCTCGGCCGCGCGCTCGACGCCCTGTTTTCACATCGGTTCCCGATACGCGTCACCGATACCGTCAGCCAGCTGCTGCAGGGCATCGCTCCCCTGCAGGGCTTTATGCCGCAGGAGCGGTTCCTCGATCTGCTGCGTGCAGACGCGGCCCAGGGAGTACTTGATTCGCTGCCCGATGAAACGGTTCGTACCATGCTGACGGCTGTTCTCAGAAATACGGCCGTTCCCACCTGTGCGCAGGCAGGTACTAAAACAAATGTCATACCCGGGGAGTGCAGCTGTGATGTCGACTGCCGGCTGCTGCCTGGATCGACGCCCGATGAGCTTCGCAGGGCTGTACAGGAACTGCTTACGGCGAGCGGCTGCGGTTCATTCAGCATTGATTTTGCAGACCCGGGTCCGGCTACGGCCTCGCCGGTCGACACACCCGCATTCTCGGCGCTCAGGCAGGGGTTTCAGGCGATCGATCCGAATGCGGCTGTGCTGCCCTACATGTCGCCCGGCGCAACGGATTCACGCTTTTTCAGACAGAAGAACATTCCCGCCTACGGTGTTCAGATCGATGCAACACTCGATTCGGTCAGAACGATTCACGGCCATAACGAGCGCATCCGCAGGGACCGGCTGCTGCAGGGCGTGCGGGCGCTGTATACTGCGCTGCGGTCGCTGCTTTAGCGGCATGCCGGGGTCGAGACAGCCGGTGCGCACGGCGCAGCCTGCAAACTGTAAAATCCGAAATCCGAAATTAGAAACAAATGCCGATGTTCAAAAATGAACCACCCCGCAGGGCGGGACCGGGGTTATTCATGTAATGAACATGTGGGCAGGAGCGGCCTCCGGCCGCGAAAAAGATCGCAGCTGAAGCAGTTCCTGCATGCTCGCACCACCAGGCGGGCTTCGGAAAAGCAGTCATTGCGCGTCACGCCCCGGCGGGATGGCGCTCCGTCCTCCGCAGTAGCTTTGCTGCGGAGGGTGGCGGCAAGTTCACCGGATACGGGTGCGATATTGGTGGAGCATCTTTTGTAGGAGACCGCTGTGCGGGCGAATTTCGCGACCGGAGGTCGCTCCTACAAATGAAAGCACGAAACACA
>CAZFIB010000014.1:0-63652 GCA_964518865.1 uncultured Thermodesulfobacteriota bacterium
GACTTGATGGACCCCTTCGGGGTGCCATCCTAAAGCGGCCGGAGGCCGCTCCTGCACGGCCTGCACGGTTTTACTTTTCCCGCTGCCCGCAAAAAAAGGGGGCTGCTCCAGCGCTCCTCTTAATGTCTGCCGTGCTGTATTCAGGGTTTTCCCCGGTTTTCAAACCGCATCGGCCAGCCTGCGCTTCTCGTTCCACTCGGGGCTGGCAAACTGCTCCCGCTCGAGCAGCCGAGCTGTTTCAATTTCTTCAGGCAGAAACGAGCCGTATTCGACGTCGATACGCCAGGCATCCTGATATGCGGCTACAAGGATCTCACTCAGGTGCCGCACATAGCTTTCCTCGACGGCAGCGTCTCCCAGAAACTCCTTCATGCAGGTAAGTCCGAGCGAGTTTTCAAGGGTCTTTTCGCGGGCGACCCGCAGGTAGCGCGACATGTTGCGGCGGTTGATGTCAAGCAGAAGGGTGCCGTGCTGCAGCAGCACGCCGTCTTTGCGCGTCTGGGCGCATCCTGATATTTTACGGCTGCCCACGACGATATCGTTTATGGGCTTGAAACCGGCCTCTATATCCTCCCGCCGCAGGGCCTCGATAACCGGTGCGCAGATATCGCGAAACGAGTCGAGAATCGTTCCGCCGGCAGCGCGGCACTTCAGCGGAATAACAACGCTGTAGGTCAGCTCGTGCTCGTGGAGAACCGCCCCGCCGCCTGTAATGCGCCGGACGACATCCACGCCGTCCCTGCGGCAGGCGCTTTCGCAAACCGCTTCATGCAGAATCTGGAAATAGCCGATGGTGACGGCGGGAGCCGACCACCGGTACAGGCGTATCGTGGGTGAGATTTTTTTCTGGGCAACCGCCTTGAGAACGGCAGCGTCAAGCGCCATGTTCATGCTTGCGCAGCGCGGCGTATCGATAATGACCCTGCAGTGGCGGCCTTGCATGAGCTCTGTTCCGTTGCGCCCGGCACGCCCGGCGGCCGAAACTCCGACAGGCATGCAACATGAAAAATGGTTCTCTGACTGCTGCCCGCCCCCTATCGTACCCGAATTTCGTCGGATACGTATCATCCGGCAGCATACTATGGTTATGTATCACCGATGTGGCGCTGTCAATGTTTTTTATCGGGCGCACATATCGCCAGCCAGCAGGTCGGCGCGGTATGAACTGCGCACCAGCGGACCGGCCTGCACCTGTGTAAAGCCCATGCAGCGTGCAGTCTCGGCGAGATGCTCGAACTCCTCCGGGTGATAATATTTTTCGACCGGTGCATTTTCCGGTTGTGCCTGCAGGTACTGCCCGACCGTCAGCATGCGGCAGCCCGCATCGTAAAGATCGCCGAGCGTTGTCCTGATATCATCGACGGTCTCACCAAAGCCGACCATCAGGCCTGATTTGACGGGAATATCAAATTCGGCACAGCGCCTGAGCACCGCAAGCGACAGCTGATAATCCCCCAGAGGGCGCAGCCCGCAATACAGCCTGCGCACAACTTCGATATTGTGGTTTATGACCGCCGGACGCGCCCCGGCGACCGTTTCAATGGCAGCATCGACCGCGCCCCTGAAATCCGGCACGAGCAGCTCGACCGCGCAGTCCGCGCTGCTCCTGATCATGCCGGCGGCCTGCGCTATCAGCCCTGCGCCGCCATCGGGCAAATCGTCCCGCGTCACCGAGGTCAGCACGGCATAGCGCAGGCCCAGCTCACGCACCGCCCGGGCAAGGCGTCCGGGCTCCGACGCATCGGCCGCGCGCGGCCTGCCCGTGCGTACCGCGCAATAGCGGCAGTTGCGCGTGCAGACATCACCGAGCATCAGAAACGTAGCCGTGCCGCGCGAAAAGCACTCCCCCACATTCGGGCAGCGGGCCTCAATGCATATGGTATGCAGACGCTCGCGGGCGGCAACCGCCCCGACCTTCCGGTAGAGGCTGCCTCCCGGAATGGAAAACCTGATCCAGTCGGGAATGCTGCGGTTCAGTCGTCCCATGACAGAACGGGCTTGCGGGCGGCAAGAACTGCATCGACGAGCTTGACCGGCGTGGAATGAGGGGCGGTTTCGACACGTTCGGGCTGTTCGTCAGCCTCCTGGCGTATGGCGCGCAGCGCCTCGACAAAAGCATCGAGCGTCTCTTTGGACTCTGTCTCGGTCGGCTCGATCATCATGGCGCCCGCCACGATCAGCGGAAAGTACACTGTCGGTGCGTGAAAGCCGTAGTCGAGGATGCGCTTGGCGATCTGGTTGGTCGTAATGCCGCCCGGCATGTTTTTGTCGCTGAGCACAAACTCGTGCATGCAGCGCCTGTCAACGGGCACATGAAAAAGCTCCTTCAGGCGCGCCAGCAGGTAGTTGGCATTGAGAACCGCATCGCGGCTGACCTGCCTGATGCCTTCGGGCCCGAGCATGCGGATATAACTATAGGCCTTGACGAACACCAGGAAGTTGCCGAAAAACGAGTGTATGCGGCCGATCGATGCGGGGCGGTCGGTCTCAAGATAAAAGCCCGTATCGCTTTTTTTCACCATCGGCACGGGCAGATGCTGCGCAAGCTCTCCGGCAGCGCCGATGGGTCCGGCACCGGGCCCGCCGCCGCCGTGCGGCGTGGAAAAGGTTTTGTGCAGATTGACATGCATGAGGTCGAAACCCATGTCACGGACGCGCGCCGCTCCCATAAGGGCATTCAAGTTGGCTCCGTCACAGTAAAACAGCGCGCCTTTGCCGTGCAAAATCTCGGCCGCCTGCAGAATACGGCGGTCGAACAGGCCCAGGGTATTGGGGCTTGTGAGCATCATGCCGGCGACTCGTTCATCGGTCAACTTTGCGAGTGCATCCAGATCGACATCACCCTCACTGTCGGAGGGAACCTCCTTCACGCTGAAGCCGCACATGGTCACCGAGGCCGGATTGGTGCCGTGGGCCGAATCGGGTATAAGTATGGTGCTCCTGCGCTGGCCCCGGGCCTCGAAATACTTTTTTATCATCATGACGCAGGACAGCTCTCCGTGCGCACCGGCAGCCGGGCAGAGTGAAAACTCGTCCATGCCGGTGATCGTGCAGAGCAGCCCGGACAGCTCGCTCATGAGCTGCAGCGCCCCCTGCGAGGCCGCATCGCCGGCCGTCGGGTGCAGTTCGGCAAAGCCCTCGAACGCGGCAAGCCGCTCGTTGATCTTGGGATTGTATTTCATGGTGCAGCTTCCAAGCGGATACATGCCGGTATCGACGCCGAAATTCCGGCGGGACAGATTGGTGTAGTGCCGGACGGCAACGGGCTCGCTGACATCCGGGAGATCCGGAGCGTCCCTGAGATACTGCCCGGGAATAGCGTCGCAATCCTCAAGATCATACGCCGGCACATGAAACGAACAGGTGCCCGCGGCACTTTTTGTAAAAATAAGGCTCATACCAGTCTCCTGTTTCTTCACCAGTGCTGCACGATGGCATACAGCACATGCGCCGGACACGCCTGCGTTTTGTCCGGCATACGATATACTCAATACAGCCGCGCAGGGCAAACTTCCGCGTCGGCGGAAGTCCACCGTTTCACTGTGTTGCGGCCATGACGGAGCGCGGCCCTGCCGACGATTACAACCGTACTGCAGGGGCGTGCTCGGTCGTGCGCCCCGCCCTTTCTTTACAGCGCAGCCTTCAGACACGCAAGCGCCCTGTCGATATCCGCCGGCGCAAGCAGTTCGGTACAGCACAGCAGCAGCGCATCATCCCTGTCTTTATAATAGTCGCCCAGGCAGACGCCGAACAAAAATCCCTGCTCCCGCATCTTCTTCTGAAGAGCGCGGGCATCCGGCACGCGCACGGCAAACTCGTTGAAATAGGGCCTCTCGAACAGCAGTTCGCAGCCCGCCTGCGAAAGACCGGACCGCAGGCGGCCGGCCAGCAGATGGTTCAGCCGGGCCAGCTCCTGCAGCTTTCCGCCGGCGAGGCTCAGGTACACGGCTGCGCGCAGCGCACACAGCCCCTGGTTGGTGCAGATGTTGGAGGTTGCCTTGTCGCGGCGGATATGCTGCTCGCGCGTCTGCAGGGTCAGCACGTATGCCTCGCCGCCGTCGGCATCGACGGTCTTTCCGACAAGCCGTCCCGGCATCTTTCGCAAAAATTTCTTTTTGGCAGCCAGCAGACCGAGCAGGGGACCGCCGAATCCGACGGGATTTCCGAAGGGCTGCCCCTCACCGCACACGATGTCCGCACCGATACTGCCGGGAGCCTGCAGCAGGCCGAGGCTGAGCGGCTCGGTTACCACGCAGATGCAGAAGGCGCCCGCCGTGTGTGCAGCCGAGGCAACGGCGGCGACGTCTTCTATGCAGCCGAAAAAATTCGGGCTCTGGATCACCACCGCTGCCACATCGGTGCCGACCAGTGCCGCCGCGGTGTCAGCGTCGGCGGTGCCGCCCGTTGCGGGGCAGGTGTGCAGCCCGAGCCCGTTGGCCCATGCATAGGTCGCAAGCACCTCGCGGTAATGCGGATGCACGCTGTCGCACACCAGCACGCTGCTGCGCCCCGCCGTGCGCGTGCACATGAGAACAGCCTCCGCAAGCGCGGTGGCTCCGTCATACATGCTCGCATTCGCCACATCCATACCGGTCAGGCGGCGGATCATGGTCTGAAACTCGAAAATCGCCGCCAGCGTTCCCTGGCTTACCTCGGGCTGATAGGGCGTGTAAGCGGTGTAGAACTCGGAGCGCTGTGCCAGGTGATCGACCGCAGCCGGTATGTAGTGAGCATACGCCCCGCCGCCCGCAAACGGCGTCAAAGCGCTGTTTTTGTCGGAAAGCTCCCGCATCGTTCTGCTTATTTCCGGCTCGGTCTGCGCGGGAGGCAGGTCAAGGAGCGTGCCAAGCCGTATGCTTTCCGGGATGTCGGCAAAAAGATCATCCATGCTCCCGGCGCCGATGGCCTGCAGCATTTCGTTTCGCTCCGTATCGGTATGGCATAAAAAGCTCATGTCTCATCTTCCTCGATCGCCACCAGCTCGCTGTAGCGCTCCGGGCTCAGCAGATGATCGACATCCGCTTCGCCCTGCATTTCGATCTTGAACAGCCAGCCCCCGGTGTAGGGGTCGGTATTGACGAGCTCGGGGTGCTCGTCGATGTCCGTATTGACTGCAACGACAGTGCCTGAAACAGGGGAAAACACGTCGGAAACCGCCTTGACCGATTCTATGACGGCCACCTGCTCTTTCCGCTCAACCTGTCTGCCCACCTCGGGCATTTCGACAAAAACAATGTCATTGAGCATGTGCTGGGCATGGTCGGTAATGCCGCACACTGCTGTAGTGTTTTCAAGGCGCATCCACTCATGTTCCTCGGTGTAGCGCAGGTCATCAGGTATGCTGGTCATGAACGATTACTCCTTTCATGGAATTATCCCCGCCGGGAGGGCGAGGCTTCAGGACGGCACCCCGGGGGTGCCGTCGAATCCTTTGGTCCCGTTTCGACCGCGCCGCGTCTGAGGCCCGCGCTGCGGAAGAAAGGGCCGAACTGTCCGAATATAAAACAGGTATACGGGGCGATACGCTGTGCGATCGTCACCTACCCGGCATAGGCGTACAGCGGCCGTTTCACCACCTCGGCCCGCTCGCGCCTGCTGCGTACGACTATCTCTATTTCATCACCCGCGCGGGCGGACCCGGCCTCAACCAGCGCCATGCCGATGCCGCATTTGAATGTCGGGGAAAACGACCCGCTTGTCACCCGGCCTATTGCGGAGCCGTTTCTTTCAACCTCGTATCCGTCGCGCGGAACGGCCCGCCCCTGCATTTTAAAACAAACGGTTTTCCGCGGCGCACCCGATTTTTTCTGGCTGCGCAGCACGTCGCAGCCTATGAAATCATCCCCGGAGCTCACCAGCCACGAAAGCCCGGCCTCGACGGGTGTTATGTCCTCCGACAGTTCGTGACCGTACAGCGAGTAGCACGCATCGAGGCGCAGGGTGTTGCGCGCTCCGAGCCCCGCCGGCCTGATCCCCGGTCCGGCGCCCGCCTCGAGCAGAGCTTTCCACAGCGGTGCGGCCAGATCGTTCGGAGCATACAGCTCGTAGCCCTTCTCGCCCGTATAGCCGGTGTTCGATACCATGATTTCACGGCCCTGCCAGACGACATCCTGAATAAAATGAAAACGCTCCAGCCCCTGCAGGCGGTCATCGCTCAGCACCTGCAGCAGGATGTCAGCGGAGCGCGGACCCTGCAGATCGATCTTGGCCGTATCGGCCGACAGATCCTCGACAACGGCGCTTCCCCGGACCTGCCTGCGCAGCCAGTCTGCATCCTTTTCCCGGGTCGCCGCATTGACCACCAGGTAAAACGCATCATGTCCGGTCATGAAAACAAACAGATCATCGATAACTCCCCCTGACTCGTTGCACAGGCAGCTGTACAGCGAAAAGCCCGGACGGAGTCGGTCAAGTGCTGTCGGCAGGATGCGCCGCAGCGTATCGGTTGCCCCCGTCCCGGTAATGGTGATCTCTCCCATGTGCGACACATCAAAAAGCCCCGCGCAGCTGCGCGTGGCATTGTGCTCGTCCATCACGGAGGAGTACATGACCGGCAGCTGCCAGCCGGCAAAGTCAACCATCCGGGCTCCGAGCGCTTTGTGCTCGTCATACAAAGGTGTCTTGTTCATAGAGCTGTACTCCTTCCATACTGATGCCCGCTTTCAAGACCCAGCGCATCGAGGTCGAGACCTGCCGCTACCGCATCAGCTATGGTGTCGGGGTCATCACGCTGCTCCTCCGGTATGTACCCGACCGTGCCCAGTATCCGTTCTCCGCACAGCGATTGCACAACACCCGGATTTGTCCTCTCGGCCGGACCGTCATCCGGCTGCTGCTGATTGAACACTATCCCCCTGACCGGGAGGTCGGCCCGCCGGGCCTCCGTGACCGTCAGGAGCGTGTGGTTGATGGTTCCGAGACCCAGCCTCGCCGCTATAACCAGCGGAAGCTCGAGCAGGCCGGCAAGATCGGCGATGGTATGCTGTTCGGTTACAGGAACGAGCAGCCCCCCCACCCCTTCGACCAGCATAAAATCGCAGGAATCCGCCGCGCTGCGGAACGTCTCGATTACGCGATCCATATCTATGCTTCTTTTTTCAAGACGCGCGGCCACCAGCGGTGCCAGTGGATGCTCGAAGGCATAGGGACAGATGCCATCGATGTCCTGAGAAGAACCGGACATCGTTTTCAGAAAAGCGGCATCACGCGCCAAAGGCCCTGAGCTGCGGCCGGCACAGCCGGTCTCAAAGGGCTTGAAAACCCCGACCGTTTTTCCTGCCCGGTAAAAAACGCGGGCAAGACCGCCGGTTATAAGTGTCTTACCGACTCCCGTATCGGTTCCTGTGACAAAAACACCCTGCATGCCGCTTTGTCTCAAAATGTTGTCGTCCACTCGGCGGTATCGGTGTAGAGATACCGGAAAAAGCCCTCCTTGTCGAACCTGACATATATGCCCTGGGGAGTTGTGCGGGCGACGATACTGTTGTTCGACGGGTCACGTACGGCGAAATAGGGTGAATGACCCGTTATTTCCCGCGAGCGTGACAGGTGCTTGACGAGCTCACCCTGCTCGCTGAACGGTATTTCATACCAGGGAGGCCCCACCTGCACCTCATACAGTTTTTCTTTTGCAATAACCTTGGCGATTACCCGACTGCCCATATAGTAGGCAAGCTCGGTCCCCACCCAGGAAACCGCCCAGCGGCACTCCCGGCGTGAAAACTGTTCACTGCCGCGCCGGTCAGGTTCGGAAAATGCCCATCGGGGAAGCATCGCCGCCGACAGAAGCAAAAAGAGACATACCGCCCGACACGACAGCCGTGCATACGGCGGTCGCCCGGCGTTTGTGCTTTTCCCGAGAACAACGAACCCCGGCACGGCACATTCTGTATTGACAGCCTTCCGTGGGGCAGGATGGATATTCATAGCCTGTATTCTGTTTCGCTCCCGGCCCGGTACGACAAATCCCGGAAAACCGCCGGTGATAAGTGACTGCAGTGCTGCTCTCTGCGGCCGGGCGCCTGCCGAACAGCTGCGCAAACCATCAGCGAAGCTTATCGGTGATCGTGCGGTAATAGGCTTCAACAGACTGCGTGTCGATCCGGTTGCGCGCCCAGCCCGCATTGTTTGTGGGATCGTTTCGTTCCTTCCGGTAGCGGCTGGGCTGATTCGTGCTGTCGCGCATCTGAACGCGCTTCACGATCGCAACACGCACACCGCCGTCAGCCTGCTCGACAAAAGCACACAGCTGCCAGCGCACCGTGCCTTCAGCCTCGATCTGATGCACCCAGTCGGTTTCGATGATACCCTTATCCCTGTCGACCGTTTCCGGCACACACCGCAGGTCGTTAAAAATCAAATCCTCCACGGCTGCCCATACCTGTTCATACGGAAAAGGATACATGCGGGCATGTTCCCGTGCATCTTTGCCTGCGGTTGTGGCGCAGCCTGTTTGAATCAACAAAAGAAAAACAATAATTATTGAATTTAAATAAATTTTATTTTTCATATCCAATGCTAATTAATAATAATATTTTATAAAATAATAATATTATTATGGCTGTATTTAAACGCTTGAACCGGCACTATACTACTATTGTTTTCCTTTCAGCGGCCGGTTGTCAAGTAAAAGGTTGCCGGGGCCGTCAAAAGGCGCAAAAACGTACGGGAGTCAATACGTCATACCCGCCCGGGGCGGGGCGGGCGACGGGGTGCCGTATCTTTGGCCAGGCCTTTCCTCTGACACCCGCAGCGCCGGGGGCTTTCAATCCCCCGGGGATCGAATCAAGTCTGCCGCCTGTTGTATTCAGCAGCTTTTGCTGCTCCCCGAAACGCGTAATGCTTTCCGGCCCACAACGACCGGGATGTATGGTATTTATTGTTTGAAATAGATAAAATATCATGTAGGATTATGAGGTTATGTTTTTCAATGACCTGCAGCACTATATACGGGAGCTCGATCAGCGAAACGAGCTTCACCGAATCCCGGTTTCCGTGTCGCCCCGTCTCGAAATCACGGAAATCGCCGACCGCATGATAAAGTCGGGCGGCCCCGCCCTGCTGTTCGAGCAGGTCGAGGGCTCGGACTATCCGGTTGCGATCAACCTGTTCGGCACCATGCAGCGGACCTGCTGCGCACTCGGGGTCGGACACCTTGATGAAATCGGCCGGCGCATCCGGTCGCTCATCCCTCCCATGCAGGTTCCGGGCCTCCGTGAAGCGGTTAAGCTGCTCTGGAGCTTGAAGGATTTTAAAAAATATCAGCCGCGTACCGTGCGAAGCTCGGACGTGCTGTCGGTCATCGAGCGGCCGGGTTCGCTGCATGACCTGCCGGTGCTGCACTGCTGGCCCCACGACGCCGGCAGGTTTGTGACGCTCCCGATCGTTATCACGAAAAACCCTGAAACCGGGCATCAGAATGCCGGCATGTACCGTATCCAGATTGTCGATGACCGGCGCGCCCTCGTGCACTGGCACCTTCACCACGACGGTGCGGTGCATCACCGCATGCATGCACAGAGCGGCCGCGATATGGAGGTTGCCATCGTGCTGGGCTGCGACCCGGCCACAATATATGCGGCAACCGCGCCGCTTCCGCCCGGCATCGACGAAATGCTGTTTGCCGGCTTTCTGCGCAACAGCCCTGTTGAGGTAACCGGGGGAGCTGCCGTTGACCTGCTGGTTCCGGCACGGGCCGAGTTTGTGCTCGAGGGGACCGTTGCCGCGCAGGAAACCATGATCGAGGGGCCGTTCGGAGACCACACCGGTTTTTACTCGGAAGCCGACCACTATCCCGTATTTCACCTGAAGGCGCTGCGCCGCAGAAAGCAGCCGGTGTACCCGGCCACGATCGTCGGCCGCCCCCCCATGGAGGACTACTATCTGGGCAAGGCTACCGAGCGCGCGTTTCTTCCGCTGCTCAGGCTGCAGATCCCGGAAATCGTCGATATCTGCTTTCCCTGCGAGGGCGTGTTCCATAACTGCGTGCTGGTGTCCATACAAAAAGACTACCCGGGACAGGCCAGGAAGGTCGCCTCCTCTCTCTGGGGCATGGGACAGATGATGCTCACCAAAACCATTATCATCGTCGACGCTGATGTCGATGTTCAAAACTGCTCGGAAGCGGCCTGGAAAATCATGAGCAGCGTCGATCCCCGGCGGGACTTCTTTTATATGCAGGGCCCGCTGGATGTGCTCGATCATGCCTCGCCAACGCCTGTCTACGGCTCCAAAGTCGGCATCGACGCCACCCGCACCCTGCCCGAGGAAGGTCACGGCAGGCAGTGGCCCGAGGAAGTGCGTATGGATGAGCAGACGCGGCTTCTGGTGAGCGACCGCTGGAAGCAGTATGGTTTCTAATAAAGTCAGAACCATGCTCGACATGATCAGGTTCGAGCATACTGTGTTCGCACTGCCGTTTGCCTATATGGGCATGGTGCTGGGCGCACGCGGCCTGCCGTCCCTGAAAACGTTTCTGCTTGTCACCTGTGCCATGGTCGGCGCGCGCACGTTCGCCATGAGCCTCAACCGCCTGTTCGATCTTCCCTATGACAGAATAAATCCCCGGACAGCCTCATGGGCGCTGCCGCAGGGTCTGGTAAGCGTCGGTGAAACACTGCTGCTGGCCGGTATCGCGCTGGCCGTTTTCTTTGCTGCCGTGCTTCTGCTTCCCGATCTGTGCCGCAGGCTCTGGCCGGTGGTGCTGATACCCATGGCCCTGTATTCTCTAACCAAGCGCTTTACCTGGCTGTGCCATGCCGTACTGGGGCTGTGCCTCGGGCTTGCACCCCCCGGGGCCTGGATTGCCGTGACGAACACCCTGCCTCCTGTCGGGATTCTGCTGCTGGGGCTGGCTGTTATGTGCTGGACCGCGGGTTTCGATATTATTTACAGCTCTCAGGACTATGCATTCGATGTGGCCGAGAACCTTCACTCGATACCCGCCCGTTTCGGCATCCCTGCCGGCCTCGTGATTACGCGTTTCCTGCACGCCCTGTCCGTGCTGCTGCTCACGGCAGCCGGGCTCTGCCTCGGCCTGGGCGTACTGTATTTTATCGGGACGGTTATAATCGCCGCATTCCTTTTTTATGAGAACAGCATTGTTTCCCCGCAGGATCTTTCAGCCGTTACTACGGCTTTTTTTACCATGAACGGTTTTGTCAGCATTGCAGCCTTTGTTTTTACTTTTTTGTCAATCTCCTGACAGCGGTAATTTTATTGTTGCAGCGTAATGGTTTGTATACGATAATCAAGTATCAGGCCCTGAAACTTTAAAAAAATATGCGGGTTTATATATTTATATGATTGAAAAGCCGAACCGATACGTCTATTTACCCTGGAGCTGCAGGTATGATCACTCGTAAACCCGCTCTTTTACTGGCTATCGTTTTTTTGCTGTTCGCAACCGGGGTGCCGTACGCTCCGGCTGCCGATGAAGTCGACTCCGACACGATCGTACGCGGCAAAGGTCACGGTTTTACACGTTTTACGGGAAGCGGCATCCTCCATATCGGCGGAGACGGCATTCTGACGCTCGCGCTTCCGCCGGAGTCGGATCAGCAAAGCCCCCCGGGCGACGAAGGGATCGATATCATTTTTTCTCCGTATGATACCGAGCTGTTCAACGATACCTTTGTCGAACCGGCATGTATTGACACCGGCACCGGATCGTGTATATACATTATGTCGGAAGCGCGCGTGTGGATCGACGGCAACGATCTTGACGTAACCTTTGCCGGCGCCAATATCGGGTTTACCGCAAGCGGGGATGCGCGGCTTTTTCTGCAGGGGTACGGCATTTTCCGCGCGGAAAGCCGGCTGGGGCGGTGGACGCCCGAGGGGACCGAAATCAGTATAGAAACAGACTAGAAATTCACGCAGCCAGAGAACTACAGGGTAGGAACTCACTCGTGTCAGATTTCAAAAAAGCGGCATGTCTTGTCGGTGTCCTGCTGAGCACGGCGCTGGTCTGGGAGCTCATGTCGCAGCCGGCGTGCTGCCGGATGCTGTCCACAAAGAAATTAATGAACAAAAACTACCTGATGCTGCTGATTGCGTTTCCGTATCCCTGGCCCGAGTTCGTCGAGCTGACCCTCAGCGACAACGGAACCTTTTCCCTGAAATCCGATTTTTACAAAGAGCCGGCCCGCGGCACCTATGAAAGCAGCGCCCTGGTGCTGAAAGGAACGGGTACCTCAGTGCAGTTTTTCGATCCCGACTATGATGAACTGGTATCGCTCACCTATGATTTTGTCGCTCTGCCGATCGGGTTCAGAGGTTTTTTCATGCTGGGGGCCGGGCTGCGCAATATCAAGTATTATTCCGACAACCAGACTACTTCTGAAAATTTCATCTTTGAAGGCCCGGGCTTCCAGCGCACACTGTTTTACCAGCACAGTGCCAACTAATCTGAATACCTTTATAAATCAATAAATACCGCCTCCCGCCAAAACAGCCACCGGTAAACTGTAAACTTTATTTACATAAATAACTATAAAACACTATAAATAATATTTTGGTGTATATTAAATGCACATTTTACTGTCCTCAGCAGGGACAGCCCCTGCATCTGCCCCGGACACGGGAATGCAAAATGATCTAACTGTTTAATTAAACTTATTTTATAATTATCCCGGCCTTTTTTCTGATCCTGCGATAATGGCATGCATATTGTATATTACATACATAACAGCGTAACAGCGGTCATACCGGCAGCAGTGCAAAAGCCGGCAACCCGACACAAAACAACCATTCAATCGCCCGTATAAAATGCTGAGAATTTTTGAAATACACGTGGAAAGAAAAATCGAACGATTAAAGCATGACCTGCGCGTTAAGTGCAACAGCCCCCCCCTCAGGTTTCACATCTGAAATTAATTCTTTGAACGCCTGTGAGTTTTCGGCCCCGTGTCGCTGATCATTCTCATACCTTCTCCGATCAGCGCTTGCGACATTCTCCGCAATCGGCCTGCCTGCTCATAGATGCAACCGACGATGCGACAGGGATGCTTCCGGCAGTGGTCTCCTGTCAGTGTCAGAGAAGCAGGCGCGGACATGCGCCTGCGAATGCGACGGAACAAACATACAAACAATTCTGCAGAAAACCGAGACGTATGGTTATAGAATATAAGAACAAATCACCCGATACGAAAAAAATACTCAAGCTGCTCGGCGCGGAAACACCGCGGTCTTCGTCACATTACGTCAACAAAAAAATCGATTCGTTCGCAAGGACCTCGGACCGGCTGATCAAGCCCAGGCTGACATACCGTGTCGCAAGCTTCACCACGGCCGGCACCTGCCTTGTGTTTGAAAACGGCTCGACCGTATCCAGCGCCAGGCTCAGCCGCATCATGCGCGGCTGCACAGAGGCCGTCTGCTTTGCAGCAACGGTCGGCAGGGGTGTTGAAGAGCGCATCAGGCACTGCAACCGCAGGGGAAAATACGCCGAGGCCTCCATCCTTGACGCAATCGGCTCGGTTGCCGCGGAAGAAACGGCTGAACAGTTTTTTACGGATATGCGGCGGATGGCGGCCCGCAGGAACCAGGCCGTTACCATACGCTTCAGCCCGGGCTACTGCGACTGGCCGGTAACCGACCAGAAAGACCTGCTCGGCCTGCTCGATATAGAATCAGTCGGAATGTCACTCACCGAAAGCTGCCTGATGCAGCCCCGCAAATCCGTTTCCGGGATATTCGGTATCATGAAGCCCGGCAGCCTCGACACGAACCCTGCACTCTATATCCCCTGCACTGACTGCGGAAAGAAAGGCTGTTCCGCCCGCAGAGCGGCATATCGTAGGACGACAGCGGAAAACGCCCCCTGTTAGACGACTGGAAGGAGAACTGCGCAGATGAACCTCAGGAAAGGCCTGCAGGGCGGCAGCTACCGCCCGCTCAGCGAAGATGATATCCGGAAAATACATACTACATCCCTTGACGTGTTTCAGGAGGTCGGCATTGAGGTCAACTGCCCGGATGCGCTCAGCCTGTTCCGCGAGGCGGGAGCGCACGTCGATACCGATGCCGGTGTCGTTCGGATACCCGCTGCGCTGGTTGAAAAGCTGGTCGCCGGGGCTCCCTCGGAAATACGCCTCTGCGGACGTGACGACAGCGGCAGCCTGGACTGCCTCATCGGCGGCAGCCGCGTTCATCTCGGAACAGGCGGCACGGCGCTGCAGGTGCAGGACCCGGGCGCAGACACCGCGCGCCCGTCGCAGCTGCACGACATCGTCAACATGGCCCGCATAGTGGATGAGCTTGAAAACATCCATTTTTACATGCTCAATGTCTACCCCAACGAGCTCGACGACGCCGATGTGGACGTAAACCGGTTCGGCGCTGCCCTGAACAACACCCGCAAGCACATTATGGGCGGCGTGTACACCGTGGACGGCATCCGGCGCGTCGTCAAGATGGCGGAAATGATAGCCGGCTCGCCGGAAGCGCTGCGGCAGCGGCCCTTTATTTCCATGGTGGCCTGCATTATCAGCCCGTTCAAGCTGGACGAAAGCTACGGCCAGCTGGCGATGGAGGTCGCACGTCAGGGCATCCCCCTGGTCGTACCCTCGGAGCCCCTGTGCGGAGCGACGGCCCCCATTACCCTTGCCGGCAACCTTGTGGTACAGAATGTGGACACCCTCACGGGCGTCATGCTCAGTCAGCTTGTTCGTCCGGGAACCCCCATCCTGTACGGCTGCATCTCCTCCATCACCGACCTGCGCGATATGAAGTACCTGGCCGGCGCGGTCGAGATGGGTCTCATGAACGCCGCTGCATCGCAGATGGCCCGATTCTACGGTATTCCGATTTACGCAACCGCGGGCATGTCCGACTCGAAAGTCAACGATGTGCAGGCCGGCTACGAGTCGGCGATCACCAGCCTCATGGTGGCGCTGGCCGGCGGAAATTTCATCCATGATGCCGCCGGTTTTCTCGAGTTCTGCATGACAGCCTCCTACGACAAGCTGGTAATCGACAATGAAATAATCGGCATGGTTATGCGTGCCGTGGACGGCATCAAAGTCAGCGATGAGACGCTCGCGTTTGATGAAATAAAAAAAGCCGGCCCGGGGGGGCATTTCGTCTCGTCACGGTTCACTCGGCGACGCATGCGAAGTGAGCAGTACAGCCCGGCACTCAGCGATCGCGACAGCCGCCAGGTCTGGAATGACGGCGGGGCCCGCAATGCCCGCACACGTGCGACATTACAGGTGCAGCGCATACTCGATCAGCCGCACCGGCCGGTCCTCGCACCGGAAATACGCAAAAAAATACTGTCTGAAATTGAGGGTATCTGTTCCGAACTGCTGCAGTGAAAGGATTTTTTCCATGATTATTATCGGTGAAAAAATTAATGCCACCATTAAGCGTACCAAAGAGATTATCGTAAACCGCGATGAAGCTGCCCTGGCCGACCTTGCCGATGCGCAGGCATCCGCCGGCGCGGGCTTTCTCGATGTCAATGTCGGCACCGGCTCCGGCACGGCTGCAGATGAAATCGAGGCGATGCAGTGGGCCGTGTCCGTAATTCAAAACCGCGTCGACACCCCTCTGTGCATCGACAGCGCCGACACAGCCGTTCTGAAGGCGGGGCTCGAGGCGATGGACGGACGCGAACGCATGATCAACTCGGTCAAGGCCGAGCAGGACAACATGTCCGCCGTTATCCCGCTGGCCGTCACGTACAATGCCCGGCTGATCGCCCTTCCCATGGACGAGCAGGGCATACCCAAAACCGTTGATGATCGCCTGCGGGTGTGCGATACAATCGTTCAGGCCTGCAGCCGCTATGACTTTTCTCTCGACCGCATCCTGTTCGACCCGCTGGTCCTGCCGGTTTCAACCGACATCACATACGGTGCGATAACGCTGGACACGACCGCTGCGATCAAAAAGAGCTGGCCTGAAGCAAAAACCGTCATGGGGCTTTCAAACGTCTCCTACGGCCTGCCGAAGCGCCGCCAGATCAATGCCGGATTTTTATACATGGCCGTGTACGCCGGGCTCGATGCCGCTATAGCGGACCCGCGGGATGAGGAAATCATAAAAGCCGTCAGGGTGGCCGAGGCGCTGGCCGGCAAAGACCGCCACTGCCGGCGCTACATAAAGGCCTATCGTGAGTAATCGCCCTCGCCCGCGAGCGAGGTGCACGGATGGCCCCCGGCGGGGGCATCGATTATTTTGAATACCTGTTTCAACCGCCAGCTTCAGCTTCTTTCCGAAATGCTTAAAGCGTTTCGGATCGCGCCGCCGCAGGCGGTGGTTTGCGATATGCACTAAATCAGTTATGGAGATGCCTACAGTGGAAGGTCCGTTTCGCCAGGGAATCGTCGTAAAGCCGCATGAACGCCTCAGCCGGGAGCAGATCGAGATTATCGACCGGACATCGCTTGCAATCCTGGAAGATCCCGGAATCTGCTGCCACAACAAGCGTGCGGCCGCACTGTTTCACGAACACGGAGCACGGGTCATCGAAGAGGCCTCACCCGGCGCCCCGGTCTGGCGCGTCAGCCTGCCCCCGGGCCTGGTCAGCGAGACCCGCCGCACGGCGCCGTCCCGATTTGTACTCGGCGCCCGGAAACCCGAAAATCGACTGCTGCTCGATGCGGCGCTGCCCCGCGTTTACTTCGGCTCCGGCTCCGAGACCAACGTCTGGATCGAAGCGGAGATGGAGGAGTATGTCAGCCGCAGCAGTCCCGAACACACCGTACGCCTGCCCCGCTACCGTGAGCTGCGGGGCAGCGCAGCCCTGCTGTGCCGTGCGGCCCGGATATGCGACCGCCTCGACCATCTCGATTTTTTCATCCGCCCGGTAAACATACAGGATCCCGGCGTCACCCAAGACAACCACGATGTCAACAAATTTTATGCGAGCCTCGATAACTGCACCAAGCACGTCCAGGCCGGCCTGACAAGCCTCGAGCGCCTCGGCGATGTCGTCCGCATGGCAGAGCTTGTCGCCGGCGGCGCCGAACAGCTCAGGGAGAACCCCCTTATTTCATTCATAGCCTGCGTATTCAAAAGCCCGCTGCAGCTTGTCGACGACACCACCGATAAAGTGTTTGCCATCGTCGAGGCGGGCCTGCCGCTTGTCATTTCATCATCGCCGCAGGGCGGTTCGACCGCCCCGATTCAGGAAAGCGGCATGGTCGCGCAGATAAACGCCGAAATTCTGGCCGGTGTCGTCCTCACGCAGCTCATCCGTCCGGGCGCTCCCGTGCTTTACGGAAGCGTTCCCGTGCGCGCACGAATGGACGACCTGCACGATCTCTACGGGTGCCCCGAGTTCAACCACTACAACCACGACTGTGTTCAGATGGCACGCCACTATGCCATCCCCTGCTATTCGACTGCCGGCGTCGCCGATGCCCACGTTCCCGGCATGCAGGCGACCTTTGAAAAAATGCTCACCCATCTGTACATGTCCTTGACCGGCGCACAGTATATTCATTATGCATTCGGCCTTCTGAACCGCACCAACTCCTTCTGCCCGGTTCAGGCTGTTATCGACAACGAGCACATCGGAAAAATAAAACAGTGCCTGCGGGAGCCTGATGTGAGTTCCGCCTCCGGAGACGAGGCGCTGCGCATTGTTCGCAAAGTCATGTCCTCGGCCAACCGGCTGTATGCACGGCATGCCCGCAAGGCGATTCATGACGGAAGCGTCACCGAGCCGTACCGGTTTGCCGACAGCGGCGGTGATGATCGAGTTGTGCAGCAGGCCCTCAAGGAGCTTGCACGGCTGGAAAGCATGCCGCCGCAGCACATTGCGCCGGACATCGCAGAACGGATTTTCGGAGCCGTGCCCGGTCTGCTGCCGTCGCTGAAAAATCCGTAACCCCGGGAGCAAACTATCGTGATGCAGCGGCAATGAGCGCACGCACTCGACAACATCTACAAAGCAGGAGAATACCATGGACGAAAAGCTGATTGAACAAATCGCCTTTAATGTTATCCAGGGACGCCTTGAAGCTGAAGATGAAGGCTTCGATGAGGGCCTGGAAGGCCGCCCCGCCGTGATGGAGCTCATAGAGGAAGCCCTGGAAAAGAAAATCGATCCGAAAACCATCGTCACACAGGCCTTGACCGGTGCGATGGATTCTGTCGGTAAAAAATTCGAAGCCGGTGAATACCTCATACCGGATATGCTTGCCGCTGCGGAATGTGTCGGTGCCGCCATGGATGTCCTGATGCCGCATCTGGGCAAAGCGGGCATCGAAAGCAAGGGTACGTTTATCATCGCTACCGTTTCCGGCGACCTGCACGATATCGGTAAAAATATCGTATCGATTATGCTCAAGGGAGCCGGATATACCGTTATCGACCTCGGAACCGACGTAACCGCCGATCGAATTGTCGATGAGGTGAAAAGCACGGGTGCCGGCTACCTGGGGCTGTCGGCTCTGCTGACCACCACCATGCGCGAGATGGAAACCGTCATCACAAAGCTGCAGGAGACCGGGCTGCGCGGGCAGGTCAAGGTGCTTGTCGGCGGAGCCCCGACATCCACCGACTTCGCCCGGCAAATAGGTGCTGATGCGCACTGCGGCGATGCCTTTGAAGCCATCGAAACCCTGAAAACCATGGCTGCATAAAGGATTGTCGTCATGGCGGAAAAAACGGCTTACACCGAAGCGGTCACAAGCGGAAAATACGAAAAGGCGTCGGGCCTGCTCGGCAAATACGACAATGTCAGGCGGTTCTGGGAAGACCGTCTCACCGGCATATGCCTGCGTCCGTCCCTCAGCGAGCTTCTCGCCCGCAGGAGTGGCAGCGGTGTGCGCATTCTGGATCTGGGGTGCGGCAGCGGCGATGCCTACGAGCTTATTATGGGTATTTCGTCTCCGGATGCCCTCAGAAGCGCGCACAGCACCGCGCTTCTGACGGAAAACAGGCTGCAGGAATACGTGGGCGTCGACGTGAACAGCGAGCTGCTGGGACAGGCGGCCCATTTCTGGCGCGACGTACCGAACATGCGCTTCGTGTGCGGTGACATTTGCGGCAGCCTGCCCCCGGAAATTGTCTCCGGGCAGCCGTTTGACCTCTACTTCACCTCCTACGGCACGCTTTCACATTTTCATGACGAAGAAAACGCCGGGCTGCTCGGCGACATATGCCGCCACGCGCCCGACAATGCCCTGATCGTGTGCGACTGGCTGGGACGCTACTCATACGAATGGCAGGACTTGTGGCACAACCCTGCGGACCGTGAGTACTTCATGGATTACCGCATTTCCTATATTTATCCTGAAGAACAGCGCAGCTCGGTCGAGATATCGTCGTTTCCGCTTCGCCTGATGACACGGGATGAAATACTGCGCATCGTCGACACGGCCTCGCAGGAGTCGGGCGTCACTGTCCGGCCGCTGGGGTTTTACGACCGCTCGATTTTCATCGGACGACATCTCGATACCGGCGATTACAACCGCAACTGCCCGAAGCTGCGCAGCCTCGTAAACTCGCTGTTCGAGCCGAATGTCCGCACCGACCTGGAAGAGCTCAGGGTCTGCTATGCTCCCCGGCCGGGATTCGAGGAGCTCAACCGCTTCTTTTCGCTGTTTTTCGACTCGTGCACTGCGCTGGTCGATTTTACCGACAGCCTTCTCAGGGATCTCGATAACGGAAGCACGCTGACGAGCTCCGAACCGCCACGTCCCGAAGGCTGCCCGGAAGCCCTCAAAAACACAATGCTGTCGATGCAGCAGTCGATTGCCGGGGTCGGCCGCATACGGCACATGGATGTGCGTGCCAATGTAATCGAGCCCCTGCTCGCCTACGGTCTGCGGGAACTCGAGCTGAACCTGCAGCCGGGCACAGGCGTCGGTCACAGCCTGGCGGGTATTTTCCGGATACATACATAGAATCGGAGATGCGGGCAATGTCCGAATACCGTTCAGTCACCGAAATAACCGATCGCGCGCGCAGCGCATCACAACGGCTGGGTCGCGCCGCAACAGAGAGCAAAAACAGGGCGCTGCTCGCCATGGCCGGGCTGCTCGAGAAGCACTCCGGAGAAATAATCCGGGCCAACGCCGAGGACCTCGAGGCCGCGCGCCGAAAGGGTATCCATGGTGCGCTTCGGGAACGGCTCGTTTTCGACGATTCCAAAATCGCCGGCCGAATACGGTCGCTGCACAAAATAGCGGCTCTGCCCGATCCGGTCGGTCAGGTCATAGAACACCAAAAGCTGCCGAACGGGCTCAGCGCCCAGCGGGTCAGAGTTCCGCTTGGTGTCCTTTTGATGATTTATGAGGCCAGGCCGCATGTCACCATAAATGCCGGTGCTTTTGCCCTCAAGTCGGGCAATGCGATAATCTGCAAGGGCGGCAGCGAGGCGGCGGCCTGCAACAGCCTTCTCGACGCCCTGTGGCGCGAGGCCCTTGCAGCGGCCGGCGTTGCGCAGGACAGCGTGCAGGTATGCGTCCTTACCCACGAACAGGTCGATGAGCTGCTGCAGATGCGCGATGCAATAGATCTGGTTATTCCGCGCGGCGGCAAAGAGCTCATCAAAAGCGTTTCAGAGCGCTCACGCATCCCCGTCATCAAGCACTTCGAAGGCGTTTGTCATGTGTACATCGGCCCGCAGGCCGACAGGGACAAAGCGGTACAGATCGTGCTCGACTCAAAGCTGCTGATGCCGGCGGTGTGTAATGCCGGCGAGACCGTACTTGTCGACAGCTCCATGACCGACATGCTTCCTTTGCTGCTGGAGCGCGTGACCGGCAGCGGCATCACCGTCCGCGGCTGTCCGAAGGTGTGCAGGGCGCTTCCGGCTGCAGAGCCGGCTTCGGAGGACGACTGGCGCGCCGAGTATCTCGACCGCGTCTACGCCGTACGGGTTGTTGACGGTTTCGACGCTGCGCTCGAGCATATTGCGGCATACGGCAGCGGTCACACCGATGTGATCGTGACCGAAAACTACACCTGCGCCGCCAGGTTCGTGCGCGAGGTCGATTCCTCTGTTGTTCTGGTCAACGCATCGACCATGTTCTGCGACGGCGAAACACTCGGCATGGGGGCTGAAATAGGCATCTCGACCGACAAGTTTCACGCCCGCGGCCCCATGGGCTTAAACGAGCTGACAAGCTACAAGCACGTCCTTTTCGGTGAGGGGCAGATCATGGGAGGACCCTACTGATTATCCCGCAGCTGCAACCAGCTGCGGCACCGTTCAAGACGCAGACGGAAAGACACCATGACGGCAATCCACACCTATTTTGAAAACAGATTCAAAAACGCGGCCGCTCCGGCAGGCTCACAACGGCGGATCGGCTCCGAGCTGAAGTTCCCCCTGGTCGAAACGGACGGCAGCGCCGCGGCCTTTGAAAAAACAACAGCGCTGTGGAAGTTTCTTGAGGAATGCGGCTGGCAGCCCGTCGTTGATGCAATGACCGGCAGGGTGACGGGCGCATCCCGTCCCGGCCCCCGCAACGACACGATCGCCTCCTGCGAAACGGGCTATTGCAAAACAGAGTTCTCACTGGCCCATGTCGGAGACCTTTTCGAGCTGAGCGACGAGATAGAAAAGCTGGTCTGCCTGCTGCGCCGGTTCTCGGAGCAGGAAAATGTCTGCTTTCTGGGCTACGGCATGCAGCCGCTGACGCCGCCGGGCAAAAACCTTCTGATGAAAAAAGGGCGCGCCGGCGTCTGGGATAAGGTCTTTTCCTCAAACAACCATATCAGGCCCGAGGACGGTGATGACGTTCACCTGTTTACGGTAAACGCAGCAAGTCATGTACACATCAGTGTCGGGCCCGATGAAGCGGTTCGGGCCGTCAACGTGCTCAACGGTTTTTCCGGAGCCCAGATCGCCCTGACAGCGCACTCCAGCATCTGGAGGGGGGGGCATGACACCCGGTACAAGTGCGTGGCTGAAAAGCTGTGGGACTGGTGGATGGACGGCGACCGCGACCGTATCGGCGTTCCGTCCAGGCCCTTCGAGAACCTCTATGAGTATATCGATACGGTGGCCGGATTCCGCCCTGTTTTCGTGACGCGCGACGGCATGCCGATCGTGCTGACCGGGCACCGCACGTTTAAAGACTACTTTTTCGACGGCAGCGCGACCGGTTTCGACAGCAACGGCTGCGAGGTTCCGCTGGTGCCCGAAAATGAAGATTTCGACCTGCACTGTACCTGCTACTGGTACAACGCACGCATATCGCGCTATTTTACGGTGGAAAACCGCGTCAACGATCAGCAGCCGCCTGATGACCTGATAACCGTACCGGCTCTGACGCTGGGCCTTGTGTCGGCCGGGCAGGCCGCATGGGAGGAACTATCATCCCATGACTGGGAAACGCTGCGTCAATGCCGCAGTGAAGCGTGCTGCCGCGGCCTTGCCGGGTCGGCGGGCGGCGTGAGCATAGCCGATCTGGCCGCCAGAATGCTGGACCTGGCATCCATCGGCCTCAAGCAGCGCGGGCTCGGGGAAGAGCGGTTTCTGGAGCCGCTGCATGCGCGGCTGCGTTCGGGCACATCGCCGGCTGACGAAGCCGAGCGGCTGTATCGCGACGGCGGTATTGCGCTGCTCGTCAAAAAAAGAAAAATCTGACCGCGGATCGAACAGCAATGCAGCATTCACAAAATAAAACCTCCCCGGAAGCCCTGTGCATCCCGCCCGGATTGACGGATGCAGACAGCCTGCATCCTCTGTATTTTATAGACTGCTCTGAATACGATCTCTCCGATTCCGACACTATCAAAAAGATAAACGAAATACTCTTCCAGGTGCTCTGCCAGGTCCATTACGCTGAAATCGAGGGAAAAACGCTTACCAAGGTGCATATCGGAGAGCCGAAGTGCATCACCCGCATGCGGCCCGAGTACGTCACTGCCGGCGGACGCTTCCTGCGCTACCGCGGGGCCGACGTCGTCGTTGCGGGCGACACCACTGTTGCCTATACCGGTTTCCGTGGCCACCGCCAGAATGCCGATGGCGGGGCCGGAAGCTACATGAAGCTGGCCCGCCTGCACGGGTGGTCCCCGGCAGGGGCCGCAGGCATGCCGTTTGTCGTTCTGGACCGGCCGGATACTGCTGCTCAGTCCGGCTTTTCGTTCTCCGAAGCTCAGCGCACGATACACGTTGGTGGCATCCGGCGCTTCAGCGATTTTTTCCAGGCCGGCGGTTTTGCAGCCGCAGACTTCATCATCAACCACGCCCACCTGACACTGCACGGTCTGGCGGGCGTGGCCGGCTGCATAAAGAGCATCGCAATGGGATGCACGAGCCTGGAGGGGAAGCTGCGCATGCACAAATCGCTTCTGCCCTGCATCGACGGATCCCTGTGCAGGGGCTGCGGCGAATGTGTCAGGAACTGCCCCGAGCAGGCACTCGGTCTGTCTGACGATGATTTCGTTGTGCTCGAGGCTGAAAAGTGCATCGGCTGCGGCGAGTGTGTTGCCGTGTGCCCGGCCAAAGCGGTGCGGCTGCAGGGGCGCGAGGTGAACGACTGGAAGCTCGGCGAGGAAACGCTTCCGGAGCGAATGGCCGATTATACTGTCGGGCTTATGAACGGCCGCTGGGAAAACACCATCCATATCCTGCACATGTATTCCGTCACCGAGCTGTGCGATTGCGTCAGCAGGAAGCAAAAACCGTTTGTCCGCGATATCGGCTTTCTTGTCGGCAAAAACCCGTTTGCAGTTGACGAGACATCGGGCACGATGCTCGCCCGGGCAGTTGAAAAGGAGGGGGCCGCCATCGACCGGGCAAAGCTCGAAAGCGCATCACGTACCGCGGCCTATGTCCGGAAAGAATACGGCATCCTGACGGACGCCCCCCTTCAGCACATTCAGCTGACCGACGCCGCTCTGCCTGAATTCTGAACGTTGAGACGCGCACGGAACGTATTGGTGAGAGAATCACGTCTGTTGCGGCAGCCGCTACCCAGCCGGGGAACCCCATGATTATCGCCAGCTTTCTTTTTTTTCTGCTGCTGTTCCTCGCCACAGGAATCGTTTCGACCTTCAAAAGCACCGGAACAACAAAAGATTATCTTCTGGCAAGCTCCACCGTAAAGCCCTGGCTTGCAGGGCTTTCGGCAATCGCTACCAGCAACAGCGGGTTCATGTTTGTCGGGATGATCGGGTACACCTATTTTCACGGGGTCAGCTCCGTATGGCTTATGTTCGGATATGTTGCCGGCGACTTTCTGGCTTCCATGGTCACCCACAAAAAACTCCGCCTGATAACCGAGCAAAGCGGATCCCTGAGCTTTGCGGGCGTGCTGTCAAAATGGCACGGGACGGATAACAAAACATTGCGGTTTGCAGGCGGCATCGTAACCCTGCTTTTTCTCGGATCCTATGCCGCCGCCCAGTTCCAGGCCGGCAGCAAGGCGCTGCATGTTCTGTTCGGATGGAACTATACCATCGGTATCGTTCTGGGAGCCGTTATGGTGTTTCTGTACTGCATGGCCGGCGGCATTCGGGCATCCATCTGGACCGACAGCGTGCAGTCCTTCGTAATGCTTGCGGCAATGACCATCCTGTGCATCAAGGGTTTTCGCTCCATCGGCGGGGTCGAGCCTTTCCTCTCGGCACTCGCCGCGGTCGGCCCGGAGTATGCGGCGCTCATGCCCGGCGACCCGGGTATCCCGGGGCTGCCGGGCTACGCACTTTTCATAACCGGGTGGCTGTTTGCCGGCGCCGGCGTTATCGGGCAGCCGCATATTCTGATACGCTTCATGATTGTCGACAGTCCCGACAACGTGCAGAAAGCTCGTTTCTATTACTACTCGTGGTATGTCGTTTTTTTCATTCTGACCGTCATAACCGGGCTTGTCTGCAGAATTCTGCTGCCGGCGACCGAGGCGTTCGATCCCGAGCTTGCCCTTCCGACGCTGGCCGGTCACATGCTTCCCGAAGCGTTCGTCGGCCTTGTTCTGGCCGGTCTGTTCGCCGCTACGATGTCGACCGCCGACTCGCAGATCATCAGCTGCTCCGCCGCGCTCACCCGGGACATCGTTCCCCGCAGAGCGGAAAGCCTTCTCGTCACGAAGCTCGCAACCCTTACCGTAACGCTGGTAGCCCTCGCTATAGCGGTTTTAAGTATAAAAAGCGTCTTTATCGTCGCGGTTGTCGGATGGTCGGCGCTCGGCTCCGCCTTCGGCCCGCTGGTTCTGCTGTATTGCTTGCAAAAAAACCCCTCAGAGAAAACGGCAGTCGTCATGATGCTCGCCGGTCTGGCTACCTCTCTGCTCTGGCGCTACTGCGGGCTGAGCGGAACCATTATGGAGCTTGCCCCGGGCTTTGCTGCCGGGCTGATGGTGTATTTTCTGCAGGTGTGTCGTGGCAGGCTACTGAAAAAGTTTTCGTAAATCGGGGACGACGAGCGTTGCGCGATCGAGCTCGACCGCTCCGAGGACAAAATACGGATCCACGGGCACATCGCCCCGGCAGGCATAGTGCCGCAGCGGCAGGCGCCGCATGTGTATGTCGCTGCCGACCAGTACGCCGGAAAGTTCCCCCCGGTTTTCAGCGATACCGTAGCGGGTTATCAGCAGCCTGTGCCCGTCGCTGATGGTGACGGGTTCCCGCCGCACGCCCATGCGCACAGCCAGATCGACTACCGGCACCACCCACTGACGCCAGCGCACGATACCCAGAATATGCGCCGGTGCCGACGGGACCGGCGTGATGGCCGGAAGATCGATAATCTCGGGAACCTGTGAGATGCTCAGGCCGAACAGAACCCGCCCGCCCGCCTGTACCATATCGTCAACCGAAAACAGCACCAGCTGCTTCCGGCGGTCACGGGCGGTGCGAAAATCCCCCGCCGGAGCAAAGGATTTCACCGATATCCCTCCTCTGACGCCGTCGACATCGCGGCTTGCGGGAAAACACCCGGGAAACATGCCGTCAGCATCCAGAACCAGCACGAGATTGCTGTTTTCGTCGGCGGCTACCCCCTGATAGCAGCTTCTGCCGCCACGGAGCGCAAGCGGCGGGAGCAGTCCCAGGCTGGAGCGGTCAGATTGAATAATAGAAGATATCGTATCAACGAGCAGAGCCCGCACCGCGCTGCCGACCGAAACAACCGCGATTCTCTGTCCCGATGCAGTCGGCCGCTCATCCTCTCCCAGCAGGTGGGCGAGGCTGTAAACGGGAACCGACTCGCCGCCGAGGCGGACATGACCGACGGCACCGTCCCCGGTTGCCCCCTCCTGCAGCTCTCGTGCTCTGAGCACATTCTGTATGCGCATGACATCGATTCCGTATCGTCCGTGCCGGGTGTGGCACAGTGCCAGACGAATGCTGTCGTTCGGATTTGAGTGCACTGACATATCAGTTTCCCTGCAGGGTACGTCCCACGAGCAGCAGCCCTGCAATTTCGCGCGGATTTCCGGTTCGGTGTATCACACCGCTGTCTATTGCGCTGCCGGGCATGGCATCCACAACACAGGTTTCAGCATTCTGCGCAAAGGTCGTGCCGCCCATGTCTTGTATCGCCTGCAGCCCGTCGGTGCCGTCGCGTCCCATTCCGGTCAGGATGACTCCTCTCAGGTGTTTTCCGAAAATCCGCGCCGCCGACGTCATGGTCAGATCGATACTCGGGCGGTAGCCGTTGACCGGCGGATCGCCTGTCAGCACGACGCTGCCGTCAGGCGCAAACACCAGATGCCGGTCGCCGGGAACAACCAGCACGCATCCGGGATGAACGATATCTCCGTGCCGGGCCTCGCGGACCTCGACTCCGACAACGCGGTTCAGCTGTTCAGCCATAACCCTCGTGAACAGCGCCGGCATGTGCTGCACAACGACGATTCCGGCCGGAATATCGGGCGGCAGCCCTGAGAGCAGCTCACGCAGGGCGGTCGGCCCGCCGGTAGAAGCCCCGATAACAATAAGACCGGGGACGGCCTGCGGCAGACCCCCGGTGTCGATTCCGGCATCCGCAGGCGGTTCCGGCCGGCCGGCATACCGTTCGAGTGCGGGTGTGCGGCGCAGGGAGCGAATCACCTTGACCGACGCTGCCGTCCGTACTTTGGTGATTATTTCGCTGCGCAGCGCAACGGGATCGACACTCCTGCCGGGAACGTATTTCAAAATAAAATCCACGGCTCCCAGGTTAACGGCATCCAGTGTTTTTTCAGCCGCATCCCGGCTGACACCGCTCAGGATCACGACCGGGGTCGGACAGGTGTGCATAATACGGTCAAGCGTATCAAGGCCGCTCATTCCCGGCAGGTCCAGATCAAGCGTGACGACATCCGGATGCTCACGACCGGTAATTTTTACACCCGTATCGCCGTCCCGGGCCGTGCCCAGCACTGAGAATCCCGCCGACGGCGACAGATACAATGCCACAAGCCGGCAGATAAACGGAGAATCGTCTATGACAAGCACGCGTATCGGTGAACCCATGACGGTGCTATACTTTCGGCTGCAGTGCAAGATGCCGGATAAGGTTTTTCAGCGTCTCATCCTGGTACGGCTTGATGACATATTCCGCCGCACCCATTTCCAGGGCTTTGATGCGATGCTTCGAGCCCGAGCGGGATGTGACCATTACGACCGGTATTTTGCGGTACACCTCATTGGCCTTCAACGTCGCCAGCAGCTCATAGCCGTCCATGCGGGGCATCTCCACATCAAGAAGAACGATGCTGGGTTTGCGGTAGGACTGCTGCAGTTTCTCAAGCGCATCCATGCCGTCCTTGGCGGTGAGGGGTTTCCAGCCCGCACTCCGGACCAGGTTGGAAACGACATGGCGGATACTGACGGAATCATCGACGATCATCACCGTCAGCTCGCCAGGCTGCTGAGCGGGATGCCGTGCATGCTCGTGCCCGGCGCCGAGACTGCGGCCTCTGCTCACAATTTCATGGGGGTTGAGGATTAAAACAACCTGTCCGTCACCCATAAGTGTCGCCCCGGATACGCAGTGCACCCGCCGCAGGTGTGTGCCGAGATTTTTAATAACGATTTCCCGGCCGCCTACGATTTCATCGACAAGAAGGGCAACCTGCTCCGGTCCCGTATCGAGCACAAGAACGGGAGCATACCGCGATTGCTCGTCCGCGGTCTGAGGACGATTCAGTACCGTACCGAGGCGCACAAGGGGATAGGCGGTATCGTTGAGGAGCACGACCTCTCTCTGCCCGACCGTATCTATGCGGTCCCTGTCCAGCCGCACGAGCTCTTTGACCGCCGCCAGCGGAAGGGCGTACAGATCACCGTGTGTCCGCACAAGCAGCGCCTGCATTATTGCCAGCGTCATCGGCAGCCTGATGGTGAAGGCCGAGCCCTCCCCCGGGGTCGTCTCGGTTGCGATTGTTCCCTGAAGCCTGCCGACATTGGTTTTGACCACATCCATGCCGACGCCCCGGCCCGATACCTCGGTGACGGTTTCAGCCGTGCTGAAACCGGGCTCGAAAATCAGTTCATACACGCTGCTGTCCGGCAGCTCGGCTGCCTCGGCCCCGGTGACAAGCCCGCTGTTTACCGCCTTTGTCCTGATACTCTGTGCACTCAGCCCCTTACCGTCGTCACTGACGGCTATAACGACCTGGTTGCCCTCATGGTAGGCATGTAGACGTATAATACCCCGCTCGGGTTTGCCCTTGGCCCTGCGCAGTTCCGGTGTTTCAATGCCGTGATCGACCGCATTACGCATAATGTGCATCAGGGGATCGGCCATCTCGTCAAGCATTTTTTTATCGAGCTCGATGTCCTCGCCCATTATAATGAGATCGGCCTGCTTGCCCTGGCTCTGCGCCACAACGCGCACCGTGCGCTGCAGCCGGGCCGAAAGCGTTGCCAGGGGCATCATGCGCATTCGCATGAGTTTTTCCTGTATCTCGCTCGAAATGCGCGCCTGACGATGCATCAGCGACTCGAAATCGCTGGACAGGTTGACAAGCTCGTTGTTGACCATGCCGATATCGCTGGTTGCCTCGCTCAAATCGCGGGAAATACGATGAAATTCCGTATAGCGGTCAAACTCGAGATCGTCGAATCCGTAACCGGCGTCATCCCCCCCGACAGCCTGCAGCATGCCCGTGCTGAGCGTGCTCACTTCGTAGCGGCTTTCAAGCGCGACGGTCCCCGCTTTCATGCGATCGACCGCAGGCTTCATCTCATCGATGCGCTCTGCAAATTCGGTCATGTGCTGTTCGAAAACAGTACGGGTTATAATAAGCTCTCCGACCATTTTCACCAGATCGTCGATGCGTTCAAACGGAACACGCACATAGTCCCCGGGCGCAGCCGGGGCTGCGGCGTGCCCGGGCTCCGGCCGAGCCTGCCCGGTCGGTACGGGCTCAGGTTCGGATATTTCCTCCCGGCCGTCTTCTTCTTTCACATCGGCCTCAGCATGCATGGCAGGCTGCCGGGCGCTGTACGTGCTGAGAAATCCGTCGTAGGTCTCGTGGAGTGCCCGAAGCGAATCCTCCTCCTGTCGGCCCTGCGCAATATCTTCAAGGGCGTCTGAAGAAGCAAAGAGCAGATTGAGCATTTCTTCTGAAAGAGCCAGATACCCTTCGGTCATGGCATCCAGGAGGTCCTCCATGCGGTGGGCCATGGTGGAAAGCGATAAAAAACCGACTGCGCCTGCAGATCCTTTGAGTGTGTGAACAACGCGCCGCAGATTCTGAATGACGTCTTTCTGATCAGGATCGTTTTGCAGGTTGCCGAGAAGCGTGCTGATATTTTGCAGATGATCTTCGGACTCGAGCCGAAACACTTCCAGCACTTCTGCCGGCACGGCATCGGTATGCTTCTCTCCGGCGGGAGCTGCGCCTTCATCGCCGTCTTCGTCGACATCGATCTCATCGAGAGATACTTCATCATCCTCCGCTTCGCTGAGCCCGAGTCGGCCTGCTGCTGGTTCCGGGACCGCAGTCCCGGCAGCGTCGAAAAAGTCGGCAAGGGCCGCCTCATCATCCTCGGGAGGCAGATTTTTAAGTCGCCGGTATGCAATGATCGTTGTCCGTGCTGCTTCGCGTCCGCCGGGATCCGGCGTGGCGTTGCTGTCGAGCAAAGCCGCCATGCGTGACAGCGCATCGTTCAGAAATGATGAAGCAGCTTCCGCGGCGCACGAGCCGTCGAGGATATCGGTCAGAATGTCCTCGGCGCAATAGGCGATATGACTTACCCCCGCAAGTCCGATCATGGCGGAGGCGCCTTTTATAAGGTGAAGCTTGCTCCGGGCATCCTTGAGCGAGTCGGCGGCTCCATCCCCACTCCCGGCAGATGCAAGTCCTTCCCGTATCGAGGGGATATAGGATTGCGCTTCAAGAGCAAACGCTTCAAAGGCCTCTTTATCCATATACACGCACCTGTTTCAGTATCGGCTCCGTATGCAGTGCAGACGGTACGGCTCAGGCATCCTGCTGCAGCGTCTGCCCCTCAACCTGGTTGCGCCCGTTGCCTGAAGGCAGTTTGAACGAGCTGACCGATTCGCGAAGAACCTCGGCAAGGTCGGCCATGTTTCTCATGGAAACAGCCGCCTGCTGCGTACCGGATGCGGTCTGCTGCGTTACCTCGGAAATCTCGTTCATTGTTTTGGAAAGCTCATCGGAACCCCGGGCCTGCTGCTTGGACGAGTGTGAAATCGACTGGATAAGCTCGGAAAGCCTGTCGGAAACACCCTCGATCTCGGCGAGTGCCGCACCGGCGTCATTGGCAAGCTGCGAACCCTCGACCACCTCCCGGGTCGTGTCCTCCATTGCGACCACTGTTTCAGTGGTTTCGCTCTGAATGGTTGTGACGATACCGGCAATCTGCTTTGCTGCATTTGTCGACCGCTGGGCCAGCGCCTCAACCTGCTCGGCGACAACGGCGAATCCCCGGCCGGCCTCGCCCGCCATGGCCGCCTGAATGGATGCGTTGAGTGCAAGGATACTCGTTCTGTCGGCGATGTCACCGATGAGCTGCACGATATCACCGATCTGCTGCGAGCTTTCCCCCAGCCGTTTGATCCGCTTTGACGTTTCCTGCACGCGCTGCCGGATACGGTTCATACCCTCTATCGTATTGGAAACCGCCCTGGTTCCCTGTTTGGCGGTCTCGAGGGCCTGCTCGGCAACCTGGGCGGACTGCGAGGCGTTTTCGGAAACCTGCTGTATGGAAACGGCCATCTCATCGATGGCGCTGGTGGCGCCCGCAATCTGCAGGGCGTTGGACTCATTGTTCTCGGCAAGGCGCTCGGCAGTCCTTTGAATGTCGAATGCCGACGAGGACACTTTATACGTCGACTCCTGAACCCTGCTGATGACCTGCCGCAGCTGGATAATCATAAAATTGAATGCATCGGCGATAGCGCCGGTAAAGCCCTCGGTCACCTCAGCCTCTTTGCTCAGATCACCGTCGGCGACCCCGCTCACTTCATCGAGGAGCTTGATGACCGATGACTGCATTGCATCGCGCTCCTCGCGCGTCTGAATAAGTACCATGATATTGTCGAGCATCGAGTTCAGTGACCGCGCCATGGTACCCAGCTCATCGCTGGAGGATATCGGCGTACGGGCGGTGAAGTCGCCGATACCGATCTTGCCGAACAGGCCCATTATGTGGTGCACCTGCCTGGTAATACCGCCTGAAATCGTCGTAAATGCTATGAGTCCCGCAACAACGGCAATTATGCTCACTGCCAGCACAACCAGGCTCGTGCGCATGGCTATTGCCTCCATTTCCTGCTTGGCGGCCAGGCTGTCCTCCCTGGCCGTGATGAAAAAGTCTTCAAGATCCGGCTGCACCATTTTAATTGTGCTGCGATAGGTGTTGATGCTCATTTTGATGTCATCATCCACAATCGTCAGCTGGTTGAGCTTAAGCTTGTAGTCGTCGACAAGCGAAATCAGCTGATCGCGCCCGGATGAACTCAGGGAGGCGGTTTTTGCAAGCTTCCGCATGTCGCGCAGCAGGTCGAAGATCCGGTCGGCGGTTTGGGTGTTGGCCTCCAGAAGGTAGCTGCTTTCGAACCGCCGCATCTGCAGAACCGGTTCCATGGCCAGGCCGCTCGAGCGCGCGGCCTTTTCGATCTTGTCGCCGATCGAGCGCACCTCGCCGACAAGGCCGGAGTCATCGGTGCCGCGCTGTTTGATCGCCTCGACAACCGAGCTGAAGCCTGTCTGGAACATGGCTATGGTGACAACGGCCGAGCGGGCCTTCTCTTTGTTCTCGTCATCGATATCAAGTGCGTTAAGCTCCTCCATGTTGCTGTTGACGACCGCAAGCTGCTTTTCCGCATCCTGCGCGAATGCCAGGGCCTGCTCGAAGTTGTCTCTGTATGTCAGAAAGAAGTCGCGCTCGTTGACCTGCGCCTGAAAAATCGCACTCTCCGTCGATTTGCTCAGCTCGGCGAACCTGACGTCAGACTCCAGAAGGCTGTTTACCTTCTGTCCCATCCAGAACTGGCTGTAGAGCGCTATGGCGCTGACGATCAGCACCAGAAGCGCCACGATGGCAAACGACAGCAGGAGTTTGTTCTTGACGCTCGTGGCGACAAATGAGGTAATAGCGCCGGCCTTGCTGACACCCTGCACTATAGCGGTAAAAATGTTCTTTGGATTCATGCCCGTCTCCCCGTATGTGATGTATCAAGGCTTCAAGCCGATTCAAACTGCTGCATCTTGTGCGAGAGCAGCAGTTTTTCCAGATCAAGCACTTCCAGCACATGCTGTTCATATTCATACATGCCCCGCTGATAGGGCGCGGTATTTCCTTCTCGCAGTCCCGCAGAAGCGATGATTCTGTTTTCGTCAAACGACCTGATGCCGCGAACGCCGTCTACCACGAGCGCCGTCATCATAGTGCCGTGCCGAGAGTGCGCTACAAGTATTCTTTCCGTGGGCGTATGCTCGGTGGAACCGGTCTGCAGAAACATGCGCAAGTCTACCACTGAAAGGATATCGCCGCGCATATTGGCCACGCCGACCAGCCATTCCGGCACATTCGGGACCGGTGTCGTCCGGATCGGAAGTCCGATTTCAAGCACATTTTCTATGGGAGCCGCGTAGTCGGTATCGCCAAGGCAGAAAAGAACATACTGGTGCAGGTCGGCGTGTTCTGCGGACTCCTCGGCAGCCGCGCCCGCCATACCGCCCGGACCGAAGGCTGCGGCAACATCGCTGTCAATGCGGCCGACAATATCATCAAGCACCGTGACCCGTTTCCGGGCTTCATCGGTGCCGTCATGTTCGGCACTGCTCCGTTCAGCAGAATCCGCAGCCTGAGAATCCTCCTGATCGTCATCGACAAGAATCTCCTCGATGTCTTCCTCAGCAGCAGCGTGCCCGTCATCATATCCGGCTGCAGCTGTACTCTCGTCACCGCCGGCACCGCGATCGGTCGCATCCGGCGTTTCGTCGGCATTTTCCGCGCAGTGCGGTCTTTCGTTCCCGGCCGAAGCGTGCTGCTCTTCGCCGGGGGCAGCGTCCCCGGCGCAGTGCGTACCGGCCTGAAGGTCCTGCTGTATGTCTTCCTGTAAATCCGGTTCCGCGGAACCGCCGGAAGATGCGAGAGAGGAAAAGGCGGTGATATCCTCCATGTCGCAGCCTGCAATGGCGACGCTGCCCGGAGGCCGAACATCTTCCGTGCTTTCCTCGATGTCCTCGATTATAACATCCGAAAGACTCTCCTCAGCCGGTTCGTGCTCTGCGGAAACAGTTTCCTCGTGCAGGCTGAACCGCCTGTTGCACTGGGCGCAGCGGGCATATTTGTACTTGACCATATCCTCATGTTTGATGTCCCGGTAACGGGCACCGCATTCCGGACACTGAACTTTCATGCTGAACTGACCCTGCAGGCTGAGAGTTTCGGGCAAATACCGTTATAAAAACTTTTCGACATTTTCCAGCAGATCGGCTGTTTCAATCGGTTTTGTAAGATACGCATCCGCACCCTGTTTCATTCCCCAGAAGCGGTCGCTTTCCTGGTCCTTGTGCGTAACCATCACTATTTTTATTTTGCTTGTGTCCGGATCTGTTTTGAGCTGACGACAGACCTGAAACCCGTTTTTCTTGGGAAGGATCACATCAAGAAGCATAACGCTCGGCTTTTCCTGCACGGCTTTTTCAATCGCCTCTTCGCCGTCGACTGCAGTTACGACGCGATAGCCTTTTTCTTCCAGTGACTTTGTCATAAAAAGCAGGCTGGTCGGACTGTCATCAACCACTAAGATCGTATCACTTGCCATGATCCCTCCTTGGTCTGGTGCGCATGAGAGCACAGCTGGTATTCAGTTCGGTACAGTGACGAATATGTTCACACAATCATGCATGCACAATAACGTTAATAGGTGATAGCTTCGACAATGCCTGTGAAATCGGTGATAAAAAATGAGCAGGCCTTCCTGCACTGCCCGGCCTTAGTTGATGAATAAAAGCACGACAGACAAATATCGAAATAAGCATTCAAAATGTCGATCATGCCGAGGGCGACATCGCGAAACGTTTCCTGCCTGCCCTCGCGGTTGCTTTTCCAGCTTTTATACAGGCTGGCGACGGACTGTTCGGAGAAACGGTTGTTGTGTACATGCAGAAGGTTGGCCCGTGGGTAGAGATCGCCTGCCCGCTGCAGGGCTTTTGAAAGCGACAGGGTGCTTTTGTTTTCCTCGATGTAGTATTCGCAGAAATCGACAATTTCATTTACCATGCTGGTCAGCGTCTCAAGCGAAAGGGCAGGCTGCTTTCGTTTCTTTTCGGAACGCAGGCGGTCTTTAGCCTGATCGAATCCGGAAAGCAGCACAATGAGATTGCTCTCAAGCGTGGCATCACTCTGAATCTCCTCCTCGGTGACCGGCTCGCGCTCCCGGCTCTGTTCAGCCTGTTCAGTCTCCCCCTCTTCATCTATCCTGCGCATGCCCTCCATCAGCAGGTGTTTCCACGGCGCGGTTACGGTGCGCTGCAGGCTCTGCAGCTTATGGTGCAGACGGAACACACCGTCGTTCCACATCATGAGCCGGTAAAAGGCCTCCTCACCGGTATATACCCCTGTTTCCGCATGCACAACGTCGCCATTGTCGAAATAGATGATACCCATGTCCCGCTCGCGCTTCAAAACAAGTGCCGCCCGGTAATGCTCGTGACACATCATCTGGACAAGAGAGGGCAGCGCAATATCCTTCAGATCGCCTTCGGTCGCCACGCGGTCGTTCCTCAGTTACGGGAAAGGTATGGGGTGCTCTATCAGCTCACAGTAATGCAAAACTTTGTCGAACATCGTTTGCAGCGAGCGTACTTGCCGATATGCTCGGCTTTGATGTTCTTGTACACCGTTCCGCAGCTGGGGCATCGGGCCTTGATTTTTTCTGCTGCAGCCTGTGAGCCTGAGACCGGGAGATGACCGCTGTCGCGGACAACCGGTTCCGGGGGACGGGTGTCCGGCTCGGTTCGACCGTCGAAAGGCCGGTCGGCGTCATTCTGGCGGGGCAGCTGTGAACCGCTGATCTGGTCCATCGAATCGAAAGTCGTTTCGCCCTGTCTCTCTGCCGGCACATGGCCCGCTGCGCCGTCCTCATCCCGTTCCGGGCGGGTGTTCACAAGCTGCCCGGTATATTTTTCTATCTCTTTGATGAGCATATCGGGCTCAAAGGGCTTGGTGATATATGCGGAGCAGCCGGCCATTTTTCCGCGAACCTTGTCGAACAGGCCGTCATTACCCGAAAGCATGACAACCGGTATATGCCGCAGCTCATCGTTGCCACGGATAATTTTGCACAGCTTGTACCCGTCCATGCGCGGCATGGTTATGTCGAGCAGAATCACCTCGGGCAGCTGACTCTGAAGCCTGGCAAGAGCTTCCATGCCGTCGGACGCTGCGACAACCCGGTATCCCCTGCGTTCGAGCGTCATGGTCACGAGCGCCCGAACGGTCGGGCTGTCGTCGACGGCAAGAACGGTAACAGGTTTTGCCTGCTGCTTTTCCAGATACGAAGCTTTTTTTTCGGTGTAGCTGATGGTTTTTTCGTGGTTCATAAGCGACTGCATCTGATAACCGCCTTATTTTTTGACATACTGATCGATACCTTCATTTTTCCAGACGTTCATTGTTTTTTCATCTTTGGGGTCTACCCTGACGCCGATTGCATTCACCGGATAGTCGTACTTCTTCTGAATCTCGATCCAGTTTTTTTTTATTCCGGGATCCAAAGCCATGCAGACACCTCAGGTTTCTCTGAAAAACACACAAAGCACGCTTTACTAATATAATTGCCTGATTAGAATATATCGACGAAGAGTGTTCAATTTTTAGGATAAAATTGTTAATTCTTTGGGTAGAACTGCGTATTTACATTCAGGATTTCCCTTAGCTTGATATATTGTATACCCCCACCATAAAGCTGGCTATATACGGTTAACCGTCAGCGGCCTCCTGATAATCACTCCGGTTTTTACAATATTTTTTTTTCATTAACTTCTATTTAAAGCTTTTTTAATAAACTGTTAATTCAATTACGGTGAAATACAGGTCCCCTAACATCAACTTAACAGGAACTGCCATGGAACTTTCTGCAACCATTGCCTGGCTGAAACAGCAGAAGGCGCTTATCAACCTCAGCATCGACCAGGGCTTCCCTGAAGAGGGGGTGGAAATCGCCCGGGAAGCCCTGGAGAGGATTGTCTCGCAGAAAGAGGATGCCGTGCAGGCCGGCTTTGAGAAAGAATGGCTCGGCTTCGAGGATTTTTTCAGTAAAAGCATCGGGCAGACCGAAAAGCTGTGCGCCGACTACGATGCCGACGAGCTTGATGTCAAAAACGAGTGGCGCGACATAGATGAGCGCCTTTCCTCTGAAGAGCTCATGATTCAGGCCGAGGGCTTTTTCCATGTCGAGCTGTACGACAAGGCCCTCGAAAGCCTCTTGAAGGCCTACGATAAGGGATCGCCCGATACCGCGCTGATTTTTGATATTCTGGAGTGCTTTACCATACTTGAAAAGTTCAGCGGGCAGGCGGACTTTCTCACAACGGTGCTGGACAAGAAAAACCTCGATAACCAGGACCAGGCCGAGCTGACGTTTTATCTTGGAAACATCTATCTTCGCCTTGACCGGACGGCAAAAGCGCGTGCCGCGTTTCTGCAGGTCAAAAATCTCTTCCCGGATTTTCCCGGACTTGATAAAAAGCTGGCCTCGATCAGCGATGCCGGCGCCCCCTCCTACAACTCTCCGTTCGGCCTGCTTGTCGAAAAGGGCAGGCTTAGCGAGCATGAGCTTTCACAAACGATCGGCAAAGCGCGCAAGGAAAAGCGGCCCGCTGAAAGCGTCATAATGGAGGATTTCAACATCCCGGCCTCTGAAATGGGGGAATCGCTCACCGCCTACTACAATGTTCCGCACATGGATTTTTCTCGCGACCTGTTTCCCTCCCCGGCCCTGTTTGAAAAACTCGACAGGGAGTATCTGAAAAAAAACTGCTTCGTGCCGATCGAGCTGCGCGGCGACACCCTGCACGTTATCATGAACAACCCGCAGGATTTGCACCTCATAAACGAAATCCGCTTCATTTTCGGAACCAGGCACGTTGAGCCCCGGGTCGCCCTGCGGGATACCGTCACTGAATACATCGAGGACTTTTTCGGTAAGCTTTCGGGCAAGGACCTCGAGGAAATGGCCATCGATGTCGACCTGGACAACGTGGCTGTGGACGTCCAGGAAGAGGCAGACGACTCGATCGACGAAAACGACAGCCAGATCATCCGCGCGCTCAATGCCATCCTCGTGGAAGCCTATCGTCGCGGAGCTTCCGATATCCACATCGAGCCCAGCCCCAAAACACGCTCCTGCTCCATACGCTTCCGGGCCGACGGCTCCTGCTACGAGTTCCAGAAAACACGCATAGAGCTTGCCCGGCCCCTGCTTTCGCGCATCAAGATAATGGCCAATCTCGACATAGCAGAGCGCCGCATGCCGCAGGACGGCCGCATCAAGCTCCGGCTGCCCAATCAGAACAAAACAGTCGAGTACCGCGTAGCGACCTACCCGTCTCTGGAGAACCATGAGGATGCCGTACTGCGCGTGCTGGCATCCGGCACGCCGCTGCCGCTCGACCGGCTGGGCATGCTTGAAGGAAATTTTGAAAAATTTACCGCTGTTTTGAAAAAGCCCTACGGGCTTGTGCTGGTCGTGGGGCCCACGGGATCGGGAAAAACAACCAGCCTGCACTCCGCCCTGAGCTACATCAACACCCCCGACCGCAAAGTTCTTACCGCCGAGGATCCTATCGAAATAACACAGGAAGGTCTGCGGCAGGTGCAGGTTCATCCCAAAATCGGGCTGACGTTCGCCAGGGCGCTCCGCTCGTTTCTGCGCGCAGACCCGGACGTCATTATGATCGGTGAAATGCGCGATGAAGAAACCGCCCACATTGCCGTGGAGTCCTCCCTGACCGGTCATCTCGTGTTCTCGACCCTGCACACAAACAGCGCTCCGGAAACCGTTTCCCGGCTGCTCGACATGAACCTGGACCCCTTCAACTTCGCCGACTCGCTGCTGTGCGTGCTGGCTCAGCGCCTGATGAAAACATTGTGCAAAAAATGCAAGGAACCCTATACCCCGTCAAACGAGGAACTCAACGACCTCAGGCATGAATTCGGTCCCCTGTGGGATGAGCGGGTCGGCAGCATGCTCAGCCCGGATCTGACGCTGTACCGGGCAAAGGGGTGTCAGGACTGCAACAAGGGCTACCGCGGCAGAGTGGGTGTGCATGAGCTGATGGTCAACTCCGCAACGCTGAAAGACCTCATAAAATACCGCAAGCCGACCGAGGAAATCAGGTGCAGCGCACTTGAGGAGGGTATGCTGACCTTGAAGCAGGACGGCATACTGAAAGTGCTGAAAGGGTTCTCGGACATGGCGCAGGTGCGTGCGGTTGCCGGATAGAGCACCGGGCCACAACGCGTCCCTGCTACAGGCAATACCGCTTGTCGGGTTTGCTGAAGCTGCCGCCGATATAGCGGTCGTCGACCTTGATGACCGTCACGTCCTCGGTGACACGGGTCGTAGCCTCATCATCCAGGGTAAACTCCACCGTAATAATGTCGTCTTTTTTTATTGAATGATTGCGGCTGGTAATGAAGCCGATTCCGGTATGCGAAAGGTTTTCGACAATGATCCGGCCGTCTTCACCGCTTTGATCGTTTTTCTGATATGTTCCGATAAGGTTGGTGTTCTTCCGCCGGGAGTTGCGGTATTCCAGCTGAATAGTATAGATGTTCTTGCAGGTGCAGGTCACTTTTACAAGCTTTGAGTGCGTCACATGTTTTGAAACCCTGACGGTTTTCAGTTCGCCGCAGGAAGGGCAGATAAGGGACACCTCATTGTTGTTGTTGACATATACCTTTACGGCGGCGAGCAGCCGGCGGAGCTTGCTCTGGGCCGTTTCTATCTTCAGCCTCAGGAATCCGAGGGATACGTCATGGCCGAATGTCGCAATGAGAAGAAAATCATTCATGAACGTGCTCAGTTGAATATTTTCCTTTTTGCCCTTGTGAAACACGAGCGAAAATTCATTTTCACCGAGCATGCCCGCCATAACGTTCAGTGCCGCAAAATTACCCGCTGCCAGTGATGCAAGAGACTGCGTGTCGTGATTATGATCGGTGGCATTGAAGCTGGCAAGCACGTTACCGTCCCTGTCGACAAGCACGGCACAGTGCACGCCCGACTCCATTATGTATTCTTTCAGAATTTCCTGAATCAGCGTTAAATCGTCATTGTCGAAAAAATAATCCATGCCCTGATCCTTCAGCTTCGTATTACACTGCCTGCGCCGGCACTGAACAGCCCAGCAGCAAGCTGCGGGGTATCTTAGTACGGATCCCCATGCATAAGTGTTCAACAAGCCTGGCACGAACCTTATGCCGAAACACACAAGGCCGGACAAAACCCCGACGATGCTGTCGGGATAAACTGCGTGTGTCCGGCAACAGGTGCAGGCATTTACGTAGTGCCCAGGTTCTTAGTCCGGCCTGCGGTTCATCTGTTTTGTATCCTTTTCCCTGGGAAGCTGTACTGAGAGATCGCCACGGCCTTCGGCCTCGCGATGACATGCTCGACTGTCATTGCGAGGAGCAGCAGCGAGGAAGCAATCTCATCATTTTGTTGCACGTGTTTTTCCGCAATCGAAGCAAGCTTCGGAGAATTTACCCCTAAACAATTAAAGCTGAAAAAAATATTTAACGTAAAGTATGTTTTAGTTTAATTAATTTTTAATTAATTTCTTTTTAACATTTTTTTTATATTAATTTAAAGATTACCTATAGAAGCCGAATTCATACAATGAACAGCTGTGTACCGCAATGCAGTCCGGTGACATACCGTACCCCGGGTGAAGACAGCACAACAAACCAGGCATCATGGAAAACATTTTCAGCGCCGAAACGCTCGATAAAATCGAAACAATCCTGAACGACACCTTCATCTCTGCTCAGGTCAAGTGCGTGTTTCTGATCGATCTGGCAGGCAATGTCATTTCAAGTGCCGCACGCGAGGACAGCCGTGACGACATAGCTCCCCTGGCCGCTCTGGCCGCGGGAAACTTCTGTGCAATCAATGAAATGGCGAAAATAATCGGCGAGGATGAATTCACCGTCCTTTTTCATAAAGGTGAACGCTCGCACCTGTATTTCAGCAAGCTCAAGGATGATTATCTGCTCGCCGCGGCATTTGACGATGCAGTGCCGCTGGGGTCGATACGTCTGATTATGGGCCAGGCAGTGATACATATTCAGGAACTCATCCATGAACAGCGCAATGGCGGGAACGAACACGCTGCCGGGCAATGATGCCCGGCTTCGTTACAGTACCGCTGCTGCCCGGTGCTTCACGGGCATGGTGAAAAAATCTTTTTTACGGAACTGCGGAACACACGCGTAAGGCCTGTCGCATGTCGCTTATAAACATGAAAAAAAAGGAGGTTCAGGCGAAAATCGTCTACTACGGCCCCGGCCGCTGTGGTAAAACGACCAATTTGCGCTGGATTTACGAAAAAATCGGTTCACGCTACAACACGAAAATGATAGAGATCAAAACCGAGGGCGACCGCACCCTTTTTTTCGATTTCCTGCCGTTTGATGTGGGAAAGATCAACGGATTCGATGTCCGCCTGCAGCTCTATACCGTTCCCGGTCAGGTCAAGTATAACGCCACGCGCCGCCTGGTGCTCAAAGGGGTCGACGGTATCGTCTTCGTGGCCGACTCGATCGACATCCGCCGCAAGCAGAACATCTCATCCCTCAAAAACCTCCATGAGAACCTGAAAACATACAACAGAAGCATAATAGAGGTTCCGCTTGTCATGCAGTACAACAAGCGGGATCTCGCACAGCAGGACATTCCTTTGACATCACTGGAAACGCTCGAAAACGACCTGAACAGCTATCTCAAGGTTCCGGCCTTTGAAGCCAGTGCCGCAACCGGTGTCAATGTCATGGCAACACTGAAAAAAATCATTATGCTCACGATGAAAAGCCTGGAAAACGAACTGAAAGAGGGAGAACCGAAAGGGAGGCTGGTCGATGGAGAATAAAACCCCGTATGCCCGACCGGACAATGACAGTCTTGAAATTCTCGACAGCATGGACGATCTTTTTTCACCTCTGAATGACGACAGCATCGCAACGCCGGACGACTCACCTCTTAAGCAGCTCAAATCAATCGTACTGGCTATCGAGTGGGAAATCAGCGACGATAGTATCAGCCAGTTTCTGGCAGAGGTCGAGCGGCTCACCGCTCTTTTCGACAAGGAATCCGGACCGGGCCTTTTCCTGATCATTCTCGAGAACATCGGAAAGTATATCAAGGATCAGAAAGACCGCTCTCACCCCGATGTAATCCGTCTGTTTCACAGCGCCTATCAGCGCTTCGAGCAGGTCGTGGAGTCCGGAGACGACAGTCAGGGTGAAAACCGCCGGCATATCGTTACAATCGTCAACGCGTTCAAAGAGCTCAGAAGCGCTGTTGAAAGCCGGCAGCATGATGTCTCGGTAATCAATGCCGACGAGGCGCTTTTTGACGATGAAGGGTCCGGTGACACCGGTCTCAAAGCGGGGGATGAGCACGAGCTCGATTTCGAAGAAAGCGAGCTCATACTTGAAAACGAATTCGACAGCGATTCGGTGTGTGATGCGCTTGAAGGTGCTTTTACGCATACTTTCCGCGGACCGGTTGCGGAGGATGAGGATTCCGCCGCCGAGACCGGCCCGCCAAAAAACGAAGACGATTTTCTCAGGACACTCGATGCGATCGACCAGACAATAGAGGAGCCGGAGGTCGGTTTTAATGAAGACGGGGATGATGAAGAGGATAAGGATGAGCAGGAGGTCGAGGCGCTTTCACAGCCGCAGAGCATCCCCCCCGCACCTGAAGCGCCGGAGCCCGGGGACCGTACCGTCCCCGATCCCGTGCGGGAGCAGCAGCCCGCCCCGGCCCTTGCCGGCGAACAGGTTACGCTTGAGCAGCCGGATGTCAGATACCGGCTCTGCCCCTACTGCGCCGAAGAGGTGAAGACCCAGGCGCTTGTGTGCCGCCACTGCAGCAGAAACATCGGAAGTCCGGCCAGACAGCTTAACGGGTCATCCGCCGCAATCCGCATAAAAACCGGCACCGCCACATACAACGGCACGGTATACATACCGCAGCACTGCGCAACGCTTGCCGACTTTATCAACGACAGCCATCTGCAGTTTATCCAATTATCCGATGCCTTTGAAGAGTCCGGTCAGTCGGAAATACCCCTGGGCATCATCGCCATCAATACAAACGTGATCGAGTCGATCAGCCTGCTCGAACACACGAATACCCGCATCCCCCTTCCGTTTCAAAACCAAAACACATAATTGAAACGCCGCAGCAGAAGCGCCATGCCCCTCCTGACTCTTATCATGCTGCGCTGTGGGTCCGGGAATCCCTCACCGGCTCAGGAAAAGCACAGCTTACCGGGATTCATTATATTATTGGGGTCAAGTTCAGCTTTTATCTGCCGCAGCTTGTGAGCATAGTTTGTCGCCCGGTTGTACACCATAGCAGCCCATGCCCCGTACGGGCGGTCAAAATAAGCACCGCGGTTCATCAGCGCCGCCGAGGCCTTCAGCCACAGGCCCCGTATGCGCTCCCGCTGGGCGGCATCGTCTGCGGGGCCGTGAAGGTCCATCTCGCAGTGTGCCCCGCGGCCGCGCTCGAGCGGCAGCACATACCCGCCGATATCCGAAAGGCTGTATCCGTGCTGCCGGGCCGTATCGCACAGTGCGACAAAGAGTCCGGGCACACTGTCAAGCGGGGCCTTGAACGTCAGGTCATGCACCGATCCCCGGTAATTGAATTTTTTCAGTATCCCCCACGGCTGCAGCAGCTCCTTCAGCATGCCATCCGCGGCGTTGCGGATGCCCGGCAGCTGCTCCAAACGCTCAAGGTTTAAATCGTTGCAGACCTCATCCAAAGCCTCGGATTCATACGCAATCTTTTCCTCCGGATAATACGGCAGCCCGCTGAGGCAAATCGTAAGAACCCATGGCGGAAGGCCGCGCCGCAGGGTATCAAAGCTTTTCGATGGAACCGGAACCGCGGGATAGGCCTGCGGCACACGCCATTCTTCACAGAAAAGGGCAGCAAGGTTGAACCGGTTCAGCAGCAGGCATTCCATGCCGATTTCCCTGCGCTGAATGCGGGCTGCGGCGTCGACCGCCGGCGCCGGTTCCTGAAACGGCAGAAAGCAGATCCTTCTTTTTTTCGGCAGAAGATCAATGGCAACCCCCATCTTGGTGACAATGCCCAGAGTGCCCTGGGCCCCGGTCCACAAACGGTACAGCATGGTGCGGACCGGGCCGTTGGGTGATCCGGGATTTCCGCCGGTGGACCAGTTGCCGGTCCGGAACACCTCGCCATCGGGCAGGACCATTTCCATGTCCAGCATAAGAGCATTCCCGTTTTCAAAGCTGGGTGCGGCCAGGGCCACATCACGCTCCAGATAGCTTGTGAGCACCGAGCGGTCCGGCGGAACTCCGAAGGGCACCATAATCCGGAATCCTTTCGGGCCCAGATCCTCCTGCAGCTGCCGGTAGGTAACGCCCGGCTCGATGACGGCAAACCAGTTTTGCTCATCGATGCTGATAATGCTGTTCATCCGTGACATATTGATCACCAGACCGCCCTGGTTGGGGACAGCAGCCCCGTGCAGGTTTTTCCCCGAGCTGTAGGGGATAATCGGAATCTTCTCCAGGTTGACCAGACGCACAACCTCCCGGATATGTTCAACCGTCTGCACAAACACCACGCCGTCCGGCATGCACCGGGGCGCAAAGCTCTGATCCCGGGCATACGACTGAAGGGTTTCCGAATCATACCGCACACCGTCCGGACCGACAATGCGTTCCAGCTTCGATATAATGCCGGTCATGAAACACCTCGTCTCATCTGTTGTGCCCTGCGGCGCGGCTGAACGCAACGGTGATTATTATTCGTCCCGCGGCAGCGGCTGCAGTCCGTACCGGCTCCGCATTGAGTTTATAAAATCCATGGTTTCTTCGGGCAGGTCATTGTATTCCTCGCGGGTATAAACCTGCCGCCCGGGAGCGAACACGCTGTTCGGGTCAAAAACCTTTCTGAGCTTGCGCATCAGCCGGTAGGCGTTCGGTCCGGACTCGGGAAATGCGGATGTCAGCGGCTCGAGCAAAAGCCCCATGCCGATGGGAGCGAACTTCTGCGACACGAAATCCATAACCGCCGAAATGGCCATTTCCTGCGACCTCTTTAATTTTTCAGGATCCGTGGCATCAGGATAGATATCCGCTTCGGAAAGCCAGAAGCGCCCCCCACGGTTGACGGCATACAGAAAGGGCGTGTCCTCAATGCCGCCCCGGTCGGTGATATAGGTTTCCCCGTAGGCAGTGACGGAGCGCGTCCAGATCTCCCTGGTCTTGTAGGCAGTATCTTTCAGCGTACCGCCCGGCACGACGGAGCCGCCGTAAAAATGGCGGTTCATGCGGAAGCCGGTCACGTGACGAATGCAGTCAAGGTTCCATGGCTGCAGGGCCTCCAGCACCTCGCCCTTGTGGGATGGCGACAGAAACGTTCCGCCTGCTTCTTCAATGATTTTCCTGAACACTTTTTCCTCGTAGGCAATCTGCTTCGCGGAGGTGAACCCGCAGACAATCAAATAGCAGTTGTAGGGCGGAAAGAACCTGCCCTTGACCCGCTCGAGGGTCATGTCCTGGGTCTGCGAGCAGTAATAGGAGTTGTAGACCCCGGTGGCGTTCAGCCCCATGCCGATCCCTGCCTGGGCGATTCTGTTCAGCGCGTCGATCTGGGTGTCGTAGTCCGGAAATTCAACCCAGAGGAGCTTCACGTTCGGAGGCGGCGGGGCCGTGTCATGGCGTGCCTCCTGATACGTGTGAATGCAGGGCCGGCCGGCCGGCGGCTCCGGCAGCGCATCCCCGCCCGGCCACGGATGCAGCTTCACCGTTATCTCGGCGATCAGGCCGTTGCTGCCCACACTGGCGCGCACCATGCTCAACAGGTCCGGGCCGGGCCCGTGCTCCCAGAACGGTTTCACGCCGGCCACCGCATCCGATCCGGTCTGCAGCACCTCGCCGGTCGGCAGCACCACCTTGGTGCTGACGATATTGCGTGAAAGGGTCCCGTATTTTAAATCAGTCTGCCATATGCCCGCCAGAGCTGCCTGTGAGGAGAGCTTGCACAGGGTAGTGGCCAGCGGGCTGCCGCCGTTCCACAAGCCTCTTTTCATGGCCTCGGCCTGCAGCTGGGCATAATCGGCATACGGCTCCAGCCGGGCCACCATGTTTTTTTCATCTATCTCCAGGACCCGGTTCATGCGGCTGAGATGTACAATGATTGTGGGCTGGTCGGTGCTGGGTCCGCAAAATCCTATCTGCCCGTTGGTAAACGGCACCACCGGAACCCGGTACCGGTTGGCAATGCGTATAATCGACCGGATATCCTCGATGGTCCCCGGCAGCACAATGCAGGCCGGAAGCATGGTGGGGTCTTTCAGATGCTGCCGCAGGGTCTGGGCCGCATCCACGCTGAACCGGCTGTAGGTTTCAACCACCGCCCGGTCTTCGGAGACCCACTTTTCTCCAAGGACATCCGTCAGGGCCTGCAAAACCTCACGGGGCAGCTGTTTGGGTACGACTTTCTTTTTGGGGCTTTCGGCAGACATATTGTCCGGCACAAGCTGAGTGAAAGCAGTCCGTTAAACTACGTTACTGTAGTATTTTGATTGCACCGTCATGTCAAGCAAAAAGTCCTCCGGGACGGCTCCCCGCCGTCCGGCACACCGGCACGCATGGTAGTGGCGCCGATCGTCCGTCGCAGTAAGCGCAGTGCCCGGGATAAACAGGTTGACAGCACCCTGCCGCCGGAGTATTTTTTGCAGAACCGGCACTGCACTGAAGCTCTGTCGAGCAGACGAACCCGGCCCGGTCATTGCACGGATTCCCTTATAAATCAAACAGCATCAAAAATGCGCAAGGAGGTATGCGCCGTGGCATGTCATCTGATTCCCAGAAGTGAAGCGATGGATTTGAAGCCTTCCGACCTCACCCGCACGGTCAGTGATATGGCCATGATAACAAAGGCCGTCGACAAACCCGTCAGCCGGCACATGACCGCCGGCTATCTGAAACTAAAGCCGGGATACGCCCGGGAGCTTTCCACGGAATACGAGGAAGTCAATCTTTTCCTGGAGGGGTCTCTTACCTACAGTTTCGGGGAGGAGCGCTTCACCGCTCGCAAGGGGGATATTGTGCTGATTGAGCAGGGCAGCCGGGTCCAGTATACTACGGATGACGGATGCCTGGTATTTTATGCCCTCTACCCGCAGCTGAAGCCCCGCAGGGATTAGGCCGGGTTCTCCGTGCGGCGTAATAATCCTCCCCGCAGCGAGCTGCGGGGTATATCTGAGATCACCACGGCTTTCGGGCTCGCGATGACATGCGCTTCTTGACGCTGTTGTATTCATATTGCCGATGTGTGTCGGGAGGGCTGCGCTCCGCCAAAAACATTTTTTTCGGATCACACTCAAAATCCAAAGCGAATACTCCTGCTACAGCGCTGTTTTTCCTGGCACCATTTCAGACACATGAACAGCTGGAGGAGTGTAGTCAGGCATAGGCAAGTCGGCCCTTCGGTCGGGGGATTTGCCTGCCGAGTTTTGTTGCAGTTTCTATCCACTCATCAATGATGTGCTCAGCGTTGCTGAGGGCCTCATGGCAGGTCTTGCCGTCAGCCATGCAGCCGGAGAGCTCCGGAACTTCGGCTATGTAGGCATCATCCTCAGCACTCCAATAAATTATAATTTCGTATTTTTTATCCATCGTTATTCTCCAATACGAATGTGATATTTTAAAATTACATCCCGTACCTGTTTTACCTGGTACGGCTTTCCCATGCGGTTTTTGGGCTGAAGATTGAGAATCTCATCAACATCATTCCTGGTGAAAATGTGGTGGTCACCCTTGATCCGCTCATCAAACCCAAGCTGCTTGAGCAAGGCACATAATGAATCAAACGGCACATTCGCATCTGACCTGCGCATCAAAATATGCTCAAAGAGCTTTTCAAGTTTGGTCATAATCTAATCACATCGTCAGGATTTTTAATAAAGGTATTCTTAAACAATAACCGTTTTACCGGCTGTGTTATAATTACCATGCATTCAGCGACAGTGTCAAAATATTACCAAACCCTGTCAGGGGGAAGATTGCTTTGCGTCGCCCTAAAATATAGTAGAAAAAATATATGAAAATATATGGGACGTCCATGAATATATTAATTGACACAGGATTTAAAAATATAGGGGACGTCCATGAATATATTAATTGACACAGGATTTTGGAGCCGGTAAGCTATAGGAATGCCGCGGACAGCACGATTAGACGGAGCCGGGATATTGCATCATGTAATAATCCGTGGGATAGAACGCAGAAGCATATTTCGTGATGCAGCTGATAAGGATCGGTTTGTCAACAGATTAGGCGAGCTGGTGCAGAGCAGCCGTACGGGCTGCTATGCTTGGGCATTAATGAAGAATCATGCCCACATGCTGCTGCGCACCGGAGATATCGGCCTGGCAACTCTGATGAGGAGGTTGCTGACGGGCTATGCGGGATATTTCAACCGGAGGCATGGACGGCATGGTCAGCTATTTCAAAACCGGTATAAATCCATCATATGTCAGGAGGATATCTATTTAAAGGAACTTGTTCGGTATATACATTTAAATCCCCTTCGTGCCGGCATCGTGACAAGCATCGGCGAATTGAGTAACTACGAATACTGCGGTCATGGCGCATTGCTTGGCGAGCGCACCTGCCCATGGCAGCAGACAGGTTACGTGCTCAAACTGTTTGATAAGAAAGAGCAGCAGGCACGGGACCGCTACAGAGAGTATGTGGAGCAGGGGGTGGCGCTTGGCAGAAGACCGGAGTTGGTCGGCGGCGGGCTGATACGCAGCAGGGGAGGATGGGAAGCAGTAAAGAAACTGCGGCGGCAGGGGCAGGATCGCATAAAGGGAGATGTGAGGATATTAGGTGAAGGTAATTTTGTAGAGCAGGTACTTTCCCGTGCCGAGGAGAAGCTTGCCCGGCAACAGGAGTTGAAGCAGAAGGGTTATGACATCGAACGAGTCGAAAAAAGAGCGGGTGAAGTTTTCGGCATAGAGCCGGAAGAAATACGGAAGCAGGGCCGGGAAAAGCATAGAGTGGCGGCTCGAAGCCTTGCGATACACTGGGCAGTGCGGCAACTGGGAATAAACGGTACGGCTCTGGCCCGGCGCTACCGCTTAACCCAGTCTGCAATAGTGCATGCTGCCAGAAGGGGTGAACGAATAGCCAAAGAGATGCAGTGTGAACTTCTATAAATATATATTATTCATATATTCATGGACGTCCCCTTATTCCCGTTCAGCCGGCTGCTTATTCCGTCAGGGAACAGCCCAGCTCATAACACCTCTGCATAAGATTCTGATTGGCATGGTGGTCTTTCCCGGCCAGGTGGGAGGGAAGTCCGAGCTTTTTGTATAATCCGCTCAGCTCATCGGCATTTCTTTCAACCTGCCGCGCAGCGGCGAGCCGCGTGCCCGTCACCACATGCAGCCTGTTTTCAGGGCCGAGGATTTCGGTCATATAGGTAAACAGGTCGATGACGGGCCGGGCGTCCCTGTCGTCGGATGAGCCCATGGTAAGAATCAGGACAAAATCTTTTTTCCACTCCTGCCAGGGGGTATGCTGCAGGCCATCCGGTGTTATTTGAACATGAAGAAACGACCGGAAGCGTTCGATGATCTTTTTCAGGGAAGCGCTGAGGTGGTGGAAGTAAACCGGCGAAGCGAACACAACGATATCCGATTCAAGTATCTTTGTGCTCAGCACTCCCCAGTCGTCGTTGTTAAGCGAGCACCGTTTCAGCACATTGCATCTCAGGCAGCCCCTGCAGTGGTCGACTGCAATCGCCTGCGGATCGATGACCTCACACGGTGCGCCGTTCTGCTGCGCACCCCGCATCAAGTTCTCCAGCAGGATCGTGCTGTTGCCCCGTGCGCGGGGACTGCCGGCAAAGGCGAGAATCCGTTTCATGCTTTTGTTTCCGTAAACGACGTGTCCTTGAAGTAGTCGCTCAGCAGAACAATCTCACCTTCAGAAAAGGCAATGAGCGTTACGCCGCTGTTGCTGTATGCCATGCCGTCACTGCGTTCACCGGTATTGGTCCACACGACACAGGCTCTGGTATCCTCCATGATTACATCAGAAACGGTAAAGGTCAATTTCGGATATCGACGCAAAAGCGCTTTCAGAAAAATCAGTACTTTTTTCGCCCCCGCTATCCTGCCCGCGCCCGGAAAATCAAGCACCATCTCATCCGCAAAGAAGTCCCGCACCCCGGAGAAATCGCGGGAGTTCATCGCTGCAAAAACAGAAAGTGCGCGTTCTTTATACGGCGCTGTATCTATCATGGCCGGTACATTTTGTTTTTTCGCATTTGTTTGTCTGGTTTGTGATTGGTGTTTCGCTGCGAACACGTGACCCCGGCGCCATGGTTGTTCATGTAATGAACAGAGGTGTCCAGGCAACCCGTCATTGCGAGGAATCCCGCACATGCGGGATGACGCCCCGTCCTCCGCAGTAGCTTTGCTACGGCGGGCGGAGGCAATCTCATCAGGTATGGTGCTTTGTTCATGGAGATTGCTTCACTTCGTTCGCAATGACGTTTTTGTATTTTGCTGAAAAATCGTTTCACCTCGGATTTTTCGGTGCTGGGATGTAACATGCTTTATACAGTAAAAAAAGGCAGGCCGCTATCGAGGGGACCTGCCTTCTATACGCGTATTCTTATTCGTGCCTTGTGATCAGGACATGCTGTCGCTGAGCGTCCGGGACTGCTGCTTGCAGATTTTCGCCCATATTTCCGGGCGCTCTTTCTGAATGCGATCATCCTTTTTATGAATTTCATTCCACAGCATGCGCGGGGAGTCGTACTGGCTCCAGCTGCCGTTCATGACAACATCGTCAAGCAGGGAGAACAGGTACACAACTTCATCATCGGTGTAGTACGGAATCAGCGCATATCCGGTGGTCACCTGCATCATGCCGTCGTCATTAAACTCGAATGTTTCAAGCCAGGTCCTGGTGTACTCCTCGAACCCCGGCTTGCCGTCAAGCTCTTTTGCGAGCGCATCCGCCGCCCAGTAGCCGCAGTTGAGGGCGCCCTGCGCCTGGGTCTCGACAAAGGCCGCCGCGTCGCCGAGCATAATGCAGTTGCCGCTGGTGGGCTGCTTCATGGGCGAGAAGGCCTTGGTCATGCAGCAGTGGGTCTGCTCGATTTTGGCGTTTTCAAACATGTAGGCCACCGGGCTCTTTTTGGTGAAAAACTCGAACAGGTCCCAGGGCATCTGCTTGGGGTGTCCGATCAGAATCATGTCGGCCCACTCGAAGTGCCCGGCAGGGCCGGTTCCCAGCAGCGGTGCAAAGTTCGATCCGTAGCACAGGCCCCAGAAGCCGCGCCACTCCTCGGGGCTGTACTCGCGCACGCCCGACATGTACACGGCAAGCGTCAGCGCCGAGGCGAAATAGATTCTGTCGGTGTTCATGCCCAGAGACTGCGCCACCTGCGCGCTGGCACCGTCCGCGCCTACAAGCTTTTTGGCCTGCATGGTGAAGCGCCTGCCCTTGCTGACGCACTTGAGAAGCACACCCGCCTCGGTCTCGCTGTCGCGGGCCTCGTAGCAGGTGGTTTCGGGGATATAGTCGACGCCGAGCGGCAGCACTTCATCGAGCAGCTGCTGCAGCAGGCCGGCCTTGTCGTACTTCCAGGCAAAGGGGTGCTTGTCGGGCCAGGCATAATGGGCCTTGTGCTCGAGCTTGGCCGAGTGGTACATCTTGTCGCGCACCGGGCACAGGGGGCCGACATAGTCGACCTCCCAGCCGAAATTTTTCGACCGGATTTTATTGCGGCTGTTTTCCGGCACAAAGCCGTTGCTGTCCAGATCAGCTCCTGGCTCCACGATAATGGTGTCGCCGTTGTATCCCTCGTCCAGAATGATATGCTCGCTGCAGTAGCGGGTCATTTTGGAAATGTCCTTGCGCTTTTCGATGAGCGCAACCTTCAGGCCCTTCTTTGCCGCCCACTTGGCGGTATGCAGGCCGCCCGGGCCGGCGCCGACGATCGCTACATCATATTTAACAGACATGTCTGGCTTCCTCCTTCGTGGTAGAGTAATCTAGCTTATTGCACCAACCGGGCAATAAATTTCACATGTATGGCACGCCATGCAGTTGTTCACGTATACCTTCGACTTCTTGTCATAGCCGCCGCGGTCGTCGAGCTCCAGGGCGCCCACCGGGCAGTTTTCCATGCAGGAGCCGCAGCCCAGACACTTGTCCTCATCGATTTCAACATAGTTACGGCAGGACGGACACAGATTGAAAAACTGCGGCAGGCTGTGAAACTGCTTTTCAAGTTTCTGCAGGTGCGGAACCGGTGCATAGGGATTGCCGCACTTGGTGCAGATTTTCAGCTCGTACTCCACCTGCCAGTTGATGATTTCACGTTTCGGTCCCTCGTCCTCGCAGCCCTCAGGCGTGCAAAGGGCTGTTTTCTCGAGGTCGTTTTTCTTGATGATGCCGGTCGGGCAGACATACGCGCACGACCCGCAGGCGATACAGTCTTCAGCCGAGCGGTGAAACGGGCTGTCGACGATACGCTCGGCGCCGGTACCGGTAAACTGAATTGCATTGGCCTGAACGACCTCATTGCATGCCCGCACGCACAGCCCGCACAGGACGCAGTACTCGTTTTCCTTGGTCCACTCGGTCGAGGAGTCGGCTACGCCGTACTCCAGTGCCAGATCCTGGACGGCCTTCACATTGGGACAGCGTGCCAGCAGCAGCTCGATAACAAGCTTGCGGCCCTCGATGACCCGGGGGCTGTCGGTTTTGACAACCAGACCCTCTTCGACCGGGTAGGTGCACGAGGCCTCTATGGCCGTGCGTTTGTTTTTTTCGATCTCCACTATACACAGGCGGCATGCTCCGTAGGGCTCAAGGGCGTCGTTTGAGCAGAGCGTCGGAATGTCGATGCCTGCCGAACGCGCCGCCGCAAGCAGCGTCGATCCCTCGTTTGCTTTAACTTTTTTCCCGTTGATTGTAAGCGTTACCATAGGTCCGTCACCTCTATTTATATTCGTATCGTTTCTTTGCGATGGTCCGTATCTCAGGTCAAGCGTTTGAGCATCCGCTTGTTGACTTCCGCCGGAAAATGCTTCAGCACGGTCAGGATCGGCGCGGCAGCGGTTTTGCCCAGCGCGCAGAAGCAGGTATCGTTCATCGCCGCACCCATGCGCTTGAGCAGTGCAACCTGCTCTTTTGTGCCGCGTCCGTCCGCAATGGTCGTAATGACCTCGTGAAGCTGCTTGACGCCTTCCCGGCAGGGCGTGCATTTTCCGCATGATTCGGCGACAAAAAAGTCGGTCAGGAACCGTGCCACATCCACCATGTCGGCATCCTCATCCATAACCAGAAGTCCGCCGGAGCCGAGCAGTGAGCCGGCCTTGGTCAGCGCGTCGTAGTCGAGCTTGAGCTTCAGCGACTTGGCCGGCAGCACGCCGCCCGAGGGCCCGCCGGTCTGGAACGCCTTTACTTTCTTCCCGCTGGCGGTTCCGCCGCCGAACGTGGAGACGATATCCTCGATCCTGGTGCCCATGGGTACTTCAACCCAGCAGGGCCGTGCAACGTTGCCGGACAGCGCAACGACTTTCGTACCCTTGCTTGCGGGAGTGCCGATCCCGGCAAACCACTTCCCTCCCTTCAGCACGATAGCCGGGATGTTGGAAAGGGTTTCAAGGTTGTTGACAACGGTCGGCTTCCCGAACAGGCCCTTTTCAACAGGCAGGGGCGGGCGCGGGCGCGGCTCACCGAACGAGCCCTCAAGAGAGTTCAGCAGTGCGGTCTCCTCGCCGCACACGTAGGCGCCGCCGCCGCGTTTGACCTGCAGGTCGAACGAAAAGCCGCTTCCCATGATGTTCTTGCCGAGCAGTCCCGCTTTGCGGGCCTGGCGGACGGCCTCCTCCACCCGCTCGATGGCGAGCAGATAGCGGTCGTTGAGGTACACATAGCCCTCGTCGGCGCCGATGGCGTAACCGGCCAGTATCATGCCTTCGATCAGCATGTGGGGGTCCGATTCCAGAAAGCTGCGGTGCATGCCGATCTCCGGGTCTCCCTCGCTGCCGTTGCAGACGACATACTTCTTGTTACCCTCCGCCGCACTGCACGCTTCCCACTTGATTCCCGCCGGGAACCCCGCGCCGCCGCGGCCGCGCAGCCTGGAGGCCTTGACCTCTTTGATGATATCCGCGGGCTGCATGCCGGTGAGCGCTCCGGCAAGTGCCGCGTATCCGCCGAGGGCGATATACTCTTCAATACGTTCCGGGCAGATTGTGCCGCTGTTACGTGTGACGATTTTCTGCTGAGCCTGGAAAAACGGCAGCTTGCCGGCTTCTTTGAGCTTTTTGAACGACTGCGGCAGTGTGCCTTTCTTGTATGCCACCGACTCGCCCGTGATATCCGAGGATACCGCATCGTAGCGCAGCAGCGCGAGGTCTTCGACGACCTTGCCGGTGGAAATCGACTTGACGATGCCGGCTGCGCTGTCGGGGCTGACCGTACCGTAGGTTATCCTGGGCTTACCGGCCTTTATAACATCGACAACCGGTTCGGCATAGGCCATGCCGCTGCCGCCCACCATGACGACATCCGCCTTGACCTTCTGCTTTTTTACCTCCGCCTGCAGCGCGGCAAGCACTGCCTCGGATCCCTTTGCAAGACCGCAGGTAGCACCTGAAACCGTAATACGCACGGTGCCGGCAGGGCAGAGCAGCTCCCGACCTTTTTTCTTCATCTTGTCAAGATCACCGGGTTTGGCTATCCTGCCCGTCACTTTCCAGGCAGCCTTTTTGGCTGCGGCGGGTTTTTTCTTCTCTCCGGCATCCCCTCCCAGGGCGGCCAGCAGCACGCTGCGCTGCGGCTCAGGCAAATCCTTATCGACCCAGTTTTTAACCAGTGCGGCCGTAACGGGCTTCCCGGCAGCTTTGCCGGCCAGCATTTCGAGCAGCTTCGGCTTCATGCCCTCCCGCATGCCTTCCGGCACCGCCGTCAGCACCTTTTCAAATGCTTTCTGTCCATCCGGTTTCCACTTTATATCCGCCATGTCCCTCTCTCCTTTCGGGGATTGAATCAGTCATTAAAAATCTGTTCCAGTTTAGCCTGCGCGTGCACGCCGGTATACAGCTCGCCGTCCACCTTGACCGCGGGCGAAACATTGCAGCTGCCCAGGCAGCGCACTTTTTCAACCGTAACGGACGCGCCGTTTTCAGCGGCCTTTTTCTCGATCTGCTGCAGCATGGCACCGCCGCCGTTGACGTGGCAGCCGGTTCCGGTGCATACGGTAACGATGTGCTTGCCGGGCTCCTGGAGCCGGAATGCCGAATAGGATGTTACGAGGCGATACAGCGTACTCAGCGGAATATACTTTTTCTGACTGATCAGCACAAGCGCCTTGTCCGGAATGTAGCCGAACTGATCCTGCACGCCGTGAAGAATCGTGATGGCTTTTTCCTGTCCGCCCGGCGTGCTTTCGAGAATATCCTCGACCTTGGAGAGGTCGACACCGCCCATGGTGGCAAACGCATTCAGTATTTTCGTTTTGAACGGCTCGGGAACGATTTCTTTTACGATAGCCGTAATGTGCTCTTCCTTGATGGGCCCGCCCTGGGCTTTTTCATTGGCGATCGCCATAAGCTTGCCGCGAAAAACCTCGCGCATCATTTCCGGCACTTCCTGGAGCATGCGCTCGAACATTGTCTCGCTGTCGCCATCCCATCCGGCGGCAGCGGCAGCCGGTGCGGCCTCTTCTTTCTTGGCGCCTTCGTCTTTGAGGCCCAGCGCCGCCATGAGCGCGCTGCGCTGCGGCTCGGGCAGATCTTCTACCACCCACTTCTCGACAATTTCCCTGCTCACAGGCTGGCCGGCCGCTTTACCGCCAAGCATCTGCAGAAGCTTGGGCTTTATCGTATCGCGCATTTCAGCGGGTACGGCAGCCATCACCTTATCGAATGCCTTTTGTCCGTCTGGTAACCACTTTATGTCTGCCATCTTCCCTCTCCTTTCAGGGATTAAGTCTTTTTACGCTCCGGCTGCCGGGCGGGCCGGCGAACCGGACAGTGTCATAGTCCGGGACGCACTCCGTCGACACCGTGCATCAGTATACCGGCCCGGTTGTTTCGTAGGAATACGTCATCTGGCTCTCGAGGGTTTCGGTCAGCCTGGCGTATGACTTGTCAACCTGCGCCTGCGCGGTTTTGATCTGCTGTGCCGAAAGGCCGGAGAACCTGCCCTGTCCTGCTATATACTCCTCAAGCGCACGCGGCTTGAGCGTTTTAATGGTAAGATTGTAAAAACCGCCTGCCGCCTCGTACAGCGGGAAGGCAAGGGTCTCAACCGCCCTGAATCCCACCTTGACCGTATCCTCGGTGGAAAACTGCCAGCCTGCCGGGCAGGGGCACAGTATGTGAACAAAGGCGTTCCCTTCGGATTCGATTGCCCGCTGGGCTTTATCGAACAGATCGAACGGATAGCTCGGGGATGCGGTCGCAACGTACTGAAACCCTTCGGCGATTGCGATACCCGGAAGCTTCTTGTCCAGAGCGTCATCGAGCTTTCCGGAAGGCTCATCATCCAGGAAAAAAAGAACTTCTTTTTTGCCTTTCTTTATTTTCAAAAAAGCGGCCTCGCTTTTAATACCGAACATTCGCTCTGCAGAGGCCCGCTCGCAGGTAGCCTTTCCGAGCAGCTCCTTCACCGCTTTGCCGACATGCCGGACAGCCAGAGATACGCCGCAGCCGACACAGGTATTGTTCTTCTTCGTATCGAAGTACTCCCCGGCCGGAATAAAATTGGGAACCATCAAGCTGAATTTATCCATGAATTACTCCTCCTCTACCATGCCGATAACGCCGAACCAGCACTCGCGATGGCACACGCCGCAACCGGTGCACAGGTCTTTGTTTACATCAAAATAGCCGTCATCCTCTCTGAAAACCGCACCGTGCGGGCAGTAGATATAGCAGATACCGCAACGAATACACCGGTCCTTATCCCATACGGGCAGGGCGCGTACCGGATCCCCGGGCGCAAACGGCCTGGCGCTGCCCTGTGCTACCGCTGAACAATCGATTGTTTTTTTTGACGTGGCTGTTGCTTCCAAAACCGTCTCCTTTCAGTTGAAAAATTGAGTACAGCCGCAAGGGAAGCACGTGAAAAAACGGCTATACTTCTTCAGGTGCTTTCATGGGACATACTTTTACACAGGTCTTGCACTCAAGGCAGAGCTGTGAGTCGATATAGGCGCGGTCTTTGACAAACCGGATCGCGGTTCTGGGACACAGATCAACACAGCCGCCGCAACCGACACATTTTTCCCGATCTATTCTGATCATACCCAAACCTCCTTATAAATTATTTGGACTTTTTTTGTTTCGAGTAAAGGAATGATACTTGTGGACACCAACACCCTTTAGAAAGATATTGTTGTTTATCAATGAATTGTTTGGTCGCTAATCTTTTGCAGACTATATTTTATACTCGGTTTTGCAAACGCATGTCAAGTTTTAAAAGTGAAACTATATCATAGAATACGGCTGAAAACAAGATTGTTGAATATGAATTCATTTTCAAATATAGCGGTGTTCTGAAGTGTTGTCAATGGAAAATTTAATCAATCCAGGTCCAGCTTCAGCCTGCTCCGTTTCCTGCCGGATTTTTTTTCGTCCTTCGGTGACGGCGGTTTGTTTATTCTGTCTGCCGGGGCGTGCCGCTGACCGGTGCTTTTCCTGTCCGCAACGCGTTCTTTTATCCGCCGGATCACCTCGCTGCGTGAAAGCAGGCCGCATCCGCAGCAGCCCATATCATACAGCAGCTCATCGACATTTTTGGTCGCGGCAAACAGCGGAAGGCACTCCTCGACTGCGCTGCGGCACTCCTGCCCGGAGGCCTCGCGCAGCTCCCAGTCCAGCTGCCACAGCCTGACGGTCTCGTCCCTGCCGCCTGAAACCGCATAGCGCCCGTCTGGAAACATGCTCACTGAGGTTACCGCATAGCCGTGCCCCCCGCACACGCGCAGGCACGCACCGTTTGTGCAGTCCCACAGCCGCAGGGTCCTGTCGAGGCTCCCGGAAACGGCAAACCGCCCGTCCGGAGAGAGGCACACTGCCGTTACCGGCTCTGCGTGACCTGCAAGCCGGCGCAGGCAGCGGCCGGTCTGCACATCCCAGAGCCGTACGATACCGTCCTCCCCGCCCGACAGGGCAGTCCGGCCGCTCAGGCTGCAACACAGCGAAAGAACCGCTGTAGTGCGCTCCTCGAAAATACGCAGGCAGTTCCCGCTGGCCGTATCCCACAGGCGTATTGTCTGGTCGGTGCCGGCAGATACTATGCGGCGTCCGTTGCCTGAGGAGCACACGGCGGTTATCCTGCCTGCATGTCCTTCAAGCGTCTTTCGACAGCGTCCGTCAGCCGTATTCCACAGCCGCACGGTTTTGTCGTTGCTGCCGGTTGCAAGCATACGGGCATCGCGGCTGAAACAGACCGTGTGAATGCTTTCGCGGTGGCCGGTAAAAACCGTTCTGCATTCACCGGTTTGCCGCTGCCACAGCCGCGCCGTTCCGTCGGCGCTTCCGGTTGCAATCTGCGAGGAGTCGGCGCTGAAGCACACCGAATAAATCGAGCCCGCATGACCGGAGCAGGTCCCGGCACACCGTCCCGAGGCCGCCTGCCAGATGCGCAGAAGGGCATCATCGCCGCCTGCGGCGATATAGTCGCCGCGGCGGCTTGTGCTGACGGCGCATACGGCACCACGGTGCCCGGTAAGCCGGCCGGCCTCCCAGGCGTCTCTGAAGCCGCTTTTATACAGGCGGTAATACATGCCGCTCCAGAGGGCGAGCGCTTCGGTGTTGCGCCCAAAGCCCGTCTGCGCACGCGCCTGTGCAACATGGCCGGCCGCAGCAGGCAGTGTGCCTGCATCGATGGCCGCTCGCGCCTTTTCGATCGCCTGTTCGTAGGCTTGCGAGGCAGTGGCAGTTTCCTCGCTCGCCCTGAAATGAGACAGCATAAGCGGAGCCGGCCTGCCGGGCGGCTCCTGCAACGAAACCTTCCACAGTCTGAGGGTGGCGTCATCGCTGCCCGAAAGCATATGGCGCCCGTCCGCGCTCAGGCCGAGGCTGCGCACCGGAGCACGGTGCCCTTCAAAAGTGAACAGACAGCGCCCGCTCTGCGACTCCCAGAGCTTAATCGACCGCTCATGTCCCAGCACGTCACCCCCGCCGGAAACGACATAACGGCCGTCGGCACTCATCATGACGGTCAAAACCTGTTCGACGTGTCCGCTGAAACTCATGTGACAGCGACCCGCTGCGGTATTCCACAGCCTGACCATAGAGCCGGGTCCGCCGGATGCCAGCCTGCTCCCGTCTTGGCTGCAGCTTAGCGAGGCAACGGCACCCCCGCCTTCGGCCAGCGTGCGCAGGCAGCGCCCCGTTTCGGCATCCCACATGCGAATGCTTCCCGCATCGTCGCTGGAAAACAAACACCCCCCGCTGCCGTACGCACACAGCGAGGTCACCCTGGCGGTGTGTCCCGTCAGCGTGCGAAGATATCTGCCGCTCCGAGCCTCCCACACGAGCAGTGCGCCGTCTGCTCCGCCTGCAGCAATACGTTCGCCGCCCGCAGCAAAGCACACGGCCCTGACCCCTGTCATGCCGGCTTCAATCCGCCGCAGGCTGTTGCCCGCTGCAAGATCCCACACTATGACACAATCATCACTGCTTCCCGAAAGAGCGGTGCGTCCGTCCGGAGAAAGGCATACCGATGTTATGCGCGCGGTGTGGCCCTCGAGCACCTGAAGGCATGTTCCCGTTGCAAGGTCCCAGAGTCGCAGGGTGAAGTCCTTGCTCCTCGCGAATGCATACTGCGTTCCGCTTCCCGAAACAGCGCGCCGGCCGTCAGCGCTTATCCGGACCGACTGTACCGGATCGCGGTGCCCTTCAACCACCCGAAGCAGTGTCCGCGAAGCACCTAGAGTATTCCGGGCATGCACCAGGCACTCCTGCACGTCAGCCGACTCCGGTTTCCGGGAGCTTGCAGCTTCAAGCTCCCGGACTGCCGTTTCGTAGTCGCCCCGCTCAATGCACGCAAGCCCCAGATAGTAGCCGCTCTCCCAGTCCCCGGACCGCGAGTGGTGAAGTTCTCTCAGGGACCGCATCAGGGTATCGTCACCGATTTTTCCCGACCGCCACAAGGCTATACCGCGATTGAAAACCGATTCCGGATGATACGGGTGAACGCGCAGGGCCTCTTCCCAGCAGGCATCCGCCTGACTGCTTCTGCCGAGGTCACGCAGGGATACCGCTCTGTTGTTAAGACTGTCGGCAAGTGCTTCAGCGTGCACCGGCAGAGCACGCTCATAGGGCTCGCCGGCTGCAGCGGCATATATGGCAATGAGGCTGTTTGCAACCTCCGCCATGCCGGACGGCCGCTCATCCGGATGCGGCTGAAGGCAGCGCCGCAAAAGCTCTGCGAGGTCGCCCGGCAGGGTGGGAATCCCGGCCTGCCCGGCCCCGGCGGCGATCAAACGGTCAAGGGCGGCTCCGGCCTCGGTCCCCCATGTCCAGCGGACCCCGCCGGTAAACATCTCCAGCACCGATACGGCCCAGGACCACAGATCCGTGGCAGCGCTCAAACGCCGCCGCTGTCCGGGCGGGACACCGCGACGGGCCTGATCGTTTATTTCCGCCTGCTCCGGCGAGCAGTATGCCGGTGTCATGCCGCCGCAGGTAACACCGGCGGCGGACCGTCCGGCCTCGCCGTCAACGGCGGCACGGGCTTTTGCAAGACCGAAATCGGTTACTTTTGTCAACCCTGTATCGGTCAGCATGACGTTGGCGGGCTTGACGTCCTGGTGAATAAGACCGCAGGAATGAGCGAACTGCAGACCCCAGGCAAACTGAATCGCAATATCGACCATCCGGCGCACCGCCTGCTGCGGGCCGTCCCGGTACAGCCTGCCCGTATTGATCCAGTCCTGCAGGCTTCCCCCGTCGACGAATTCCGAAAACAGACGGGGCACTCCGCCCAGGCGACGAACGTAGTAACAGCTGACGACATGGGGATGCAGCCCCATATTGACCCAGGTCTGTGCCTCGCGCTCGAAGTTTTCTGTGCTGCCTGCCGCCTGCAGGGTTTCGGGGCGGGGCGTTTTTACCGCAAGGTGCACGTTCCATTCGCGGTGGTGAACCCGGTACACGACAGCCGTGGCACCGGTACCCAGCACGTCAAGAACATCATACAGGTTCATGATAACATCACCGGGGTGCCACAGCAGGGACACCTCCGCCGCGCTGCACTCCCTGTCGGCCGCTGCCGCTTCATCTCCCGACAGGGCAACGGTCGCCGATCCCATCGCAGCCGTACCGCTGTCGTGCCTGGTCGGTGCGTGCGGGGGCAGTGCCGCAGTATGCACAGCGGGTTCTGCTCTGCCGGGAAGGGCTTCGGTCTTTGAGGAGCTGCTTTGGGTATGCTCAGGGTCTGAGTGGTTGTCTCTGCTCATCGGCGCGGCATGTATGGCGTGGATCGCCCGAGACACGCGGCTCACCGGCAACGAGCCTGCGCACGGCCGGTAAAACGCTACAATACTTCATAGACCTGTACTTCAGCGGTCTTCCCTTTGACTTTGCGGGCGCCGACTTCGCGAATGTCGAACTGGCCTTCTACCAGCCGGCAGGTTTCCTCCCCGATCAGAATCTGGTTCGGCTGGGCGATCGACTCAAGCCTGGAGGCGGTGTTGACGGGGTCACCGATAACCGTATATTCGAGACGCCGGGGAGAGCCTATATTACCCGCCACAACACGACCGGTATTTATACCGATGCGGATGTTGATCTGCCGGCCCTCTTCAAGATCGTTCTGGAGCTTTTCAAGCTCCTTGCGCATGTCCTGCGCGGCGCGTATGGCGCGGGCGGCATCGTCACTTTTCTGCATCGGAGCACCGAACACAGCCATAAGCCCGTCGCCGATATATTTGTCCAGCGTACCGTCGTGATCGAACACGATATCGGTCATGCGGCTGAAATACTGGTTGAGGATCATGTTGATTTCCCGCGGCGGCATTGTCTCGGACAGGCTGGTAAATCCGATTATATCGGTGAACAGGATTGTGGCCGTTACTTCTTTGGGGTCCATGATATTGTCTTTGGTTTCCTGTCCGCCGTGCAGCAGCATCTCGACGACCTGCGGCGAGTGAAAGCGCTCCAGGCGCTTGCGCATGTCCTCCTCTTCCCGGATCTGCTTGTTCAGGGTCTGCTGCTCCAGCACCATCGCCATCTGACTGCCGATGGCCTTGAGCAGCTCCAGATCGTCCTGGGTAAAAAGGCTGTCGAGGCTCAGGCTGTCGAGCTGGATAACACCGATTATTTTATCCTTGTTCCACAGGGGCGCACACATTGCAGACCGTATCTGCTGCATAAAAACGCTTTTCGCAAAGTCAAGCCGGGAGTCGTCCATCGCGTTGGTGGTGAGCAGTGCAACCTGGTCGCAAATGACCTTGTTGATGATCGTTCGGCTGGCCTTGAGCTTACCGACCTCCTGACGCTTGTCATCCCGAATTTTTTCAACAACGGGAATCAGTTTATCCGGGTCATCGTCATCACGCAGAATGAGAAACCCCGAGTCCGCGGCGATAACATCGAAAATAAGATCCATGATTTTTTTCAGCAGCTCGTTGAAATCATGAATCGTATTCATCTGCCGGCTGATCTCATAGAGAACGTAGAGTACCTTGTTGGCGCGTTCAAGCGATGCTTTGTCGTTGCGTGCGCCGAGGCTGTCGGAAGGATGTGCGCCTGAAATCGCAAGATCCCCGGCACTGCTGCCCCTGGGCTGCTCCGAGGCCACCAGCAGCTCTTCCGAACCCGCCGACGAGGTCTGCGGGCTGCTGCCGACGATCTTGGGTTGTTCCTCCGGTTCCAGGCCGATTTCGGCATCGATCTCCAGGGATTCAACCAGCGTGTCTTCTTTTCCGTTGTCGGCAATAAACGTCATCTTGGTCAGGCCGATTTCAACGACATCACCGTCAGCGAGCTGCTCGCGCTGAATCGAGCGTGAATTCAGCGTTGTGCCGTTGAAGCTTCCCAGGTCCTTCAGTACATAGCCTTCCTCGGCAGGCAGGATCTCCGCGTGGTGACGGGAAGCTGTGTTGTCATTGAGGACAAGATCGTTTTTTTTACTGCGGCCGATTGTTATTTTCTGACCGGCAAGAGAAAGATCAAACATTTTTCCATCACTTGAGACGACATGCAATTTAGGCATACATATGGCTCCATCGTTCAGTAATGATCAAAAAGGCATACCCTGTAAACCTACCACTGACATGAAACAGGGTCAAACCGGAAATTTTCAACAAAACGGGACATGCTGCGAAACTTTTCACTTCTTTATCGGTTTATTACAGGTAAATACTGATGAGGTTTTTCAGGAAAAAGCAAAAAACATGAACATTAAACGATTTATTTCATCCAACAAAGAAACCATCGTCACCTTGTCGCTGAGTGTTTTGCTGTGGCTCTGTGCCCTTTTGAGTATCGCTGTCATCGATCGTACCGCCTACAGCGACGACTCCGCACTTCTGAATACCGCCGACAGGCACGTCCGGCAGTACTGCCGGACGATTGTGTACCCTGATCTGTCCGAATAGTACAATCAGCTTTTATATCAGCTTCCAGTTGGAGCGGTTTTCTGTTTTTTGCAGCCGTCTGTTGTTTGTCATTTCGCCCGAAGGGGGAAGCCTCTTTTGGGGCTTGAGATTTCTCAGTCGCTGTGCCCCCTCCTAATGAAAACAATCTAAGTTAACTGTACTGTCATTGCTTTGTCACGCCGGGGGCGTGACAAAGCAATGACTGCTTTTCCGGTGCCTGCCTGGTGGTGCGAGCATGCAGGAGCTGCTTCAGCTGCGATTTCTTTTCGCGGCCGCAGGCCGCTCCTGCCCGGCCTGCACTTCACACTATTCCAGAGCATGTTTCCACTGTCCGCCTGGTGGTGCGAGCATGCAGGAGCTGCTTCAGCTGCGATTTCTTTTCGCGGCCGCAGGCCGCTC
>CAZFIB010000015.1:0-61419 GCA_964518865.1 uncultured Thermodesulfobacteriota bacterium
CCACTATGACATTTTTTGAAAGGTCTGCGAAGATGCGGTTAATGGAGCGCTTACGTTTTTTTTTCACCACGAAAGACACGAAGTTCACGAAAAAAGATATCTCTCCAGTGATATTGTCATCGATGATTATATCCTGCCTGCTCTTTGCCTGTTATAACTTTTTGTACAACTCTTTTTATAGGCGTCAGATCGTTCATTGCAGTATCCCAAACAGCCCGCAAATCGACTCCGAAATAATGATGAACTAATTTATCACGCATCCCGGCAATGTCCTTCCAGGGAATGTTCGAATATTTTTCCGTAGTATGATTCGACAGATTCTTTGTAGCTTCACCAACAATTTAAAGCTGACGCACAACGCCATCCTGCAAGAGCCGATTATTGATGAACATTTCAAAATCAACGCCGGTGATGTATGTTTCTATTTGATTAATTTCATCAAGTATATGATTCAAATAAAACAAATCATCTTTCACTGGTAAAGAACCCTTGATTCTGATTTGATTATATCAGCAAGATACGGACTTATAGCCTCTTCAGTCAGCATATCCACTTTTCTACCTAAACGTTCCGACAATTCTCTCTCTATCCGAATAAGCATCAAAAGGCTCTTGTTTTCGTAAAAAGAAACAATCAGGTCTATATCGCTTTCGGGACTCAGCTCTCTCCGGACAAAAGAGCCGAACACCGATATCCTGCGAACATTGTATTTCTGGAGAAATGAAATGATAGTATTTTCAATTTCATAATAATTCAATTGGCCACTACCTCATGACATTTCATTTTTACGATTCATCTTACGAAGGCATCCGCTTTGCGAACTGTTTTTTTTCACCACGAAGGGCACGAAGTTCACGAAGAAAAATATTTCGGTGCGCACGGCACACAGCAATCTGTTTTATTAATTGAGCCAGGCAGTTATTTTTTCTGATATTTCTGTTATCAGACCACTTAATTTATTGATATTCAAATTCTTATTTGACATTTCAGCATGCATCATATTATTGCGCGCATCAGCAATTTTTTTATAAGCTTTTCCAAGTTCAAGCCATTTTTCTGATTCGGGGCCGTTAAGCACTTCAGCTTTCCATTTTATAACCTTTTTTGCAGATTCTGGTGACATATGTTTTTTCAAATCATTGTCTCGTTTTTTCGGTTCACGTCCCAGGTATCCTACAAAACTGTCAACATGTTTTCTGCATTTATTATAATTAAAAGCATTATCTTCACCAAGCTTCAGGCAGGCATAGCTGATAAGTACCTCCCGAATCAGCCCGGCAGCATGAACCAGGTGGCCATGATCGAGATACCAGTAGATTTCATTAATCTGCGTTAAAATAAATTTATTATTCAAGGTATCCTTATCCTTGTTGCCAAGGCCCTGAAGCTGATTGCTCACGTCGCTAAGCAGAGGATACAAGGGCGGAGCATATTCTTTAATTTCCTTTTCCGTCTCATGAACCATATCCGGCAATTTAGATATCGAATGCATGGCAGAGCGTGTTTTCATGTGGAGCAATTCATCGCTGATTTTATTAATATGCTTACCAAAGCCAGATAGTTTTCTCGGCGGAATTTTAGTCTTTGCTCCCTTATGATGCATTGACTGTATACCAGTCAACAGTTCACTGATGCCGTGCGATGATCCGGTTGCATTGAACACGGTAAGTGCTGAAGACCAGTCAATGAGACTGACGAACGGCGTCATGTCGAAAACCGGGCTCCGGCTTTTTTTTTCAGCGGCAAATGCACCGTAATACAATCCCTTGAGTATAATTTTTTTGGTTACTTTCAGATACTGCATGGCGATCATCATCAGTACCGGTGTCGATCTGAAACCATGGGTGATGTCGACGACAACCTCCTCCTGCTCATCAACAGCATCAATTACAGCCTGAAAAATACGCCAAAGTTCTTTTTCGTTCGATCCGTTCGGTATATCGACAAGCGTTATTCTCTTTTGTTCATTGCTGTCGAGATGATTTATGAATCCCTGAAGCCGCTCATTGCGTACCTGCTCCGTAACAAAGAGTTTCATCTCGCTGATTTCATTACCGAATGCACGCAGAATAAATGCAGGAAAATATTCCGTTGTGCATTCCTTGTCGCTCAAGACATAGGTCGTCGATTCATAGCCCGATATGGTATCGGACTTCGGGTTGCCGTAACCGAGAAAACTCAAAGCCTTCATGCCTGATCATCCTTTATTAATTTCATCAGCTCCTGATACCAGGCCTTCTCCTGTGCTTTTTTCCTGGCTTTTTTGTCAAGTCGGTCGATAAATCGTTCTGCCGCTTTTGATTGTACTGACGGATCATCCAGTTCCCGGATTTTTTTTACAATCTCCGCAGCCGATCCTGCAATTTTACTTGTTGCAAGAGCATCTATCTGCACCATCAAATCTTCACCGGGTTCCTTAGGTTTCTGCTGTTCAGGTTTTTTTTCATCCTTGCTTTGCACTGGCACTTCAGGCGTCTTTTCAGCTGTTACAGTTTTCACAGCAGACCGGTCATGGTCGTCGAATCGTATCTGCACCCATCCCCAGGGCGTTATCCGGCTGTCCAGTTCAGCAATTTTACGGGTTTTGGGAAATGGCGCATCCAACCGATGGGGAGCCAGTTTCAAATTTTTTCTCAAGGCGGCGTCTTGTCTTAAATTCATTTCAATAAGGCCGCCGGTCATGCCTTCCCAGCCGATGCCCCATCCGAGGTTGAATACAATTTCATTATCCGAAAGACTCTTAATTATTTCAGGTAATTCGTATTTATAATATGCAGTGAGTTCATTATGTTCCAGTTTCTGTTCGCAGAAAATCTTTTCGCGCTCAATCAGTTTTCGGCTTAAATCTAAAACGGCTTTTCTCAGCCAGGCGAAATCGAGTTTGAATGAATATTCGAGTTTATCTCTTTTATCATCGGCACATAGAAATGTATCGAATCCGAGTTCAAAAACCGCCGTCTCTTTTGACCGTATGCTTTCTACGACAATCGGAAACCTTTTATAGCTATACCCTCCACCATTTCTCATACTTGCTATACGTGACACGCCAAGAACCGTTCGGGAATCATGAAAGAAAGCATCACCGACTGACATACAGCGCATAATGCTGTGGTTCGGATCGCTGCCAAGCAATCTTTTTGTTATCACATTATCAGCAAACTTATGTCTCACCCTGTCATGCTTCATTTTAGAAACATTGCTTGTTATGAAGGCCTTCGTGTCTCCAGAAAGTCGATGGATGATTGCCGTCCTCAATGCCCCTTTAATCGAACTTCCGGGGAAATAGGGAATCCCGAACCCGTTTCTCTGTAACTGCCGTATCTCTCTCGGAATATCTTCTCTTTTTACAGAACTCACAAAATAAGCATAGTCATCCGGTCTTAACCGATTCTTTCGGAACCAGCCTCCGATATCACCGGAATCGCAGGCAACTGAAAAAGATGAAACGGCAGCTGAATCCATCGATTCAACATGACTGAATATCTTATTCATGTTAAGCGCGGTAATCCTGCCGCTGGAACGGTCAGCGATAAAATCGATATTTGCACGAAGCAAATTACCGCTGCCGATGTGGGCAGGCGTCAGGGTTGTCAGCCTGCACGTATAAATTTTACGTATGCTGTTCAAAGCATCCTCCTTTCACGGGCAGGGTAAACGCTTTACCGAATCGAAACACATCGAACGGGCTGCCTCCCTCGTTTTTTTGCAGTACCACGGGTATATCACCGACAGGCGGCTGGCTGTCGAAAAAGACCGCACCCTCTTCAAGCATCAAAACATTTCTACGCCGTAACGAGCGTGCACCTAATCCGGCTGCATAACCATATCTCTTCACAAGGCTGTAATAAGCACGATCGAGCAATCCGCTTTGGACTTCCTTTTCTGTCGGATGGTACAGTGAAAGACCGACATGTGCATCTGGATTATCCGGTAAGGTAAGGGTGCACTGTTCACAGGTAAATCTGAACGTACCTCGACCTATCGAACGGTCACCTCCTATCCCGCAATCGGCCAAAAGCCGCAATGAACCCTCAAAGTGCTTCTGAGCATCAATTCCCCTGAATCTTGCGAGAAAAAACAAACCGCTGTTTTCCGGAAAGTGAGCATTCACACAGTAAAAAAACGCCCCTTCCTGCGCCGTTCCGCTTACCGGGTCTATGCCGATTCGCGGAACTTCGTATTCCTTGACGCCAAAACCTTCATCAATCTTTTCAGAACACACATATTCTCCACAGAGGCGGGAATCGGTAGCATTAAAAGTGCCGGAAATAATATTCTGGAAAAGGTTTTCACTGACATATTTAATCTTTTTCCACTTTTTAAGTTCGCTGCCTCGAATGCCCATCATGACACGGTCAAAAGCTCCATGCGGCACCGGATAAAAGCGTTTGCCCGCAATAAACGGAAAACATGAGCTCACTAAAAAAGAATCGTCATTGATCAGGTTTTCCCAGTCGTCATGATACAGCAGATGCCGGCACTGAACCAAAGCACCCCAGAGGGCATCGGATCGGAAAAGCCTGTCCAGGCGTTCCTGGCCGATGCCTTCGAGACCGATATGTAACGGTGCTGTTGGAATGATATGATATATCCGAATTGCATCTTCCATCTTCGATCACCTTCGGTTATGAAAACATGGCGAATTTCTGCTTCAGCGTATCGCTTTCTACGGGAGTTCCGCCGCTGCGATAATCTTCTGCTGTTCTTTCAAGCACATGCTCCACCGTGAAACGAACCTGGCCGTACCCCCGTGAGCCCTGCCCTCCGATGTAGTCTTCTTCAACCAGAGCCATTCCCTGTTGTAAAAGATCTATAAAGCAATCAGAACGTTTAACCCCGTCGACAACCACAGCATCGTCGACATTATAAAGGTCGAGCACCAGCTCAAAATCAAACACGGCACCTGCCGGTACCCGTTCGAAATTGCGAGGATTTGCTGCAGAGGTCAATCGGTCTATCGACACTTCGGTTTTAATTTCCGTGCAGTACATATCGGTATTTTCTGCACTTTCAAGATCTTCCTTATTGCGGAGATGACAATCACGTACCGTAATTCTCGTGGGGGCGCTTTCAGCATAGGTCATTTTATCGGCTTCCGCCGGAAACCCGAAAAGCTGTACTATGGGTTCTTCGGGATTGTCGCAAAGTTTTCCTTCATATCCGCCTCTTCTGTTTTTTGAAATATTTACTTTTCCGAGACTCTTCTCCAACAGAGAACGTATTTTCCCCTTGAGTGAAGATCCGGGAAGATAGGGAAGCCGGGTAACCGGATCCCGAACGACAACTTTATCGGCACCGCCTATCGACAGTCCGATTGAAGAACCACCGATATGCATACCCGTTTTCGCGGTAATACTGCCCCTGATGAAAACTTTTTTTTCCAATTTAAGCGTATCCGGCATGGCATACTCCTTTTATATAAAAATGTATTTTTTACTTGCCGCCTGCTGCCCGGTGATAGGCAAGCACGGATTCGAAAAATTTACAAAAGTTATTAAAACGCATCGATTGTTCGCCATCGTTTCCTTCAACAACAGCATCGATAGCCCAGGTAATTTTTTCCTGAAATTCCTGAAGCCCTTTTTTATTTCTATCCCTCCCGGCTGCATAGGCCAGCATGGGTTTTAACATCAGGAATCCAACCTTATTATGCTCATAACCCTTTGCTTCGATACTTTTCAGTTTTGTGAAAACCTGTCTGATCTGAGATGTTGATAAACCATTTGCCTGAATATCCCTTCCGAATCTTTCAGCAGATGATACGGTATCGGGTGTAATGCCCTGCTTTATCCAGCCTTGTACATCCTGCTTTTGCATTTCAGTCCTCCTCTTAATGACGAGTATATAATTCAGTCCACCGCGCCAGTATATGCAGTAAATCTATACCGGTGCGGCTGCTTTTTCTTACCGGGTCCATGATAAATGTTTTCAGATCCTCAATGACAACTCTGAGACTGCTTCTGCTTTCACTCAAGCGCGCCAGGGCATAAATCATTCGCCATCGCCATCGTTCAGCCTTCAGCAGCGAATCAAGCTGATGACCGGTCAGCCGTGATTTCCGGCGCAGTTCTTCGCGGCTGCTGCGATAGGATGCTGCAATCAGGCGAATTCTCTGAATAAGCGGGCGCATATCTTCCTTAGATGCTTCAGTTATTTTATCCTTTAAGCGTTTGACCTCATCGAATTCCCGCCAGTTCATCGGCTCGTCAAAAAAGGAAAATGCGTCCTTTTCACACACGCCCATATCATCAAAAGCTACTTTCAAGGATTTTGCCCTGTCTTCCGCTTCACCTGCCATGTCAGCGGATTTATATACAGGGAACTTACCTCCTGTCAGCACCATGCCGCCGGAAAGCGTCAATGCCGGGTTCTGACAGGCAAATCTTGAAAATCCATTTTTTATTTCAAGCGCACATTCAGGCAAGGCATCCCAGGCACCCAGCATAAACAAATCGTCACCGCCGGCATACACAATAACCACCCTGTCCCTGCTATCCGCTCCTGAGTCGACGATATTTTGCACAGCTGCACCGAAAAAAAACGAAAGCTGAAAGCTGAGAGTGGTAATGCGCCCCAGGGAATGAAAGTTGAATTTTTGAAACTGATCCTCATCGGAGAAAACCTTGTGGTAGCGATATTTCTGCAGACCCTCGGCAAAAACAAGTCCAAGATTATCGATATCCATGCGCAGAACCCCTAAGCGTTTAATGCCCCTCGACTGTTCAGCAATCGCATCAAATTCCTGCTCAAAATGATGATTGCCGCCAAGCATCAGTGGCACCACTGAGTATCTTCCTGCACTGGAGAAATTTTCAGCGCTTTGCAGAAAATCGCCATTGTTTAAACAGTAGACAATGCTGCCGGCAGGAGCACTAGACGGGAACGCTTTTTCAATAAAAAGCTCCCGTCCAAGAAACACACCGCCGGATGTGCCTGATTGGGGGCTGATGGCTCCCCGGGGGGATACTGCTATATATCGGGCTTTCAGCAATCGCCTGCCGAAAATCTCAAGCTGACGGCATACTGAACAGCGGATGCGCCCCTGCTCATCAGCGCCCGAGTCGGCAGCTTCCTCGTGACACACATCACATGAGGGGGTTTTCCCTCCCTGCCCTGTGGGTGCAAAAAAGTCATCATATCGATCTGCCATTAACCCGGCATATCGCCTCCGGTCGGAAACAGCAACCTTTCTGGTAAGTCGGTCCCAAACAAGACACAGATTGCTGTCAGTGTTTTTTCCGTCAAAGGATTTACCGTTTACTTTCTCAAAGCCTGAGCGCAGGTACAATGAAGCGCCAAACTTTCGATAAAGCTCTGCATTGACTTCATTCCCGATTTCCTGAAGCTCAACATCGATACCGTCAATATTTGGTAATAACAAATAGAATTTGCCCCCGCTGGCATAAAGGATATTCGTGACCGGCAACACAAGCTTTTCAATAAAATAGCGGGCAATAATTTCACTTGCGATTTGAACAAAAAAAGATCGCCCCTTCAGGGAACGGTATGCACCCTTGGAGGAAATATTGTAAATAAATTTCTGAATTCCTGCCATATCGCCGCAGAAAATCATGTATTTATCATCCGACCGATTCCTGATGGATGAATCATCAAAATTTTGATTCGCTTTGTGATATCGATACATACAGACGGCAAGCGCAGCCGTCGCCTTGCAATGGTCGAACAATGAGACATCCGGCAAATCCTGGTAGCGGGTGGACTCCGGCATGCACCAGGTATACTTTTTCATAAGATGGAAAATCATGTCTACATCGTTTACCGGGTCTATCAATACATTGCCTTTACTGCCGCCGGTCAGTTCTTCACAGAACGATTGCCACATGATTTTATAGTCTGATTCGACCTGTTCCGGTGGATATCGATCCGCATGAACCGGGAAAAAATCCTCCTGCTCCCATGGCCGTTTCTCTTCCTGTCCGAATCGCAGGGGTCTTAATTTATAGCGGCTGTTAAATTCATTTTTGGACAGCAGCCCTTTTGCCTTCCTTTCCGGTTCCTCCGTCAATGCAATACGTTCCATAATGGAATGCAGCGGCACCCGGCTCTTTCCCGAATAACCATCTCTTTCATCGCTTTCACCTGCCGCGCGTTCATGGCCGGCCGCCAGGCAATCAGCCTCAGTGACTATCATTTCAAAGGGGTTTCTGGGCTTATGATGCCTGGCTGCCAGGTTGTGCAGATTGATCTCTCGATTGTCGGAATCGATCGGACTGAGAACAGTATCATCACCCCACAGCTTCTGCAGCCAGCAGGCGGTGGTGCCGGCATGGCTGTATTTGAATTCCTGCTCAATCCAATCCTTGTCCTCGGGAGACGCTGCATCTGCACGCTCAGCGAATTTGCCTAAATCATGAAGTAGCCCGGCAGCGGCAATCATGTTAACTGCTTTTTTCATTGTTTCCCCCGGTCGCATTGATAAATTACAAGTAACTGATATATATACAGACCCGCATATAAATTCTTACCGCTGAAGACATCTCATTCAGATAAAAAACCGTTTTTGAGATTCCACACCCTCGCACGCAAAAACATGTCGGGCTGCTGCAGCAAATTCTTCAGCAGCATGCCTCCGCTATCCGGTACTGCCCGAGGCCCATGGCGGTACCCTTCCCCACGCCGACATAGGATCCGGCCTGCAGCAGCGGATAAAAATCCGCCGGATCGCCCTCGATCCTGATCCGGCCGAGAAAACCGCCGAGCGGCAGCTCTTTTTTCTGCCGGTGCGAATACACCCTGCGCTCGGACCAGCGCAGATCGACGGGATGCAGCCGTACACGTGCGGTATCCGCCGGCACGGTTTCCGCAGCCTGCGAACCGTAAAAATAGTTGATCGAACGGATGCGCTGCTGCAGAAAGCCGCTGAATGCAGGAAAATCAAAATTGCGGATGGGCTGCTTTTTCACCAGAAGACGTGCGGGCGTTATGAATTCCACGGTCAGGGTGTCGGCATCCGCCTGCTGTCCGAAAGAAACCGTACCCGGCCGGTTGTGCACTGATGTTTCCGTTGCGGTGTAGAGTACGATATGACCTTCAGCCGTTTCCGAACGGACCGTCTCGATCGAAAATCCCGGCCGCAGCACTTTTCCGAGCCGGTCGACAGCGACGAACCAGTACGGGAAATGCTCTATGGTTCGCGTGCCGATAAGTACCAGGCGCAGTTCGAAATCGACCGCTCCGTCGACCGGCTGAGGATAGCGTGCTACCCAGGGCAGCGGAGCCGAGCCTTTGATGCTTTTCTTGCCTTCGAACCACAGCTCGGGGCTGAACAGCGACGGAACGAGACATCCGCGGCGCAGATCGCAGGAAGGACAGTCCTGCCGGCGCACGACACAGCATATTTTTCTGAACTGCCGCTCGATAGCATCCCGCCACAGAAGCGGCGAATGCATGCGTGCCGGCGGCTCAGACCATGTGCATGAAAATGTTATACTGCTTATTGTAAGCCCCTGAAGCAAAACCCGTACCCCTCTGGTACTGCGGTACATGCAGACAAGCATCTCTTGCTTAGTGAAAGAACCGCAGTCCGGTAAAATATTACAACCAATTCACAATATTTAAAAAAATGAACATTTGCAAGTTTAAATATTAAAACAGGAAAGGTCATTTTCTGCACCTTATCAACGCGATGTATACAGGACACAGGAGCTTTCTTATGATCGGAATCAGCTGCAGCTGGTTTTCGTTAAGCTTGTCGCCTTCCGCCTTTGCCTCGACAAAAAAGCACTCTGAATAATCGGGCCGGTACACGAACAGGTCAGGATCGCCTCCCCTGAGATGCCGTGCCGCCGTCAAAAACCTCAGCATCTTTTCTTTGCCGAAAATCCGGCAGATGGTGATAAAGCCTTCATTGGTTTCCCGAAGCCGGGGACAGCGCATCAGATAATACCCTTTCAGCACACTGTATCCTTTGTCCTCGCAATATTTCCGGGCCACCATGGCTGCAAAATTTCTGCCCCTGCTGTGTATGCCGACCCGGCTGTGCCACTGCGGATAAATGCAGCGGGGGTCATCGGCCATGTACAGTTCTTTCTGCTTTTTTTCATACTCGATCGTTATTGTTTCAGAAGATGAAAATTCTTCTTTCATGCAGCTTTCTTCCATTCTCAATCCCCTCCGGTTGCAGCCGTATTCAGTTGATCGTATGCTTACACCGTGTACGTTTTATTTTTTAAGCAGCAGGAGCAGCCTCCGGCAAATCAGGAAGGATTATCGTGTGAGGCCTCCTTTTTTTTATACACCGAAGGCGCTCCTGCCGTTTGTTGAATTCGTTTTAATGTATCGCTTGTGACCCTTCATGCGTGTAGACGGTGAAGGCAAGCTCAGGTTCTTTATCATTATCTGCATTCCGGTCACAGGCGCTGCAGTCTCCGCAGTCCTTTTCCCGGCATATCTGGCTGTTCACAAAACTTGTGATCAGGTCCGTATCGATTCCCATGAAATGCATCATGTATGCGGTGCCGTTTACGAGCGCGCACCTGTTTTCCTGCAGAAATGCAGCCTGGATGACGCAGGTGGCTATTTCCATGAGCGCTTCCGGTTTTACACGTCGTTTAAGCTTTCCCTGCAGAAACGCGTCGACATTGTCGAGCGCGGCGCTGTGCAGCTCCTCTCGGGTACAGTCATGCTCCCGGCAGATATTTTCCGCCGTGATATATTGCTGTTTCGAGGATGCTGACGGACACCCTTTCGTATGCTTTGACTTTTTACCGTTTCGATTATCCTGCATGCTGCTCGTACCTCCCTGCTGTTTTCTCTGCATTGTATATACACAGCCGCATGGTCTTTCTTACAGGATTCGTTCTTTTTTTCTTTATTCAGTTTTTTGCTGCGGATATTTTGCCTTCATCGCGGCCAAGGGCCGCTTCCCCTTCGTGATCTTCGTGCCCTTCGTGGTGATATCTGTTTTTAGTTTTTTTACCGGACACGAACCATCTCCAAAAGCCTGCCAGCCGGGTGTATAAGGCACAGTCTCTCCGACACTATCCAGGCGCAGGCGTATCTTCAAGATTCTTTGTCCGGCCTGCGCACTACCGGCTTTTAAAAGAATATCGGAATTATATACTATGGGTTTGTCAAATATGGACAAAACGAAGGGGGGAATTTATTTTTCTTGACGCCTATGCTATTCGAATACCGGTAGTGACAATCTCATTTATGAAGGGATTATCCTTGTAGTTTTCAAAATCCTCAGAATCAAAGGCTATCGGTTGAATGTCAAGATCGTAGTTCAGAGTCCGATTAAGCAGAAATGCTATCGATTCTGCACGGTCTTTGTGTGAAAAAAAATCGGAAAAAACTGCTATATCGATGTCGCTGTCTTTGTTCCACCTCGATTGTGCATACGAACCGAAAACGATGGCACTCGTTATACCGATTTCCTTTTTCAAATTCTGGATAAAATCAAGAAGCGTTTTTTCTATATCAACAGGGATTTCAGACATGCATATACTTCCTCTGTTTTATGTAAATGTGTTTTTGCTTTTTCTCTATCAACAATAGCAGAAAGTTTTTGCTTGTATTCGGGATAACGGCTTTCGATGTAATATGCGGAAAGAATATTGAAAAGCTGCACTGCATCAGGCGGTAAATCAATACCTGTTTTTTTATACACAAATCCAAGGTTGTGGCTTCGAGGCGGTTCATCATCCGAAACAGTGATATAGACAGCTTTAAGTATCTTCTCTAATGCCTGCTGACACATGAAAACAACATAAAGATAGCGTTGTGTTTCCATCATTGCCCTTGCCGTTGCAAGGTCATAGTCGGCTATATCAAGCCAGTATGCAATTTTATCCTCTTTTTCCATACTTATATATACCTACATAATTATCGGGTATTGATCAAGAAAAATACATGCAGCATCATGTCATATCATTTGCCACAAACCTTACCCTTACCCGGCTGTTGCCCATAAGCGCCGGAGCCTGGGCAAGCGCTCTTTCCGGTTCGTCAGATTCAAGAATCGCTCTGCGGTAGGCGTCTCCGACATCCTTTCCGATTAAAAGTTCTTTATACAAGTGCCGTGAAAAATAAAGACTGAATTTTTTCTCAACCCTTCGACCGGACATCAGCATGGTTTCCGTGCCTTTTCTGAAAAACGCGACCGGAACGCCGACCAGGATATCGGCATCGGCGTGAATCGCCAGCCCGCCGAAACAGACATTGAGCAGTACGATACGCGGGGTATGTTCTGCAGCGTCAATGACATCGGTGAGCTGTACCTCGCGTTTATCGAACATCACCACGGTAATATCTTCCCCGGGACGACCGTACGTGCCGTGTGTCACGAAATGACCGATGCCTCTGTTCCCGGACAGTTCATCGCGGAGCTGCGTATCGTCGGGATCCATAACGATGTGCGGTTTTTGAAAGAGGCCCGCAAGTTCCCGGACCTCCTGCACGGAATCCTTATCGCTCCGTGTCCCGATAAGGGATATCTCCGGATCGGCTATACTGCGCTTCCGCTCCCCCAGCATGGCCATCTGCAGCGAAGGCCAGTAGGTGACGAGCGTATCGGCCAGTAAAGGCCTCCGGCTGCGGATAAGCGCATGAAAGGGAATATAGTTGAAGATGCCGTGCGGTATGACGATCAGACGTGAGGTGCCGATACGTTCAAGAAGGCCTTCGAAGATATCGCTCATCTGCCGGATATCGGTAAAACTCAAGGCAGGTTTGCCGGTGAAATAATCAAGATACCGATAGTCCTTTTCATCGACGTCGATACGCTCATATTTTGAAACGAGGTCACGCGAAAGCAGCAGCACTCCCGTTTCCCTGAAATCGAAACAATAGAGAAACGCGATATCACCGTTATATTCGCGGTTCAGCCTGCTGCCGATCGCATCGATACGAATATTCGGGCTCAAAACCGTACCGCTGCCTTGAATTTTCCGGCTGCGTTTGTATTCCTCACTCAGAAACCTGGAGCGGAACATCTCTGCGCGGTTCAGTACGTACCGGTAACTTCTCCCCGATGCAAGCAGTCCTTTGACCGCTTCGAGATAAACCGGATAAAAATACTGCGTTATGAAAACCGCATATTCCGGGGTGTCGATAGTGTTGTTGGCATACTCGTTACGGATAGTGAGCAGAATGTCCCGGTACAGCGTATGCTCTTTTTCGGCATCACCGGTAATGCGCAGGGTCCGGCCGATCAGGAGTGCAACCGGCCAGTAGCGCATGGCGTTCTTTCTCCAGGCGCTTTCTCTGCTGTGCCGTGCAAGCAGCGACTGCCATAACCGGCGCTGCTCGTCGTCGTCGAGCATGATCGAGCAGTTGAGCGCGCCGAACAAAGCCCATGTTCTGAAAAACGTCGACGATCGATCATAGGTTTCAGCAAACGATACAAGTGCCGGGGCATATTCCTCGTTGAGCCAGTGAAGGACAGCCTGCCGGAAATGCAGCTGGGCCGTTATAATACGCCTCTCACGATGGCTCAGCCGTTCATCGCCTTCCGCAAACTCGATAAGATCATCGATCCGGTACAGCAGCGGATCATTATGGGGTTTGAAAAACCGGTCGAAATTATAATCATGAAAAACGATATCGATACACCCGATTTCGCAGGCATAGAAAAAAAAAGCCCGGCCGTGTTCTTCGGTCAGATCGCGTGCCAGGAAAAAATGCTCGACCGCCGGTTTCTGATGACCGGTATAGCCCAGCGTAAATGCATGCGAGTAATAGAGAATCGACTTCAGAAAAGGGTCGGCGGGAGGCTGGTTCACATGCTCCCGGCGCAGGTCGAATGCCTGTGCGAATCGGCCGGTGCGGCTGAAAATATCTGCAGTGAGAATATCCTTCAGGATTTTTTGCCGGGGTGTCAGCCGCTGCCTGATGTTGTGCAGTTGTGCGAGCGCCCTTTTGTAGAGGCCCTGCTCGATACATCGTTCGATATCGCCGAACAGATCAGGATAGAGGCCGTAGCGCATGGATGAGAATTTTCATAATTTCATTTCAGACGATAAGAGTGTGCACGTCCTACCCTGCGGAAACTGCACCCCAGAAAGAGAGCAAGCTAAAAATTGCGATTTCCAAACTGCAAGAGAACGACTCACCCTGCAATCTGCTCCTTCGCAATTACCGGTATACATCCTTCCTGTGGCGAATACGAATTATTTCAATAATCAAATACTTTTCGTAAAGTTGATAAATGATTCGGTAGTCGCCGATTCGAATACGATATGAATGATTTCCACCTTGTATTTTACGAACGCCATCCGGCAACGGATTTTCAGCCAGGGCTTCGACTGCCTCAATAATACGAGGAATAAACTGCTGATCGATATTCCTGAGTTCCTTGAGCGCTGATGGTTTCCAGTCAATCCGATATATGGCCATCGCGTTTCAGATCCTCTTTAACCTGATCGAAGGGAATAACAGTCTCGTTTTTTCTTTCCGCGATAACCGCCAGATCATGAATATCTTCAAGCAACTCATCATATTCATCAATAGGTAAAATCACTTCTGTTTTTCGCCCTTGCCCGTCGGTAATAAATTTTGGATGAAGATTTTCTGCGGTTGTCATTGTCATAAATCCTGAATGGTTATTGTTGTCATGGTTTTGAAACAATGCACAACATCAGGCAATGTCATCGAGGACCATCCATGATGAGGATTCCATGCATGTGATCCGGCATGCCAATACATTCACCTTCGTGACCTTCGTGGTTATATCTTTCCTGTCCGGTGCGAACGGCGCACCCTGATGACGCATAATGTACATAGTATCTTTTAGATACTTCTCTCATCTTCAAGCAGCTTTTCAAGTCTTTTTTCATCACCGCCGAGAACGCATGCAAGCGCGATAAGCTCTTTTCTCTGTTCTTCGCCGATATCCTTCTCCTGTTCCGCCCGCGCGATCATTTTCTGCAGGTCGGTCTGACGCTTCATGACAATCCGCCGTATCTCCCCGGCAGGACCGGTATCTTCCCGCCGCTCCATTGCCGCGAACTCATCCGGCACAGAGCTCATCAGTTCCTCATTCATGAAGTCATCGTCTTCGAAAGGCGTATCGTCGTCAAAAGACGGTATTTCTAATGCGTCGCATGAGGGTTCGGATGTTTTATCAGGAGGTTCTGATGACTCTTGGGCATCAACTCGATGAAGGTCCACAACCGGCATATCTGCAACAATTGGTTTCTGCGTTTGACAGGAATATGAAGAACATGCATCAAATTCGTAAAAAGCCATTGGCTCCCTTACTCCAAGCGGTACAGGCGGCGGAATGTATTCGGCGATGGCGTCGAGCAGATTTTCAGCCGTATCGCCCAGACGGTCAAGCAAACTATTGAAGTGTTTTTCAATATTCAGTGATCTGATTTTAGTATGAATACGCCGCGGCAGGGTACCGACCAGTGATTGATATGCTTTTTTTCTGCGGCTGCGGACAAGGGCATTTTCAAGTTCCCTGTTGAACGCTTCCGAAGGCATCTCCCGAAACGCATACCAGAAGGAATATGCCTCTTCATCGGGAACGAAAAGCCGCTTTCTTTCCCGAAGGAAATCATCGGCAAAAACAGTCTTGAGAAGTTTGATTTGTTCGATATCCGAAAGAGCATCGAAGCGCGCAGCGGCTATATCACGCATTCCATCGTGCGGTGCGTCATGAGGATGTGCAAGCACGGCGCACGTGTCGAGACGCGCGAAAAGGTCAAATACATACTTTTTTATTTTTTCGTTCTGTATAATTTTATACAATTCGGGCCCGCCAACAGCTTTAGCAAAATTTTCCGCAATAGCCGCAGCAGTCTTTTTAACGGCAGCGGCATCGAAATACTGCGACAGGTAAGCGCGCATGCGCTCCCCGGCATCATCCTCCAGAAGCGTCAGCAGTTCTTCGATATGATTGCGCAGGTCGTCGGTCTGCGGACGAAGCTGTTCCGTATTTCGGGTCGCCCGCACGGCCCGTTTGAAACAGCCGGCGGCATAGAGCGCCTCGCGGAGCGCCCGCTCTGTGCTGCGGTTTTCGGGATCGTCTTCCACCAGAGCACCGGATGCGGCATGCACGGCATCGAGTGCCTGCATATACAATTCGTGCAGTTTTTGGCCGAGAGTCTGTGTTTCCATATTCATAGAGTCAAATCGTATCCGGTTACTGATTTCCCTCTCTGTAAAGTGTATACCGGGGAATAAGGTGCTTTCTTACAGCGCGGTCGCGCTGTGTCGTAAAACTTCTGTAGCCGAGCAGTTTAGCTGCGTCAACGTCCCGCAGGCCGGGAGACTGTCCCGGTTTTTCATTGTGCATTTTCGTGAGCAGCTCTTCGATAGTATCCGGCGCAACGCCGGCATTCTCAGCCATGAAAAGCATTTCATCCGCAGTAAAACGAATCAGGGGGTAGAGTTTGACTTTGATCGAAAGGCGTGCTTTCATGTCCGGTATTTCATCGATCCATTGCAGCAGCAGTTCGGCCAGATCTTCCGAAATTTCAATTGAAAAATCCTTGTTAAATATGTACACAGGATCATCGTCCGGCTTGTCTTCGAAAGTCTGATCATCGAGTACCTTTATTATTTTTTTATCTTCATTTTCCTGTTTTCTCACTTCATTATAATAATAATTCAACAGAATTCTTCTGAAATAGGTGTTGAATGACGCTTTTTCCGGATCGTATTTTTCAAAAATATTTGTTTTATTACATTTTATATATATTTTCTGCTCAAATTCATCGGCATCGAGCTGGGTAGAGTTGTCTTTGTTTTTGCCGTTGATAAATGAGCGTATTAGGGGTGCGTAGTCCCTGACAAGTTCGTCGATCGTCCGGGGAGCTTTGGGTGGCATTGCAGTATTCATAGCCTATGAATATGCAGTTATTCACGCAGCAGGTGATTCGAATACGATGTATTAAATCAGATATCATGGTGATCGGCAAGAATTTTATATGATTTTGAATCCTTCGTCCTGAACCGGCTCGTGCCCGATGCCGGAATAGTCGATGCGCGGTACACAGCTCTTGCAGAGGAAATAAAACCGGACGCTGTCCTGCTCGTGATCGATGATCTTTTCGAGGCGGCGCTTCAGCTCCAGATACCGGCTTTCCTTCAAATCGCCGCTTTCGAATACCGACTTCTGCACGCGCACCCCTACCCCTTTCAGCTCCTTGACGACCCGGTAGCGTTTCCTGTCGTCGACGATATCGAAGCAGATAAGGCAGAACATCAGCGGCTCCAGGTGAACGGTTTGTAGTGTTTGTCCTTTTCAAGCATGACCCTGGCATAGTGGCGGACCTGGTTGAGAATGATCTGCCGGTAGGTCAGGTTTTCGCCGGTCGGCTCATACATGACCCGCGTGTTCATTTTCTGCTCGAAAATCCTGACGAAACCTTTCATGGTTTCGCGCTTCATGCTGACCGGAAGTGCATCTGCGGATACGGCTTCGTCGCCTGGCGGAGTGGCCTGATCGCGATAGTCGAAATCGTCCGGGTTTATTATTTTTTTATTGAGAAGCGTTGTAACTAACGCATCGACAAAAAATGACCGGTACTCCTCCATCAAATCACAGACAAGGGAGGGCCGTCCGTATTCCATGCTGTGAAAAGCACCGAGATAGGGGTCGAGCCCGACGATATTGACGGCCGTTTCGACCGCATTGGCGAGCATGGTGTAGCCGAACGACAGCAGCGCATTGACGGGGTCGCGCGGGGGCCTGCGGTTGCGGCCTCTGAAGACGAAATCGTCTCTTTTCAGCAGCCGGTCGAAAACCGAAAAATACGAGCGCGATGCGACGCCCTCATACCCCATAAGCCGGTCGACGGAACCGGCCTGCAGCGCGTCCTCCGCCAGAATGCGCATCTGCGCAAGTGCGGCCGCGACGGCATCGCATTTCAGTTTCCTGTTGTGCCGCAGCAGAAATATGCGCTGGTTGCCGATCTTGGCCGACACTATGTTGCGGGCGATCTCGAGCGCAGCATCCGGTTTGTTCAGCAGAAGATACTGGCGCCGCCGCAGATCGACGTTTTTCGCGTACTGCGTCAGAAGCCTGCCGCGGAACCTGCCCGAGACGCTCAGGAAAACAGTATCGACCCGGCTCTGTATCAGGTAGTCCATGACGGGCGGCGTCAGCATCACATTGCCGACGACGATGAGCTGCTCCAGATCCTGTACCGGCACTTCATCGACAACGCCGGATCCCTGCTTTGCCACCAGCCGGTACCCGTCTTTGTGCAGCTGCGTGCCCTGGCGCACGACATATACGTTTTCCATGAGAATTCTTTGTCAAATATCATATTTTCACATTACGGTGCGCACGGCGCATCCTGCGGCTACTTTTGCCGGACACGCCAAAGCTTTGTCCGGCCTACGGCTGCGGCCCGTCGGGTGGTGCGAACATGCAGGAACTGCTTCAGCTGCGATTCTTTTCGCGGCCGGAGGCCGCTCCTACAGGGTTTTTATTCGGTGCGCACGGCGCATCCTACATTCCATGCAGAAACGCAGGATTCTCGATGATCTTTGAAAGACGCGAAACCTCCTGCCTGAGATCATTAATCTGCGACTGAATGTCCTGCTGCCCCTGGGCTTCAGCGCCCTCGTGACTTGTGCATTGGTGAAGATGCAGCAGTGGTGACGGATACTCTCCTTCACCAGTTTCAAAACTGCAGTCACAGGGAATGCTTCCCTCAAGATAAAACAGAACCCGCCGTATTCTGCTGCAGCCGAGAGGCGTGCCGCTCAGCTTCGAAATATAGTGATCGGTGATACTCTTGCTGTAATCGCTGCAGTGTGAGATTATGTCATGCAGCATCTGTCTTCCCTCGTGCAGATGTCCCAGGACACCCAGAAGAATTCTTCGCTCCTGAAACTCAAGGTGATTATGATCCCGGGCCTTTTTGATAAGATATCCCAGCATGTGGCATTTGCGGCTGAGCAGTTCGGCATCGGCATGCAGTTCTGATTGAGAAGATTGATCAACACTCCCATGCAGCGGAGCAACCTTTTTTTCGTAAGTGCGGCGAAGCCACATATCATACAGCTCATTCATCCGTGTACTATTGTTTTTACGTATGCGGTCGAGATATGCATATGAATCCGAGATTAGCGTTCCGTATTGGTCAAGAAACACGCTTTTTCTGCCGGTTCTCCGGTGCAGCCCAAGAGGAAGCTTGATGAGATTCCCGTAACCCTTGCCGGAGTGCTTCGACTGCTTGGGGAATATTTCCAGGCTGATTGTTTCGGGCACCGGTCCCAGGGAAGCAGTGCACGAGCGCATGAGGTCGATTACAAAATCTGCCTGCAGCGGTTTTTCAAACAAATACCAGGCATGTACCCCTTTCCAGCCGCTCCACTCAAAAACAACAGACAGATTCTGGGTACGTGACCACGTATATACCTCGGCCACTACATGCTTCAGTTCATCCGGAAGTCTTTGATTGCCGGATGATGCCAGGCACTTTTTGTCCATGTCCATATCGATCGCAGCAAAATACACGGTTGTGTCTTTTAAAAGCGGATAAACACCGATGGTCGTTGAACCTGCCAGATGACGATACACAACCTTTTCATCCAGGGGCCCCTGCATCGGGGCGTACCCAACCCTGTCATTTCGTCTGTCATACCACTGGCAGGCATACACATCGGAACGAGCCCGAAATAAATTCAGAAGGGCACGTGCGGCCGGTTTCCGTGCATCCGCCGATTCAGGCAGTTCCATCTCTACGTCATCATCACATCCCGAAAGCGACGTCTCATGCATAAATGCTGTATCAAGGTCAGGTGAAATACCGGCCTGCTTTGCCCGGTTGTAATACCCGGCGGCATTTTCTTCGTCGCCTCGTTCACAATACAGCCTGGCGAGCATTACACAGGCATCCCGCTCCGATTCCCGATCCGCAAGCGCTACTTTGTAACAATGCAATGCACGGTCCGGAAAACCGACCGTTTCGGCTGCCCGGCCGAGGCGCAGTGCAACCGCACCGCTGATGTCTTCATCTAATGTTATTTTCTTGAACATATCGGCGGCGTCCCGCTCGCGCCCCTCTGCCATGCATTTTTCAATAAGGCGAAGAATCATCTCCGGATCGGATGTCTGAACGTTTTGCATGATGTTCGCCGGCGGTGAAAGCTTTTCAAGCGGTATCATTGCTGCATCTCCCGAACCCGTATGTTTTCGTTATCATTAGTATCGGAGGCTTGAAGTGCCTGATCCGCCATGCCTGCACCGCCCCGCTGCAGCAGCACCAGCCGCTGCCGTGCATTGGCATGGCGCGGATCAAGCGACAAGGCTTTTTTAAACATTTCTATTGCCTTTTCGGTATTTGACTGCTCTGCATAACAGCGCCCGATGTAATACAGGGCGTCCGCATACTCATCACCGTATACTTTACGGCGCTCCTCATTTGCTTTCTCAAACTTCTCCAGGGCGCCGGCATATTCGTTGCGCCTCATAAGCAAATGCCCCCATGAGAGAAGCGTCTTGTGTCTTCCCTGCCGGTCTTTTCTCAATGCTTCCCTGAACTGGTTCCGGGCGCGGTCGAATTTTCCGAGCATACCCAGTGCCGAACCGTAGAGGCGCTTCATGTGGGGTTTGCGGTATTTTTCCGGAATGCGTTCTATCCATTCCGCAGCCTGATCATATTCCTTGAGATGCATGCAGCATCTGCCGATCGCTTCGAATATATAATCTTTCGGCCTGCTGCTTTTTTTATTGGCGGCAACCCTCAGGTATTTAATTGCTTCAGTGCAGTCACCCGCGGTCAAAAGCGCCTTGCCGGCGGTGTAAAATTTGTGTACCGGCTCCTCGTAGTCGCTACCTTCGTCTTCCCGTATGCATTCTTCGATCGCATCGAAAGCTTTTTCACCGTCTCCAAGACGAATATAGGATTTGGCCAGATGATAAAGGGCCTTGATATAGTTTTTCCTGTCTTTATGCCGTGCTTCCTGCGCTTCCTCGTTCATCTGCTTCCAGTTGTCAATTGCTTTCAGAAAAAGCGGTACCGCCTTGCGGTCACTGGTATTCGAAAGATGGTGATACAGCATACCGTGGCGATAAAAATCTACGACATTTTCCGGAAACATCTTCTCCGCTTGAGCAAAGGCATCATTCGCCATCGCAATATAATGCTGTCGTTTGTCGCCCAGGCGAATTTCGCGGCTTTTCTCGGCCATGAGCGCGTTGTAATAATTGAAACCCAGGGCGGATAAATACCTGTAATGATCAGGATAAAGCTCCAGACAGCGCTGTATCGATCTGATGGCGTCCTCGAATTGGTGAAGCTGGGAAAGCGCAAAAGCCACTTCTGAAAGCAGCTCATGAAAACGGCAATCAGCACAGAGGTGTTTCAGCTTTGTTTCGACCGGGTGAAAGAGTGCGGTGATATGCGTCCAGGCGTTTTTGTTTTTCAGTTCGGCGATCTGCGAAAGAACCGCATTCATGCCCGGCACTTGTTGGGCCTGCGAAACGGAGCATTTCTCCGGTTCGGTTCTTGCGGAGCTGCTGCATTGTTCATCCATGGCATCCTCCTTCTGCTTTTTACTGGGATATACCCGGAGGATGCAGGAATCTTACAGAAACATTTCAATTTATCGAAAATGGCAGGTGAAGAAAAAATATACAGTACCGAAACAAAACGCCTGCTCCGAAAAACAAAGCAGGCGTCGTATTGTTCCGGTACTGGTCGATTGGGGATACTACGTGGTAAAGGCGCAGTTGAAGCCGAGACCGATCGTTTTCCGCAGAACAACCTCAGCGGGCAGGTCGTTGAAGCCGGTCATCTTCTTGATAAGGTCGGGGCGCTCCTGCTGTATCTGCGGTATGGCCTTGGCGAGCCCCTGTCCCAGGGTTTCAGGCACCTCATACGGGTCGAGCACGGTCTGCAGCTTGTCGTTGAGCTTGCTGAAGATGAAATCGATCTCCTCGTCGTCGCACAGAATCGGCATGTAGAGGTTTTTGAGAAATACGCGGTAGTCAAGCGCATCGATATGATATTTCTTCCACCAGTCGAGGTAGTTCTTCACGCCTTCGGCGTTATGCTGCTTTTCAAGCATTGCCTCGACAATCGCCGTGCCGGCCTTGAATCCGCTCATGGCCGCACCGGTCATCTCGGCTTCCTGACACCAGCCCGCATCGCCGGCGAACAGCACGTTGTCCTTGAACGGCACGACAATGGGTGAGTACATATTGCCGGCACAGCCGCACTTGTTGACGAGCTTTGCTCCCGCAAACCATTTGGCAAACCGGCTGCGCCGGGTGAATTCCTCCAGAAGCGCTTCATGATCTGCATTGGGGTCGACGTTTGTGATCATTACCAGCCAGAGATCATCTCCCTCATGGTCCCAGGCACGGGGAATAATGAAACCGAGCATCGGCGGGTTGCCGCTTTTGACAAGCGGCTGATGCAGTGCGTCCGGGGCCGGCAGGTCGAGATTGGTCATTTCATAGCCGACCGATGTCACCGAACCGTAGAATCCGCGGTTTTTGTTGATGCCCATGACCCGGGCAACGCGCGACTGGCGGCCGCCGGCATCGATTGCAAAAACGCCCTTGAAGTGCTTGCCGCCGGCCGTCTGCACGGTAACTTCACCCGAAGCGGTTCTGACATCGATTACGTTTTCTCCCGTAAAAATGTCGACGCCCAGCCGCCGGCACTCATCGACAAGGCCGCCCAACAGATGCTTTTTACTGTAGACAGCGCTTGCACGACCCTCGGTGCCCCTGGCCTTGTTGGCCTCATAATCACCGAACAGCACGGTCTCTTCATGGGGTGAATAAATGTGCCACGAATAAAAATCCTTTGTCGGGCCGTCGTATTTGAGGCTGAAGCCGTTGTGCGGGAAGCTGAGCAGACCCGCCTTCTCGTTCAGGGTCACACGCTCACCCATATATTTTCCGGAAAGCGAAACAACCATCTGGCCGCACATCCGCAAGATATCATGAATGCAGTCCTTGCGCTCCAGCAGAGCCACATCCAGACCGTTCTCGGCAGCGACCCTGGCTGCGGTGAGGCCTGCCGGTCCGGCTCCCACGATAATTACATCATATGTACTTTTCACTGTTTACCTCCTGCGTTATTCCACGTTGTAATTTGTATACCACTCAAAAAATCACCATGCTCCCGCTGCCGTACATACCGGACAATCTGTCGGATTTACCCGTTATTACATGAGCTTCTTAACAGGAGCTTAAAAATTTTGTTTGACTTGTTTACACAGTAAGTGATAAGTTATTAACTTATTCATGTCAAGGAAATTTTGCATGCAAATTATTTATGGGAGTTCATACACAAGGGCTGAGGCCCGATTTTTTTTCATGGATTAGTTTGCATGCTAAACCATTAGATTGAAAAAATTATTTATATATATAAATTTAAACCTTCACTAACAATCGGTAGCTATTTCAACGGAGAGGGATGCAAACGATGAGTAAACAGGTATGCGCACTTGGACTTGCGGCGCTTGTCGTTACGCTCGCGTGCACTGCGGGCTGCAAAAGCGATTCTAAAAAGTCCATGAAGGTTCCGAAAATCAATATGATCACGCCTGAAAACGTCCACGGCGTTATGGCAGCCGATGACAGCAACGTCTGGATCGTCGGTAATCACGGTGTGATTTTTCACTCCTCTGACGGCGGCACGACCTGGTCGGATCAGGACTCCGGCGTTACCACGCTTCTGATCGATGGTGTTTTCCTCAATGATTCAACCGGCTGGGTCGCCGGCCTGTACGGCGTAATTCTGCATACCGACGACGGCGGCAAAACCTGGACCAAACAGACAACCGAAACGGACAAGCACCTGTTCAGCGTTTCATTTGTCGATGAAGAGCACGGCTGGGCGGTCGGTGAGTGGAACACGATTATCCACACATCGGACGGCGGTGAAACATGGGCACATCAGGTCGAGGAGCAGGATAAAATTCTGAGCAATGTCCTGTTCGTCAACCGGACAACAGGCTGGATCGTCGGCGAAGCCGGAACCATCTTGAAAACAGTCGACGGCGGTGCGACCTGGACTCCCCAGGTACCGAAACTTTTTGAACGGGAAACATTCGAGGAGCGGTACGCCAACCCCCCGCCTGCGCTGTTCGGTATCAGCTTTATCGATGAGAACAACGGCTGGCTGTGCGGTATCGATGCAACCATCATGCAGACCACGAACGGCGGAGAAACGTGGCGCAAAATTCCTCTGGAATTTGAAAACGCGCTCTTCTCGATCCTCGTAAGAAACGGCACCGGATGGGCGGTCGGCGACAAGGGCGCCTATGTTCTTTCAACCGACGGAGGCGTGACATGGAAGGTCAAGGATGATGTTATCAAATCGAAAATGTGGTTTCGTGACATCTTCTTCAGCACCCCTGATAACGGCTTTGTTGTCGGGGCATCCGGTACTGTTGTCCACAGCACAGACGCCGGCGCATCCTGGGAATTTCTCTCGGGCCTGTCCTACGCAATGGAATTTTTCCAGATGCCGAAGGCGCTCGAGTTTGGCGGCGGAATTGAATAGGAACCATCTGTAATACGGGGGAACACGAGGAACCATGAAACGCTTTGCCGACATTATCATAGAAAAAAGATTGATATTTCTTTCTGTAATACTTGCCATTACCGCTTTTTTTCTCTACCAGGCCCTGACCAAACTTACCGTGAAAACTATTTTCCCGGACCTCCTGCCGCGCAACCACGCCTATGTTCAGCTGCATGATGAGATACGCAACAAATTCGGCGGTGCAAACCAGGTTCTCATCATGGTGCAGGTCCGCGACAAGGAAGACGGCGGCAAGTACGAGGATATCTTCAACACCGAGACGCTGAACATAGTCAAGGGCATTACCGAAGATCTTCTGACGTTCACGGCGGTTGACCGCTACAAAATACTGTCGCTGGCAAGCCGCAAGGTGCGCGATTTCAAAATCAGCGCGTCCGGCTACTCGATGGAGCACGTCATGTTTCCCGATGTGCCCACCACAAAAGAAGGGCTTGAAGAACTGCGCAAAACAGTTTACGGAAATCCCATCTGCTATCCGGTACTGGTTTCCCTTGACAGCAAAAAAACGCTTATCATGGTAGAGTTCTTCGAAGAGCAGATCGATTATGCCACCACCTTCAAGGAGTTCAGGGCCCTTCGCGAGAAGTTCGAAAACGAAAACAACATCGTAGCCATCGCCGGCGAGCCCATGCATCTGGGCTACGTCGACAGCTATGTGGGCGATGTCCTCAAGATTCTGGCCTACACGGTCATTGCGATGATGATTATATTCCTGATTTATTTCCGCTCCAAGCGCGGCATGCTGCTGCCGATTTTCGCTGCTGCGGTAAGCGCTATATGGGGTCTCGGATTCCTGAGCCTTCTGGGGTATAACCTTGACCCGCTGGTGCTTGTGTTTCCCTTCCTGATCGCAGCCATGGCCGCTTCGCACTCGGTGCAGGTCATCAAACGCTACAAGGAGGAGGCGTACCGCCTGCAGGACGTCAAAAAATCCTGTAAAAGCGTGATCGAGCATCTGTTCGTTCCGGGCTTTGCCGGTATCATTACGGACGCCTCCGGCATTATCGTTATCGCCCTGACACCCATTCCGATATTACAGAAAATAACGCTCTCGTGCGCGTTCTGGGCGTTTGCGACCGTGATCATCGCCATGATCATGGTGCCCATACTGCTTTCGTACATGCCGATAAAGACATCCAAAGAAGGTGACGGCTTTCTCGACCGCCTGCTGCACGGCACCGGCCGCTGGGTGTCGGGATGGGGCAAGTATCCGGTCATCATCTGTTCGGTTTTTCTGATGATATGGGGCAGCTCCTATGTCAACGATATCACCATCGGCAATGCCGTGCCCGGATCGGAAATACTCTGGCCGTGGCACCGCTACAATGTCGACTCGTTCAGAATCACCTTTGCCATGCCGCTGCTCAACCCCCTGTATATCGTGGTGCAGGGCAGCGAGGAATACGCTGTTTCCCATCCGACGGTTATCAGGGATATCATGAAGTTTTCACGCTACATGCAGCGGACTCCGGACATGCGGGTTATCTCGGCCCTTTCGGTGCTCAGCCAGATACCGGGGCGCAACCGGGCCATTCGCGACAATGACCCGAACTGGTATTTTGCGCCCAATGTCGATACGCAGCTTAAAATGATATTCAAGCAGGTGCTGTTCGGCGCACCCCCCGGGCAGTACGATAAGTATATCGACACCGATGAAACAACCATGAACATAATAATATACTGCCGCGACAAGACAGCTGAAACGATCAAGATAGTCATCGACCGCGTTAACGACTATATCCGCAACGAGTCTCTGTTCGGCAAGCGCACCAAGGATGTCGAGCGTCACGGGTTCGACAGGTTCGTCTACTGGCTCGACGGCTTTTTCCGGCCGAAACCGCCGCCTATCCCGGAAAAACCGGAACTGGAAGGCGTACCGAAAGTCTATTACCGTCTTGCCGGCGGATCGGTCGGCGTGCAGGCGGCCATCAACGAAGCCCTGACACTGTATCAGATATGGACGTTTATTCTTGCAATCACGACCGTGCTGATACTCTGCACCATCATCTTCAAATCTCTGCTGGCCGGAATAATCATTACCATTCCCCTGCTCATCTCCAATGTGCTGGCGTTCGCTTTTATGGTGCTGAACCCCGGCTCGCCGCTTCCGCTGACAACCGCAACCCTGCCTGTTTCCTCGGTGGGAATCGGTCTGGGCGTGGACTACGGCATCTATCTTGTAAGCCGGATTATCGAAGAGTTCAAGCATAGCGGTTCACTCAGCGATGCCATCAGTACCGCTCTCGGTACGACCGGCAAGGCGATCGTCTATATCGCATCGACCCTCACCGTGGGTATCGTATTCTGGTTTCTGTCGAAAATGATGTTCCAGGCGCTCATGGGCCTGCTGCTGGCTATTATTCTGACATTCAATATGCTCGGCGCCCTCTTGATCATACCCAGCTTTATTGCACTGCTGAAACCGAAATTCATCATGAAGTTCAAGCAGTAAGCTTGTATTGTTAAACAAAAAAACCCTGCTGAATGCAGGGTTTTTTTGTTGCCTGCCCATTTCGATATGCATACATACGTTTAATTTATTATAAAATATGCAATTTTGTGTTAAGAAGTTGAAAAATTTACCTTGTGTCGGACGGTAATTTGTGTTAGTAAATTATTCCAAAAAAACCATAAACTTCAACACAACAAAGGAGGGGGCATGAAGGCTACGAAATGTGTAAAAGCCCTGACATGCGCAATATCCGTTTTCATCGCTTTTCTGGTCGCAGCACCCGCACAGGCAGCTGTTGAGCTCTATGACGGAAAGCTCGTTCTGAACGGCTGGCTGAAAAACACCACCTACATCAGAACTTCCATGTATGACCGTGAAATGCACGGTCCCGGCAGCAACCATGAGTCGCCGATAGACTTCTGCCTGAACTCGTTCGTGCTCGAGGCCCTTTATACGGTAAAGCAGGATGACGAGCTGACCATCCGCCTCTTCGGCGGCGTCAAGTTCTGGTACAACCTTGCCTACCAGTATGATGATGACCTGCGTGACAGCATCCAGCACGAGCAGCGCAAGGAAGCCATCATGCCCCGCATGTGGGAAGATTACATCTCGGAGGCCTACATCGACTTTATCCGCGGTCCTTTGCAGGTGCGGCTCGGCAAGCAGATCGTTATCTGGGGTCAGCTCGATGTCAACCGCGTTGCCGACGTCGTCAACCCGCTCGACCTGCGCCGCGGTGTGCCCGGTGTCGACAACTGGGAAGAAATCAAGCAGGGCCTGTGGATGATGCGTGCTTTTTATCAGACGCAGATTCCCGGCAACATTCTGATCGAAGCGATTTTCAATCCCGGCGATTACAAGGGGCTGCTGCTGCCCTATCAGAGCACTCACTGGGGCCCCGAATATTTTAAAAACGCCCAGTTTCAGCCGGGCCGCGAAGACGGCCTTTTTTCCTACCTGCACCGGAAGTGGATAAGCGATATGCCCGGATTCAACCTCGGTGACAATTACGAGTGGGGATTCAGGCTCCGCGGCTTTTTCTGGAACATCGACTGGACCCTGCTCTTCTGGGATGCGCGTGATGACGGCCCGGTTGCCGATGCCGATGAGGTAACCCCGTTCACGATGCAGTACATTTTCGCCGGCATCGATGCCGCATCAAGCAACAGCGCCGTCAGGCAGGGTGATTACACCCGGAAACGCGTCTGGAAATTCAAACGCTATCAGACCCTCGGCGGTACCGCCCAGACATTCGTCGACTGGCTGTACAATTCTGTCTGGCGTCTCGAGTGGTTCTGGGAAATCAACCGCCCCCTGAACCTCGGAACCGGCGGCTCGAGCCAGTCGGTATACGATGAGACCCGCACCGACATCTTTGGGTTCGCCCTGCAGGGCAACTGGAAGCTGTATATTCCCTGGCTGACGAAAAACATCGGTACCGGCAAGCAGATGGATGTATCCGTAACCTACTTCTGGGAGAAAGTGTTCGATCACGAGCGCGACATGGTACTGAATGACCGCTTCCATCGCCCCGGCGATTCCGTTGCCGACGAAATCGTTCTCTTTGTCCAGCAGCACACCTTCAACTCGACATTCGTGTTCACCTTTATCGGCAACTACTGGTTCCGCGCCGGCAAGTGGATGGCGGTGCCGGTGGTGACCTATACCTTTCCCGAACGGGTGCTCAACGGCGGGCTGCGGGCCGATTTCGGCGCCAAGGTGTACGGCGGCGCCAAGCACGGCCTGAACAATCCGAGCGGTCTGTCGCATACGATGGACCACAAGGATGCGCTTATTTTGCGGCTGCGGTATGAATTCTGACAGCGTGTAATACCAACGGTATAATTATACATTCACTAGGCAGGAGGGTTTTGTACATGAAAGCACGTGGAGTATTGTTAACATTTGTTTGTATGATGATATGCACGGCAGTGCTTTTCATTCCGGCGGCCGTTTGTGCAGCCGAGCTCGATCTCGGTACGGCATACACTGCTGCGGAGCTGCAGAAAGTGCGCGATTGGGAAAAAACCTGGGTTGGTAAAAAAATCGACAATACCAATATCGATCAGGTAGCTGAATTCCTGCCCGAGAGCTGGATCGAGCTGTACAAAGACCCGAAAAAATGGGGAGCGCCCGACGGCACCGTGTACTCGTTTGAAATCGTTCCCTACAAAAAGATCAACGAGACCAAGGGCTTTACGGAAGCCAGCAAGACGTGCAAACCCCAGCTTGACGGTAACGGGTATCTTGCCAATATAAAAGATATTGCCGGACGCCCCTTCCCGGATCCCAAAAACGGCCTGGAGGTCGCCTGGAATTTCGAACTGAACAACAAGGGCGATACCTACCAGTACCGCCGGTATTCACCCAACATAAACCCCAAAAGCCGCACCGAGCGTGTCTCCGATCAGGAGCAGTGGCTGCTGTATTTCATAAACCGGACTGAAATCGATCCCAAACCGGCATTTCCCGAAAAAAAGAACAAAAAGGGCTACCGCCGCGGCATGTTTCTGCACATGTACAAGCCGGCCGAATTCATCAATACCCGCATGTACACGCTGCGCTACATCGATCAGTCCAAGGAAGACGATTCCTATCTCTACTACAGTCAGTTCCGGCGCATACGCCGCATGTCGACCGCGCAGCGTACCGACTCTATCGACGGCACCGACCTGATTTATGACGATGAGGATATGTGGGACGGCCAGCTGCTGCGCAACAACTACACGCTCAAGGGGAGAAAAGACATGCTCGCCTGCCGTCACCAGGACATGAAAAAGCTGACACGCGAACAGGGGCAGGGGCAGCCCAACGGCATCGTCATGGAGCGCTGCAATACCTATATCGTCGAAGTCGTCAACAAGGACCCCAATTACCTTTACAGCAAGCGCATATGGTATGTCGACCCGGAAAATTACTATGTCCTGTGGCAGGAAATCTATGATGCTCCCGGGCGTTTCTGGAAATGTTTCATGCAGATGCTCGATGTCGAGCCGACCGCAATCGGCGACGAACGTGCAGAGATCGTCGGGACCATCTATCACGACTTCCAGCGCATTCACTCGGGTCTGTCACACAATGAGCATTTTTACACGCCGAAAGTCAGCCATAAGATCAGCCCGTCGATGTTCACCATCGCCAACCTGCAGAAAACATATTAAGACGCATCTGCTCTGTTGCCGAAAAAAAGCCCGGTGTTTATCACCGGGCTTTTTTGATGAGTTACCTGTATGTATTTCCGATGGATCGGGACAGGCAGGCCGCAGAATCGATTTTTCGGCTGCAGGATACGTGTAAATGCAGCAAAGCGTAGCCGGAGCACTGTTTTATTTTCCGCAGCCGGTCTTTTTATCGTCATTTCGACCCAGGGGAGAAATCTCTTCATGGGCGTGAGATTTCTCAGTCGCCGTGCTCCTTCGAAATGACAGAAGGGCTATAGCAGTGTGAAAAACACTCTAGAATATCGCATCAAAAACCCTGTGCGTCATGTCCTCGCCGAACACATCCACCATAAACGGATAGCCCGGGTCGTTTGCTTTCATAAGAGCGCTGCTGGCTGCTTTCTTTCTGAGATAATACTGTTTTTCATCACCTTCGGCGAGCGGTGCAGCTTCCTGCCACAGCTCGATATACTTTTTCATGTAGCCGTCGGCAGCCTGCGGAACCAGATCGACACCCGCATCGTTGACCATTGCAACGATTTTATGGGGTGACAGCGTGTAGACAGACAGGGAGGGCAGGTTTGTCGCCTTGTCGATTACCGTATCCCCGAGGACCTCAAGAGCGTTGTCTTTTAAATCCTTGATGCACTCCACATACTTCTCGGCATATCCCGGCCATACGACAATATCCATCATCGGAATAAAATCGAAAATCGGCACATTCATGACTTCCGGCACCACCGTCATGTTGCACCACAGTATCGGAAAGTTATGACTGTCATCCGGCCATGCCATCGCCGTTGCTTCCACGACGCCGGTATCGTTCATCCTGATCGTACAAAAGACCACTTTTTCAATTTTATCCGCGGTAAATATTTCCAGGTCGATCGTACCGCCCGGAACTTCGATGCGCTTGAGAGCAGGATCAATATCGACAGGCTTCATCGGCAGCGAGCTCATGCTTTTTTTTGCTTCAGCAACAAAATCTTTTTCCGCCATGGTCATCCCCCTTATTGCGTTTGTGTTGACAGTGTTCTATTTGCAGCCGTTTACGGCTCGATTATCGACAGTGATGCATCGGCAAGTTCATCACCCAGAAACTTGTTAAGCGCCCCGACCCCGGGATCGTTCTCTTTGTAAAGTGCGCGGATGGTTTTACGGCGCTCCTGGACAAACTGCATCCGCGTTGAAGAAACATCCTGCGGCTGGGCGTTTTTATACAATTCAAGCCACGCTTTGAGATAGTCGACCGCACAGTTGAATAGTTTATCGACATTTTTTCGGGGACTTTTTTCGACCGTACCGGTTATGATATACGGCGAGTGCACGGCCCGGACCCAGTGAAACACGCTTTTGGACAGGCCGGGTATCGTGCTGTATTCCTGATAAAGGTCCTCCAGCGGGTCGTACAGATAACGCTGCAGATGGTCGGCGTTTCGTCCCGGGTCATCACTCGGCATAAGGTCGCAGATGAAAAAAATATGCTCCTCTGATTCATCCCAGTCGATGACATAATAGGGAATATCATACTCGGGTCCCGGGGTTATGATCATGACATCGGCCCGCATGGACCCGTAGAAGTTCATACTGGAAATACCGATTTTTTCCAGCTTGTCGGCTTTATACGCCCGGGTAAAACATCTCTCGCCCTCAAGCTTGAAATCATTGAGCGACCGTACATCGATATCGTGGTAGGTAAATATCTGTTCCGGTTTCAACACGGCTATCTGTTCTTCCAGCGTATCGAGAATCGGCGTAAAATCGATCTTCGACGAAGCCGAATCACCGGCCGACATCCCTACAAGAGCGCCTTCCTGCTCGCTGCCGGGCGTGCCTTCGCGTATATCTATGGCGTCCTGCGGACAGTCACGCATGCAGGTTCGGCATTCCAGGCAGCGTGACGGATCCTTAATAATGCAGAGCTTGTCTTCAACCGCTAAAATTTTCATGGGGCATGATTTCACGCAGATACCGCAGCCGATACACAGCTCCTTGTCGATGATAAAAAAAGTCTCCTTGCGTTGCTGTTCCATGGTGTTTACACCTCTCTGAAGAATAATGATATAGGTTGACCAAACTATAGTGAATTTCTTCTATTCCTGAATGCCCAGACGCGCAGCTGTCAGATCGATTATATCCAAAACCGGCAACGGCTTTTCAAGCCGCGACGCTGCGGCATCAAGGTTCATTTCACAAAACGGGCAGGCGCTTACAATCGCCTGCGCACCGACATCGGCGGCCGCCTTTACAGCCTCTACGCCGATATCGGCAGCCATCTCCCCGCCGCCGAAGAGCCGCATGCCGCCGCCGGCACCGCAGCAAATAGTGTTCTGGCGAGTCGCCCGGCGCTCGACAAGTGTGACGCCGGGAAGTGCTTTCAGCACGTCACGGGGCGCATCAAACACCCCCATATGCCGTCCCAGATGGCAGGGGTCATGATAGGCAATTGTCAGAGACTCCTCGTCGGAAAAATCAGGTTTTTTGTCCGTGATGATTTTTGCCAGATATTCACTCAGATGATAAACTTCAGGAACAAGTTTTGCGCCGGCCTCTTCATAATCTTTTTTAAGAGTGTGGTAGCACCCGGCGCACAGCGTGATGATTTGTTTGCACCCCAGACTGTTGAACAGCTCGACATTCCTGTTCATCTGGGTTGCAGCCAGGTCGACATCACCCACACGCCGCTGAACGCTTCCGCAGCAGGGTTCATGTCTGCCCAGCACGGCAAAGTCTGCTTCGCATGCCTGCAGAATGCGGGCCGCCTTGCGGGCCCGGACAGCCAGCGCCGGCGTTACCGCCATGGTACAGCCGACATAGAGGAGCACCTCGGCCTTGCGCTTTTGTGCATCGGCAAGCTCCAGGCCTTTCGCCCAGCGCTCCTTTGCCGCACGGGGCTGCCCCCAGGGATTGTCATACTGCCGAGTAGCACTGATCATCGAACGGTAGGACTGCTCGACCCACTCCGGATGCTCGCGCAGCAGATCCGCCCGCAGCGCTTCGACAATGCGGTTTGTTTTCACGAGCGGCATGCCCGTATCGTGATCGATGCTTCCGCACTGGGTCATGCAGTTGCCGCACAGGGTGCAGCTGTATGCGGCCTGCGCAAGCTCCGGGTTCGGCTCCAATCCGCCCTCGATCAGCGACTGGGCAATAATCGTCTTGCCCCGCGAGCTGAAGTGCTCAAAGCCCGGTGAGGCTTTTTTGACCGGGCACACATACGGTACGTTGTTCGTAACCTTCCCTGCACACACCCCGCACTTCTTGCAATTGTATATATACTCCCGGACTTTTTTCAGTTCCCTGAACTCGTCTCTGCTCATGACCGGTCCTCCGTTCTATTCGATGCGGCAGCGGGTGTCCACAACCCCGGATTGAGTATTCCGGCAGGATCGATGCCCGACTTTACTATCCTGAACAGTGATGCGTACCCCGGCGACCAGCACCCGGCATTGATTCCAGCCATAAGACCCTGATTGTAGACATCTATCGATCCGAGGCTGTGAGCAAATTCCTGAAAATCCTTCATCATGGAAATGACAAACGCGCGCACCTCATCGCTTTCTGCATTGTCGAAAAACGCATCGATCTCACCGATGAGCGAGCTCGGATCGGTGGGTGTAAAAAACTCCCAGGTAGCCTTGCACACCAATCCTCGTTGCCTGGCCACGTCCAGACGTTCCGTGCGCCAGTCCATCAGCTTGCGGTAGACATCGAGAAAACCCTCGCGCGGCAGGGTAAAGGGCAGCCAGGCTGCCAGGCCCAGGGCGTTGAAAAGGCTCAGCCAGTCCATCTCCATATCGCCCTCTCCCGATCCTGATGATGCCATCGCCGCTGCCATGGCATCCAGCATGGGATTGCTTTTACCGCCGAGCTTTTCCGCCTGCTCTTTGAAAACCGCATGCTTGGCTTCGATCACGCGCTCGTCATGCCCCTGCATCATTCCCTGAGCAGTAAACGAGTTAATCTCCTCAAAATCCGGCATGAAATTTTTCATTGCACCCGGGCCGAACACCATGATCGGATCGAAGGGATGCGGGTTGACCCGCGCGGTATGCCATGCGACCATTTCAAGCACCTGCTCGATGCTGTCGAACTCCAGAATAGCGGCGCGCAGGACCGGCGGAAACTGTGTCATGCGGATGGTGGCTTCCGTCTTGATGCCGAAGGAGCCGCCGTCCCCGATAAAAAGACCGCTGAAATCAGGGCCGCCCAGATTCCTGTTGTAATGTATCGGCTGATGCACGTTGGTGCCGGGTCCGCCGCCGGTTTTCACCACGGTTCCGTCGGGCAGCACGACCGTCATGCCCACGATATCCGTCCACAGTCCGGCACTGCCGGCAGCGCCGGACATCCAGCCGCCCAGAGATACGATATGCAGCGGGGCAAATGGAGCGAACACATAAAAACCCTCGCTGCGGCAGGCATGCTGCAGCTTGCCCATGATGATGCCGGCCTGTGCCGTTACGGTCAGGCTGCGAGGGTTCACCTCGATGACGTCATCCATGCCGGTCATGTCGATTAGAAGATTGTTTCCCGGTCTTCCTTTCGGCTGGCCGTATATGCTTGCGCCGCCGCCGCGCACCACTACGGGAATACCGTTTTTGTGTGCTGCGGCAAGAACCTGCGAAACATCTTCAGTGGTTCGGGGACGCACGACAACGGAGGCCTCCGTGCCGCCGAACAGGCTGGCATCATGCCGGTATGCGCCGCAGGCGATCGGGTCACGGGTTACCGCCGTATCTCCCAGGATATCGACCATCATTCGGTATACATCAGTATTATTGTTTTTCATATATGCTCCAAGTGAATACTACCTGCATTCAGTAAACCCGCTACAACTCTATTGCCTGTTATGTAAACGCATATACTCCGTAAAGGAATATAATAAAGTCGATAAACCACAGTATTTCCACCAGCAGAATCAGTCGCTGAAACAACTCTATACGTCCCCTTTTTCGCATCACGACAGCCGCGCCAAAAAAAATCCATACGATAAATCCAAGAATAATACCGGCAATAATTGCAGCGTTGAATACCGTAACATCACTTTTCAGAAACGATATCCCTGCCATAGGAAGCATGCTAACGGCGATATCCAGAACAATGGCGGCCGTCATAATCCTCAGTGACGCCGTACTGGCATTTTCCCGAAAAGATTTCGCTGCACCGGCAAGAAACACGCAGTACGCGACCATATAGAGGGCTTCATTAACGGCCATCAGCTGTCTCCAATGCAGGATTTCGGTACACACGGTAGGTACCCCCTGCAACATAGAGCATTCGTTCTGTTCCGGTTCATACAGGCTATGTGAATGTCTTGATCAATGTATCGGCAACGCTTCGTTATATTTCTGCAAACAACTTTTCCCGACCGGCACCCTTTGGCTACCAGCACCAGTCCAGGCCGCCGTCCACACTCAGCACCTGGGCGGTAATGTATGATGCGTCATCAGAGGCAAGAAACGCAACTGCCGCACCGATTTCGCCCGGCTCGCCGCGGCGCGGAATCAGCAGCTGGCCGCTTTTGACCGACTCCTCTATCAGCCAGTCGGCAAAGCTGCCCTCTTCCATCATCATTTCTTTTTCAACCGACGTATAGATATCGGTCGCGACAACCCCCGGTGCCACGCAGTTCACCCGGATGCCCATGGGAGCGAGGCACTTGGCCAGCGTCTTCGTGAACATGATGATTGCGGATTTTGAAGAAGCATAGGCGCCGGTCATGTTTTTGGATCCTCGTCCCATGACCGAAGAAATGGTAACGATCGATCCCTTAGTGCCGCTTTCCATCATATTGTCGGCGCAGGCCCTGCAGAAGAAAAAAGATCCGCGGACATTGACGCTGTAGACCCGGTCCCAGTCTTCGGTCGTAATCTCGAGGGCGGATGATTGTGTTTCGCTGATACCGGCATTCGATACTGCCACATGAATGGGACCAAGCTCGCCTGCAACGCGCTTTACCAGGTCTGCGATCGACTGCTCCGAGGAGACATCGAGATGCATGTAGCGGGCATCGCCGCCGCTTTGTATGATTTTTTCAGCTGCACCCTCTCCCCGCTCCCTGTTTCTGTTGGCAATCACGACGCGTGCGCCCTCCTCGGCAAAGCGCTGCGCAATACCGGTTCCGATGCCGCTGCCGCCGCCCGTAACGATTACATTCCGGTTTTCAAATCTTTTTACCGTTGCTGTCATGTGTCGTATCCTTATGTTGTGAAATTACCTGTCACTCTCTGCAGAAAGCACAGAACAATACCGGCCCCCTTCCGTGCTTCTGCACACTGTTTTATTCAGCCGCTCACCGGCAGGTCAAGCTGCCCGAGAGTATCTTTTTCAGGAATGCCGCTTTGCACATCCCAGCCGCGAAGCGCGTAGTACTCATCCATCATGCGCGCAAACCCTTCACGGTCGACTGCCTTTCCCTTGCGTGAAACGACTTCATCACCCGCACCGGGTAAGTACAGCTCGGGATTGTACATCCCGAACACATCGGCAATCATCTCAACACGCTCGACAAACATAAACTCAGGCAGGGTATCATCAGCCCGTCCCCTGCGACCTTCCCGCAGAAGAATCATCCGGTTCAGCGTAAGCAGCCTGTTCGCAATTTCATCGAATTCTTCATCATCTACCCTGCGGCCGGTAACCGCTTCGAAAAGCTTCCGCTCCATGGATGGATCACCGACATGATCCTCCGAGCTTGCATCGTCATAGATCGGCCACGCAAAATCGCACAGGTTCAGCGATTCCTTCAGATACTGCCGGTTCTGCACCTTCAGCGCTGCCAGCGCCTTGCCCTCATAGGTTGAAAAATCAACGGCCTGTTCGCTTCCCCAGAACGCTGCCCCGATCCTGCGGAGCACCTCGGTCGAAACATACGACTTTTCACCCTTCGACTGATACCACATCGACCACTTCGTCAACGGCTCACAGATTTCATGCAGTTCGGTGATAAACGGTCTCGGTTCGGTGGCATAGATAACCGCAGACGGGAAAAACACTTTGGGGCCGTAAGCTATGGCCCTGCCCGAGTCGGTCAGCATTTCAGCGGTCAGCTTGCGCGACGCCTCGCCGACAGATTCAGAGGCCCGCAAAACCCCCTCCGACAGCACCGCCCCGAAGCCCTCGCGCGCGGAAATTTTATGAATCACATCTTCCAGAAACTCTCGGCTGCCGAGGCGTGCCAGATCGAGCCCTGTCGATTTGTCGGTAAGAATTCCCTGCTGGATACATTTATCAAGCCACATCAGTACAAAAACGAGATCCATGCCGCACAGCCCGTGATCGTTTATCATTGTCGCGGCATCGAAACTTGCCTCTGTCAGTTCTCCGTGATAGCGCTTGTCCCACATAATATAAAAATTACCGATCTGACATTTGCGTATATCCTCACTGCCGCCCGCACTTTGGTGAAGCGAACGCCAGCACCCCTGCGGGCATCCGTGGCAGTGGACTTTTTTAACGACTTTCGAACCGGGAAGCATAATCGGATTATTGAAAAGATGATAATAGCCCTCACCGGTCATTTCCTTGTATCGCTTTCTCAGGGATGTAATCGTTTCCGGATCTGCCGTCGTAATGGCTTTACTGCCACGTACGGTTACCGCCTTAACGTTTTTTGATCCCATGACGGAGCCGAAGCCCATCGATGCGCTGCTGCCGGCGTCGGAAAACAGTATACCGTAGCGGGACCTGTTTTCGCCCCCCGGTCCTATCGTAATACTTCGCATGCCTTTTCCCAGGTCCCGCTTCAGAATATCCCTGGCAGCGTAGTTGCCTTTTCCCCAGAGATGCGCCGCATCACGAATCGTTACCGAATCGTCATGTATATCCAGATAAACAGGCGTGTCCGCTTTACCGGTCAAAACAATACCGTCGTAACCGGCTTTTTTCAAATCAGCCGCAAAAAATCCGCCGAGATTTGCATTCACGAAAGTTTCCGGATAAATGCAGGGTGACTTTCCGCACACCGAAAGGCGGGGACCGCTCGGTACCGGTGTTGCCGCCATCGGCCCGGTCATCATAATAAGAGGATTGTCGGAATGAAATGCGTCAACACCTTCCGGCGCCATGTCCCAGTAAAGTCGTTCGCCGATACCGATACCGCCGATATAGTGTGCAGCATACTCCAGCGTATCGATAAAACGAACAGTTCTGTTTGAGAGATCTGCATGAATGATTTTTCCAGCCCAGCCGTGCACGATAGCCTCCTTTACGCTTTCACATGAAACTTTTCTATAAGATCCGTCATGGCAGTATGCACATCCGATGCGGTATACGTCGCTTTGTTTGGACGCCGGCTGCTGTCCGTCAGACCGTAATACAGCATTTGACTCGCACCGCCCAGTATCTGGCGCATGACCTGTGGTTTCAATCCGTTTTGTATAGTACCCTGCTTCTGACCCTCGAGGATGATTGCATCGATGAGCGCCTGCATCTCCCTGTTTTCCTTGCCGATTTCACGATATTTGCGTAACAGCTTTTTGCTCTTGATCTTATCGGAATCGGGCAGGCCTTCACGAACGATATGCCCCCAGTAGAGATTTTTTTTATCCTGCCGCATTATGTCGCGGAATGTCTCAAATATCGCATGCAGCTTTTCAACCGGATCATTCAGCAGTGCCAGCCGCTGCGTGCACCTATCGGCAACGGTTTTACTGAAGAGCAATATTACCGAAAGGAGCACGTCGAGTTTGTTTTCGAAATAAAAATGAACCAGCCCCTTGGCGACTCCGGCCTCCGAGGCTATTTCTTCGATAGTCGCGTACTGATACCCTCGCAGAGCGAATATTTTTATGGCTGCATTCAATAGTGCCTGCCTTTTGTCGTCTTTCATCAACCAACCGATTTGAATTTGGATTCAAAACCAATATTAACCGCATTTACACAAAATGTCAAGCCCGGTGAAAAAATACAAAGCCTGAATCTCTTGTGTTGTGATTCAGGCTTTGTCTCTTCTGTTCGTCACATGCGGCAGCACCTCTGATGGTCAGAGGTGACAGTGCCGGGACATGCTATTATTCACGTGTCAGTACGTTTTCTGCAGATTACCGACCGTAAACTTCTTGGGACTGATATCTATGCTGATACCCTCGATTTCCTGGATATTGAAACCGCCGTGCGTGCGCTGAAAGTCGATCAGCGAATAGCCGACGATAAAATTTTTGACAGCACCGGTTTTGGTCTTCTCGTCGCTGGTGAACATGCAGAAAGTTTTCCAGAATCGGCCGAGCTGATCATATATCTCGCTCCAGCGGATAATATACGTTTCCGGGCAGACGTACCACACCCTCTTGCCGTATATGTAGTCGGGATCCTTGTTGACCGCTTCCACGACCATCAGCTTGGTACGCTCGAAGTTGAGGTTGCTCGGTACGACCTGTCCTTTCTGGCGGACAGCTTTCTTCATGTCCTGCCGCCGGCAGCACAGCAGCTCTTTGGTACCGGTCAGCTTGTACGTATTACGCATGATATGACCGTCCCAGAAAAACTCGTCGTCATAAATCAGGTCGGTCCCGTCCACCGCATCGGCTCGCTGCTTGGTGGACATGCGGCGTATGCGGCGGAACTGGGCATACCACATGTACATTTCATCGTCTTTCGAAGGATCGATAAAGCGCATGGAATAGTAGCGCGTGTTGATGAACTCGGGCGGACCCCACATGTGAATAAACACTCCGCGGTGATACCCCCTCGGGTTTTTGGGCAGCTGCGGCTTGGGGTCGAGCTCGGTGCGGTGGATAAAAAACAGCTCCCACTGCTCCTGGTCGCCGTAACGCTCGGATTGAGTTTTCGGGTTTATGTTGGGTGAGTTTCGTTTGTAGTGCGCGCTGTCGCCGTGGTTGTTGAAATCGAAGTTCCAGGCTATTTCAAGTCCTGTTTTCGGTGCCGGATAGGGAATGCCGGCCAGGTCGGCGTAGTTTTCTATCGTGCCGTCTTCATTGGTCTTGACAAGCGGAGCATTCTTCTTTGTAGCCTCGATCATTCCCTGTGTTTCGATAACCGGCTTGTAGGGCACGATGTTGAGATAAAAACCTTCAGGGGGTGCCCCCCACTTTTCAGCCTCCTTGAATATTTCGATGAATGATTCCGGAAAAAATTCGGCGACCTGGTCGACGTTGCTCTTGTCTATTTTTTTTCCGGCCCAGGTTTTTTCCCAATCCCGCACTTTTGCAAGCTCATCGCCGGCGTATGCGGCAACCGGATACTCGACCTCTGCCGCCGATACGGCGGAAGCATTTAGCATAACGCCAGACATCACGATAAACAGTGCATACCATACTATTTCATAATACCTTGGTTTCATGAACGATCCTCCTCGCTAATACATCTAGAATTCATATCGCAGACGCAGGATGACCGCGTCCTTGTCATGATACGTCCCGTACGTGTAGCCGTGGCGGGCTCCGTAAAACTTGTAGCCCATGTCGGCATACCAGTGGCTGCCGGGAAATGAATAGGTAACCGTCGCAGCGCCGAAAAACTTCGTAATGCGCGGCTTGTAGCTGCCGGTGAACACGAACGTCCATTCGCCGTTGAACATCATCTGCATGAGAAAAAGTGATATGCTCTCAGCGGACGAGTCGCCCGGACGGTGATTCAAAGAGCTCTTGTAAAGGTCGTGGTGGTTATCGCGGATTTTATCGTAAAGAAAGGTTATCGTCATGTCGAGCATCTTGCCCGTGCCGATCTTCTCGGTCCAGTAGGGGATACGAAATTTATCGGAATAGGACACGGCCACACCCCACGTGTCCCGCCGGGTCCAGTCGTCGATATCGGTGGCCTCGCCCCGGCCGCCGCTGTTGAACGGCTGGCCGAAATTATAGAACCACTCAAGGCGCAGTATTGCGCCGCGGAACCACGAGGCATAGTACTGCGCTGTTCCACCGAGAGTCTGCATGCGCTTGTAGTAATACACTTTGTAGTCAGGCCAGTCGCCGGGCTGAATGGTACCGCCCCGGGAGGCGGCCCGGATGGCGGCAGATATGTACTGCATTGAAAAGTCGCCGAGCCGGTTCGGATTGGCGACCGGGCTGTCAGACAGTGCGTTCCAGTACAGCAGGGTCCAGTCGACACCCAGCGTGTAGCCCCGCACTCTCAGCCCCCACTCGTAATTCTTGCTCAGGTTCCAGGTCGGGGCATCACGATGGAACTTTTCCTGCTGCCAGCCGAAAATGCCGATTCCCGGTGCGCCGAACGGCTCTTCATACGGAGCGCCCCAGTGAGTGCCGTCATAGGGAAGGCGGAACTCCTGAAAATAGCCGGGATTGAAAATTCCCTCGAAAATCAGGTTGCCGGGAAGCTCGGTCTGGTAGATGGTTCTGATCATCCAGAGACCCTTTTTTATCTCCTCCCAGGTGTCCACACCCGGCACGTTCCAGCGCAGGTCAACCGGGTTGACGACATCGGCGACCCGGTCGACATCGAGCTGCCCCCAGATCACGATCTGCTTACCGAGCCTGATCTGAAGCGGTCCTTTTATGAAATCGACATACGCCTCCGTCAGGATATCATCGTCAAAGCTTCGGGGTGACACATAGTCTTTGCGGTGACGATGATGAATATGTCTGCTGAGATTGTCGTCGAGAAAACCTGAGGCGGACTCATACCACCACTTGAATCCGGCAAAAAAGCGCAGGGTGTAGTCGCTGCTCTCTTTTATGGTGTACAGGCCTTCGAGGTAGACGCTTGTTTTTGCAAAATCAAGCGCCATATCCCGGTATTCCTTTTCGCGCTCAGACAGTGAAGTGCGGATATACACGGTTTCTTTTACAAAACCGCTCAGTATGAGCTTGTCGTCATACAGCTTGATCGTTGCCCCGGCCGGAGATGCCGAAAGCACAAGGGCATACGCGGTAACGATGCACACCATCAAACGATAAAAAAATTTGTTTTTCATATCCCCTCCTAGTAATAAGTTTCACTGATGATGAAAAACATTTCCTCCTGCTACTGTTCTCCAGTGCTGCCATGCGCTGGGGCTGCATATAAATAAAAATCCATAAAGAAAAGCCGTTCCGTACGGCTCTGATACACGTGTCTGAATATGGATTCAAAACCAAGCCGGATATTAGTATGTAATAAAATATCTACACCAAACGGTCAAGCAATAAATTCCTGCCTTTCGAAAAATTACGCTTTCTGAACCTGCCCGACGACCTGTGCAACCTGCGCCATATCCGCGTCGATAATGGTCTGCATGCGCTGCTTGAGCTCATCGGAAACCTCAGGCATGGCCATAAACGACTGCATTACCATGGTCGTGAAGTCATAGGGGGTGGCCTCGGCCTCTTCCAGAACGATCGGATGTTTCTTGGAAAGATCGAACAGAAAGTCCAGCTCCTGCACCGAGAAAAAACGCGGAAACAGAACGCGCTTGGTATAATCGGCCATGCGCTTGGGATTCAGTACCCATTCAAAATGGTCGGCCCACCATTTCGCAAATTCATCAAAACCCTTTTTGCCGTCAAGCTCTTTCTCAATGCACTCTGCTCCTTTATAGCCGCACATAACCGCACACTGATAGAGACATTCGCCGAACGCCGCGGAATCGCCGGCAAACAGAATATTGCCGTAATGCGGAACAATCATCGGAGACAGAAATTCTATAACAACGCCGCTCATTTCGATAATCTCGGCATTTTTAAACCACTCGGCAAACGGCCCCTGTTTGGTAAAATATTCGATCAGGTCGCTTGCGGTCGATGCGGGCAGCACGGACATTGTTTCCATACGGAAAACACCCTCACCGTGACAGCTGGGAACCATGATAATGCCGCCGGCCCGGCCGCCGAAGTTCTTGGAGCCGAAAAAAAACATATCGCCGCGATCATACGGGCAGTCAACGTTCGAGAGCTCATACTCTATGGTCGGGCCCTTCATACCGAAATCCGTTCGGCTTTTGTTGGCCCCGCTCACCTTGGCGATGCGTGAGCACAGGCCGTCGGCAGCGATCAGCTTTTTACAGGTCAGCCGCACATCCCTGCCGTCCCTGCGGACCGTGATCGCGACCTGTTTGTCGTTTTGCTCGATATTCCTGAACAGGGTCGAGGGCATAAACTCTGCACCCGTTTTACCGGCCCACTCAAAGCGGTCCTGGTGACACTGATGCGGATTGAAAACATGATAGAACGGCTTTTTTGTCGTCGATGCCTGCCAGTGCTTGCCGGTGTCGGAAAACATGTGTGAGTGGTGAATTCCCTCCATCTCGGCGCCATAGGTGACACTGAAGCCGGAATCGGTATACTCCAGCTTTACTTTGCCGTCCGCAGGAGTCTGCCTGATATATTCGGCATTAAAGGGCTGATCGAGAAAGCAATACCCTGAAGCGGTCCGGATATTCACATCGAGCCTGGGTTTTTTATCGATACCTAGCACCTTGATGCCGCGCCGTGCAAGCTCACCGCACGCCATCATCCCGGCCGGCCCGCAGCCTACTACAATTACATCATAATCCGCCATAACAGTGTCTCCTTTCTCGATCGTGCTTCTGATGTTTCCCGCTAACCTCTGCGACAGCTGCCCATGCGTTTGGAGGCATGAGCCTCAGGTCGGCACCTCCCGGAAAATTAGTTCGGCTTTCTTCGGCCCGATAATTTTACCGGGTATTTTTCGCGAGCTGTCCTTCTCCCGGATATCACCGATATATACCTGCTGCACGTACATCGGCAATAAAAACAGATATATCATAATTCGTTTCAGGGTAAATTGCAATGCCAAGTGTATTCACCACCCGGGCCCCTGATAGAGCATTCCAGATACCCGGCGCGCGCCTGAGGAAACAGCAGAACCGCACACTACCCGGCAGAAGGCGGATACCTGCAGGCTCATCCGGCACGGCACAGGCTTCAAGCGTAACGCAGACCTTTATCACTATTTAGTGGGAGCGGCCTCCGGTCGCGAATTTCGTCCGCAAAACGGACTCCTGCAAAAAATCCGTCTGAAGCAATTGTCATGAGTGGCGCATCTGTTTTTCCCGCTGCAGCTTTTTCCTCACGAGACAGCTCCCGGGTACCTCTGCCGCTATCCGTCTCGCTTCCAGGTAACGTTTCGGAATCCCTGTTTCAGATCGAGGTAGCGTATCACTGCCGGTTCGACCGTAATGATATTGAAATTCACAGCTTCGAAATCATCTGCAATGCCCTGATCAGTTATGGTGTTCTTGTTCGGATAATGCTCGAAAACGGCTGCCGCGCGTTGCGGATCTTCATTTTTTTTAAACACCGTGGCGGTTCCCCACACCTGCATGCCCCGCGCGCCGAGTATGCCTGCGGCCGGGTCATACGGCTCTGCTATCGAATAGCACACATCAGGGCAGGCTCTGAGGTTTGCTATTTTCCCGCCGCCTTCCGAAAAAACATGAACGGTTATTCCGCTTGAAAAATACTCAAGCGGTGTCGAGCGGATTCTGCCCTGCCGGTGGCTCGCCAGATGCAGCACATTATGCTGCGCAAGAAACCGGGTGACGACGGCCATGAAGGATTCTTCGGAAATCGATTGCAGCAGACTGATGCCGAGCTTGTCGAACATGGCCTGCTCGCGCATATTGGCTCCGGGAATGGTCAGCTTGCCCATTGCGGTTATCCTCGTTTACAGGGAATCGCTGAGAGAGAGATTCCGCGACTGTATTTTTTCATGCAGTTCAGGCTGTTCACGCCGTATGCGGTCGCTGTGACCGAGAATCGCCCGCCATAACAGCTTCGGTGATTTGTACTGATTATAGGTTCCTTCGAGTGTTTCATCCTCGATCAATGCAAAAAGATAATCAAGCTCATCATCGGTGTATGTCGGAACAAGGGCAAAGCCCTGTGCTACCTGCAGGTAATCATCGCTGTTGAACTCAAAAGACTCCTGCCACCAGCCGGCATACCCGGCAAAGCCGTCCCGGCCTTCAATCTCCTCGGCGACGGCTCGCGCTGCCCTGAAGCCGCACGTCATGGCACCCTGCATTTCAACCTCGACATAAGCGGCTGCATCGCCGATTACCAGCACATTGCCCATATGCGGAACCTTCAGCGCGGAGTAGGCTGTCGCCCCGCAGGCTGTTTTTTTTACGATCCTGGCTGATGCAAAATTGCGGGCGATCGGGCTTTCGGATTGCACTGCTGCAAACACCTGCTCGGGCCGCCTGTCCCTGTTGCCTATCAGCACAAGATAGCGCTGATCGTCTTCGATCGCCTGGCCCGTGATAACCGGCGTAAATGAACGGTATGCGCGTCCCATGTAACTTTTCAGCGTTGCCGGCTCGAAATCATCCACGCCTTCGAGAATCCACATGACGCACAGCGCTTTTGCAAAAAGCGTCCGCTTGTTCGAAAATCCCAGCCTGCCGGCAAGCGTTGCATTGACCCCTTCTGCAATGATAAGCTTGCGTGCCTGCAGCTTTTCAGGGCCGCTGCCGCGATTGAACGTTATTGAAACGCTGCCGCCCTCGTCCGTGATCGAGGACACCGATGCCGGGCTGTAATAACGCACTCCGGCTTTCTCTGAAGCATCCAGCAGTCCCTGCAGCAGCAGTCCCTTGTCGATAACGATGACGATCGGGCTGTTGTCGGCGTTGGCAAATCGCACCGTGTGGCCACGGGGCGATATGAAATACTTTTCAGTAACAGGCACGCCCGGTCCCGTATACGGCACGGAAAATCCGTTCTTTGTGAAATGCAGCACACCGGAATCAAAACGCAGGCTCTCTCCCTGAAAATCCCTGTCCATGATGAGCTGTTGGCAGCAGGCGCGAGTTACCGTGGAAATATCTGTTCTTCTTTCAAGCACGGCAACCGACAGACCGGCTGCTGCTGCCTCGCGAGCCGCCATTAGCCCGCCGGGCCCTGCACCGACAATCGCAAGATCATACATCATACTGGGTCCTTTCCCGCCTGAAAACACCAGGCGCCGATAAATAACCGATTACAGAATCTGAAGAACGGTCGCCATTGACGGACCTCCGCCCGCGCACAGCGATGCACATCCCATCTCCGAACCGAAGCGCTGCATTTCATACAGCAGCGACACCACAACACGCAGTCCCGTGCATCCCACGGGATGACCGAGCGAAATCCCCGAGCCGTTCCTGTTTACCGTATCCATGTCAAGTGAAATGCCGACCGTTTCCTGCAGCATACGCTCGACGCCGAGAAACTGGGCGGCAAACGCCTCGTTGATTTCATAATAGCCGATATCCTCCGGTGCAAGGCCGGCCCTGTCCAGGGCCTTTGGAATCGACACGGCCGGACCGAGACCCATAACCGAGGGATCCACACCTGCAGATGCCGTAGCGCGGATACGCGCAAGCGGCTTGATGTCGAGCTGACGGGCACGTTCTGCGGAAAGCAGCACTGCGGCCGCAGCGCCGTCATTGACCCCTGAGGCGTTTCCCGCCGTAACGGTTCCGTCTTTTTTGAACACCGGTTTCAGCGAGGCCAGCACGTCCGCTGTTGTTGTGGGCCGCACATGCTCGTCGGTGTCGAACAGCACGGTCTCTTTTTTTCTTTTTATTTCAACAGGCACGATCTCGGGAACGAACCTGCTCTGCTGAAGGGCAGCAGCGGCACGCTGCTGGCTCAGCAGTGCCAGATCGTCCTGCTCCTTCCTGGAAATCGAATAGCGCCGGGCAATGTTCTCGGCCGTAACGCCCATGTGATAGTTCTCGATGGAGCACACCAAGGCATCCAGCATCATGGCGTCGTCAAGCTCGGCCGACCCCATCCGATAGCCGCTGCGACAGCCCTGCATAAGATAGGGAGCGCGGGTCATGTTCTCAACGCCGAGCACAAGGCTCGATGAGGTGCAGCCCGTCATGATATTGTGACAGGCGATTTCCAGGGCCCGCATCGCCGAGGCGCACAGCTGATTTACCGTGCAGGCGGGGGCGCTCCACGGTATCCCGAGAGCGCCCTGAATCTGCCGTGCGATATTGCCACCGACACCGGCCTGAATGACGTTGCCGCAGACAACCTCATCGATAGCCGTCGGATCCATGCCCGCCTTTCTCAGGGCCTCCGTTCCGACAATTTTTCCCAGATCTTTTACGTGTACATCCTTGAGCGAGCCCTGAAACGATCCTATCGGCGTTCTGCAGGCGCTGACCATAACAACATCATGCATTACTCGTACTCCTCTGTAAAAAGCAGCGGCATCAGGAGGCCTGCCCACTGACAATATGCAGTTTTTCCCTGCGGGATGCTTTTACCTCACACATCTTTATCACATAATAATTATGAATTATATCAAGATAGTGGGTAAACGTCCGGTAAAACCACTCCTGATCCGCCGAACCGTCGATCAGGTCAAGGTCTACCTTGTCGGCAAGTTCATAACATTTTCGACGGAACGCCTTTCCGTATGTATCAGGCATGGTTTCTCCTTTCATCACAGCGTACCGATGTGAGCAACGGGATTTTTTTCAGCTCCCGGCAGTATCAGTCCTGAGACTGCCAGTCAATAAATTTTCTGATGTTGTTACCCGTAAGCTTGTGTTTGAATTCCATGGACAGCGGCATCTGCATGATATTATCGAACAGCGTTTTATAAAACGGCAGGGTCATGGGGTAGTCGGTTCCCATGAAAACCTTGTCGGGCATAAAAAATTCAAGAAACCGCATGTGATCCATATCGAAATACTGCCTGAAATGCATCAGCGTCGGCACGGGCGTCGTAATATCCGTGTACAGATTGTCGTGTTTCATGACGTTCCACAGGCCCATCTCGATATTATTGAACACTCCGCAGTGCAGCTGAAGAATTTTCAGATCGGGAAAATCCATTGCAACATCGTCGAGATACAGTGGGGACTGATATTTCGTACGTGTGCCGGGCAGTTCTTCGCAGCCGGTATGAAACTGGACGTGCAGCCCCAGCTCAACGCACTTCTCATAGACCGGGTACATCTCCTTCTGGTTCGGATACCCCGAGGTTGCCGTGTGAAACTTCAGTCCCGGAAATCCGCACTCCTTGGCCGACATGACCATTTCCAGGGCCGCTTCCGTACCATAACGCGTGTGCACGCCGCCCACCGCCGTAAACCGGCCGGGATGCGCATCGATAAAGCTTTTCTTGACATACTCGTTGGGCACGTACCATTTCCACCCTTCCGGGTTGCCGGGATAGGGGTCGGAGACCCCGTGGATACACTGCAGCAGCATGGCCTCGATGTTCGCGGCATCCATGTGCTGCACAAACACTTCAGGGGAAAGCGGGGGGCACTCTTCGGGTTTTGAAATAAATGAAAACGGGTTGGGGTCTCCCAGCGCAGCACGTGCGCCCATCATGGTCCGTGAAACAACCGAGTTGCCGCACCAGAAGTCGAGGCAGCCCGGCCGCTCTGCGATACCCTCTTTTTCGAGACCGGCGTGACCGTGGCTGTCGAAATGCTTGAACGGCTTTACATGAAGCATTTTTTCGATTGTTCCGTCGGTATTCTGCTGTTGTTCCGTCATGGCGCTATCCTTTCTCTTTTAATTATTCGTCTCACCTGATTCCAGTCGTTCTACGGCGTCCTCATGGTACAGCACCTCCCGCTGGTAAAGCGTTGAAATGCGCTCCCTCGAATATCCCAGTAAGCCGCCCAGTATCTCACTGTTATGCTCTCCGATAAAGGGGCCGTGACCCGTTACACCGCAGGGGGTTTCGGACATTTTGAACGGACTGCCGTACATTTTCATCGTTCCGACAAACGGCTGCTCGACCTCGACAAGCATTTCACGCTCCTTGATGTGCGGGTCGGAATCAGCCAGTTCCTTTATGCCGCGCACGCGCAGACAGGGCACGCCGTTCTCCTGCAGAATGCGTTCGACATCCGCAACACTGTTATGCGACATGACCCATTCCTCGACCACCTTGTGAATAAACGGTGCGTTTTTTTCGGTGCAGCGCGTCGAAACATCCGCGGCCCGCGGATCGTCGCGCAGCCACTCGTAATCCTTGCCCATAGCGTTCAGCAGGCCCTCCCAGCGGGGCCTGGTAAGACAGGCAATGGTAATACTGCCGTCCTTGGCGGTGTAGATACCGTAAGGCGCGTAACCGGGATGCAGCCTGCCTATTTTGGGTGGCTCAACGGGCGCGCCGACCGCATCCGTTATCAGATACCACGGAAGAGTGTTTTCATGAAAATGGAACAGACAGTCCATCATTGAAATATCGATATTCTGTCCGACACCGGTCTCGTTGCGGCAGTAAAGGGCTGCAAGCACGGCGGTGGCTGCATGCATGGAAGCGTTCATGTCGCCGATGGAGACCGGCGATATCTGCTGTGTGACGTTCTGGTCGGTCCAGCCGCTGGATGCCTGTGCAATCAGGTCATAGCCCGGCATCCGGGAGTACGGGCCCCAGTGCCCGAAACACGATACCGAGCAGTAAATAATATCCGGTTTTATCCTGCGGACCGATTCGTAATCAAGCCCCAGCCGCTCCATGACACCCGGAGCAAAATTCTCCATCACGACATCACTTTTACCTATCAGCTCGTGGATAAGCTCGATGCCCTGCTTGCTTTTCAGGTTCAGACAGACGCTTTTTTTGCCGCGGTTGCAGTTAATGTTGTAGGAGCTCTGCCGGACCCCGTCATGCTCGACAATAAGCGGGAGTGCGCGTTCGCTGCTGCCTTCCCGGTAGCGCTCGACTTTTATAACCGTCGCTCCCATATCGGCCAGAACCCGTGTAGCAAAGGGCCCGGCCAGAACCCAGGTAAAATCAAGAATCGTTACTCCGTGCAATGGTCCGCAGGTTTTCCGTGTCATAGTAGTATCCTCTCCGTTCCGATCAAAACAAATGTACCGTTATTTGTTATCCTGTCTCCAGCGCCCCGGCAACCGCTGCAGCAAGGCGCCGGCCGGTTTCACGTGTGGACGCAATGAGCCCGGCACGGGCTTCATCATCGATTGTCTCGGCACTGCCGACATATATTTTTTCGAGCGTCTCCACCTGCTCTACGATAAAGTGAGCCTCCATCATTTCAAAGCAGGGGTCTCCCATTACCTCGCGATACTCGTTCGAGCAGTTCCCGGTCACGAGCAGCACGGCTTTTTTTTCGAAGTCCGCCGACCGACGCGGCGAACCGATTCTGGCATAGGCATCGGCCGGGCGATAGGTCAGCGCAATCTTCCGCTCGAGAAATTTTTTCATTAACGCGGTCACCGACACATCGTACACCGGGCTTGCAAGAACATATCCGTCTGCCTGCACATACTGCTCCAGAATGCCGTGCATGTCGTCCTTGAGCGGACACGGTCCTATGGGCAGCCCGGGCTCGCTCGTCAGGCATTTGCAGCACCCCATGCAGTGCATGATGTTGCATGTGATCAAATCATATCTTTTGACTGCAGCTCCGGCTTCAGCCGCCCCGTCCAGCACGGCTGAAAGAAGTTTGCTGCATAAGCCGTTCACGTGCGGGCTTCCGAGCAGACCGAGTATTTCCACCGCCTGTGCTCCTTGATAGAGGGTACTATTCGGTTGTTTTCCGTTCCCGGCCGGGGTTCCAGCGCTGCCACGGCCGGTAGGGTCCCAGTTTTTTGAATTCGGCGTTCGTAATCGTGGCCTCCTCGACCGTGATCCTGCTGATAAGCATCATCTGCTTGAACATTGCGCGGCAGGTATCCAGCGGAACATTCTGAGCCTGTGCCCGCTTTTCATACGGTATAATTTCTTTGAGTATCCGGTCGAACTCAGGATGGGTGCCGTCGAACAGCTCCGCGTGGCCGATAAACTGTATGCAGAGCGTTTTGCTGAAATCCGTCCACTCACGGTGCCAGTTGAGGCTCACCCGCGGATTCTGCGCAATGTGCAGCAGTTTTTCGGTGCCTTTTTCATGGATACCGTACAGCGTCATGGTTCTGGGCTCAAGGGTGAATTCCGCTGTCGAGCTCAGGGGCTTGTTGTTCACGCAGGTGGCGATAACACAGGTGCTCGTCTTTTTGACACCGCCCATGGCCTTTTCGATTTCTTGCTTGACCATGTCGTTGGGCATGGCACCTTCGCCTTTACTGAAGTTGGCGTAATCGCCCGTCAGCCAGACCTGCGTTGCCGTTGACCCCGCATCGATCTTGATCTGGTGACAGTCTGCACAGGTTACGCCCTCCTCGATTTCCGGATGATTTTCACTGATACCGGCCGAGGCGCCGATTTCCTCGGCCTCCTGCGAAGACTGTCCGGATTCCGACGATACGGCCGAAGTCGGCCCGACAGCGGCGGCCAGCAGACACATGACAAATAAAGCGCTGTAGCGTTTCATTGGAAACTCCTTATTGTTGAAAAAAAATATTTTTAAAACGTCAAAATTATAATGCCCGCTGGATCAGTTCCACAAGGCTGTACATGTCCAGTCCGCCGCCGTCCGCAACGATGCCGTCCTGCAGGTTCGCCTCACACCACGGACAGCTCGTAACCAGGGCATCGGCGCCGGTCTGCTTTGCTTCCTGCACGCGCTCCCGCGCCGTTTCAACGGCAAAATCGGGAAACGCCGACTTGACGCCCCCGCCGGCACCGCAGCACCAGGAAAACTCGCGAATGCGCTCCATTTCAACGAGCTCGATGCCCGGAATTGCATTCAGGATGTTTCGCGGCTGATCAAACACGCCGTCTGCTCCGTAGTTTCTTCTGTGCGGCGGATCCGACAGCCCCCATTTCACGCGGGTGCCCTTCCAGAGATCCTGCGATTCACCGCCGCGGCCGGCATGACAGGGGTCGTGCCAGGTTACCGTCATCGGAACCTCTTTGGTGAAGTTGATTTTTCCCTCACGCAAAAGCTCATCCAGATATTCCATGCTGTGTTTCACTTCGAAGTTCATCGTACCGATTGCGGGGTACTGACTTTTGAAAACTCCGTAGCAGCCGGCACAGGAGGTAATCACTGTCTTCACACCGAGGCTGTTGAACATTTCGATGTTTTTGGCCGCATGCTCGGCAAACATATCCGCCATACCGACTTTAATGACCGGACTGGCGCAGCAGCTCTCGTTAGCACCGAGGATACCTACGTCGACGCCCGCATTCTGCAGTAAGCGCAGGGTGGACCGGGCAACGTCCTGCAGGTTTGCATTGTAGGCATAGGTGCAGCCGGTAAAGTACAGCACGTCCGCTTTTTCCTTGTTGAGGTCTTTGACCTCCATTTTGCGGGCCCAGTGGCCGCGACGCGAGCGGGGCTGCAGCCAGGGATTGTTGTTTTTTTTGATGCTGTCCACCGCCGGCATGTGACCCGGCAGCGGTCCCCTGCCCTGCTCGACGGCAAGCTTTCGCATTTCGTGCAGAATCTCAAGGGGCTCCATGTCGCGGGTGAACTTGCAGGTGACATCACAGGCCCCGCACAACGTGCAGGTATAAATCACTTCCAGCGCCTTGTCGGTAAGCTCCACCTCCTGCTCGAGCAGCGCCCGGGCAAGATCGAAGCGCCCCTGGACCGAATAGGCGTCGTACAGATATTTTTTTATCGAAGGGCAGAGAGGCGCGCGCTCTTTGCTCTTTACGCTCCAGGGGTGTACCCACTTGCACATTGAGCAGCGCTCGCAGTTGACCAGATCCCATCGATATTTTTCAAGCTGACTCATTTGCGCCGACCTCCTTTCGGTTACAGTCCGAGCTTCCCCGGATTCATGATGCAGTTAGGATCGATGATTTCCTTGACCGCTTTTGACGTCTGATACTGCATTGCATTGCGTGCAGCGACCATGCTGCCCCAGGATCCGTACGCCCGCGTAAACAGGGCACCTTCCCGAAACAGTCTCTCGCTTGCCGTTCGATGCAGGCGGCGAACATCGTCGCACTCGCAGGAGTCGTCCGGGTTGAACGGTATGCTGAATTCGAGGTGTGCGGCCCGGCCGTTTTCTATAGGCTGCAGGTACACACCGATATCCTGAACATTATAGTTTTCGGCGACAGCCGCCTCCTGCATGCTGCGTATAAAGGAAGGGGCCGATTCCATGGTGGTCACAAAGAAAATATCGGCGCTGCCGCCGCGTGCCCGCTCTTTCCAGTACACCTCACCACCCCAGCAGTTCCGCAGGTTTCGGTTGAAGAATGTCGCAGCCCGCGGCGCCTCGGGAATCGTGGAACGCGGATTCATGCCGCACTCCTGGGATACGGCCAGAAAATCCCGTTCCTGGTATGCGATCCGTTCATCCGGGTAACGCTTCAGGCCGCCGATGCAGAACAGCTGTACGTACTCGGGAAGGTTCCGTCTCAGCAGCGCCATCTCCGCATCGTCACGCGCAAGAATCGAGGCCAGGTTTGCGCGGTTCAGAATAAAACACTCATAGCCGATCCACTTGCGCTGAACACGGTAGGTAAAGGAAACGAGGTCCTGCATGCTGCGGCTGCAGGTGAAGTAGAGCTTCTGTTTCCGGGGGAGCGGCTCCGCCATTATGTTCATCCAGGTCACGATGCCGAGCGTTCCCTGTGCGCGGGTATACAGGCGGTTCCAGTCGAAACCCGGTCCCCAGGGACCGATCATGTCGGACTGGTTCTGCTCAGGTGGAGCAACAGCGGCTGTTCCGGTCCTGAACACGCTGCCGGTCGGCATGACGATCTCCGCTGTATACACCGGCTCGCTGTAGTTGAATTCCGGTATCAGCATGGGGTGGGCCTCGAGGTGTGCGGTAAGAACCGACTGCTCTTTTCTCGGCAGCAGCGGAGTGAGCGCCCGCAGGCCCTCGGGTGCCAGCTGTTCCTGCAGCTCGCCGTAGGTTATCCCCGGCGCAATGCGCACGGCCCTGTTGCGGCGGTCGATTTTATGAATGGTTTTCCAGCCCGACAGATCAACCACAATGCCGCCCATACCCGGAAGCACGGCACCGTAGTTGTGAACGCCCGAGCTTGCCGGCACGACCGGCACGGCCCGGTCGTTTGCGTAGGCAACGATTTTGCAGACCTGCTCGGTTGTTTCGGGGAAAACAACCGCCGCCGGCCCTCCCGCCTGCTCAAGACTCCTGTCCGCCGCATAGCACTGCAGCGTTTCCGTATCGATACGGAGATTCTGCTCGCCGACGATTTCCTGCAAAGCCGTGTACAAGCCTTCCCGGTATTCGTCCTTTTTTTTCTGCACCTCCGGATACGGTATGCCCTCCAGCGGTTTCAGATAATCCACCTTAGCCTGTGTCGTAGTCATGCCTCTTCCTCCTGCGGCTTTTCTCTGTGTTTCAGTGTCGATCATTCCGGCGCTGCCGGCGGTTCGGGCGGAACCGGATATCCGGGATTCGCCGTCAGCCGCGGGTCGAGCTTTTCTTTTATCGACTTGATGAGCTCATGATAGTTGCACATCTGCGGACCGGTAATATAGGTCATGGGGCCCATGGGCCACGTGGGGCACATTCTGCGCTGAATGGCCTCCTGAATCGTTTTGATGTAGCCTCCCAGAAACGTACCGCCTGCTTCAAGGTCGTGCTCGAAATAGATCAGGGGCTCGGTTTCGGAAAAATGCCCCAGCTGATACGAATTCAGCCAGTCATTGCCGACATCATCCGGGGCAAAGTGCCCTTTTTCAATGCCTTCCCGGATGATCGGCCACATGTATTCCTCGCTCATTTTCAAACTCTGATCGAGCGAATCGAAGCCGAATCCGCCGATAACGAAAAAGTCGCCGGCGATTCTGAACAGCCGGTTGGACATGCCGGTGCGAAACTGCTCGCCGAGGTTGTTGGGAGCTGCGCGCCAGAGAGGATCGTCCTCCGTGATGTAGGAGCCCCCGATTTCCTCCACAATGGCATCGAGAACCTTCTGCTCGTAGGCAACCTGCTGCACGGAGGAAATTCCCAGAAGCGTTACGGACAGCACGTTTACCCACTGTTTTTTGAATTCAGACCACTCATCCCAGAAGTCTTCAACCGAGGCCGATTCGCCGGCCAGGATCATGCCGGCCGGTTCCTCGTGGACCGCGACTGCGATTTCCTCGTAACCGATTTCATACATTGCGTCGATCATCTTTGCGCGGGTGGGAAACTTGATAAGGTTGACCTTGAATAAATCTTTAGGAAAATCGGTTGAAAAATCGGGGTTCCTGCCGGTCACCGGAAATGCTTTCGGCCCCGGGTAGGGAAAAAGCTTCACGGCCATGGTGGTTACCATGCCGAATCCGCCGCAGTGTCCGGAATCGGCCCGCAGCATGCCCTTCAGATTCATGCCCGCGCAGTCACCCCAGAACCAGTCGCCGCACGCAGTGCCGCGCGAGCCGATCTGCAGCAGCTCACCGCTCGGCAGGACCCAGTCGCAGCCGAGTATGCCGCGGTTGTAGCCGAATTTATGACCTGTCCCGCCCATTCCCTGAAACATGTTGTTGGCGACAACCGAACACTGGGCTCCGCCCTCGCAGACCGTAAGGGTAAGACCCCGCTGCATGGTTTCGGACTGCAACTGCGCATACGTGACATACGGCTCGACTACAGCGTACATGTTCTTTTCATCGATATGCAGAATCCTGTTCATGCGCTTCGGGTCTATGACAACCGTGTCGGGACGGGTAGGTATGGTCGGCGGCAGAAGGTTGGTGCCGACCGGTATGTAGTTGAATTTGTACCGGTTGGCGATTTTGATGATCCGCTGCACCTCCTCCGTGCTCCCCGGAAGCGCAACCGCTGCCGGCCGGTATCGCTGCGACTGGGCATGCGTCGCATATACCAGCCACATGTAGCTGTATCCCGATGTCACGGCAGGCTCGTCGCACACATTGTCCGGACCGAGGGCATCCTCAAGGGCTTTATAGGCACCGTCTGGTAAACTCATGTCATCCTCCCAACTGATTGCATCACGAATTAGCGGTTATGCAGTCCTGACAGATTCAAGAATGCTGTCGATCTGGAAATGATTCTGGGCTGTCAGGTCGAATTCCACTTTCATGGTGTAGCGTGTAAACAGTGCGCCGATCGTAAGAAAATAAAGCGCCCGTGCATATTTTTCAGTATCGAAATCCTTGAATACACCGGCGCCGATCCCCTCCCGCATAATCTCCTGAACCGTTTCCATATAGCGGTCATAAAACGTGGTCATCATTTTTTTTACTTCGGGCCTGTCCGATTCCTTCGACAAAAACTCGATGTAAATCCTGAAAAACTCCCGGTTCTCACTCAGTATTTCGATAGTCCGGTCGATAAACGTTCTGAGCTTTTTTCCGGCATCGGGTTCGCGGTCGACCCCGTCACGGATCTGTTCAAAGTACCTGTTGACTCCCTCATAAAAAATTTCACTCACTATCATAATAATTCTCCCTGAACAATAGTTAATATTAACCGACCGGTCGGTACAGTCTCAGGGTAAAGTATATACTCCGGTCTGTCACAGGAGAGCTTCAGCCGGTCTTCTTTATTCGTTCAATGCTACTGTCTATGTGAAATATATGCTCATCGACAAGCTCGAAATCGGCGTTAACGGTGAAATAGGTAAAGAATATTCCCATGGACAGGAAGTAAACACCGCGGGCTATTTGTGCAGCGTTTATGGACTTATATTTTCCGGTTACGATACCGGCCTCGATCAGGTGCTTGAAATTTGAAACGGAATCCCGGTAATAATCGGTCATCACTTTACGGATTTCCGGGTCCCGCGAGCCGATCGCCATAAACTCGAGGAAAAAGCGTATAAAATCCTCATTTTGAATGACAACGCGGCTGGCTTTCGAAACAAACTGCTCGAGGCGCACTTCCGGGTCATCTATTTCCTGAATTTCCTTGCGGATATGTTCCAGATACTTCTCACAGCGGTAGGTAAAAAGCTTTATAAACAGCTCGTCTTTGGATTTGAAATGATAGTATATTCCACCTTTGCTTATACGGGCGTGTTCGGCGATCATATCGATGGAGGTGCGGTAGTAGCCGTTCTCGTTGAAGCACTTGAGGGCTGCCTCGAAAATGTCTTCCTTGCGGTCTTTTTTGTTCTCGTGGTTTTGCATGCTCACATATCCGAACTGTACTGACTAGTCAGTTTAGTTTATTTTTGTGTTTTGTCAAGCTGTTTTTTGTTGTGTCGATAATTTCGGAACATCACTGCCGCAGCGTTCCGAAAACAGCCTCATAATTTGAAGGAGCCCCGGATTGTCAATTAACATACAAACAGACACTCGATATGTTTTTCCATATGAACGCTACACCGACAACAGACGACACGCTCATGCGGCAGCTGAAACAGGAGGCGGCACGGCATGTGCGCAATTTGCACCCTTGACAGCGATTTTCACCGATTCGAATTTTTGACCGTAATCGATCCCCTCCAGAACTGAAAAAAGGGATTGCCGGGGGCGATGAAAAGATATTTCCGCTACAATACTTGATGGTCCCGTAAAAAGTCCGGAAACGGACGGATTCGTAAAAGGTTCAGATGCAAGGCGCGCAAAACCGAAGGAATCCCCGACGCTGTCGGTCGGAATCTGCGAGAGGCGTACTTTCTGTACGCCGCAGTGACTGAGATTGCAGCGCAACGCAGCAGATGGACTTTTTACGGATTCGTCAATACTTGGGGCACCAGTGGGTCAGGAATACGTTTGATAAGCGGCTGAAGAAAGGTGTATGCTCCGGGGTACCAGAATGAATCAGCAACAATGTTTCGGATTTATCCAGGCTGATTGTCATTCACGCCGAATGTCCCGTTTTTCAGCGGTATGCTGCAGCGGTTTGCGCGCATCGACCAGGCTGTCCATCCCCTCGCCTTTGCGCAGACGGCTTATCGCCGTAAAGCCGGACGTCTTCAGCATGTTTTCGATCTCGCTGAAGGTATAGGTGTCGCCCCCGGAGGTGTTGACGAGCATATTGAGCGCGAACAGCGCACCGCTGGCGGGTTTTGTGCGCGTCTCATCCATTACATGGTCGCGGATGATGAGTGCGCCTCCCGGGCTGAGTGCGCGGTAGACCTTGCGCAGAAGGGCGATGTTTTCAGACTGGCTGTTTTGATGAATTATTGCTGAGAGCAGCGCGACATCACATCCTCCCGGCAGCTCATCCCGGTAGAAATCCCCCGCGGCAAGCCGTACCCGGTCAAACAGACCCGCGTGACGCAGGCGCTGCTCAGCCATGGGAATTACGCCCGGCAGGTCGAACAGCACTGCCTCCAGCTGCGGGTTTTCCTGCAGAAACGCGATCGTGTAGGTGCCCGATGCCCCGCCGATGTCGAGCAGACGCTGAAACCCGCTCAGGTCGCAATAGCCGGCTATCTCTCCGGCGATATCGCGCCCGACGACATGCATGGCACCGACAAACGCCTCCGTTTCATGCGGGTGCGGTGAGTCGAGAACCGGCTCCAGTACGGGGTTGTATCCGTTGCGCACGGTTTCCGTCAGCTTGTCCCAGTTGCGCCAGACCGTGTTCAGGTGCAGCACCATCGGGAGTATGCTTTCAGGATGGCGCGCTGAAAGATACATGCCCGTTTCGGTCGGGACATACCTGCTCTCGCGTTTTTCAAGAAGCCCGGAGGTTATCAGACAGTCAAGCAGGCGGCGCAGGGCGCGCGCATCGCAGCCGCAGCTCCTGGCGAGTTCATCGCAGGCAATCGGATTTTCGTGCAGCCTGGTGAATATATCAAGCTCCGCCGCACTCAGGATAACGCGGCTGTTCCAGTAGCAGCGTGCCTCACCCAGAACTTTTTCGATGATGCTCATAATCCCCTCCGATTACGGTTCAGAAAAAATTCTACCACAGAAATTATTAAAAAACGATGCAAACGTGTCACTGGTAAAAACGTTGCCTTGTAAAAAGTGCTGCGCAGTAGTAATCTGAATCGAAATTGTGTGATGAATCTGTTATACAGGCTGATCAAATTCAGTATACAACCCGGCACATATGACACACTACGATTTCGACACCCCCATTGACCGCCGCGGAACCGGCTCGGTCAAGTGGGACCTGCTTGAAAAGCTTTTCGGCCGCAGGGATGCCGTTGCCATGTGGGTCGCGGACATGGATTTTCCGGCACCCCGGCCGGTAATCGACGCGCTTGTCGATCGCGCCCGTCACGGTGTGTTCGGCTATGCCGCCTGCATGCCCGGGTATTACGAGGCATCCGTCCAATGGATGAAGGACAGGCACGGCTGGCCTGTCGAGCGGGAATGGATACTGTTCAGCCCGGGCATCGTACCGGCTGTCAATATGCTCATCCAGGCACTTACCGAACCGGGCGACTCCATCATCCTTCAGCAGCCGGTCTACTATCCGTTTATGCATGCCGTGCACAACAACGATCGGATTCTCCTCAACAGTCCGCTCGTTCTTTCCGGCGGCGCGTACCGCATGGACCTCGATGATCTTGAGCGCAAAGCCGCCGCCCCCAAAGCAAAGCTTCTGATCCTGTGCAGCCCGCACAATCCGGTCGGCAGGGTGTGGACGGCGGAGGAGCTGCGTGCGCTCGGTGAGATATGCCTCAAAAAAAACGTCATCGTCATCGCCGATGAAATCCATGCCGACCTGACACTGAACAACAGCAGGCACACACCCTTTGCCTCGCTCTCAGAGGAATTCCTCATGAACGCCGTCACCTGCACCTCGCCGAGCAAAACATTCAACCTGGCCGGGCTTCACACCGCCAATGTGATTATTCCCGAAAAAACAAAACGTGACCGGTTTGCAGCATGCCGGGCGCGGTTCGGTATATCCGGACCGAATGTGTTCGGTGCAGCGGCTTTGGAGGCAGCCTACCGGCACGGCGATGACTGGCTCGGGCAGGTGCGTGCCTATATTGAAGCAAACCTGTCATTCCTGAAATCGTTTTTTACCGCACAGCTGCCGGAGGTACAGGTCATTGAGCCCCAGGCAACCTACCTTGTCTGGCTCGATTTCAGAAACCTCGGCCTTGAGGATGCCGCGTTGAAGCGGCTGCTGATTGAAAAAGCGGGGGTTGCTCTCGATGACGGCCCGATGTTCGGCGAACGGGAAGGATCCGGCTTTCAGCGCATAAACATCGCCTGCCCGCGGAAGGTTCTCGAGGATGCGCTCGTTCGCATCAGGGATGCCCTGGGCAGCCGTTAAGCGGCTGTTGTACAAAACCGGTATTTTTCGCTGTCGCTCCTCATTTACATACGGAAGCTATGTATTGTCTCACTCGGGGAGTACTCGCGTGCGAATCAAAACCCTCGCCTTCAGGCGAAGCATTGAGCTCGCCACACATACGGGTACAAAAAGCCGGACACGAACCATCTGAGGCAGTGTCCCTGCAGGCCGGACAAAGCTTCAGCGTGTCCGGCAATAATGCGGGCATGCAGGTATCCTTCCGGTTCTTGCTCGGGCACTGCTTTACTTTTCCCGATGCCCGGCCGGTGGTGCGAAGCTGTCGGAGCTGCTTCAGCTGCGATTTTTTTTCACAGCCGCAGGACGCTCCTGTCCGGCTACGCTATTTTGATACCTGCCATAGCACCTGCACCCATATGTTCATTACATGAATAACCCCGGAGCAGCCCTGCGGGGTCAAATGCCCGCAATGACATATCACTGCTTGACGATGCGGCCTCTTGAACGCAGCATTATGGGTAACAATCATGCTGCAGCATCCGGTGTGCATATACCCGTCTGCCGGCGACTTCACACTACCGCCTCACCCATATACAGCTCCCGGTGACGCACGAAGTATGCTATTCCCGAGTAAAGGGTAATTGCCACCACAAGCCAGACCCAGATGTTCCATGCGATCGAGATATCCGCTTTCCTTACCCAGCCGACCCAGACCGATCCTCCCAGAATCAGAAACAGCATCTGCAGCACTGTTTTGAACTTGCCGATTTTATCGGCTGCCATGACCTTACCCTTGCTGACCGCAAGCTGCCGGAGCCCGGTTACCATGAACTCACGGGTGAGTATTACGACCGCCACCCAGCCGGCCAGTATCTCTTTGTCGACCAGCATGATAAATGCCGTGGCAATGAATATTTTGTCGGCCAGCGGGTCCATCAGTTTGCCGAAATCGCTGATCAGATTGAATTTTCTGGCGATGTAGCCGTCAAGGAAATCGGTAAAACCGGCCAGCACGGCAAAAAGCAGCGCCGACACTCGCCAGGGATACTGCATGTCCTCCGGCAGCCGGTCATCGACATTACACATGATCAGCACGATGAATATCATGACGATTCGTGCAATTGTTATCTTATTGGGAAGATTTTTGTGCATTGGCCTGCTCCGACAGCAAATTACCGATGAGGATAAAAAATAGCGACAATTTATTTTTATACCGCCTTGCGGCACCGGCTGCAAGGGTCTTTTTGGGTTTTTCATCTGTTTCGTTTTTTGAAATCCGCAGTGAAAGATGCCGGCGGCCTCTTCCTTCTGTTTTTCTCACTTGAACGGCTTTTTTGCCTCTTTATCTGCCGGACGCGCTTCCCCCCGATTCACCACCTAAAAAAAAGAAAAACTCGTTGGTTCCTGAAAACAGG